>NZ_AEIU01000024.1 GCF_000165125.1 Vibrio caribbeanicus ATCC BAA-2122 | reverse complement strand
TCGGCACCACCTTCAACCATCAAGGTTACACCTATCTGGTTGTTGACAATGAAAGCATTAAAGACCAAGCCCAGCTCGATAAACTGGAACAAGGCCAAATCCGTTTTTGTACTTCTCATGTAACTAATATGAATGGCCTCTTTAAGGGAAGGGAGTACTTTAATGCCGATATCAGTGACTGGGATACCTCCAACGTCGGTTCCAACACTGATAGGTGGTACCAAGGAATGGCCGCCATGTTTGAAGGTGCTACCAGCTTTAACCAACCCATCGGTAACTGGGATACCTCAAAGGTTGAAAATATGAAGTGGATGTTTAAAGGCGCCACCAGCTTTAACCAACCCATCGGTGACTGGAGTACCTCCGGGGTATGGGATATGAGGGAGATGTTTTTAGGAGCCGAAGCCTTTAACCAACCCATCGGTGACTGGGATACCTCCAACGTAGAAGATATGTCGTCGATGTTTAGGGGGCGCCACTGCCTTTAACCAACCACACGAGTAGTGT
>NZ_AEIU01000025.1 GCF_000165125.1 Vibrio caribbeanicus ATCC BAA-2122 | reverse complement strand
GAAGGTTCGAATCCTTCCGAGCGCGCCATATTCATAAGGCCTTGTCATACAAAGACAAGGCTTTTTTTATTTCCTTTCGACTCCCAACTTTATTTTGATTGGCAAGGGTAAATCCGATGTTGTAGTGGAATATTTTGGGCTTAGCTAATCAAGGCTCTTTGATTGACTTAAACGTTCGATTTTTAGCAGGTTGGCATATTTACACGTATTGTGGCAATACGCTGTAGTTTCATATCTCTTCATACTCATACTTACTCTATTTTTAAATACAGAATCCTTGCGTATACTTTCTAAATCAGCAGACGGGGTAACGTATTGAGGTTGTGAGCAGTTCTGTTTTATTGTTCAAGTTGAGGACCAATAGTGCCTGGGTTGAATAATTATGTAAAAAGTAGATGAATTTGTCTCTATCTGGTTAACTAATCAGTAATAAATAGTATATATTCAAAGAGATGCTTTTTTGCATCCTTTTTATTTATAGGGAAGTGACGCAAATGGAAAATAAACAGATCATCATATCTCAATTCGGTGGACCAGAAGTATTGACGACTCAAATGGCATCAATTCCTGAACCTCGGGAAGGAGAAGTATTAGTAAAAGTTTGTTTTTCGGGCATTAACCCTATTGATGTTAAAACACGAGCTGGGGTTGGTTGGGCTGCAGCGAAAAACAAAGGAAACCTTCCATGGGTTCCCGGCTATGATATTTCGGGAAAAATTGTCGCCTCTGGACACGGATGTCAGAGATTTGAGATAGGTGATACTGTTGCAGGCTTTATCGGGTTTCCTCTCGATGGAGGAGGTTACAGCCAGTACGTTTGTGTTGCAGAAGACACTCTGAGTTTAGTACCTGATGCAATTACCATGGAAGCGGCTGCGGCCTTGCCGCTTGCTGGACAAACTGCAGTTCAAGCGCTTGATAAAGCGGGTGTACAAGAAGGCCAACGAGTTTTGATCTTAGCGGGAGCTGGTGGTGTTGGACATATTGCTATTCAGGTTGCTATTGCCGCTAAGGTCGAGGTCTTTACCACATGCAGTGAGTCCAATTTGGACTACATGGCAACATTAGGAGCGCACGCAGTGAACTATCAGTTTGCTCCAGTGTCTGAACGTGTGGAAGAAGCAGATGTTTTGATAGACTTGATTGGCGGTGATGCTGCTCTTGATGCTCTTAAATGTCTTAAAGATGGAGCAAAAGTTGTCACTGTGCCGACGTTAAGTGCAGAGCATATTTGTGAAAAAGCGCACTTGCTTGGGTTTGAAGCGACAGGTATGGTCGTAGATCCTAATCCACAGCAGCTTGATGCTTTGTTGTATATGGTCAGTGTCGGTCTTTTAAAAACCGAAATTCAAGAAGTTTATCCTATGGATAAAGTGGCTGAAGCTCACAAACAAATAGAGACAGGGCATACAAGAGGAAAAATTTTGTTGAACATGCAATGTTAGCGGCCTTTAATGACGCCTTTCAGTCTCTCGCACTTTGGTTTTCCGATTCTGCACTCTGGGTGTTATTTTTTAGTGGCTTCTTGAGTGCGACCTTGTTACCAGGTGGGTCTGAAGCAGGCCTGCTCGCGGTTTTAAATCTTAAGCAATTTACCCCATTGTCTGTTGTATTGGTCGCCACACTAGGTAATACCTTAGGTGGCATGACTAATTATGGGCTAGGTTGGTGTTTACCCAGTCGTTTGGATAAAGAGAGCCAAGCGAACAAGGCCCTAAAATGGTTGAATAAATACGGCTACTGGTCGCTTTTTTTTAGTTGGTTACCAGTTATTGGTGATCCTTTATGTTTAGCAGCAGGTTGGCTGCGAATGCGCTTTTGGCAGTGTCTGGGAATTATCTTTATCGGTAAGGCTTTAAGATACAGCTTGCTGGCTGCTATATTTTATGGATTTTTCTAAGAGGATGTTATGAGAAAAGTTCTGCTTGGTACTATTGTTTCATTGTTTGTATATGGTTGTTCGTCGAATAATTTTCCTTCTGTTCCTTTTTTCTCATCACTGCCCCACGGTGTGAGTTTAGTGGAACAAAAGGAAGCAGAACAAGGTAAAGCAACCATCCCATATTCTAAATATAAGCTCGATAATGGTCTTACTGTTATTTTGTCGCCGGATCGCTCTGATCCTTTGGTACATGTTGATGTTACTTATCATGTTGGCTCTGCGCGTGAAGAAATTGGTAAATCTGGTTTCGCACACTTTTTTGAGCATATGATGTTCCAAGGGAGTGAACACGTTGGAGATCAAGAGCATTTCAAGATCATTACTGAAGCAGGTGGAACGCTTAATGGATCTACAAATCGTGATCGTACTAATTACTATGAAACGGTTCCAGCCAATCAATTAGAAAAAGTATTGTGGTTAGAGTCCGACAGGATGGGGTTTCTTCTAGATGCAGTCTCCCAGAAAAAGTTTGAAGTGCAGCGTGGCACGGTTAAAAACGAGAGAGCTCAGCGCTATGATAACCGTCCTTACGGTTTAATGTGGGAAAAAATGGGTGAGGCTTTGTATCCAGAGGGACATCCATACTCATGGCAAACCATAGGTTATGTTGAAGACTTAGACAAAGTTAATGTTAATGACCTGAAAGCATTTTTCTTGCGTTGGTACGGACCAAATAATGCCGTATTGACCATAGGTGGCGATATTGACGTTCAACAAACACTGAAATGGGTCAACAAGTACTTTGGCAGTATTCCTGCAGGTCCAGAGGTGAATAATGCACCTAAGCAGCCAGCCAAGTTAACAGAAGACCGTTACATTACCCTCGAAGATCGTATTCAACAACCCATGTTGTTGATCGGGTGGCCGACTTTATATTCCGGTGCTGAGAATCAAACTTCGCTTGATACTTTAGCTAATGTATTGGGCAACGGTGCAAATAGCCTTCTGTATCAAAAGTTGGTAAAAACTCAAAAAGCAGTTGATGCAGGCGCATTTCAAGATTGTGGTGAATTGGCTTGTACATTTTATGTTTATGCAATGGCACCTTCAGGTAAGAATGCGGCGCTTAAACCTCTGTACAACGAAATTATGCAGATATTAAATGACTTTGAGGCAAATGGGGTTGAGAAGGAAAGGCTAGCACAAATCAAAGGAATGGCTGAAGCAGAATCTGTTTTCGCTTTGCAAAGTGTGAGTGGAAAAGTCTCTCAGTTGGCGTCAAATGAGACGTTTTTCTCCAAACCAGACCGAATACAAGAACAACTAGATCAACTACTTAAGGTTACTCCAGACTCGATTATGGCCGCGTATAAGTCTTATATAAATGGGCATAATAAAGTGATTTTGAGCGTTGTTCCTAAGAAACATACCGAGCTTGCTGTTAGAGCAGCGACCTTTAGCACTCCGAAGCGGACCTTACCAAAATATGATACAACGACTGAGACGCAGTTAGGGTACCGTCAAGCACCAATCGACTTTGATCGTTCTGTTATGCCTAAAGTCGCGACAAGTGTCAAAGCGCATATGCCGAGTCTTTATCGAGTTCATTTTGACAATGGTGCAGAACTCCTTGGTACCGCAAGCGTTGAAACACCGACAGTGCAAATCGAAATCAATTTGCCGGCTGGTGAAAGGTATGTTGCCAAAGGTAAAGAGGGCCTTGCCGATCTCACAGCAGCGATGATGCAAGAGGCAACGAAAGACTCGAGTCTTGAGCAAATCCAGGCTCGTTTGGATAAATTAGGCAGCGTTATTTCTATTGAGTCAGGCAATTATACAACGAGCATTTCCATTTCTAGTTTGGAGAAGAATCTCAAGGAAACATTATCGATCGTCGAGGAAATGTTATTTAAGCCTGCTTTTCACCATGAAGACTTTGTGCGAATCAAAAATCAAATGCTTGAAGGTCTCGTCTATCAACATCAAAAGCCCGTTTGGATGGCATCTCAAGCAACTCGCCAAGTACTTTTCTCTGGGACGGTTTATGAACGCTCTAGTGATGGTACTGAAGCGTCAGTCGAAGGTCTGACACTTGATGACGTTAAGGATTTTTATCTAAAACATTACACACCACAAGGATCGCAAATTGTGGTCGTTGGAGATATAAGCCCACGTCAAGTTAAGCAAGAATTGAACTTTATTGAACAATGGAAAGGGGAACCTGCACCATTGCTACGCCCTCAGGTTGTTAAAGAAAAGTTACAAAATACTATCTACCTTGTTGATAAACCCGGCGCACCTCAAAGTATTGTTCGTATGGTGCGAAAAGGGTTACCTTTTGAGGCAACTGGGGAAGGTTATTTGACTGAGTTGGCGAACTTTAATTTGGCGGGTAACTTCAACAGTCGTTTAAACCAAAATTTGCGTGAAGATAAAGCCTACACCTATGGAGCAACAGGCTATTTAGCGTCGAGCCGCGAAGTTGGAGCCATCGTCTTTTCTGCTCAAGTTAGAGCGAATGCTACTGTTCCATCAATTATTGAAATGCGTAAGGAGCTCGAGAAATACGCACAAACGGGTATGACGGATGGTGAAATTCAATTTATGCGCTTGGCCATTGGTCAGCAGGATGCGTTAAAATATGAAACACCTTCTCAAAAGGCCAACTTGCTCAGTGGTATTTTAAGCTATGGATTAGATGAGGATTATTTGCAGCAACGAAACCAGATCGTGGAAACGATTGATAAATCAGAGCTTAATGGATTAGCGGCTAAATGGTTTGATCCAAACGATTATCAGATTATTGTTGTTGGTGATGCAAAAAGCTTAAGACCACAGTTAGAAAGTTTAAACATTCCGATAGAAGAGCTTGAAATCATCCGGTAGAGTACACATAACATAAATCATCTTGATGGGGCGATATGAGTCGCCTCTTAATAATTGATAGAGACGATTTGGCGTAATATCCAAATTGCAAACATAGGCGATATCATTTTGACTCAATTTGCTGAGCGGCTAGGGCAAGTCGCACAAGATCCTGAAGTTTTCAAAAGCCTTATTCGCGGCATTGAGCGAGAAACGTTGAGATACAGCCAAGATGGACATCTCGCGACGACCCCTCATCCAGTAGAACTAGGTTCAGCCTATGCAAACAACTGGATTACGACGGACTTTTCAGAATCCTTGTTGGAGTTTATTACTCCTATTTCAACAAGCATTGAAGAGTTGACTGCACAATTGCAAGACATCCATCATTTTACTCAAACCAAGCTGTATCAAGAAAAGATGTGGCCCTTGTCCATGCCATGCTTTGTTGGTGATGAAGACCAGATCAATTTAGCCCAATATGGGAATTCTAACTCGGGTAGGATGAAGACGCTGTACCGTGAAGGGCTGAAGCGCCGATATGGTAGTCTAATGCAGATCATCTCTGGGGTACATTTTAACTTTTCATTTCCAGAGTCATTCTGGGATCAACTTTATGGTAGCCAAACGGATGAGCTTCGTTGTAAAACCAAGTCCGAAGGCTACTTTGCACTAATTCGGAATTACTATCGTTTTGGTTGGTTGATTCCTTATTTCTTCGGGGCCTCTCCTGCACTTTGTTCTTCGTTTGTAAAGGGGAACGAAAGTGATCTGCCTTTTGGTAAAATTGGTGATACCTTGTATCTCCCCCAAGCCACTTCATTGCGCTTGAGCGACTTGGGATACACCAACAGCGCACAGAGCGCACTAAAAATAGGCTTTAATAGCTTAGAGGAATACCTTGACGGGTTAAATCAAGCCATCAGGACTCCCTCTGATGAATTTGCATCGATTGGTGTTAAAGTTGATGGTCAATATCGTCAACTTAATACTAACGTTTTACAAATTGAAAATGAGCTTTATGCTCCCATCCGCCCGAAAAGAGTTGCGCTCAGTGGTGAAAAACCTTCAGAAGCATTGTCAAGAGGTGGGGTTGAGTATATCGAGGTACGCTCTTTGGACGTCAATCCATACTCCGCAATAGGAATTGATGAAGATCAGATTCGCTTTTTGGACCTCTTTCTTACTTGGGCGACACTGACTGACTCCGAACCTATGGATTATTGTGAGCAAGCGTGTTGGCGTGAGAACTGGAACAAAGTCATCATTCAAGGGCGCAAAGTGGGTTTACCTCTACAGATAGGTTGTCACGGGGAGGTACTTTCGCTGCAGGACTGGGCTAAACGTGTGTTTATTGAAATTATCCAAGTGGCAGAAAAAATGGACCAAGCGCTTGGAGGAGAAGACTACCAATCAGTTTGCTATAAACTCCTCTCTTGGATTGATGACCCTGAAAAAACCATTTCAGGACGCCTGCTCGCCGACACCAAACGTTCAGGTGGTATCGGCAAACTAGGATGTGAGCTGGGTAAAGAGTACAGTCAGCATCACCTTAAACACAGTTTCAAAGTCTATAGTGCTGCTGAAATGGAAGCGGAAGCCACTCGCTCTTTGAAAGCTCAACAAGAATTAGAAGCTGCTGAGGCTCCTAGCTTTGATGAGTTTTTAGCAGATTATTTCTCTTATCTCGAGTAATCTTAATCGCAGAACTCAACATAAAAAGGAGGCCCTGCCTCCTTTTTTGTTAGTTAGCTTTCGGTAAAACGACCACTTGCGTCCCCGCGAGCATATCATGCCAACCCCGTTTCTTGGGGTGTAAAGGAACGATAAGATTCGCTAAGCCAAACAAAGAGGCTGTAATGCGGATCAGTGCTTGTTTCTTCGTTATGAGAGCACCATCTTGGCTGCACAAATGAAGTTTCCATGCGCGCATACCCAAAGTTTGTCCAGCTTTAGTCCAAAAGTAAACGAAGAAATACACCCAAACTGAAGCTAAGTAGAAGGTATAAACGGGGCTCCAAATCGGGTGATTGGTAAGAAAGTCACTGACATCAGTGTAGTTACCGACGGCGAATAACCCAGCAGCCATGAGAGCGTGTAGAATAGCGATGATGATCCCAGCTGCTATCATTTCGATGGCTATGACGATTAGGCCATCGTAAAGCAACGCTCCCATTCTTCTCAATAAGCCAGCCGATGGTAACGGGTCGTTAATTGTCATTGTTAATACCATGTGCAACAGAGGGATTTCATCAGGATAATGGTTCTACAGTTTTATGAAAAGTGACTATCGATACAGACCTCACAATTTCCACACTAATAAATACGACAGATTGTGAAAGATGTGTCAGTCTGCTCAGTATGGGTATAATTTGTGGTGAAATTATCAGCAAACGATGAATAATAAAGACTTTTCCTCTTGCACCACGTTAATACATACGTATAATGCATTCCATCAAAGGGCTTAGTCCCCAAGATGCCGGTGTGGTGAAATTGGTATACACGACGGATTCAAAATCCGTTGCCTTCGGGCGTGGCGGTTCAAGTCCGCCCACCGGTACCATATTTTATGACAGAGCCTCGACAAAAGTCGGGGCTTTGTTGTATTTGGCGTTTGTGATTTGAAATCCAGCGTGTCGGCTTGGATGCAAGCCCAGTCAGTCCGCCCACCGGTACCATATTTTATGACAGAGCCTCGACAGAAGTCGGGGCTTTGTTGTATTTGGCGTTTATGATTTGAAATTCGGCGTACTCAAGACAGATATCGTTGACGCAAAATCCGCTGACGATGAAATTAATTTGTCGATTACTGAGGATAATGGTTTGTTCATTATCGCTAGCTGTCTGATAAGTAAGACAAAGATAACCTTGTCCCGTCTTAGTATTAGTATAAAATGCGACCAAGTATTTTGTCAGTAGGTTTGTGGGCTAGTGCAGTTTAGAAAAGATATAAATGGTTTAAGGGCGATAGCTGTTATCGCTGTCGTACTATTTCATTTTAATCCAAGTTGGATGCCCGGTGGTTTTGCAGGGGTTGATGTGTTCTTTGTTATTTCTGGCTTTTTGATGACAGGAATAATATTCAGAGGGATAGAGCAAGAAAACTTTTCTATTTTGAAATTCTATGTTGCAAGAGCTAATAGGATCATACCAGCGCTAGCGGTTCTTTGTTTGTTTTTGCTAGTGTTCGGTTGGTTCTATCTTACTCCACTTGATTACCAAACATTAGGTAAACATGTAGCCAGTAGTATGGGTTTTTTATCCAATATTATATATTGGAGAGAGTCTGGCTATTTTGATGCTGCTTCACATGAGAAATGGCTTCTACATACTTGGTCGTTATCTGCTGAATGGCAGTTCTACATAATCTATCCATTAGTTCTTGTTGCTATGAAACAGTTTATGTCGTTAAAGATGATGAAAGTGACTGTTTTGGTTGGAACTGTGCTGGGTTTTATCTTCAGTGTCATCGCAACCTATCAATGGCCTAACCCTGCTTACTACCTATTGTTTAGCAGAGCGTGGGAAATGATGATTGGTGGTGTCGCATTCCTCTATCCATTAGAACTAGCAAAGAGTAGAAAGAAAGTATTTGAATGGGCTGGATTAACGTTAATCATCGTATCGTATATCTTTATTTCAAAAGAAAGCTTGTGGCCGGGATACTTGGCTGTAATTCCTGTTTTTGGTGCGTTCTTGCTAATTCAAGCTCAGAGAAATGATAGTATTGTAACTAGTAATAGATTATTTCAATTATTAGGTAAGTGGTCATATTCTATTTACCTTTGGCATTGGCCTCTCGTAGTTGCGATATACTATTTTTCTTTAGATGAAAAATTTATATATTCTGGAATCATCCTGTCAGTAATCCTTGGTTTTATAAGTAATAGATATGTAGAAAGTATTAGGCTGAGGAGTTACTTTAGTGGAATATATGGTTACCTGACTTGTAAGCCATTATTTATGGCTGTTTTTGTTGGTGTTATAGGTACTGTTATATTCATTTTTCGAGGGTTTGAATCTCATTATCCAGAAAGTGTGCTGGTGGCAAGTAAAGAGTCAATGAATAAAAACCCAAGAAGAGACGAATGCCATGTAGGCTCTGGAAAAGTTCCTGAATGTATTTATGGTAGTGGAGACTTAGGCGCTATTGTTATCGGTGATAGTCATGCTCAAAGTATTATTCGTAGCGTTGAAAAATCACTTGAAAATAGAAAAGTATTAGATTGGACTATGCAGGCTTGTAGAACGATTGAAGGTCTCTATAGTATAAGAAAAGGTGTTATAGATAGCTCTTGTGGTGATTTTGTCTCTTATGCCATTAATGAAATAAAAAAGTATCCTAATGTGCCAATAATTGTTGATAATCGATATATGGCAATGATTTTAGGTCCAAATGAACCTGATTTAAAACATAGAGTAGAAAAACCAGATTACTTTATCTTTGAGATAAAAAACAGTATTAGTAGAGATAATGATTATATAAGTGCTATGAATGAAGCATTTACTAATACGTTATGTTCTCTATCGGAAAACAATCCATTATTCTTATTAGAGCAAACACCTGAACTAAAACACCATGTTCCTAAAACCATGGCAAAAGAAATTCTAAAAGGAAATGAGAACTTTAGAGTAAAGATATCAGTTGAAGAATATGAAAAGAGAAATGATCTATTTTATAAATTAATGGAAGATTTGAAATCAAAATGTAATGTAAAAATAATTAGCATTAAGGATAACTTCTGTGACAATAATTATTGTTATGGGGATGTAAATGGCCGACCTGTTTACTTTGATGATGATCATTTGAGTGAATATGGTGCATCTCTTTTAATTCCTGTTTTTAGAAAGAGCTTAGGTAGTATTTAGTTAAATAGTTTAGGAAGAGCCTTGATAAACGTCAGGGCTCTAAATCATATCTTTCGTTGCTTAACCTCTTGGTCGATTGCGCTCTATTACTGAGATAGATACAGCAAGAAAAAGAATGTCTTTTAGTAAGAAGAAATTAGTTACTAATACTCCATCAGAGATTTTCCATGTGTTCGGTGTTGTGAAAAGAAAGCTAAGTGTTGTGATGAAAATAATCGTCGCGGCAATACCAGAAAAGTACGCTATTTTCTGATGTTTGATACCGATAAGAAGTGCTATGGCAACAGCAATTTCGGTTGCACCAATTAGGTTAGATACTATCTGAATAGAGAAGAGTTTGTAAAGCCAACCCATGGCGAAGTGGTTTTCAACTAATGGTTGAATGAGCTTGGCTTCGGTTAATGTGAATTTATAGACTCCAATCCACGCTAAAATTAAAGCCGTACCCAATACACCTAGAGTGTATCCTATAGTGTCAAATCTTGAGTTATTCTCTAGTGTTTGCATTTTCGATCTTCCTCATGGTTAATTCTATTTATAAGACCATGAATGTACGGAGAAAATTTCAAAGAAGCGAAAACCTAATAGAACATGCCCATAAGGGGCTTGTTGCTTTTGATAGATCGTCTCAAAAGTGGAGTCACTATCCATTTAAAATAGGTTTAAAGTGTAATGGAAATAATTAATTTTAAGGTGAAATATAAAATATGATGCTTATTTATTTCAGTACCATAAGTTATAAAGCTTTAACTACTTATTTTTGTTTTTTGAAAAATAAAACACAACAGAAATAGTCATTAGTGCCTTTAAATGATTGGGTTGATTATCTGGTTTTTTAACGATAAAAGACACACATCACACTAATTTTGTATAAATAATAACCTAACAAGTATTCTTGTAAAAAATCTGAAAGCTAATTTTTTTACAGTTTCATATTGTTTTTTTTCTCATGACATACCTATCCTTTAGGGGACTTTTGGTGGTTAATTTAATAAATTTCATACTACTGTCAATGGTTTAATATTATAGTCTCCGAGAAAGTTACAACGCTTTTTTGTTTGGAATTCTACATCTCGTTGATAAAAGTTCCTACCTAGCTTGAGCGCCAAGATTATAAGTATGGTTCAAGGCATTTCGTTTCTCACATTTGGCACAATTGGAGTGATATCCTAGTGATATATCGATAGTTTAGTTTTTGAGTGAAGATGTACAATGAGTGCGATGACGTATAGACCAGATATTGATGGGTTGAGAGCTATATCTGTATTGGCTGTGATTTTATTTCATATAGATGAATCCTATCTTACCGGCGGCTTTTTGGGAGTGGACTTCTTTTTTGTAATTTCAGGATACTTGATAACAAACATTATTTATAAGCAAAAGTTAAATAATAATTTTAGTTATCGAGATTTTTATATTAGACGAGCTAAGAGAATCCTTCCTGCATTATTTTTTGTGCTATTTATCACACTAATTTCAGGTTATGTTATTCTTCTTCCTTATGAGTATTATAAGTTGGGAGTATCAACACTAAGTGTATTGGTCTTTGGTGCAAATATGCAGTTTGCACTTCGAACAGGTGATTACTTTTCTGCTAACTCTGGTGAATGGCCTTTACTGCATACCTGGTCACTCTCTGTCGAAGAACAGTACTATTTTATTCTTCCCATTATTATCATATTTGTTTTAAAGTTTTTTCGCACTAAGCTCATACCTTTTTTCATAGTTTTACTGTTAGTGAGTTTTTTTGTTGCGCAAACCATGTCAGCGAATCCTGACTATGCAAAGATCAGTTACTATCTGATTATTACTCGAATGGGAGAGATGTTGTTTGGCTCAATAACGGCAATAGCTCTTATTGATAAGGTTATTCGTCCTTTTAGAAGTGAAATTATCAGTAACATGGCGCTTATATCTCTATTTCTTTTATTAATCTTTGTTGATAAAAAAATGGTTTTTCCCGGAGTTATAAGTTTTATTGCTTGTCTGCCTGTTGTTATCCTTATTCTATCCAAAGACTCGTTTGCTTCCAAAATTTTATCACAAAAGCTTCTGGTTTCTATTGGTCTTGTTTCTTTTTCTCTTTACATTATTCACTGGCCTGTACTGGCATTTTCTCGCTACATTTTCGTAACTGAACTAGATCATGGCTCACTACCACTAATCGTACAATTTACTTCTGTCATCATCATTTTATTTCTTAGCTTAATATCTTTTTACTTTGTGGAAAGGCCATTACGTCACGTAAAAATATCAAAGCTTAAAGCAAGTTTTTATTATTTCATCCTTCCATCAATGTTTGCCGGTATGATTTCACTGCTATTGATAACCAGTAAAGGAATTCCACAGCGCTTAGATGGAGATAACTTTAAAGCAAAATATTCGTTTAATCATATAGATAAGGAGCTATGTCCCAATCTTGTTAACCTTGGCTGTGTAGGCGGTCTGAGTTCTGACAAAAAAATTATTTTGTATGGCAATAGTCATGCTGAACATTATTATAGTTTTGTCGATATGCTTGCCAATAAGCTCAACAGTAGAATGGAGCTCTATGCTTCAGGAGGTTGCGGGTTAAACTCAAACTCAGAAAAGTGTAAATCAGTAAGAAATTCATATAATGAAAATAAAAATGGGGCGGATGTTATTATATTATCTTTCCGGTGGGACGGACTTTCTGATAAGTCCAAGCCGACCATTGAGCAGTTGATTTCAGAGGCAAAGAAAATCACAAAAAATGTGGTCGTCTTGGGGCAACCTCCTCTGTGGAAGAATCAGCCATCAAGAGTTTACAATTGCAGAAGGCTAGGGTTTGATTGTAATGAAACGATATTACTATCCGAGAAATACCCAAGTTATAACCATCGAATTCGTCTGATAGCAGAGGATTTGAATGTCTTATTTATCGACCCATATGACTATGTTTCCAATAAGAATTTACTTACAGACAATGGTAGGTTGCTTTACTCTGATGATGACCATCTGTCTGTTTATGGTTCGAAATGGCTGTTTCAACAGTTTGATATGACCGAGCTGAACAATTACTTACAATGAAAAAGCTACTAATTCTTTCTGTGTTTTTAACCTACGGGCTCAATTTTCATTATTTTAATGGCGAGCTACGTAAGTTAAAAAGTTTCGCGATTAATGAACAAAATTTTTATAAAAAAATTGATGAAGGAATAAAGCACCGCGTACCTTCAGAAAATCCCAGTGTTGTATTTCTCGGTGACAGTATAATGTCAGGCCTGAGAAATCATGATCTAAGTCTATCCAATAACGTTGAAAATTGGGCGATTGCTGGTGATACCAGCAAATTGTTACTGGAACGCTTGTTAGAGTATGACTTACAAGGGATTCAGTCGATTCATCTGATGATCGGTATTAATGATCTGGGAAGGAATGCTTCGGTTGAAGAAGTGATTACTAACTTAAATTTTATCATTGATTTACTGTCCCTATGTCAATGTGAAATCCTCCTCTATAACGTTCTCTACACTGATGGAATTTCGAGAAATAATGATATTATACTGCAATTGAATTCATTAATTGATGATCTTGCAGAGCTTAAATCAATCAAAACTGTTGATCTCAATTGGTTTGTAAGTGAAGGTGAGCAGCTTAAGTCAAAATATACTAATGATGGCTTACATTTGAACCAAAGCGGTTATGAATTGTGGATAAATAAACTCATACTTAAGTGAGTTCTTCTGCACGCTATGATAACGAAGGGGGGCAAACCACGATATGAGGCGCTAGTTTAAGTGCTTATTACTTTATAATGTATCGACTGTATCATCATTTTTAGTATGCATTGTAAGGGGCGCGAGCATATTTAAGTTTCTGGCAAAACTTTGGTAAAAGCAGCAAAGCACTTTTAAGGGGGCGGTTTATTATACCTGGTGAGCATTTGCACTTTTTGCTGTATAGTGGCGTATCAGTTTCAGATAGAAAGCTTAGGTAAGAATTCGCGTACCGTGTCACATGTCGTTACATCCACCTACACACAAGTGCTTTACATTCTGGATTTGTCAGGGAACAATTCCTACCTAATTTTTTGACAAAACCAGCTAGCAGAGAAGTTATGACAGCTTTGGATCAGAAAAAATCGAACCCCTTGTTCGAAATTTTATTCAATGTATTTTTACCATCTTTTATACTGATGAAATTGAGTGGTGATGAATACCTTGGTTCTGTAATGGCCTTGGTGGTCGCACTCTCGTTCCCAATTGCTTACGGTGGTCTGGAATTGGTTCGCAACAAGAAATTTAATTTTATTGCTGCTTTAGGATTCATCAGTGTCTTTTTAACTGGGGGGATTGGTTTACTTGAACTCGATACTCGTTGGTTAGCACTGAAGGAAGCCTTGATACCTGGTCTTATTGGACTCGGTGTGCTTGGCTCAACGTTTACAAAATATCCTTTTATGCAAAAAGTGATTTTTACTCCAACGTTGCTCAATATGCCCCTAATTAAAGAAAAGCTCGCTCAGTCCAAAAAAGAAGGGGAGTTGGAAAATTGCTTGATGCGCTCAAATTATCTTTTTTCTATGACCTTTGCTTTTTCATCAGTGATGAATTACCTTCTCGCCACATGGATAGTAACAAGTCCAGCTGGAACCGCTGCATTCAACGAAGAGCTGGGTAAGATGACATTGTATAGTTACCCCGTTATTGCAATCCCAAGCTTACTAATGATGCTCGGGATTTTTTATTACGTCTGGCGGCAAATTCGCTCTCTTACAATGTTGGAAACCGAAGAAATATTTCGTTTCAAATAAATAAAAACCCAGTCTTAGCAGACTGGGTTTTTGGTTTTACCCAAACCGATAACAGTTTTTGGGGCGTGGCAAGCTGGATTTTTACAATACCAAGAGCCACTTGTTTTAATGTTTGAAACTGGACTTTTATAAAGATGATAAACTTGATAGTGGAACCATCATAACAATCATCTAAAATTACTAATTAGTTGGTAAGAGATAGGTTGTATATCATTCGTGACAAGCATCAAAATTACCGTAGACAGGTTGCAACCGGGACTGCATATTCGGTTGCCTTGCAAATGGAATGAGCATCCATTCCTATTTAATAGTTTCAAAATCAAAGATGAAGATCAAATTCGCATGATCCGTCATCTGGGTATCAAACACGTCTTCATCAACCCAGGCCAAAGTGATACTCAGCCACTGCCTGTACAGGAAGAATCAGATAAAGATAAAGAAGAAGAGGTTGATCAAGAGGTAGATTTAGAAACGCAAAAGCTGTGGCAAGAGAAGCAAGATAGAATTGAAAAACTTAGTGCTTATCGGCGTCGAGTTATAAGTTGTGAGAAGGAATTTGAGCGCTCCTTATCGCGTATGCGAGCGGTAATGAGCAAAATACGTAACCGACCTGAACAAGCCGCAGAAGAAGCAGCGCAGCTTGTGAGTGACGTCGTCGATAATCTTTTAAGTGATGATAATGTGACACTTCACTTAATGAATGGTAAAAGCGAGTTCGAAGATATCTACTTTCATTCATTGAATGTTTCTGTGATTGCTATGATGGTTGCGAAGGCAAAAATGATGGATGCTGAGCAAATAAAAGAAGTCGCTTTTGCCTCGCTTTTCCACGATATTGGAAAAGTAAAAGTACCAACTGCGATTTTACGCAAGCCAACAGCACTGACAGAGCCTGAAAGTAATTACCTCAAACTACATACTAAATATGGTCTCGAGATTGCCGCCAATATTGAAGAGTTTCCTGAAAGTGCGCGTACTGTTATCGCACAGCACCATGAACATATTGATGGCTCCGGATATCCCGATGGGTTAAAGGGAGACGAGATCAATGAACTTGCGCAAATTGTTGCTGTTGCTAATGCCTATGACAATTTATGTCACAGTAATGTGGTCTCCGAACAAAAAATACCTTATGTTGCGCTCTCTCACTTGTATAAAAGTTGCAAGCACATCTACAACAACGAGAACCTTAGTTTACTGATCAAATTTATGGGAGTTTATCCTCCCGGCACTGTTGTTCAATTATCGAATGAGATGGTTGGGTTAGTTATATCAGTAAATGCGGCTAACATTCTTTATCCTAATGTTCTTATTTATGACCCATCAGTTCCAAGGACTCAAGCTCCGATCATTGACCTTGCCGAAAAGGACATAAAGATCATTAATGCTATTCTACCGTGTAAATTACCGGACAAAGTTAGAGAATATCTTAATCCAAGGTCACGCATATCTTATTTTTTCGATACCGATGATTAGTTTTCCACAGAAAAATGTGGATATCTTATGGGTAAGCTGATGCAAAGCTGGACATAAATAAAAGGTTGTTGGTTAATTGTTCAAACGAACTGTTTTTATAAAAAAACATGCCTTTTATTCTTGCCATACAAAAGAAACCCCTTATAATGCGCATCCACTGACACGGCGTAGCTAGAAAGCTTCACCAAGTTAAAATCTTAATCATGTCATCTCAAGTTTACTTGAGTAAGAGCAAGAAAGTGATTGACACTTTCGATTAAGAGAATAGAATAGTCGGTCTTGAATTTGTGATGTAAGTCACGATATCAATT
>NZ_AEIU01000026.1 GCF_000165125.1 Vibrio caribbeanicus ATCC BAA-2122 | reverse complement strand
AAGGTTACAAGTATGTGGGGTATGTTTTCAGGCGCCGAAGCCTTTAACCAACCCATCGGTGACTGGGATACCTCCAAAGTTACAAGTATGAAACGAATGTTTTCAGGTGCCACCAGTTTTAACCAGCCCATCGGCAACTGGGATACCTCCAAGGTATGGAATATGGAGGGGATGTTTGAAGGAGCCACCAGTTTTAACCAACCCATCGGTGACTGGGATACCTCCAGCGTAGAAGATATGTCTTCGATGTTTAAAGGAGCCTCCGCCTTTAACCAAAACATTGACAACTGGGATGTGTGGTTTGTCAAAAATATGAGGTGGATGTTCTCTGGTGCCTCGTCGTTCAATCAACCCATCACAGGTTGGGCTGCACCCATGGTGACGGATATGTCATATATGTTTTACGATGCTACGAGCTTTAACCAAGATATCAGTACTTGGATGGTGGAAGACCTAAAGTCTGTAGAAAGTATGTTCCGCGGAGCCTCTGCTTTTGACCAGGATTTGAGCGATTTGGCTATTGTCGATAGGGTCACATACTATAGAGACTTTGCAACAGGCAGCCCACTAGGCCAAGACCTGCATCACTGGCCACAGTTTCAATAAAACACCCTTAATTTAAAGCCGCCTTGTGCGGCTTTTTTAGTAAAGGGAGGGTACCCTAGATAATGAACCAACAAAGCCATCGTGACAAAAGTCTACTGTGCTCAATAACCAACATTGAATACGCAATTTGGGGTACTCAATTCACCCTCTCATCGGTATAGGAAAGCAGTTGGCTCAACAACCCCATGATACTTATGCTCCAACATTAAGTTATCTAAATATTTTGCTGTTCCAATAGATAAATTTACATAGACAAGAAGCAC
The DNA here is from genome assembly GCF_000165125.1 of Vibrio caribbeanicus ATCC BAA-2122. Classification (GTDB taxonomy): domain Bacteria; phylum Pseudomonadota; class Gammaproteobacteria; order Enterobacterales; family Vibrionaceae; genus Vibrio; species Vibrio caribbeanicus. The sequence continues at coordinate 54,133 of NZ_AEIU01000026.1, read as the reverse complement.
TCATACTACATTATCAAAAGCTCAAATTGCAATTTAATCAATTAAGCCATTAATACCCAGCCAATCATATTCTTTAACGCTGAAAAATCGAGAGTAACCCTATGTTTTAATGAGAAATTGGTCGCTAACTATCGTGAGAAAATACATGAAATTCTCAACACAAACACCATCACGCTTTAATCCCATAAATTGAAAGTGGTTGAAGATGGTAATGATAATAACTATCATTCACCTAAAAATTGATAGGCAGGTAAATAACCATGTCCACAAATAACCCCGTAGATAGCTTTGATCCCAACAGTAGTTGGCAAGGATTAACACTCACAGATGCAGCAGCGCAGCAAATTTGTAAGCTGGTTGAAAATGACGCGCAGCTTTTAGGCGTGCAACTTTCAATCAAACCCTCTGGATGTGTTGGGTATGCTTACGCACTCTCTACCATTGCAAAGCCAAACGCTGATGACCTTATCTTTGAACATCAAGGTGCTAAGTTATTTGTTCCTATCAGTGCTATGCCCTACCTCGATGGTACCGAGGTTGACTATGTATCAAAGGGGCTCAACAAAATGTTCGAATACCGCAACCCAAAAGTCCAGAATGCTTGTGGCTGCGGCGAAAGTTTTAATGTTTGAAAACGAGTACCGAGTATTTGAATACTCACCAAGTGGTATTGACAATGAAACAGAGTAGTATTGAAGTTCAAGCCGATGTACAAGCTTGGGTTGATGATGAAAGCTATACACAAGGTTTTTATAGTGATATTGCTTCAGATCAGCTTGAAAAAGGGCTGAATGAAGATGTCATTCGCGCTATATCAGCGAAACGAAATGAACCAGAGTGGATGTTGGAATTCCGCTTAAAAGCCTTTCATATCTGGCAAAATATGGAAGAGCCCCATTGGTTAAAAGCAGACTACCCCTCACTCAACTATCAGGATTACAGTTACTATTCCGCCCCCTCTTGCGGCCAGTGTGACAGTGACAAAGCAGCGCAGAGCGATGAATTCTTAACTCAGGAAGTCGAAGAGGCCTTTGACCAACTTGGTGTTCCAGTAAGAGAAGGGAGCAACGTTGCCGTTGATGCTATTTTTGACTCAGTGTCGGTAAAAACCACCTACAGCGAAAAATTGGCCGAAAAAGGCATCATCTTTTGTTCATTTAGTGAGGCGATCCAACATCATCCAGAACTGGTCAAAACCTACCTAGGAACTGTGGTACCGCCAGAAGACAACTTTTTTGCTGCCCTTAATGCAGCCGTCGCGTCTGACGGTACCTTTGTCTATATTCCCAAGGGCGTGACATGCCCAATGGAACTCTCAACCTACTTTCGCATCAATGCGGCTAAAACTGGTCAATTTGAGCGAACCATACTAATTGCCGATGAAAACAGTTATGTCAGCTACATCGAGGGGTGCTCAGCACCGTCTCATGATAACTATCAACTCCATGCTGCTGTAGTCGAAGTTATCATTCTCAAAGATGCCTGTGTCAAATACTCGACCGTGCAAAACTGGTTCTCAGGTAAAGACACTAACGGCGGCATCCTCAACTTTGTAACCAAAAGAGCACTATGCAAAGGCTCTGGATCTAAAATGTCTTGGACTCAATCTGAGACAGGTTCAGCGATCACATGGAAGTACCCTAGCGTTATTTTGCAAGGCGATCATTCAATAGGAGAATTTTATTCTATTGCGCTCACTTCTGGTAAGCAATTGGCGGATACCGGAACCAAGATGATTCATATCGGCAAAAACACTCGCTCAACCATTATCTCGAAAGGGGTGTCTGCTGGTAGTAGTGAGAACAGTTACCGAGGCTTGGTAAAGATTTTACCGTCAGCCGAAAATGCTCGAAATTTCACTCAGTGTGACTCAATGCTTATCGGCCCAGATTGTGGTGCACACACTTTTCCTTATGTCGAAGTGAGAAATAACACGGCGCAAGTGGAGCATGAAGCAACCACGACAAAAATTGGCGAAGACCAACTCTTTTATTGCTCTCAGCGCGGGATCGCTGAAGAAGACGCTATCTCAATGATAGTCAATGGTTTTTGTAAGGATGTTTTTTCAGAATTACCGCTAGAATTTGCCGTAGAAGCACAGAAACTACTGGCAATTAGTCTTGAGCATAGCGTGGGATAAAAATAATGTTAACGATTAAAAATTTAAAAGCTCAAATTGATGATACGCCGATTTTAAACGGTATCGACCTTGAAATTAAACCAGGAGAAGTTCATGCGATCATGGGCCCTAATGGTTCAGGGAAAAGCACGTTAGCCAGCACTCTTGCTGGGCGAGAAGACTATGAGATCACCGAAGGCGAGGTAATGCTCAACGGGAAAGATCTTTTAGCTCTCGACCCCGATGAGCGCGCTGGAGAAGGTGTTTTCTTGGCATTTCAATACCCGGTCGAAATACCGGGTGTCAGCAACCACCTCTTTCTACAAGCTTCTGTTAATGCAGTGCGCTCTTATCGAGGCCTGCCTGAACTTGAACGATTTGAACTGGCTGATCTCATCGAAGAAAAAATTGAGCTGTTAAATATGCCAGAAGATTTGCTCTCTCGTTCTGTGAATGTCGGCTTTTCTGGTGGAGAGAAAAAGCGCAATGACATCCTACAAATGGCGGTATTAGACCCGAAATTGTGTATCCTTGATGAGACAGACTCAGGCCTTGATATTGATGCGCTTAAAGAAGTATCAAATGGCGTCAACAGTCTAAGAGATGGCACCCGCTCTTTTATCATTGTGACTCACTATCAGCGTATTTTGGACTACATCAAACCCGACTTTGTTCACGTTCTATATCAAGGAAAAATCATCAAATCTGGCGATTTTTCTATGGTGGCGGAGTTAGAGGAGAACGGCTATGGCTGGCTTACTGAAGGAGAATAAATCGATTGCATCAGACTGGTTTATGCCCAAGCCCAACATGATTAGCGAATATGCAGAGCGTCATTGGGATTTAGCCAAACAAGTTGGATTTCCGACCCCAAAACATGAGGACTGGAAATACACATCTTTGACAGACTTTCGCGACATTGATTTCTCGCATCAAGCAGAGACAATCCCAACCCAAGCGGATATCGATAAACTCGCTATCGATGCTGAGACAAGTCGAATTGTATTTGTTAATGGTCGCTTCATCTCCGAATTGAGTGATATTGATGATCCTCATTACCGGTTAACTTTGCTCGACGAGAATGCAAAACAGCGCTTGCCAAAGCCCATTAACCCAGAATTCTTTTTGCATATGACAGAAGCAAGTACTCGAGAAACCCTCCATATTGAGATAGCGAAGAACTGCGTCGTTTCCAAACCAATATATTTGCTCAATATTGTTTCCCGACCTTATGGCGGTATGAGCCAGCAAAAAATTCACGTAACACAGGGGCAAGGCAGTCAAGTTAAAATCATCGAACACCTGATTTGCGATAACTTACAAGATACTTCTGCTCATTACTCAGGGTCGAGGCTTGTAATGGACGTTGCTGACAATGCTGGCCTAGATCATTACAAGCTGTGTTTTGCGTCTGATACACACTTCCATTTTGGCCATAATGACATTTTTATTGGTCGAGATGCGAAGGTTGCCAGCCATACCTTTTTATTTAGTGGTCAATTGACTCGACATCATACAAGCAGTCAACTCAACGGTGAAAATTCTCATATTGATATCAATAGTTTGACTCTGCCAAGAAAATCCCAGACTTACGACAGCCGTACCTACTTAGAACATAACAAGGGCCATTGTACGAGTCGACAAATTCACAAGGTTATTGCCAGCGAAAGCAGCAAAGCTGTATTTAACGGCATGATAAAAGTGGCGCCTAACGCACTTAAAACCGATGGGCAAATGGATAACCATAATCTCTTGCTCAGTCGAGAGTGCGAGGTAAACAGCAAACCTCAGCTCGAAATTTATGCTGATGATGTTAAATGCAGCCATGGAACCACAACTGGTGCGCTCAATAAAGAGCAAGTCTTTTACCTTCAAACTAGAGGGCTGGCCAAAGAGCAAGCAGAACAATTAATAACACTGGCCTTTGCAGCAGAAGTAGCCGAAGAAGTGGATATTCCTTTCATCCGTCAATTAGCGTTAGAGTCAATCAAACAGAAAATGAGTAAGGTAAGTGGGTAATGGAACAAGCAGCGATTTGGCGTGATGATTTTCCGGCGTTAACACAAGAGGTTAATAACCGCCCACTTGTTTACTTAGATAGCGCAGCCAGTGCGCAAAAGCCATTGTCAGTAATAGAGAGTGTCAGCCAATTTTACCGTCACGAATATGCAGCGGTTCATCGTGGCATACACACGTTAAGTGCTCAGGCAACCGAACATATGGAATTGGTGCGCGACAAAGTATGTACCTTCATCAATGCCTCTCAACGTGAAGAGATCATCTTCGTCAACGGCACCACTCACGGCATTAACTTGATCGCAAATACCTTTGGCAAACAACACTTGGCTCAAGGTGATGAAATCATCATTTCAGAAATGGAGCACCACGCTAATATTGTGCCATGGCAAATGCTGGAACACACTCTCGGAATAAAAGTCGTCGTTTGGCAGATAGAAAATGATGGTTCTCTGTGCCTAGATAAATTGCGCGCCCTTATTACCTCCAGAACTCGACTACTTGCTATTGCCCATGTCTCAAACGTGCTCGGGACCGTCAATCCTATCCAAGAAATCACCTCGCTGGCTCATCAATTTGGTGTCAAAGTCCTTGTTGATGGTGCCCAAGCCATCATGCACCAACATGTTGATGTACAAGCACTCAATTGCGACTTTTATGTCTTTTCTGGTCACAAACTGTATGGGCCAACAGGTATAGGTGTTTTATATGGCAAAAAGGCGTTACTGGATACCCTGCCACCTTGGGAAGGCGGCGGTTCTATGATTCAGAACGTAGATTTAGAGCATGGTACCAGCTATAACAGAGTTCCTTGGCGCTTCGAAGCAGGAAGCCCAAATGTAGCCGGAATTATTGGGCTTGGCCAAGCGATAGACTATCTATTAAATATTGGCTTTGAGCAGATCCATCAGTACGAAACCATGCTAGTGAATTATCTGTACAAGCAATTGCAATCAATACCGAGTGTTCATATTTACGGACCGGAGGTTCGCGCTGGCGTCGTCGCTTTTAATCTTGGGGAATTACACGCGTTTGACGTGGGCAGCTTTCTTGACAAATATGGCGTTGCTATTCGCACCGGTCATCACTGCGCCCAACCTCTGATGAAACATTATGGTGTGACCTCAATGTGCAGAGCCTCTATTGCGATATACAATACTCAACAAGATATCGATACTCTAGTAACGAGTTTAAAACGTATACAAACCTTATTAGGATAACAAGTGGATACAGACAAACTGATAAAGAACTTCAACCGCTGCATCGATTGGGAAGATAAATACCTCTATATTATCTCGCTAGGTGAAAAGTACGCGCTTTTACCTGCTGAAAAACAAACCGAACAATACGCAATCGTAGGGTGCCAGAGCAGCGTTTGGATCGATGTAAAACTGATTGAGGGAAAGGTATCTTTACTTGGCAATAGTGATGCAGCCTTGGTCAAAGGGTTAGTTGCCATTGTGTGTATGTTGCTCAATGATAAAACACCATCAGAGCTTTTAAACACCAATATTAAAACAATCTTTGCTCAATTAGGCCTTCAGCAACAACTCACCCCAGCGCGAAATCAAGGACTTGAAGCCATGGTTCGCACTATTTTTAACAAAGTCGAGCATTTTATTTAGCCTGACACGTTAAATTCGTCGTTTTAGCCTATCGAAGCTCGCTTTGCGAAATCTCGGCGCAATATTTGCGCCTTTTCCATCACCTCGTAGCCTTTATAAAGCTGACAAGTCAAGTTGAGAGAATCTAACGCATATCTTTTGCATCGTGAACGACACTCAAACGTATTTTCTGCATTTCCGAGCTCTGCCATCATCCTGGTATAAAGTTTTTTAAGGCACTGTAAATAGAGATTATCATCGCCATTTTTACGCGAAAATTTCGCTAAACTGATGCAAGTATCGTAATAACTAGTCAATCGCTGTTTGGACATTCCTCTACAGTTTAAGCGCATCTCGGAAAGAAAAAACTCTGACATCAAAGCTTGTTGAATATCGTTATATTTATCGATTTCCGTAACCAGCCAACTTTTGACACAGTCCATATAAAGCCTCCTATTATCAAGCACCTGACTTGATAATGATAATTATTATCATTATTGAGGTCAATAGGTAAATGTATCAAAAAGTAAGCCTGTATTGGGACGAACCTCAACTATCGCAACAAAATATCTTGGGTTGATACTGCTTCAATCTTGACGCCAAAGCTGGTAATGAAAGGGAGCGTGGCATTATGATGATCTCGAATTTCAACACCGCTTAGGTGAGGCTTATCATGAGTTGTGTGCCCATCGGATACCAGTGTTATCGAATACCCTAACCCTGCAGCACGCTTCGCAGTAACATCAACGCAAAATTCACTCGCATAGCCGCATATAATGAGATGTTTGATATTAAGCTTTTCAAGCACTGACTGAAGATCCGTGTTTAAAAAAGCATCGGGGGTTGTCTTTCGCGAGTAGTAATCGGATGCTAGTGCGATCAAACCAGACTCTAGTTCCCACCCTACACTATTGTGGGCAATCACTGAGTTGGCCTTTTCATGTTGAATAAAAATAACTGGGGCCGACCGCAAGCGCGCCCACTCTGTTACTTGATTGATCCTGTAAATAGTATCATTAGCATCAAAAGGTTGAGGTTTAGGTTCAAAAAGAACTTTCTGAACATCAATAACTAAAACAGCAGAATTCATAACGTACTAATTTCCATATTAAAACTAATTAAGCTATTAGCATTTCATACTGCTATACTCTTTGTTGATTTTCAACATATTAACGATATTCCAAATAAACAAATACCGCGGTTTTTCTCCTCGGACTATAGGGCTCAAGCTAATACCCAAGTAATTTCAAAGATAACAATTAAGCGTTTTCATAGGTGTGAAAACAAAAAATGACACAGAAAAATAGCGTCCTTTGCAAATTGCTTGACGACTAATTTACCACAATTAAATGCTCTCAGAATTTGCACTAACTGAAGTTACTTGGGTATGAAACAAATAAAAATCTTATGGTGTTACTATCAACTAAAGATCAATTTGTTGTAATGAAGGCTTCCATCTTTCACCTTTTGTATTTGACTCTAGAGCAACACCTAACCTGCGATCTTTAACTATTGTTAGAACATATCTCGAACCTGTGTCATCAACATAACGGCTGAAGAGACGCTCCCCTTCCCAATACCATTTCTGAGATAAATTCATTTTGCATGGCCTTACTGCAAGTTTTTTATTCGCTAGAACGGTTAAACAACGGTCGGGGGCTGAACGACTACGGTACCTCTCCTGATTGTCTAACCCCCAAGTTTGATCCCAGCCTCCACGGCATTTAGCTCCCCTAACTTTAAATCCGGCTGTACTATCATTCTCGAAGGTCCCTAAACACAAGTTATTATGATCCAGAGATTGGATCGACACGTGCGCTTCAGGCTCAAATAACGGATGACTCCAGTCTACCCTAAAACGATGTGACGCCACGGCATAACCCCATGAAAAGTCGCTGGGTCCATAAACAGAGTACAAAGATGATGGGACAACTAAACCATAAAGCATTTTGTATGTCATCCTGACACCGATATCGAACTCAGTAGTTCCGAGCTCATCAACTGGTGCTTCATAGAGCACATCAAAATTTGGCTTAAAATTAGCGTATGAGATCGGATTAAATTTTTTCCTATCAAATACCCAGCCACTCCCCCACAAAGGCGTTGTAAAGTAGCAAGCTAACTCTCTTCGTCGCATACTCTCACAGTCGCTAAACTCTCGTTCGAATGAAACTTCAAATTTACCTGAGCTCGAACGGTTATTAACCCGATAGTCGTGAGTATCAAAGACTAAAGTCTTTTCATTCTTATAACTGAACGAGGCGGAGACATCTGCTTTTAACTTTGGACCATCTTTGCCGACTTCAGCGCCAAGAGAGCCATTAATTCCTATCGAATAACCAATCGTATCTCGGTGTTGGTACTTTTTATTTTCATTTTTAGGCGAATCTCCAACCTTATTCGGCATATAACCAGATACAGGATTGACCCATAGATCATAGTTATTTACAAAAGGCCCCATATAGGTCCTACGGTTTGCCCAACTTTGAAACCAGCTGTGTCCCTGAACCATATCATCAACTAAGTGAATACCGCTGCCTTCTTGCCCTGCTTCTACAGTAAAACGTACAAATTTTGCGTCTGGGGTAACTCCATATGATGTGAAAGATTTTACAGAACGCATCTGGGCAACGTTCACTCTTACATCAATCGAGCCACTGGCATGACACCAGTCTCTGAAGCTGGCAAACTCATGACTATCGTATAGATTACACCTAATGCCTGATTTTGTAATATAAATCGCTTTTTCAATGACAGGGACATATTCTGTAGCAACGGCCATTTTTATACTAGATAAGAATAAAATTAATATCGAAGGGAAAAACTTTATCACTTTACTTCTCCCATTAAATCAAAACGCTTAAGTACGTGTTTTAAGGATTGCTCTAGCGAATAATTTTCCGCTTCTGGAATATCTATCGATTGATTATTTTGATCTGTTACCTCACTGGAAATCATATTGACAACAAACTCACCACGGTATATCCCAGAAACAATGATAGGTGAAGAAACACCCAGTCCTGTCAAGAATTGACTATGCATAACTCTTGTATCTTCAGATAAGATATTTCTCAGATCGATAATAACAAGTTTTCCATCAACTATCTGAGACTTTACATATTCTATTTCCTCGGTGGATGCGGTAGAAACATCAATATAATAGATACCATTTCTATTAAAACGATATTTGGAATATTCAACACCTTCATTGATATAATTTGATAAGAAATCGGAAATATCTGTTTCGTTGCCAGAAACGCTAATTTTGGCGCTCAAATAACAAGAAAAAAATAAAACTGAAAATATAAAAAAACACTTTATTTGCATAAATAATAAATTCTTTTTTGGCAATAAAAATTAAAGAAGGCTCCAAAACATCTAAATTATTACTACCACAACAAAAAAAGCCATTCAAACCAAGATTGCATAAATAGCAATTAATAAAGTCAACATAGAGTTCGAGGAAATATTATTAAATATAAAAAAATGATAGAAAACACAATTGTCAATATAAGTAAAAAAAATTATTGGAATAATAAAAATAGAGCAAAACTATGAATTTAATATTTTTAAAATGTATTAACAAATAAAATAACTTTATTTATGAAATAATAGAAATAAATCTAATTAACCTGAAAATTAAAGCCTATGTCACAAAATAGACTGAATTCCATTAATTTATTGATGGATAATTTTTATCAAATATTAACATGATACTAGGTAAACTATCCATTACCACTTTATTTGATAAGTAACACAGTCTTAACAACTAATTCTTAAAATGTTTTATTAATTAGATTATAAAAGGGGTAGACTTTTTTAGAAAGACATTGATTTATTATAATTTGTGCTTTCTAGGAGGCTTTAAATTGTAAAAAGCTCGGTTTCAAACAACTAGGATAGTTAAGATATGAAATCATCATTTAAGGCAATAATAACCCTAGCCAGCCCAATCTATTTTTCCTCTTTGGCTTTTGCATCAACGAATAGCGATCTTGTCGCTTTATCTGATCTCATCCGATCACAAACTCCTCATTATCAACCAGAATGTCACATAAAGGAGACACCGAAAGATATTCCTTGGCAGTGTCGATATCTACTTGTAGATATCGACCAAAATTGGGCTAAGGAAGAAAAAACTCAAATCTTTGGTCTGGAGATACCTAGTAATAAATTTCTGATTACTAATCTAAGGAACAGACAGCCAAGGGATATTTATTTACTTGATTCCTTTGATAAGGATTACGTTATCAACAACTTTGTTGCAGATCTTTCTCATAGCAAAAGAATGCAGAGATCAATGTCACCCGAGAACAAGGTGATGGAGTTTGTTATTCATCGGCGTTTCAATATTGAACGAAACGGTGAAGGATCTGTGACGCTCAAGTATAGAGTACGCTATTTTAGTGCCTCACCTTTTTATGCACGATCTGGAGATAAAGATAAGTACGTCGAAATATCATTATCTGAAGGCCCTGGAGTGGATATTGGGCTAGATAAATACAATTCAGACATTTTTTATAGATGGTCCAAAGGAAGTAAAACCAATTATGTTTATAGAGAATATATTGACTCCGCCTCCATATCTTTACAAGTGAAAGACAAAGAGAAACTGCAGTCCGGAGAGGTATATCTAAATGATTTCTCTCCCAAGATGCAGGATCAACTAGAGTCTAAAATTGAAAAAAACACAAGCAAGACGATTAAACTTGGACTGTCCGTTGTGCCTAAGCTACCAATAAATTCAGCGGAATACACGCTCTCAACCAGATATAGTATTACCAACAAAAAGCAGTTTGAGCTAGCCACCCAAGTAAATGATGATGGTTATAAAATCGAATACCGCAATAGCCAATATGGCTCTCATCTGGATCGCAAAAGTGGCTTTTGTAACTTAGGTAGTGCTGACGGATGGTGCTGGGACTATGTTGAAGTACACGAAAAAATGGATCCTTGGGACTTCAATAAGTTAAGAGAGAATAACTCGTTGGCGATACGAGGTTTACGTCCTGATTTCAACGCACAGATTGCAGCAAAACACAATGTTACTGGAACGACAGAAATTGCAGTTAAAACTCAAATAAACGCTCTAGCTCTATTTGGGCACGATCGCTGGATTTACGGAAATCGCTTCGCCGCAGGAAATCAGTTAAAGCATACCAGTGTATTCTTCCCTACTTGGAAAACTGAGCAAGACTACGAAAACCTGACCTACATCGACTCCTTTACTCTCGATGTAAATTGGGACAGTCCATGGTTTTTAGGTGCTGATTCTGTCAATATCAAATCAACTTTTTTAAGCCAGGAAAAAGCGTACTGCTTAACCGTTGATGATGGTGCACAATTGACTTTTACCCCTTGTATCGATGGGTCGCTATCTCAATCTTTTGTTTACGACAATGAAAGACGTTATAGAAGTGTCGTTGATTTAACTCGATGCCTTGACAGCGCAAATGGAAACTTGTCATTAAGTTTAAACTGCCAAGATGATTATGCGCCAAATACGCAAATTTGGCACTGGAACGATCCTTATGGAATCGCAAACGATATGCTATTTACCGTAAATAGTGATGGAAGCATTAATGCACTTCAAGCATCATCCTACCAACCAGAGATTTCAACTATATCAGGTACACAAAATGCCACACAGAATACGCTTTTCACAAGCCGACTTACTGACTTTAGTCTTGTTAAACCCTAGAATTAATTAACTTACAATCCTATCAAATTTACCCTATTAACTTTGAGAGAAAAAGATAATTAAAAAACAGCCTAACAAATAAAAGATCTGGTTATTATTTTTGCCACTCAAGTCTCAATATCGAGACTTGAGTATTATATTCATAATACATAGAGAACTTAAAATAAACAGACGTCTTCCTCTTATCAAAAATAACAACATGTCATTGAAATTTATGAAATTTTTAATATTGCCATTTTTAACAACTAAATGTTCGAACCTCTATACCTCCCCATTAAATGCAAAAAAAATGGATAAAAATTTGTCCCTTTCTTGTCATCTTAAATTTTACCACTCAAAAAAAATAGAGTATCCTAGCGCGCTTTAGATATTATCGATTCTCCTTTGAATTAAAATGACTTAATTATCATTAAAAATGGGGATATATAATGACTAATAGATAAATATAACAATTAAACACTGTAATAAATATAATAAATATCTCGGATTAATTAAGGTATAAGATCTGAATGCGTTTTCTAGTTAAAGTATCTCTAATGCTCACAATCGCTATTTTTTCTACGCTTGGTGTTATTCTCTGGAACACTGTGCCTCAGCTTCAATTCGATTCACGGGAGCTAGATTGGCGTTGGGACTGGTACTACTTCGAGCCTTTTTCAAATGGAATTCAAGCAACACGAACTCCTGATACAAAGCAGCTTTTGCAAAGACGAGTTTACCTAGAAGACTCACTTGCAATTTATGTAAGTACAACGATCGATAATCAATTTGAACTAGACATTGTCTACGGAAAACCTTGTAAAATCGGTGCTCCGAAAAAGCTAGAAATACTCATAAATGATAAAAAAATCGATAATTCTAGTGTAAACTGTGAAAAGTCACTGCAAAGTACTATCGCACGAAAAGTCATTCCGACACTGAAAACTTTGAGTATAAAAATTAACGGTAAGTACATCAAAGAGAGCTTTAAACACTGGCCTCTATCAGATCTCAGGAGTGATCAATTTAAACAAAGGCACTCTGGATTTTTTAACTCATTCGAAGGATCCGAGAATCATCGATGGCTTAGAGATTAGTTGCCCGACTCTTTTAAAGGAGTTTCGACAGACAATCAAATTGGACGGGGTGCTCTGAATACAAATCACTTTGAAGTACTGGCGTTGATAAAGATAGTGACAGCGACCTAATCATTGTTTTTACCCAAGTAACCTCAAGATGCTAGGTTCACAGCATTTTGAAGTCACTTCGGTATATCTGCTGCAAAGTTGATTCTATCGCCAAATAGTGTGAGCAGAGTCCGCTTCAAATAAAGGTTCTATTCAAGCCCAATGGTTTTTTCACAAATCTGAACTTGATCCCGGCCAAGACGCTTTGCTCGATACATTGCCAGGTCGGCTTGTTCAAGCATACATTCAAAATCGTTATCGATTAACATTGCCGAAACACCAATGCTAACAGTGAATGTGATCTTCGCCTTTTTCGTTTCTAAGGGTGAGGTCTTAATCAGTTCACGGATAGACTCTGCAAATTCTATCGCCGTTAGAGGCGATGTATCAGGCATCAGTAATGCAAACTCTTCGCCTCCTATTCTTCCTAGCAAGTCACTATTACGTAATTTGTGTGAACATAACAGAACAAAGTGTTTCAGCGCATCGTCACCAGTTTGATGGCCGTATGTATCGTTAATTGTCTTGAAATGATCAATATCCATCATCAAGAGGCACAAAGGTTTCCCGAGATATCGACTGACTTGGTATTCATGAGAGGCGGCCTCAACGAAATGACGATGGTTGTATACACCAGTTAAACCATCTCTCGTTGCGGCTTTGTATAACTTTTTCTCATAGGCTTCCCTATCTCGACTCGCGCGCGAAATGATTAGCCAGGTAACAACTATAGATATCAAAGCGCAAAGCACCGTCACAGTGGCTACTTGAGGGAAAACTAACCTCGTTGGTACAACAGCATTCCATGATAACCATGCAATCTCCTCTCCAGCATCGGAGAACAAAACTTTATTTGCTTGAAGATTTGGCTTTAAAGATAAGCTCAAGTCAAATATCTGATAAGAATGAGCAAGCTCAAACAAGTAATCTTTATCGAGCCTTTTACCGATAGCCAAGAACGTACCAATTCTTGGTTTATTTGTTTGTTCACTGATAAACGGGGAACCAGCAACAAGATAGACACCATCATTTAATAACATAAAAGAAGAATGTGTTTTCGTCAGAGATATTTCTGACCAAGCAGCAGTCATCAATTCAGCCATCCCTGCTTGCATCAAATCTTCCAAGTCGAGTGAAATCGTATCACGTGATTGAGTCAAGAAACGTTGGCGACGGTTATCAACTACAAGAGAAAAGTCAAAAAATTTATTTTTAATTAGAAAGTCGCCCGTATTTAGGGCGTGCCACTGATCATTATTATCAATAAATAGCTTTTGGTACGCCTCATCTGAGTAGGCAAAGCCTTCTACAATGTCTTGTTGATGACGGCTCTCATTGATAAGAGTGATTTCAACCCTTTTATCAATCAATGCTTGCGCTTTATCGTCTAGTACATTCAAAAAAAAGTAAGCAGAACACAATATCGCCGCAACCATCATAGTAAATAGCCAGATGATGACCCTAATCAAAGTGCCCGTTGAAAAAAATTTCTGTTTACTAAGCGCCAGCATGCCTTCCCCGACGTGACAATCATTATAATAATTAACGGTCAACTGTGCACATTAGGCAAGTTGGAAAAAAATATAGCCAGTTTTTCCACGCTTTTTGGCGAGCAAATCAGCATTGAGACATACGTTGACATGATGAGGAGTTTATTTAAGACACGATTGTGTACGCAGTTTACATGCGTCTTGAGTTTTCATGGTTTGATTAGGATCGCTGACTCGCCTTGAGTCTATAGAATTCAATAAAAAATGGCCCGATGTTAGAGCCATTTAATCGATAAATGTAAGATTCTAGATAGGTTAATTATCGCTGAACCAAACAATGGGTTTTGTATGCAGAGCCATCAGCTGGAGGATTAGGAATATATTCTTTTTGAACAACTACGCTACCAATTTTTTCTGTTGACCAGCCTGATAACTTAAAAACATTGTAGATATAAGAAAAGTCTTCCTGCTGGTAAGTTTTACCAACTTTGTCGATGGTTCCGACCCATGAACCTGGCTGTGAAACACTCGCTAGCGCTCCCGCACACTCGGACAGAAGCATAACTTCTGTGCTAGCGGTTTCAGCAGGTAAAGGGGATTCAGCAAAACAAGCAGATGAAATTAATAAAGAAACTGTTGCTAAAATTTTTTTATGCATTGGATACCTCGTTTATCTAATAGAATTATAATTGCTAAGCCATAAAACTATAAAAACAATAATTAAACACCGTTATTTTTACGGTATTAATTTCTTGGTCTTTATACCTAAAATAATCGTACTATTATCTTTACTTTTGGCGAGCCCTTTAAATTATACAGATAAAAAAGTAGAATTTATTTTCATAAGCTTATGAAAATAATACAATTAATTGACATTATTATTCAAAGTTCGACTAAATGACAATTACGTATTTTATAGATAAAAACTTCCTGCCACAGATGGAAATTTATTTTTTGGTTCTTATTGAAAATTTAAAAAATAGTGATTTTAAAAATTAAAATAAATTTTCCTTTTATAAAAACTGAACAATTTTTATAAAATTAAAATAAATTTTCCTTTTATAAAAATTGTTCAGTTTTTCCAAGTTATTTGGTGATTAAATAGGCTATATTTAGTTGTTTAGTGATAAAATCGGCACTGTGGCTTCTCCCCAAAGATTGAGTTGCATGCTTTAAATACGTCATTACCGATTTTCAATTTAGATAGCTAACTCTTTCAATCATTGCCTAACCCGTAAAGTGAGTCGTTCTCTCTGAACTTCGCATCTTAAGGTTACTTGGTATGCATAAGGTTGATCCAAAGATCTAAGTGAATAGCCTTACCTGTAAAGTAAGGCTATTCAATCTTGCGGAAGTATCATATTGAGGTTACTTGAGGATTTCTTCTAAAAAGCACACGCCTCTTCTGCTGATAACACTTCTCCTGTATGCATATCTTTGATTGGTTTTGAACCCACCTCTTCGGGTAAAACTTCTTTATAAATAACCTTTAATCCTTCCTCACTGTTTTCTATCGCAGTAACTTCAAAGAGTGAATTCCTATCAAGAATCACCTCCAATTCGTCGTCTCTTACCGTAGGAATTATGATCCCGTGACGAGCTGACGACAGTTCAAAACGTGACAATTGCCCTTGGTGAAAAACATAAGCCGTAGACTTAGAGGCCGAGGTCGAGACATAAGAGCTAGGGCTTACAATATCACCCACTTTTATCTCCGATAGATAAGGCTCCAAAAAGCCCTCACCACGAAATGTAGTACCTCTATAACGAGTACCTTGCTCAAATGCAGAGTCAATAGCACTGACGAGCTCTTCAGTTTCCTCGTCCAAATAACCCGTCGACAAGCCTTCCCTTATTTGCCGATAGGCGTCAGCCTGGTAACGCTCTAATGCGTTTAACTCTTCGTATCCTAAGTTGAAACGTTCTTGATTACCCATACGGTGAAACTCTACGCGAAGTCTGTGAAACTCATCAATGCTCATAGAATTACTCTCTTCAGACATCTCACTCATAATTCGATTGATTTCAGATTGACTATAAAGTTCACGATTAAAATCAAGCCCTGCCTTGGCTTGCAAAGTAAATAAAATTAAACTTAAAGCTAATAATTGGTAGTAATGAAAATATTTCATTAGTAAAAGTTCCCAAATGAAAGCAAGTGAGCCACTCAATCACTTGCTTATATTTTACACTCAAAAAGTTACAATGTAACTAAAGTGGCACTATGTCGATGCTAGTTAATGCTATTAAGACTTAACGCACAGCGAATTTCCTTTTGCTCCTGCTGAGCTGCACTGAATGCAACAGCCTCAAATAAAAATATTTGTTGACGCATTAGTCGTTTGTACCATTCTGATAACGGATTAATTAGTTGAAGATCACTATCTTTAGCAACGGCTTTTAAAGCCGACCTAAGTGGTTCGTAGTTGATAGAACACGATCTGCCCGCAATCCAATCAAAATCTTCATTTACTAAACTCAACTGCTTTAATTGACTATTCAACTTACCGCTTGGCGAAAACAAAGAGTCTATAGCTTGATTCAGTCTTGTGTCGTAAGAAGTCTGAACAGAATTGCCAACCGTACTGTAGTGAGTTCCAACGACATCGATATTTTTTTGGATATCAACCAATGTTAAATAGCGCAATAGATGAGCAGGAAGAGGTTCTGAAAACAGGGAGTCAACGCCTGTATCACCTGATGAGAAATGCCCTGTTGACATCTCTTGTATTTTTACAATCGAATAGTATCGATGAAAGTCGCCAATTTGAGAATACAACCAGTCTGAACCATTGCTTTTCGCCACACTCATGGCTTTTTCAATCCTTTGTTTCACCACGCGCTTCGCCATAGGCATTACGACATCTAGATGAGCCAGATCAAGCTGTGCATTTTCCAAAGCAGAAACAATCAACGGAGCATGTTTGTCGAGGTCAAAGCTACCGTGGGTGACAAAGCTATACAACTCAATTTGCTCATTCGCTTGTTGTTCTTTTTCTAATGCGTTGTCAAGGAGGTCTCCAAGTTTATTCACACGCTTATATCCCGCCGAGTATTTGTTACTCTCATACCACTGTTTAATCTCAGTCAGAGACGATTGAGGTGAGAGGTTACTCTCTTGAAGTTTAACAAGTGGCCATCCTGCACAACCAGCACCACAGCGCGATAAAAATGACTCCGAAGTATCAAATAGCCAGTGCAATACTTCTTTTCTTAGCTTTTCTTTCTCTGCAATAAGTCGATGCTTCTTCGAATAATCTTTGAGCTGTTTTTCTAGCCAAGCTTCCTCTTCTTGAGCCCGCCACCCATTTTGCACCAGACTATCAAGACTTTGATTAAAGTATTGTTTGAGTGCATCGCGGTCGGGAAATACCAGCTGTGATTCTTGATCAAACTCTGAAGAATCAAAATGCCTGATAGTCGCCGGAATTCGCTCATATCGAGTGCACCCCCTAAAGTTTGGATCTCCGCCCAAACCGTTTCTTATAATGCCCAGTTGAACACACTCTCTATAACTTTCTTGCAAAACAAAATAGCGTTGACGAAGCTCAATTGGTTTTGCTGGCCGCCCTAGTATACTGCGAGCCATAATATCAATTGCCAACTGATCTGCTTTTGACTTAAAAAACTGATAAGCGTTATTTACTGCACCGGAATCAAATAGATGATCGATAGTTGCGAGCCCTTCTGCTCGCATATCTTCTATGAGTGCATCACGAATTTTTTCCAATTGGGTATTCGCAATATCAACGATGCGTTTTTTGGCATTTAAAACCTTGAAATAAAGTTGGGAAACTGACGCTTTATCAAAGTTCTCGATGTCACCATTACGTAAATCATCTAAAAGAGCGATCGCATCATTTAAATGACCTTGTTGGCACTTTTGTAGTTGAGCTAATGCCTTATTTGATTGGCGAGGTGATGGACCGAATATTTGCTGGCGATTGTTTTGCTCTTGTGGCGAGTAAATTTCAACGACTTTATCAATTTCACTTTCACACAAACGACCAAAATCCGTCGCGAATAATTGTCGTCCGCTTCCCTCTAAGCCAAGTTGATAAAAAAAGGTCTTGTTTAGCTCATTTTCTAACGCTTTAATCAAAGCATCTGCCAGTTCGGATTGTGCGTGAACGGCATGCTGGTAACTCGCTTGATATTTCAACGCTACATCTGTTGCGTAGCCACGAGCAATAGACTTAAGCATCAAATTCTGATCAGATATCAGTTTGACCCAAAAGTCTACTTCCTTTTCTTCTTTTAAAGTAATCGGGTCTTGGTGAACTTGAAAACTGTAATGATCGCCTTGTGTCACATTATTCCATCGATTAATTAATATATGACGGTCAATATCACGAGCAGGTAATTTAAGCACACCGAACCAGTCAATCAAACTCATTACCGTCGCGAAACGATCGTAGGAAGTTTGTGTCTCATCAGCAAAAGACTCAGCAACCTCCTCAGCCCATAGACCAACAGCAATTGCGTCTCCAACGGGACCTAATACCTCAATTGCACCTCTCGCAGCGCCCATTGCGCTGTGTCCAATCGTTGATAAAAGGCTTGTTGCCTCCCCTGCTAATTCAAGGTTCATAGCTCCAGTTGCACCTTTCTCTAACAAAGAAGAGGTACGAGGGAAATGCTCTGCTGCTTCGGAAATACTCGGTTTAATGTCAGAGTAATGTGTTGGAGAGGAGGAGAAAAGTGTTTCTGGAGTCACTTCCTCACTGAAAGCTCGGTACTTTTTTTGGCGAAGCTTATCAAAAGCTTCACTTTCTAACACTTTATAATTATCCCCTAACTGGCACACTTGTAGTGCATGTGCATTAGGAGTTAATAGGGCTACAGCCACTACTATTTTTGTTAATCTCATAGATAGTTTCTTATTATTTGTTGCGATATTGATATACCCAAACCACCTTGGGAAACTAGGTAATAGGCGAGATTAATGTGCTCTGGTTCTATTATATTTATAAGCCGAGGATCAATATAAGCCAGAGATTATTTTTATATATCAGCAAAAAACTGCCTATTACCAAGTCGGCGGACAATGACAGTTAAAAATATAAAACACAAGAAAAATAGTATGTATGTTTATAATTGATAAGAACAAAGACAATATATTAATATTTTATTTACTATATGATAAATAAAACATTAATATTTAAGATACAAAAATCCACCAAAATCTTAGGCTAAAACCTTAACCTGCACTTTTAGATATGATTTATCTTAGAAATAAATGGCATCAGTCATGGATGAGAGGCTTTGTTAAAAATGAAAGCGATGTATTGAGAGGATAATTATCCAATACCATTTGACATTGATACCCATGCTTTTCATAGAAAGGACGCGCTTGAAAACTCAAAGTATCAACAAGAGACGAATGACAGCCTTTAAGTTGAGCATGCTCTTCTAGTCCTTTTAAAAGTTGACTGCCCAACTTGTTCGCTCGAAATTCACTATCGACCCAAAGAAACTTAATAAGTAGCCAATTACCCCAAATCTCAGCGATAACCCCACCAATTTTTTTTGTCTTCAGTAGCATAGTAAGCAATTTTTGATTGAGGAATATTTTCTAAGAACGGCGCATTATACTGAGTTAACCCAGTTCGGATTTCATTAATAACATTTTCAGAAGGGGAATCATCCATTGTAAAATTCATGTACCTTTCAATCCTTGTGAAAGACAAAAGATGGTCGCTAAACTTAGCAACTGAGGCTATTTGAGTATTTCAAGTGATAACCGGTAAGTACATATCGGATACAAAATATTATTTCTTACCAAATCTTGAGTATCCAGATACTGCATCCCTAGTTTGGTGATAACCCTCTTCGAACGTGTATTCTCAACCAAATGTTGAGCTTCTATGTACTTTAAATCAAAATGCTGGTGTGCAAAGTCGATCAGCCCTCTTGAAGCTTCAACCGCATAGCCATATCCCCAGAAAGGCACACCTAACCAATAACCAAGCGTCCCCGTCCCAGAACTGATTTTAGGCAAACTAACGGCTCCTATGAGCTCTCCCGACGTCTTCAAAATAATCGCGAATACGACACTGTTGCCTGCATCAAAATCAGAGTGGTGCGTTTGTATCCAGCTATCGGCATCTTCATAGCGGTATGGATGCGGGATATTGGCAGTCATATCAGCAATGCGTTTATCGCCTGCTAACTCACACACACGCTCACAATCTTGTTCAAGAAAAGGACGTAAGATTAACCGTTCTGTTTCCAATTCTGGCTGCATATCTTATCACCATGGCGTAATCAAAATTTCACCTTAGCCAAATAAGCACATGAAATCAATTGATATTTAGAACTTTTTAGTTGGTTTCCTCAATATAAGGTACAAAACAAACATTCCCCCTAATCCCGCAGTGACAATACCAACCGGCAGTTCTTGAGGCGCGAGAATTGTTCGACTCATTACATCTCCGAAGAGCAAAAAAACCGCCCCCCAGATCCCTACTAGTGGCAACGCTAATTTATGGTTCACGCTTGAATAAGGCCTAACAATATGCGGAACCATAAGGCCAATAAACCCAATCACTCCTGTGAGAGCAACAATCGATGCAGTACAAAACGCGCAACATAAAAATATTTCTACTTGTAACTTACGAACATTAATGCCCAAAGAAAGCGCCGTTTGTTCACCAACCAGAAGTGTATCCAGCTCTCTATATCGTTTAAATATCAAAACAACCAAACACAACATGCCGACGAATGGAAAAATAAGGTTATCCCATCGAGCAAGACCCAAACCGCCCAAAGTCCAAAACAAAATAGAATTAGCAGCTCTTTGGTCTCCTGAGTAAACGAGAAAGCTAGTTATCGCACCGAATAAAAAAGATATCGCCAAGCCACATAAGACTATGTCACTGTGTCCGCGTTTTTTCTGCATGAAAAATAAAACCATTACGGCAGATGCAGATAAAACCCCACCACAAAATGCTGCAATGGGCAGTGACCAAATACCGAACACGTCACCAAATTTTGTGATGATAAGTACTGCACCAACAGATGACCCCGATGAAAGGCCAAACAAAAATGGATCGGCTAAGTCATTACGCGTCGATGTCTGCAATAAAGCCCCCACAAGCGCGAGGCTAGCACCAACAATGATCGCAAGAATCGCTCTGGGAAGTCTTAACTCAACCAGAATACGACTCGCAATACTCATGCTCTTTTCATTAACTTCAAGGAGGCCGTTAAAAACTTCATAAAACGAGAGTGAAACGGCCCCAAAGCTCAAGCTAACAAAAAATAGACACAAAAGCGCACTAACACCAACAAACCATGCAAATCTGTATTTAGTCATGTTCACTGTAGGTCAAAAAGCCGAGTCTCTTTTGGAAAAAATGCATTGGACAATTTTTCTATCGCACCGATATTAGCGGGACCAGGGGTGAGTTGTTCGTAGCGTAACTTGACATATCGACCTTTTTTGACCGCTTCGGTGTGCTTCATAAGTGGGTGCCCCTCCAAAAATTTTTGTAAGGACTCAGCCCCTCCACCCGATTGATAATCGAGCAAAATAATCACTTCAGGGTCCGATTGTGCAATATCCTCCCAAGAGGTTCGCCCCCAGCTTGTTTGCATAGAACTGGTAATATTCGTTCCGCCAGCCGTTTCAATCAAAGCATTCGGCATCGCATACCTTCCTGCAGTAAATGGTTTCGCTTCACCTGAATCGTAAAGGAAAACTCTTGGCGGGCGCTTACCTAAAGCTCTTTTTTTAACTTTCGCAATTTGAATTTTCCATTCATTGATGAGTGATACGGCTTTATCTTGTTTATCAAAAATAACACCTAATTTAGTGATATCATCGAAAAGCAGCGCCATGCTGGCACTTGTTTTTTGTTTACTACTATGAATACAGCTTTCAGAAAGTACCAGAGTATCAATACCATACGGTTTTAACGTCTTTGGTGTCACTTCTCCACCAATTTTCATTCCATAATTCCACCCAGCAAAAAAGAAATCGGTTTTCGCTGCAATCAAGGTTTCTAATGTTGGATATTTAGGTGCCAATTCAGGAATATTTCCGAGCCTCTTTTTAAACTCTGGAGACATCTTATACCACCCCGTAATACCAGTAACCCCGACTATGTCACTTTCTATCCCAAGGGCAAGCGCCATTTCCGTCATATTAATATCATGAAAAACGGCTCTTTCGGGATGCTTATCTATCGTAATACTATCACCACAACTTTGAACCGACACTGGATAAGTTGTTTTATCAGCAAGCGCATATTCAGATGGTAAAAAAACCAAAAATAAAGAAACGATTATTTTTCTCATACAACCCCTCCTCTGGGTTGATCGTAACAATTGGAGCCCAAGGCTTCGAAATGATGGATAATAGAGTTCGCTCTCGGGTGCTGAAATGGAATAACCCTTAAACCGAAAGTAGGTGAAATAAATCGATCGTTTAGTACACCTTCAGGACAAGAATACGCAACCATTTTTTGGTTTTGTAGTAGCAGTACCTTATCGGCGAATTCACTAACGAGAGATAAATCATGTAGTACAGCGATCGCTGTGACGCCTTTTGCCTTTACTAGATTCAAAAGCTCAATTCGAGCAAGAGGGTCTAAATGGTTGGTCGGTTCGTCCAGTAGGATAATCCTAGCCTTTTGGGCAAAAGCTCGCGCAATATTTGCTCGCTGTTGCTCCCCTCCAGATAGGTCCCCAAAATGATGTTCTTTCTTATGGTATAGTCCGACATCTGTTAATGATTGGTTTACCACATTCTCATGCTCTTGCTGACTAAAATAGCAAGCATGAGGAGTTCTCCCCAGCCAAACATACTCGCCAACAGTAAGGCGAGGATCAACGTATTCATGTTGTGCAACGATAGAAATCCATTGAGCCATTTCTTGTCGGCTCAATTGACAAATATCAATGCCGGATAACTCGACTTTTCCCGCGATGATTGAAAACTGACGAGTGATTGCTTTGAGTAAACTCGACTTACCGCTCCCGTTTGGGCCGATTATGGCGATGCACTCACCCATGCCAACATCAAAAGAAATATCAGATACTGCGCGCCAACCAGCTTGGCTTTGGGCAGATAAGTTTTGAACAGAGAGAACCGGTAAACTGAACTTTTCCATCTTAATTTCAACGCACAACCAAATGTTACGTTATAACATAACATTTTATTGTTGCAGCTATCAATAGAAAAAAGGAAATTACGTTATATACCCGAGTAACCTCGAGATGGTAGGTTCAGTGGGAATTGCCTCAAGACTCGAAATATCGCAGACTTTCTATAGTATCTATGGTGATGCTCTATGTTATTTTATGTATCTGATATTTTTTCAATCGGTAACCAATATTCCATTTCGGCATTGGCTGAAGCTGGTTGATATGACTCAGGGTATATCTCCAGTTCATAGCCGTCGATACCACGATACCCGGAATTAGGTAACCAACTCAAAATAAACCACTCAATTGTCTTGGGTAGGTTCAAAACCGGGCCGCGATGCTTAACCACTGCGTAGGTTTGCTTCGGTACTGATAGCACCTCAAACTTATTTGAATATAAACTTGGTAATTCTGGTAAAGCCGCCTCTTCTGGCACCCGAATGCCCGCCCAATAATCTAGTGAGGAGCCATCAAAGTCTGATTTTGTAACGTCAATTATCCCAAGAAGCGATCCTTTTGGACGAGGAAAGTCTCGAGCTTCTAACTCAAGTTGTTGCCATAATTTAGGGACAATTTGTGAGAAGTTGGGGGACGATGAAAACAAACCATTAATTTCTCCTCTCACACCCTTAAGAATAAACTCTTCTTTGGTATCGACTCTAACTTCAAGAAATACGGAAGAGCCTAATCCATTGTATGACAAACGAGAGACTTCAATTGGTTTTTTAAGTCCAATACGCTGAGCTCTTTTTCTATACGTACTCGGACTGATGCCAAACTTTTGTTTAAAAGCTCTACTGAAAGATATCTCTGAGCTAAAACCGAACTCTATCGCAATATCAATAACTCGCTTGTTAGTATCAAGGAGCCATTCTGCACCAACACTCAATTTTAGTTCTCGAGTATAATTGGCCACTGACATGCCTGTTTGCGACTGAAATACACGCTGAAGCTGCCAGCGAGACCAACAGCTCTGCTTGGCGATATCATTGAGTGAAAGTGATGAGTCAAGGTTGTTATGAATAAACGCCAATACTTTACTAATGCGATCAAATGAGATTTGTGACTTATCTCTTGCTAAACTTTGCTTCACAACGCTCCTCCAAAAACTCTACTCAAAAGACTTTTTATCATCAGTAGCTGATAAAATCACGCCTACACATAGACAAAAATAATAATTAATTTTTTGTACATGATTTTTATGTGAAAATTTAGACTAATTAAAGTGAAGGCTAAACCAGAAATGAGCACAAACCTTGCGAAGTTTGCATAGCTGACCACTTTTGTAGAATCCAGCATACCAAGATTCTTCGGCTTTATAGATGAAAATCAGCTATTCCAAAAGATAAGTGTTAATTAAATAAATTAATTATCATTAATTGTTAACTAACAAATTAACAAATTAACAAATTAACAAATTAACAAATTAACAAATTAACAAATACATTTATTATCAAATGAAATAGTAGACACGTGATAAATAAAAACTAATTAAGTTTATATTTTAACTTAAGGTGTTATTATATCAAAAAAATATAACTCATTGAGCAATAATAAAGAGAGTCCATATGTTATTACCATTATATATTGAAGATAAATGTTTCGATTTTTTAACCGAAAAAGATATAAATAAAGCCAGTGAAATACTTGGTAAGTCTTTCGCAAATGCTGAACCTATGTGTACTGAGCTCAAACTTCCAGCCGATGATCTTACCGGGCTTGCAAAGATATTTATCGAGCAATCAATTAAAGATGGACTAAACCTAGGCTGTTTTAACCAAGATGGTGAAATTATAGGTGCCTTAATTACTCGAGATATGTCAACAGAAATTGATTTTAGTGATGTCTCTGAAACACTGACGCCAATATTCGCTCTTTTAGAGCAGCTCGTTGAATCTTCGTCATTTTGGTCAAAGAGTGACACGGCAAACCTCGCTTTAACACAACAAGGTATTGGTGCTGAACTCTTTATGGGTGGTGTTTGTGAAATAGCTCGTAATCAGGGCATTGTTGGTCAACTAACTGATATATTGGAAGCGTTACTCATCGAAAGAAAGTACACCTATTGTATTGCTGAAGCCACAAGCCCAATTACTCAACACTTGTTAGAAAAGCGTCAGTGGGAGAAAAGCAACCATATTCTTTATCCTGATTTTAAGTTCACCAATGAAAGTGTATTTAGTAATATTCGTATAGAAAATACCATTAATAAGGATATAAAACCAAAAACTGATTTTATTAATGGTGCTACTTTTTATACAAAAACATTCAAAAGCATAACCGACCTTTAATTGCATAATTTATAAACGTTTAATTCTACTAATTTCGAAGTTAGTTTCATGGTGAAGAAAAATAATAAACAAAGCTGAGGAAAGCTATCCCCAAATGATCTCAAAGTTTGGGGATATAACCAAGTGGTTTTATAAAATGCAAGATTCAGAGCGAGTTGTCTATGGTGCTATTTAGCTTAAACCTTAGGCCCACTTAACCTTTGCTGGTATAGGTTGCTCGAGTGCATAAATGTGTCGAATAAGTTGACCCTCGTGCATTGTCTCATGTTCGAGCAAATGCACAAGAAGCTCATCTCTCTCTTGGTTCCAATCTTCAACAGATTCAAAAGCAGAGGTAAATTGAAGTCGAGAAAGCTCAAGCTTCTCCATAATTTCGACCTTATCACTGCTATTTTGAAGAGAGCATTCAAAGCCAGCCCATGAACCCTTTAGAAGCGATCGTGCGTAGCTTTCCCGTGCACCTATGATGCACCACATATGCTCACCGATAGATTTATTCGCTGGGATAGGTAGCTTGCAGCCAAGAAAAGAGCCTTCTAGCTCTTGAACAAGCTCAAGCATAGAATCAAAGCGTTGGAAGATGTGTTTTAAAACAGTTTGTCTCACTGTATTCCCTTAATTGACAATGTTTAGCCTCGAGAATATACAGCTATTTTTCTTAAATTCAATGGGTTAGTGTATAGGTGTATCACTATCCGCAAAGAACTTTCCGAAGTAATGTTCAAGAATCTCAGGGGTTAATTTACCCTCAGACTCTAGCTGTTTTAGCTCCGCAGCTATGGCTTTTTGTTCTTCTAAAGAAGGGAGTGCAACCTCAGCTTGCTCTTCAACTTGTTCAGAAAGCTGCTCCAATTCGTGTTTAATATCACTCATTACTAGTACCACTCTTACAATAAAAAACGGACTAAAGTGTAACCACTAAAGCCCGTTTTGACTAGTTTTTCATTTAAAGTTTAAAGCTACCTACAAGGGTATCTAAGCGCGATGAAAGATCCTTCAATTCTAAGCTCGCCGCAGCTAACTCCTCTGCCGTGCCCGTAGTCGCTTCATTTATCGCATTGATCTCTTCGATGTTCTGGTTGATGGTGTGCACTACCGTTGACTGCTCTTCTGTCGCAGTTGCTACCTGAGTGTTACGATCAGAAATATCATGAATACGTTCTGAAATACTCACCAATACTTCAACAGCTTCGTCCGAAGATGAAACACCTTCGTGTGTCACTGTTTTACCTGCTTCCATTGCAGTGACGGCATCTTTCGCATCAGTTTGGAGTTGATTAATCATTTTTTGAATTTCTTCTGTCGAATCTGCTGTTCGGCTAGCAAGATTACGCACTTCATCAGCAACAACAGCAAAACCTCGTCCTTGCTCCCCTGCTCTAGCTGCTTCAATTGCAGCATTCAAAGCAAGCAAGTTTGTTTGTTCTGAAATATCACGAATAACGCCAAGAATAGAGCCAATCTCGTTGGTCGTTGAAGCCAGTTTTTCAACGACAATACCCGTGTTCTCTATATCTTTTGCTAGACGCCCGATGGCGTCTTTCGCCTTACCGACCACATCTTGCCCCATTTGAGTATTGTCCGATGCCTGACCCGCAGTTTCCGCTGCTGTCGCTGCGTTACTTGCAATTTCACTGATAGTCGCGCCCATTTGATTAATGGCGGCGACAACCTGGATAGTTTGATCACGCTGGATTTGGCTATTATCGTGCGTCGTATTGGCTTTGACACTCACACCATCCGCTGCCGTTTGAAGCGCACCACTGGTCGAAGCCACTTCTTTCATTGACTGATGAATTTTTTCAATAAAGCCATTGAATCCCTCTGATAACTGGCCAATTTCATCATTCCCCTCAATGGTAATTCGCTGAGAAAGATCGCCATCGCCTCTCCCCAAAGCAACGAATCTAGCAGCAATATTACGAATAGGACGAACAATGCTGTTAGCCAAGAAAAGCCCCATTAAAATAAATAGACCCGCAACAACGATTGTCGTAATCATCATTTGTTTAGCCACATTATTCAGATCCGAAAATACTTCTTCAACAGGCGCAACACCAATAACGAACCAATCCATCGTAGGAACATACTGACTAGCAACAAAGACTTTCTTCCCCTGGTAATCAGTCTCAATCAAATTAAAATTATTTTTATCTAAGAGTTTGTCGGATTCTCGTCCAAATAACGTGTTCATTGCCGCTTGAGATTTTGAGCGGTCACGATGGATTTGTACCACACCTGATGAATCGGCTAAGAAAACGAAGCCTGTATCTTCAATCTTAAAGCCATTCAGTAACTTGACCATATCATCCATTGATTTGGACAAGCCTGACATCGACATGCCATTAAGCACTTTGTAGTTGGTAAACATTTTTACTTCACCGCTTGCCTCTTGGAAGATACTCACCGAAGTCGGACTGCTATTCTGGCGAAAGGCAAAAAACCATCCATCTTGTTGTTGGTTAAGTTCTCGAAGGAAACCATTTTGGTTCCAATAGTAAGCAGTTTTCAGATTAACGACGGACGCATCGTTGAGATTGTATTGCGCTCTCATATTGTTCAGTTGAGCAATCAGTGTTTTTTCCACATCCGGTGAGATATCGGTCGTATTAATCGCGTCTTTGATGAATTCATTATTGGCAAGTTGCTCCGCCGCAAATAACATCTGACGCACTTCATCATCTATCTGACCACTAATTTGATTGAGTAATGAAGGGAGTTCAATACCTATAAGCCTATGTTCAAGAAGTTCACGAGCCTGCCGTTGGGCTAGAACCCCAACGATAACAGTTGATGCCAAAACAGCTACAGTGATCCCCGCAACCACTTTCTGTTTTATGCTAATAGAATTAAGTTTCATTTTTGCCTCTCGCAGCAATTATTATATTTTCTAAAGTCAAGCAATCGTGTCGGGTTAAGTAATGCGCCGACACTTCGAACAGACTGCTCTATAAGACTAGTATATCGACAGCTAAATGAATTCCTTTACTGACTATATGCTAAAAATATCGATATCTCTTATATGTTTAGATGCAAGTCGCTTTCCTGAAAAGTTAGATTTCATTACAATATCTTGTATATCAGGTTTTCAACCCCATATCTTAACGTGCTGAAATAAATGAATTTGTTCAAATAGAGTTTTGCCATGTTTCCAAGACGGCGAAATTAATAAACAAATAACAAAATGATCAAGGAACTTTTTAGACTTCAGGGCTACTAAGTCAAAAAACGAGGAGAAAAGTAATGAATGCAAATGCCCTACAACAGCTGCGCAGCTATTTAAACAGTCAAGTAATTGGCCAAACAGAGTTAGTCAATCAACTACTTGTCGCGCTGTTAGCCGATGGGCACATTCTGGTAGAGGGGCCTCCGGGATTAGCAAAAACTCGTGCTGTAAAATGTTTAGCTGATTGTATTGAAGGTGACTTTCATCGGGTTCAATTCACACCAGACTTACTTCCCGCCGATCTCACCGGGACTGATATATTTCGCCCAGAGACGGGGGAGTTTGTTTTTCAAACGGGACCTATCTTCAATTCATTAATTCTTGCCGACGAAATCAATCGAGCGCCTGCCAAAGTTCAAGCGGCAATGTTAGAAGCGATGGCAGAAAAACAAATTACGGCAGGCCGCAATACCTACTCACTCCCTGAGTTATTTCTGGTTATGGCTACTCAAAACCCGATTGAACAGGAAGGTACTTACCCGCTTCCAGAAGCACAGTTAGATCGATTCCTTATTCACCTAAACGTTGACTACCCTGATGCAAAAAGTGAGCTCGACATACTTCGCCTGAACCGAGGAGAAGCTCAAGGCAACACCGAGACGACTCCTCCAACTATAACTCAGTCAGAAATCTTTTCAGCCAGAAGGGCCGTGCTTGAAATTCACATGGCAGAACCTATCGAGCAATACATTATTCGCTTGATAATGGCGACCCGACATCCTTCACAGTACGATGGTACACTCGCTCAATGGCTAGAAATGGGAGTAAGTCCACGAGCAACGATTGCCCTCGATAGATGTGCGCGCGCGCATGCCTGGCTAAATGGCAGAGACTTTGTTTCTCCGGAGGACGTCCAAGCTATGGCATTTCCTGTGCTAAGACACCGACTGCTTTTGAGTTATCAAGCTCAAGCAGAAGGTATTACCCCTAATCAGGTAATAGAGAAGCTTTTATCATTGGTTGGCAGCGCATAGGGGCACCATCAATGTCAAATAATCTGCCTCCTTACAGTGATGGTGTAAACCTCACTTTAGATGAGCTTCTTTACTACAAACAACAATCAATTCGATGGCTACCACCAGCGAAAAGTTTATGGTCACAGATGCTAGGTCAGCATCAAAGTCGCAGACTTGGAAGAGGCATGGACTTTAGTGAAGTTCGTCAATACCAAGCTGGAGATGATATCAGAGCCATTGATTGGCGAGTGACGGCCCGAACTGGCAAACCTCATACCAAGCTGTTTAGCGAAGAGAAAGAGAAACCCATTATTCTTTTTCTTGATCTGTCATCCAGTATGCTATTTGGTTCGACACTCATGTTAAAATCTGTCCAAGTTGCCCACTTAGCAAGTCTCATTGCTTGGATAAGTGTGGCACAGCAAGATCGAGTGGGTGCCATCATTGATACTGGCGAAGAGCTAATCGATATCAAACCATCTGCTCGCCAAAAAGGTGCTCTTACGATTATCCAGTCCCTGGTCACCGTTCATCAACAGCTGCTAGCGAACAAAAAACAACCTACTCATGATTTAGCTGATGGCTTTATGTCTCTGAGTCGCTTGTGTCCCAAAGGTAGCGAAATTACTTTACTGAGTGATTTTTCACGTTTTTCTGCCGAAAATGAATCCATACTGAATAGGTTGAGTCAACACAATCGGCTGCACATGGTACAAATTATTGACCCACTTGAAAAAGGTCAAACTCAATATCGAGGCCTTGAAAAAGTAAAAGATAACAATGAGGTACATTGGCTAAACTTTTCTTCTCGCAAAACTAGAGAAGGAATCAGACACGCATTCGAACAACATCAGCAACAAATAAAGACCATCGCATCAAAAACGGGAATCCGTTTTTCATCCATTTCGTGTGATACCGCGATAACACAACAATTACATGGACTTTAATTATGAGCAAAGATACTTCAACACTCTTACCATTAAATCCCATGCACCTCCCAGAGCCGCCAAGTTGGTTCCCTCTTGCTTGGGGTTGGTGGACTTTAATCGCCAGCGTTATCGTCGGACTTCTCATCGTCTGGCTTCTGCTTTATCGAAAAAAAAGGCACTTAGCCGCAAAAAAAACTGCTCAAAGGTTAATGGCTAGCCATCAAAAACCCGCAGATGCTATCGAATTGGTTCGCCAAGCTGCATTATGTTATTTCCCTCGAGAAGAGATTGCTCAATTGACTGGCAAAGAATGGTATGAATTCCTAGATAGCCAACTTAACCAGCCTGTATTCATTGCTAACTACGAACTTTGGCAACAGGCTCTATACAGTAAACATCCCATTCAGGAAACACACACATTATTGCAAGACTGCAGCTTTTGGATAGATCAAGCTTTACCTCCAAAGAGAAAAAGGAGGTCAGCACGTGGCTAATATAAGCTTCGTTTGGTGGTGGGCATTTGCTCTGCTTCCTATACCTTTCCTTATCTACCTATTCGTTTCACCTGTTAAGGATAGATCCGCAATACACCTGCCCTATCTCCCCAAAGCAGGTGACAATACTGCGCCTCGAAATTATTTCACAAAAACGCTCTCAATATTATTGTGGTGCGCCTTAATCACTGCACTTGCAAGACCAGTGTGGTATGGCGAGCCCGTGACAACTCAACCTAAACATCGTGACCTAATGCTTGTTTTAGACTTGTCCTACTCAATGAGCCAAGAGGATATGCAAGACAGCAGTGGAAACTACATTGACCGACTGACGGCAGTCAAAAATGTCGTTAGCCAATTTGCTCAGCAAAGAAAGGGCGACAGATTAGGCTTGGTGCTATTTGCGGATCACGCTTACCTACAAACTCCATTAACGCTAGATAGAAACACAATTTCTGAACAAGTAAATTCACTTGTACTGCAATTGATTGGCCAGAAAACCGCTATTGGTGAAGGTATTGGACTTGCCACTAAAACCTTTATTGATAGCGATGCACCACAACGTGTCATGATATTGTTAAGTGACGGCAGTAATACATCAGGCGTACTAGATCCTATTGAAGCAGCCAATATTGCTAAAAAGTACAACGCCACTATCTACACCATTGGTGTCGGAGCGGGTGAAATGATGGTGAAAGATTTCTTTATGACTCGCAAGGTCAATACAGCCCAAGACCTCGATGAAAAAACCCTTATGAGCATTGCTAAGATTACTGGCGGTCAATATTTTAGAGCAAGAAATGCCCAAGAACTTGCCACGATTTATGACACTATAAATAGTTTAGAGCCCGTCGAAAATGCATCACAAACTTGGCGTCCACAGAAAGAGTGGTTTTCTGTTCCTCTCGCACTGTCTTTCCTCAGCCTAGTTTTACTGCTGTTTATTAGGAGAAATCATGTCTGAGTTTACCTTCACAGCACCATTATTTTTGTTCGCTTTAATACCTTGGCTAGTGCTTATGATTTGGCTTGCTCAACGCAGTGGGGCCCAAACATTAATTGCACCACATTTGGCTAAAGCTTTAGGGTTCAAATCTCGACAAGCGAGTAAATCCTCAATCTTTGTTTCATCCTTCGCCGGTATTATTGCCATTATTGCATTGGCTGGCCCGAGTTTAAGCTTGCAAGAGCGCCCCGTTTATACCAATACCAATGCCCGAGTACTTGTCATGGACATGTCAATGTCCATGTATGCTAATGATGTTAAGCCAAATCGATTAACTCAAGCTCGTTACAAAGCTTCAGATCTATTATCCGGTTGGTCAGAGGGATTAACAGGACTGGTCGCTTACGCAGGTGATGCTTATCGTATCAGCCCAATGACAAGTGATTCAAATACGATCAATAACCTAATACCCGACCTTAAACCTGAGCTGATGCCTTATCCCGGTTCAGACGCTGCGGCGGCAATCAAACTGTCAATCAATATGATGAAAGCCGCTGGCCTAAATAAAGGCGATATCGTTTTACTAGCAGATGATTTGGACGATAGGGAACGTGAAGCCATATCAACGCAACTCAAAGGAGAGCATTGGCGACTCGTGATATTGGGTATTGGCTCGAAAGCAGGAGCCCCTATCCCTCTGGAAGATGGATCCCTAATGACGAAAGATAACGGTCAACCTGTGGTTGCAAAGTCAAACTTCGACAATATGCGTGCTGTTACCAAAGAAGTGAACGGATATTTTGTTCCATTGCAGATCACCAATAGCGATGTTGATAGTATTAGCTTGTGGACACAACACATTGATTTAACTTCCTCAGTCAAAGGTGGACAATCCATTTCAGAGCGAATTAATCAGGGCTACTATCTGATACCACTGTTACTACTGCCCGCCTTGATGCTTTTTCGCCGTGGCTTTATTTTCGGTTTGGTGATGATGTCACTTCCTCTTACCTATACACAACCGGCGCAAGCCAGCCCTTGGCTTAACAAAGCTCAGCAAGCCAATGAACTTTTTCAAGAAAAAAACTATGCTGATGCAGCAAAAATGTTTGAAGACAAACAGTGGAGAGGTGTTGCTCAGTATCAAGCCAACAACTTCAAAGCCGCCATTGAATCATTACAGAACCCCAAGACACCAACTGAAATGTATAATTTAGCGAACGCTTATGCGCAAGACGGTCAACTCGAACAAGCCAAGGATCTGTACCAAAAGGTTCTAGAACAAAACCCAGAACAAGGCGATGCAAAGCACAATTTGTCTGTGGTTGAAAAAGCCATTGAGCAACAGCAACAGCAACAGCAACAGCAACAGCAACAGCAACAGCAACAGCAACAGCAACAGCAACAGCAACAGCAACAAATTGATTCTTCTGAAACTCCGAGTCAATCAAAAAATGACGATGAGAGTCACTCTTCTCAACAAAAGAGTGAGGAAAGCAAATCCAAACCAAGCGAGTCTAAAAAAGCGCAAGGTGAGCAATCAAACCAAGACCCGCAACAAATGGATAATGCTCAACAAAAAGAACCGTCCGATGAAGACAACCTCTCTCAAAACTCTGAGATAGAAAAGTCTCAAAAAGAAGAAACTGGTGAACGTGATACTGACACTGAAGTCGTTCCCCAGAATACACCAATGGACAATCAACAGGCGGTCGAACCTGAGCTGAGAAAGCTGCAACAGGTAGAGAGTGCTCGTGACCCAAGCCGCTTAATTCGTGCTCAAATGATACTTCAGGCTCAACAAAAGCAGCCGCCTAAAGATACAGGTAAGAAATGGTAATGAACAAATATAGACAAAGATGCTTTGCCAGGTTATGCATTTTATTTTTAACCATATTCAGTCCATTGGTTTTCGCAACCAGTGTCACCGCCATAGTTAGTAAAAATAAAGTAGCGAAAAATGAAATTTTCCAATTAAGAATCGTGGTAGATAAAAAAGTTGCATCAGATGCGATTGACTTCAGCCAGTTAGAAAAAGACTTTTATGTCAGTCGTCCGAGCTTTGGTAGTTCTGTCAACATTATTAATGGTAATCGAACTACCAGAAGTGAGTGGAACCTTACTCTCGCGGCACAAAGCCTCGGTGTCGTCTCTATCCCATCATTTACAATTGATGGTACCTCGTCAAAGCCTATCGAAATAAGTGTTACCGCAGACCAAAATGAGCCTCAAATGAGCGAGCTGGTTGAAGTTCACAATCAGCTAGGTAAAGAAACCCTCTACCCCAATCAAAGTACCACATTAAAAACACGTCTGATCATAAAAGCGGATCCGAGACGTTTACAAAACCCAAAAATCGCTGCACCTAGTGTTCAAGGTCTGTCTCTAGAAGCGATTGGTGAACCGAATCAATATCAAAGTGTGCTCGATGGAGTTGAAGTGACTGTGGTTGACCAAAACTACCGTATAACAGCTGATCAACCGGGAGACTATGTAATAACAGGTATCGGTTTTAAAGGTAGCTTGGTTTATTCCGATAAGAAGACTGGAGCAACCAAACTCATGTCGATCGATAGTCCCGCGAAAACATATCCAATTAAGGTCGCGAAAATTCCAGAAAGTTATAAAGGTAAATGGCTACCTGCGGCCTCATTGAAACTGTCACAACAATGGACTGATGCGTCAGGAAATAGTCTAAAACCCAACCAGACTTTTCCTATCAAAGTTGGTGACTCAATTACCCGAATTATTAACTTAGACATAGATGGTCTTGCTTCTGAACGCTTCCCTGACCTCGCGGTCTCCTATCCTGAGTCTATTAGAGTCTATCAAGAGAAGCCTAAATTTACTGAGCTTGAAAATGGTCATACTCGCATGACCATCAAACAAGTTTTGATTCCCAAGACTCCTGGTGAGATAGTACTGGACCCGATCTCAATCGGTTGGTGGAACAGTGAGAAAAATGAAGCAGAAAATACTGTTATAGCGGGACTGACATTAAATGTATCCGCTGCTGCGGCTATCAATGCTGAGCCTACTTCAGTCCCCCTTATACAAGCCACGCCTAGCGAAACAATTACCATAAAAGACCCAAGTTTCTGGCCATACCTCACCGCCCTATTTGTGACTTTATGGCTCATCACATTGTTCTTTTGGTACAGAGCAAAGCATACCTTGATTAAAGAGAAACAAGAACCAAGTGCCGAACTTAGTATTGAGAAAGATTTTCAGACTACCTTTGAAAATCAAGGCTCAATACAGGCACAATTTACTGTGAGCCAATGGCTACAAAACCACAATCAAATTGATCTGAAACTTCAACAACAAATCAGAGAAGAGCTACAACTGATGAATGAGAGCCAGTACTCCTCTGCAGACAAACCCTGGAAAAAAGACACACTAATCAAACTGCTTAAGAAAGCACAAAAAGCATCACAGAAAACCGACACTAACCCTTCACTTGCCGAGCTTTAAGGCAGATAAATCCAAAAGGCAGCATCACAAGCTGCCTTTTCCCATAAATCATAAAGCAAACCGTCAAACAACTTGGTAAAAGCCGACTATTCCGTTACGTTATTTTCCTTAGACCCAGCACTAAGACATTTCTCTGAATCCTGCATTTTGAAGTCACTTGAGTATAATTATCTAATCACCCTCTAACTGCGTCGTGAGCTTGAAAAAACTACTACTGCTTTTAACATTGGCACCTTTTGCTGTTTATTCTGCTGTCGACCTCGTCAAAGTTGATAAGTCTAAGCGTCGATTATATTTGATAGAAAATGAGAGAATCACTCACGAATTTCGCATAGCTCTCGGTAAACAGCCTAAGGGTCACAAATCAGAACAAGGTGACCAGAGGACACCAGAAGGACGATACTATCTTCAATTCATCCTAGAAGACTCTGAATTCTATCGTTCTATTCATATCAGCTACCCGAGCCTTGATGATAGGCTCGGGGCAATGATATTTAATCGAGACCCTGGAGGAAACATCAAGATACACGGATTAAGAAATGGTGAAAATCGACCTGCTCAGTTTGTGCAAAGTTTTGACTGGACCAACGGCTGTATCGCGTTAAGTAATCAAGACATGGATACGTTTCTATCCCTTGTTAAAGAAGGAACTCCGATTGATATCGAGTGGTGATCCTAGCGCTCTCTTGTCACCCACCAGCACATGAGTGAACCTATCGTCACCATTATAACGCCATGTACGAAAGAACTAGTGAGAGTTAACCCAAGAATAATTGATGAAATGATCGTCGATAGAACAGGTGTAAAATAAGACAATGTTGCCAACAAAACCATATTCCCACCAATAATGGCATAGTTCCAAAGCGCATACCCACTCCCCATAGCCACACCAGAAATCAACAACAAACCAAATGAGTCAAACGTCATCGGAGACATAACTTCATCGCTTAACGCATACTTAAGCCATAAGCTAATTGCTGTCATTATAAAAAATACAGTAATGGCGTTCTGGCCTTTGGCAATCCTTTTAGTCAGATTACAATATATTGCCCATAAGAATGCCCCAGTAAAAGCCATCAGATAAGTGATAGGGTTAGTTGCAACATTTGCAGCTATCTGAGTAATACTTAAACCTTGCTCACCACTGATAGACCAAGCAACACCCAAAAAAGCCACCAGAATACTTGGGTAGACCAAAATACTGGTTTTCTTCTTACTTGTTATCACTGCCAAAAGTACGGTTAGCGCTGGCCAGAGGTAGTTGATCACAAGCATTTCAACTGCTTGTTGGCGTGAATTCGCCATTGCCAAAGCGAGCGCAAGACAAATCTCATAAGCAACAAAAAGAGAGCCACCAATTGCTAAATAGCTCAGAGAATAGTGACGTATCTTGGGCACACCCAAAGCAAGTAATAAAAATATTGAAGCTACAGAGTACACGGAAGCAGAGCCAGAGATGGGACCAAGCATTTCTGTAACGGCCCTGACTAGCCCCATTACCCCACTCCAAAGCAAAATGGCACAGGCTCCCGCTAATGTAAATTTATATTGACTGTTGTTCATCTTCTTATGGTGAAGCCGAATATTTACCTCGGCTTATTAAAGGTGTTTTCTCAAGGTGCGTCATTTTAACTGACTCGTCACTAGATAACCAATACGAGTTTTGCGCAACTTAAAATATTTCCTCTAAAACAGTCCTTATCTTCACGTCTCAAGCGATGAAACCTTAATGCCTAAGTTATGGCAGGTATTGATTTATAGATCCGCTAAGTTCACCACACGATCCGCAC
Source organism: Vibrio caribbeanicus ATCC BAA-2122 (assembly GCF_000165125.1). Lineage (GTDB taxonomy): Bacteria > Pseudomonadota > Gammaproteobacteria > Enterobacterales > Vibrionaceae > Vibrio > Vibrio caribbeanicus. Next base: position 16,781 of record NZ_AEIU01000026.1, on the reverse strand, counting down.
TCTCAATTGTTTCAGGACGATGAGCAATCATTAATCTAGTTACAGGGAGGGTTTTAATATTTTCATTTATCCTATTTTCATTCTCAACATCTAGGTGACTGGTCGCTTCATCTAAAAAGAGTATTACAGGACGTCGATACAAGGCACGAGCAAGCAATAACCGCTGAGTTTGTCCACCAGAAAAATTAGACCCCATGTCTGATACTAAACTTTGATAATTCATTGGTAAATTAAGGATATCTTTGTGGATCCCTGCCAGATAGGCACAATGTGCTAACAACTGATGATCAGGCTCTGGATCGAAGAACGATATATTTTCCTCGATGGTTCCAGTCAGTAAAGTATCATCTTGCATCACAGAACCGATATAATCGCGATAACTGGACAGCCCAAGATCTCGGATATCTTCCCCGTCAACCAGTACTTTACCAGATGTGGGCTGCAGTAAACCCAACATTATTTTTAGTAAGGTTGATTTTCCACAACCAGAAGGACCAACCAGCGCGACTGACTCACCCGCCCTTACCTCTAAATTTATGTTTTTAAATACATATTCATCATCTGGCGAGTACTTAAAAGACAAGTCTACTAGCTTAATGTTACCGCGCATTTGTATCTGTTTTCGACCTTTCTCACGATGAGGTTCTTGCTCGTGGAGCGCAATATCAGCGATACGATCCAGATGTAATCGCAGCATTTTAAATTGCACAATTTGTTCAATCAAAACCGACATTCGAGTAGTTAGTTGCTCTTTGTAAGCAAGAAAGGCGAAAAGCATCCCTATCGTCAATTCCCCATCCATAACGGCAGTGGCGGCAAGGAAGATGATAAAAATATTTTCTAATCCGAACAAAAATTGATTAGCCGATTCAAAACCAATATTTAGTTTCCCTAACTTAATATCGGCATTGATAACTGCACTGTAGCGATTCTGCCAGTTACTCTGACGCATGGATTCTGCATTGAACAAACGAATAGTCTGAATACCACGGGCCGTTTCCAAAAATTGACTTTGCTCTTTTGCTTTCGCTTCAATCGACACTTCAGTTGCTTGCTGCAAGGTATTATACAAAGCTAATCGAATCAATAAGTACATAGCAATGATGCACAAGACGACACCAGTTAAGAATGGACTGTATGTCAACATCACACCTAAGATAGCTATGGACATGATACCATCCACAATAGTTTCAACTAGTCCAGTTGTCATGCGCTCTCTGACCTGGCCAAGTGACCCAAAGCGTGAAACCAAATCACCAATATGCCTTGTTTCAAAATAACTCATAGGTAAACGCAGCAAATGGCGCAAAAGGTTTGCTCCCATTTGTAAACTCAACTGACTTGATAACCTCAAGATCAACCAGCTTCTTATTGCTTTCGTAATGATGTTAAAAAACAATAACAGGCTAAAGCCACTCGCCAACACCACCAGTAAAGATGTATCGAAACTAATCAATACCTCATCGACGACCAACTGGATATAATAAGGGCTCAACAACATAAAGATTTGCAATAGAATCGAAAGCATGACAAGAGTAATTAACGCTTTTCCTAGCCCAGAAATTCTAGTCCATAGCTGACGAATACCCATTTTTTGTCGTGAATCTTTTTTCTCGAATTTCTTTGTCGGGATCAACTCAATGGCAATACCCGTATAGTGCTTACTGAAATCATCGAGCGTTAAAACTCTTGTACCCGTCGCCGGGTCATTGATGGTTAGCTTATTTTTCTTAACGCCGGTAAGAACCACAAAGTGATTGAGGTCCCAATGCAATACGCAGGGCAAAGTGAGCTTCCCGATATGCTCTAATGGACATTTAAGAGCGCGCGCAGCCAGTTGCATTTTATCTGCTGTCTGAATTAACTGCTGAACATTAATACCCTTTAAACCCGGAGTATGAAACTTGCGTGCAGCAGGCAAATCGAGTTTATGACCGTAATAAGTAGAAACCATAGCGAGACAAGCAACACCACATTCCGCAGCTTCTGTTTGTGAAATCATGGCCACTTTTTTATTACCAGAATACTCTAGAAGTTCTGTAATATGAGGCTCTGTTACGACTGAGTCCATATCAAATTTTTCCTAATAGTCCATAGACGGGTTCGAGGATCCAACCGAGGATACTGCGGCTTTCCAATAATATGTCAGCTTCCAGAAGCATACCGTTTTTAAGCGAAATGGTAGAGCCTTTAAAGTCAACGTACTCCTTATCAAGAGACACTCGTATGCGATAAACAGGCTCGCTAATTGATAAGGGAGATTCCCCTTGCTGGAGAAGTACAGTGTCAATATGTGAAACTGCACCGCTTAAGTAACCAAACCTCTGATATGGAAAAGCTTCCAATCTGAGCTTTACGAGATCCCCTTTCTTAACAAATCCAGCTGAGCGAGTCGGCAAGAACAGTTCAGCAACCAGTTCTGCGTTTTCAGGTATCAGACTCAACATCAAATCATTATCACGAACCGTTTCTCCAGTTACGACGTTAATTCCTGTCACCTTACCTTTTTCATTGGCAGTCAGTACGTGAATAGCATTCCCTTGTGCTTGGCTGAGCTGCTGTCGGATCAACGATTTTTGTTGTTCTAAATCCAAAACGTTCAATTGGTGTTGCTTGGGAAGAATAGTTAAATCAGACTGCAAAGTGTTGCGAACCTTTCGCAGTTCTAACTCATTGGCGATCACCCTTTCTTCCTGGGCTTTGATTTCTATTAATGCCTCTTTTTGAGACTGAAAATCCAGTGCGGAGAGATGCCCTTCCCTGTGAAGCTTTTGATGCTGTGCTTCTCGTTCAAGCTGAAGCTGATATTTTTCTTTGATCAGGAGTTTTTGACTATCAACGGCAGCGAGCTGACGCTCGATATCGGCAGCAAGCAAACGTTGTTTGCTAATTTGTTGAGCATACAGGCTATTTTGGTACTCAATTTCTTTATTGATGTACTGATATTGTTTTTCATACTCTCTAACAACCGTCTGATTGAGATCCAGTCCATTTTCCAGTTTGCTTTTTGAACTAATAGTGATCAAAGGATGACCTTTCTCAACCTCCTGACCCTCAGAGACATGAACCGTTTTAACAATACCCTCACGTTGCGAAAAAGACCTGATAACACCTTTATCTGGCAAGATGTAACCTTGAACTGTTTCTTTACGACTGTATTCTGCGTAATTTAAAAACAGTACGAGTAAGCTGACCGAAATAAATAGGATGGCTACAATAAGATAAATCGATAAAGGCTGCGCAAGTAACACATCGCCATGAAGTCGTTGTTTTTGGGCATCAATAACAGATTGACGATACAGCTGACTCAATAGTTCTCTCCACTGTTATACACACCCGAACTCACATTGCGTCCGGGGTTAAGTACAATAAATCTGCAGTTAGCGACCACCTGATACTAGATTGCGGGCAATAGCCTCACAGATCCCTAGCTTTTGGTAAACATCCATCCAATAAAACTCACCGCATGGATTTATTTCGAGGAATTTGTAGGAACCATCTGGCGTTAATATGATATCCGCCGCGCCGTAATTGAGATTCAACGCTTTGGCAAGCTCAACCACTTTGTCAGCTTCTTCTTTGGGCAAATCAAAGGGCTGCCATTTATCGACCGTGTACATACCTCTTTTACGCCAGTCGGTTTCCATACCTTTCATGATCTCAGGGTCAATCGAGGCACAGAAGACTTGGTTACCGACCACTGTTACTCGAAGCTCAACTTCTTTTTCAATATGCTCTTGAAACACCATTGGGCAGAGGTTCAACTCTTCTAATTTATCGAGATGTTCCTCTTTTATTTTATTGGTAAAGACCACCTGTTCAATATCTTCATTCCATATGGAAAAGGCCGTTTGCATTTTAGTGATAATCTTGCCTTTGTTATCGGTAAAAAACTGGCGAACCGCATCTGGTGAGTTACTGGTTAACGTATTCGGCAAATCTAAACCAACTTTGCGAGCCAGCATTAGTTGGTATTCTTTGTTTGATGCATGTTTTACATTCCAGTAATCATCCAGTTTGAAACACTGCAAACTATCTAAAAAGCCAAGAATAGTTCGCCTACTTTCTTCTGTAGAGGGCTGCTTAAACTGGAAATCCATATCGATAGGTAAACCTTTAGCAGGGTAAAAACGGCGATACCAAACCGCCATTATTTCGCTGCTATTAACAACTTCGCCCGTTTCCGTAATCAAAACACTATGATGACCACCGTTAAGTTGATGACTAGCAATTTGGACTTCTGTCGGAAAAAGATCAGTATTAAAGCGGATCGGAATAACATCCAAAGTGTGTAAATGGTCAGAAACCGTTTCGATACTCGAGTTGTCTTTCGAATGCGTAATAATAAGTACTTTGTTTTTTTTCATGCTTCTTCCAGTCTGTCTTTATTAATTGCTATATTTAATGAGTGTGTAGGCAATATGTTTCGAAACTCTCAAGGCCAGCCACACTTCTAGCATTCCTCATTCTCCTACCGGACTTAACTCTAAGAACTGATATGTGTTCTCCATATCCGATATGGTATCGATAGCGCTAACGATTAAATCCAACCATTTAATTTGCGTGGTTGATAGATAAAATTAAGTTTGAGATTTTTACGTACTCTTTCTCTTGATATCACCCCCGATAATCGAGGGTGAAAACTTAGAGATTAAGTTTGATCTTAACTTGGAAAGTTTACTTTTGATGAGCTGCCTGGAAAGTTCACTCCTGATGCGCTGCCTGGAAAGTTCACTCCTGATATGCTGCTATTGCCTTCATCGTCATCAGATGGATATTTGCGAGTCAAATCAGATGCTGAAAAAGAACTTGTACTAAAGTTTGCGCAGCCACCAGCAATTTGGTTCGCCTCTTCTTCAGTGAGAGTTTCTGCCTCGATAAAATTATTAAAAAATGGAGTATTTTTATTCATTTTTTGTCTTCCTCTAATATTGAAATACAGAGCCGTTAATTCGGCGATGTTGTGAACATAATCCGTCGACGATTTTGCATTTCTGCTGTTCATTTTTAGAATTAACACAAAAAAAAAGATAATGAATAGTCGTTATTGATAATCTTATAAATAATACAATAGTGAGTAACATAACCTTGACTAGCCCAATTTTAAGGCTTTCAACCACTCATTTTTGGGCATTTTTTTTACTATAGATATTATTTAAATTTCTAACTTATGCCCATTTTGGAATTTATTGACAGATTAATTACACAAATATTCTTTGGCTAATTTTTGACCATATTGAGCATTTTAAAACCACCCATTATTGCGAATTAAATTTAAAAATGAAGGAATGATAAAAATACAAAGATACTGGTTGGAACAATTTATTCTTATATATTTATACCCAAGTAACCTCAAGATGCTAAGTTCAGCGAGAACGGGTTGCATTACAGGTAAGGCAACGATTTGAAGATCTAGTCATCCAAATTGAAAATCGGTAACGACGCGTGCAAAGCAAGACAACTCACCCTAAAGATTAAGATGGCGATTTAGGTCAGATGCTTTGAAAAAAGAGATCAGCAGGTACCTTCCGCCTATTAATATTGGGAAATAAAAAACCACTGATACACTTTACAGTGCTTTTAAATAGAATACTCAGTCCAGTTCTTCTCTTATCAAGGAAAGTTATATAATGGTTAAACCTGTTGTTTTTTCTCTCTTTTCACTGGTCATTTTGGCTGGCTGTGCATCCCCACAACAAATTGTGCTTAAAGATGGAACAACTTTGGATTCGCCCGACAAAATCTCGTATAACGAAGACACCGGGTTCTATGAATATGAAAATGTGGCTGGAAAGACGCAAACAGTGAATAAGGATGAAGTTTTAAAAGTCAACGATTTGTAAGGAAAACAAACGAGACTTTACCCCATTAAGTTAGATAAGGGCAGCGATTTAATTTAACTTAATGGGGTAACATTGTTCTTGGAACATACAATCATGAGTTATTGGATACAAGCTCCCAACTGTGCGTCATTTCTACCTCACCACCCAACATCAAACAGACCGAACAGTACTTCTCTAATGAATCTTTTGTCACACGTGAAACGACATCCTCAGAGAGAGATTCACCCGATATCTCGAAGTGAATATTAATTTGGGTAAATACTCGCGGGGCACTATCACGACGCTGAGTCGTTAGCTTGGCATTACACCCCATAACCCGCTCTCCAGCCTGTTTGAGCCCGTCAACCACATCAACCGAGCTACAGCCACCAGCTGCCATCAATACCATTTCCATTGGACTAGGCGCTGACTTCCCACCATTTCCATCCATAACAATAGAATGTCCTGACTGAGACTCACCAACAAACTTAAAGTCTTCTAGCCATTTTACTTGTGCCTGCATGTCTAACTCCTTTATATACCGAAATTAATTTGCATCACTGGGATACACAACGCCTGTCTGACGGCGAATTTCCTCAAGTAGGCGTGCCACAATTAATGAACGCTGAGTCGCGTTATCATCGCTATGACCTTTCTCAATTTGGTCAGCAAACTCTTGCGCTTCATAGTACATTGGGTTTGACTCTTGTTGAACACTTAGGTCGATACCTACCTCACTACCACGATTAAACTTAGTCACCTTTTTAGCAATGGAAATCATATCGATCAAAAGGGCACCATCTTCACCCTGTATTTCACTTTGTAAGTAAGAGTTACTGGTCTTAGAGTGTTGTAGGACAATATTAAAGTTTCCATATTGCAAAACCACACTACCATTGCCATCAACGCCTGACTCAAGTAGCTGCGCCTCCGCTTTCAGAGATTCAGGTTCACCGAAAAGCTCGACAGCAGCACTCAAACAATAGAAACCGATATCAACCATTGAGCCATTCGCAAACGTAGGCTCAAAGGTATTCGGGCGCTCACCAGCTAAATATTTTGGATAACGAGATGAGTACTGACAGTAAGTGATAAAGCCTTGACGAATTGGCCCTATCGAAGGCATTGATTCTTTGAGTATTTTAAAGTTTGGTAAGTGTGCTGACATATAAGCTTCGATCATTAACACATTATGCTTTTGCGCAGTTTCTACCATTTTTTGCGCTTGCAAAAAATTCGCTGCCATCGGCTTTTCAACGATAACATGCTTACCCGCCTCCATTAATTGAATTGCTTGTGGCGCATGAAAAGAGTTGGGACTTGCAACATAGACTACATCAATCAATGAGGAACTTGCGAATGCATCGAAGTCGTCAAATAATGCAGGAGAAGCGTATTTTCCGGCAAATTGAGCAGCATTTTCACGACAACGAGAGTACACGGCTGTAAGTTGGTACCGCTTTGATTGTAGGGCAGCCTCAATAAACTGATCCGTTATCCAATTGGTGCCGATAATTGCTAACTTTAACATCTTAACTCCTATTTCGTTAATACACAGTCCTACTATGATCAACAAATACAACAAATTAGGCATTTACAATGCTTACACTGTAAGCAAAACGCGAATTGCTAGCAAAATTAACACAGCACCTGAGAGACGGTCAATGAGGCTCGCTTGAGAACGGATTTTTTCAATTAAGCGCGGACTAGACAGCAAAAAAGTAACCAAGGTATACCATAAACCATCAACGATAAAAGGAGTGAGAACGATAACACTTTGGGCAGGCAGGTTATTCCCAGCAGAAACATATTGACTAAATAACGCTATAAAAAACAGAGCGATTTTGGGGCTGAGAAGCGAGATTAACAGTCCCTCTCTAGCCGATATATACAAACTGGTTTGTTTTCCAGATTCGAGCTTTTCTGCAACCCCACCTTTTGATCTTAAGGCTTGATAGCCAAGATAAGCTAAATACCCTGCCCCTGCATAACTAATAGTCTTGAATAGAAAAGGAGACTGCTGCAATACAACCGCTAAACCGATGAGTGTAGTAAAAGCGTAGATACCTATACCCAGTGCGTGGGCCCAAGCGGTGGCTAATCCATTTATTCTACCACCAGCTAAGCTGTGTTTAGCCACCACCGCCAAACTAGGTCCTGGAGACATGGCTCCCAAAAGACAAACTGTGAATAATGAAAGCCAAAGTGTCAATGTCATGAAATATGTCCTGGTGTCTTCTTAGTGATACAAAACAAGATAATCCACTTATTTGATGATTTGAAATCATATTTAGTCATGAGTCTCATGATATAAAATCATAACGAAAGGTAACACCCTAATTGGTATAAACATTCAATCTAACCTTGTCTGGGCTTTGTACCGACAGAGTAAGGAGACGCTTCTAAAACGAGTTTTACCTGCTCTCTTACCCATTGATGAGCTCTGTTGCGGTCATACTTGGGGTGCCACAACAGCCAATAGTGATGCTCCTCTGTCACAAAAGGCAACGGGCGAAACACTAAATCCGATTTAGAGCAAAGGTTTTGGGCAATATGCTGAGGGGCAATCATCAAGTAGTCGCTACCCTGCAATGCATCAACTGCTGCAGAAAAAAAGGGCAGCATTAAGGCAATACGCCTCTTGTAACCAAGTTGACCTAGTCCTTTATCGACAAGAGAGTCCTTATCACCCCCACCAGTAACTTTCAAATGAGGAAAACTCGTCATCGCTTTACAATCAAAGGATGACTTTAAGCTCAGAGGATGATCTTTTCTCATCACACAGACCGAGTGATCTTGTCCTAATTTCATAGAGCTAAGATCTTTTGGAGGCTTGTCTAACATCGTGGAAGCTAGGTGGATACCATGAGAATCAAAGTCCTCCAGAAAGTGAGGTTGCCATAATCGATAGGAAATATTGAGTTTGGGTGCTGAGACAGAAAAGCGACTCGCTATTTTGGGCACGATATATTGCGCAAAATAATCACTTGATGACAAGACAAGCTCTTGCTCCCACGAGGCTGGTTCAAACGGTTGATCGCTTAAAAGTTCATCGCATTCTTCTAGCAGTCGATGAACTTTTTCTTTGAGCAACAGCGCTCTTTCTGTTGCAACTAATTGATTTCCCGAGCGGACCAAAAGCGGGTCATCGCACATATCTCTTAATTGCGATAACTGACGACTCATACCCGATTGAGTGATATTTAACCGCTTGGCAGCGTTACTCACATGGCACTCATCTAAAAGCACATACAAGGAACGGAGTAAATTTAAATTGAGATGATTAGGCATGTTCAAAGGTATTGAAAAATTCAGTCAATACAGTGTGAGTCATTAGATGCCTTAATTCTGGTATCTGTTGTAGCTCATCGCGAATGGTATTCAGCTGCGTCATCGTATCTACCTCAACGTAAAGCATCATATCAGTTTCACCGCTAATTGCATGGCACCATTTAACACCATCAATTTTATAAATCAAATCTGCGTAAATCTCACAATATTGCGTGGCTCTGGACATATCAAATTTTAGCGCCATGTAAGCTTTGATTTGTTCAGTCTTTTCCTCAACAGCAACATCGGCGTGATAACCCAAGATAATCTTTTCTTTTTCTAATTTTTGTATCCGTGCCGTAACGGCAGTACGGGACAAACTCACCGCTCTTGCAATTTCGCTAACACTAGCTCGGGCATTGCTCCTAAGAATCTCTGTAATTCGGCGATCAAATTTATCCATAAATCTCCCAAGTCTTCGTGTATATATTCAAACGACAAGTTCATATGTTGAGTGTAATTGTATCAGATGGTGTTGCGCAATATGACTAAGATGTTTAAATAAAACGACATTATGCAGGCATCTATGACGATTTGACTAATGAATCAACAGCTAGTTTTCGATAACCTGAAATAAATTCAAAGAGGCAAATAACATGAAATCGGAAAAGGATGTAACACTACTATGAGCCAATTAAGACAAGAAATAACATTATTTTCTGGTATCGGACAGATGTCTACGACACTCTTGGGCACTGGGCTGTTCATGGTTCCAGCCATTGCCGCAGGAATCGCAGGGGCCTATTCACTCTGGGCATGGCTACTCCTTTTTGTAGCTATTTGCCCTATTGCTCTTACCTTCGCACAGTTAGGTAAGCGCTTCCCAAATGCCGGTGGAACTGCCTATTTCGTGCGCCAAGCATTCAATATCAAATTAGAGAAGAGCGTTGCTTGGCTATTTATTAGCGTTACACCAGTGGGTGTCCCTCCTGCTATTGCTCTTGCCAGCAGTTTCTTACAACAAGTTCTGCCAGAGCCTCTGAGTGCTTCTCTATTCGCACAATTCATTACGATTTCTTTACTCGTTATCGTCAACCTAAGAGGTGCACAGTCGTCAGGTAGGCTTCAAAGTTTTATTGCGCTTGGCATCTTAACACTCATTATTAGCTTCTGGTGGAAAGGTGGCATCACAGCAAATGACTTAGTGCTGCCAAGCCTGTCGGCAGAAAACCTTCCATCAATCGGGGTTGCACTGGCTGTTATGTTCTGGTGTTTTGTAGGTATAGAAGCCTTTGCACACATGGGGGAAGAGTTTAAAAATCCCCAAAGAGATTTTCCGATTGCCATCGTTGCAGGTTGTTTTCTCGCTGGTGCTGTTTATTGGGTTGGCTCTGTGGTTATCTTAAAAATGGGCGCATTCGGTACCAGAGAGTTTGATTCAGCATCAATCCCTTGGGTTGCAGAGCAGCTTTTTGGAAAAGAAGTTAAAATCGCCATCAGTCTGATTGGTTTTGCTGCCTGTTTTGCCAGTCTAAATCTGTATTTGCAAAGTCTTTCACGAATGGTATGGTCGCAAGCTAGGGAGTACAGACCCGCGAGTAGCATGGCAAAACTAACAAAACGAGGCGTACCAGGTAACGCAACATTATTGGTTGCTGGTGTAGCACTGATCTCATGTATCTTGGGAACATTCTCTGGCGTTGACCTTGAATTCTTCCTTAAACTTGCCAATGGTATTTTCGTATTGGTCTACCTGCTTGCCATGTTGGCAGCGATAAAATTGCTGGTCGGGTTTAATCGCATACTTGCAGCCTTATCGCTCGTGCTGTGCGCAGGAGTATTCTTATGTCTCGGTATATCAATGCTCTATGCCGTCGCGGTATTTGGACTACTTAACTTGCCATGGAAAAAATGGAACACCTATAGATTGTTACGCTCAAATAGAATGTGACACGACCTGATCAGAACTGATTGTTAAGATACTTTGAGGCGTAACCGCTTTCCAATCACGACTTTTCTCAAGTGGCTCTGAGGCCAATACAATGTTGGCACCATCCTGTTTAATAAAAACGGTTGGTGCCTCTTCATCTGAACTGTATCTAACAACCCAAAATTTGTTTCCATCAGAAATACACATTGAGGCCTTAAAAGGTTCTTCAACACCCTTTTCAGATAATGCATCACAGATTAGCTCAATCGTTATTCTTATAGCCCTAATAGGATCTTTCTTGAGCCCTAATTGCAACATAAGTAAGAAAATGAGTTCGCTATCGGTGGTTCCCATCCGTTTCAAAAATAATGGCTCGTCTAATTTTTGCTGTAAAACGTATTTCACTTTTTCAAACTCGCCAATTTGACCGTTGTGCAGAAACATCCAGTTCTCTATTACAAACGGATGGCAGTTAGAACGGGAAACCAGAGTCCCTGTGGAAGAACGCACATGTGCCATAAAACGATGGGACTGGATGTGATGTGTCAAAGACCTCAAGTTTTCATCCCCCCAAGCAGGCAATACTTCGTGAAACTGTCCCGGGGTATCCCTCTCCGTATACCAACCTAGACCAAATCCATCCGCATTGACTCTGGTGACTGCTTTTCTTGCTTCGAGGCTCTGATGAACAAGTGAATGTTCTGGTTCATAAACCAATTGATCCATATATATTGGAGTTCCTTGGTAGGCTAACCAACGACACATATGCCTTCCTTAATCTAGTAATATCTCAATCAATAGAATCACGATTTGGTGTAAGTCGCAAGCGCTTACCGCAACTGACTCAAAACAAAAATAAGTCGTCTGAGTTGATTACTCAACATCTCTTAAATTTAATTATTACTCAAATTGTTCAAATAAAACATTATTACCGATTTTCAATTTAGATGACGAGAACTTCAAATCTTTGACCTATCTGTCAAATAATACAGTCTCGCAATACCTTGGATCATAGGGGTAACTCAAGTGTATTCGCTCTAAATCACTCAAAATGTCGACCACGAATTCTCAATACACATTGCTTATGATACAAATCAGAAAGAGAAACGTCAGTGCAATAAACTCAATTTTATTTTGTATTCAAGTCACCAAGCCAACGTATAATGCTGCGTTAATGAGGAGTTCAACATGTCAATTAAAGAAAAGAGCTTGCCATCAAATAGAATTTCTAGGTTTAGCAAGTTTGCAACCCTAGCTACTCGTGTCGCTGGTAATGTGATTGCGGAGGGCACAAAGCAGATTGCGAAAGGAAATAAGCCAAGCGCACGTGACTTGATTTTGACTCCCACCAATGTGGTGCGCCTAACTAATCAACTTGCGCACCTGAGAGGTGCCGCGATGAAGCTTGGTCAGATGTTGTCTATGGATGCCGGAGACTTACTTGAGCCCGAATTGGCGCAAATTCTATCGCGGCTTAGGTCAAACGCTGATCCGATGCCGTCCAAACAACTCAATTTTGTGCTTGAAAACCAGCTAGGAATGAATTGGAAGCATTCCTTTACCGCTTTTAATTTTAAACCGATTGCTAGCGCCTCTATCGGGCAAGTTCATCAAGCACACAACGATGACGGCGAAAAGCTTGCTGTTAAAGTTCAATACCCAGGAGTTAGAAAGAGCATCGACAGCGATGTCGATAATGTCGGCACTTTATTAAATATTGTCGGTTTGATTCCCGAATCTGTTGACTACAAAAGCCTTCTTGAAGAGGCAAAGTTGCAACTTCATGATGAAGCGGACTACGTTCGTGAAGCAAAGTTTATGACTAACTATGCCAATGCATTAAAAGGCCTTAATCATTTTGTCGTACCGAAGGCTCACATTGATCTGTGCTCTGATTCTGTGCTCGCCATGTCTTATATAGAAGGCATACCCATAGAAGATATTGAACATCTCCAACAGGAAACAAGAAACTTCGTCGTGAGTGCCCTCTTGGAACTTTTTTTCCGAGAATTATTCGACCTAAAAATGGTACAGACTGACCCTAATTTTGCGAACTATTTATATATTGAAGAAAATAACCAAATTGGTTTGTTAGATTTTGGTGCAACTAGAGAACATAGTAAGCAGCTAAGCGATGGCTACAGGCTTTTGTTCTCTGCAGCGATCCAACGGGATAACGCAAAAATAGATTCTGCATTGCAGCAAATCGGATTTTTTAGCCAGTCAATTCTTCCTGAGCAACGTCAAGCTGTCATTGGTTTGGTAAAAATCGCCTGCGAGCCGATTTTGGAGGATCAAGTTTACAATTTCGGTGACAGCGATTTAGCCACTAGGCTAAGAGACGCGGGTACCGTGATAAGCATGGATAAAGGCTATTGGCATACACCCCCTATTGATGCGCTATTTCTTCATAGGAAAATCGGAGGGTTATTTCTTCTGGCAGCTAAAGTTAAGGCCTCAATAAATGTACGCAGAATTTTAATGCCCTTCTTGTGAACTTAATGAAATGAATTTTATAAGCTAGGCTTGCAAGTTACTAGGGTATCATTAGCAATTTCATGGTTTATTCGCACATTGCAATTGCATTTTGCAAAAATTCTATATAAACGCCCTTCTAAAGTCACTAAATCTATAGATTTTGGGCTTTTAAAAGTTGGCACGCATAGTGCATTGACTAGTGTGACCCTTCTTAAGCCGAGGGTCACCTAGCCAACTGACGTTGTTAGTGAACCTAATTTGTTCACACTATATATGGCCAATCCCGACTCTTGGGCTTGGCCTTTTCTTTTTATGGTAAAAACATTATCTTAAAACGACTGGCTACCAGATCCTTTCTTAAACCTACATAGCTTTGAACCCAAAACCAGAACGTCCATCATCCGGGTGAAAGATGAACATTTTCAATCTTGATTTAGGGTTACAACCGAAAATATCAATAATGTTTTCATTAATTTAACATTTTTTTCTCGATATAAATCGACCATATAATTGTGTTCACAGTATCTAATGGCTGAAATTTACTAATGTTATTATCAAGTCATTGTTATTTATCACTTTTTATTTTATGCATCATGATGAACAAAAAACAAAGAGCAAAAAACTTACAACCTCGTAAGAAATATCTTACATTTTTTTAATATTTCCACCCAGAAACGTCTGATAATTCCCCTTAATTTGTAAAAATTATACCCAAATAGCTCAAGGCAAGTGAACGTCAAAAGCCTTCACCCTATATAATGGTAACATCAAGACACCTACTACCCGAGGTGAATGTAATGAGAACAAACTGATTCTCAAATATGATGGTTCACAGAAGATAAAGCGATTGAAAATAAACAATCATTAACAAAGCCGATAACCCAAGGTATATTGGTTACATACCCAAGTTACCTCAAGGTACTAGGTTCAGCGAGAAAGTGTCATAGAATCGATTTTATCGTCAGACTTGGAAGAACTCCAAATTCAACGGTTCTGTTTTTCTTTAAATCAAATCTGTGACAGTGCTCTGAACCCTGAATCTAAAAACCGCTAGGTATGACACCATGTTTATAATTATTAGTATCACAAATTACCATCATTACTTTCTGATGAAGGGGGATTGAATGATCTCGAAATGGGCACAGCGCTTCTATCAAATGGCCGAATTGGTCAGTTCATGGAGTAAGGATCCGTCAACTCAAGTAGGCGCAGTTATTACTCAACAAAATCGAATAGTCTCGGTAGGTTTTAATGGATATCCGCACGGGATCTCAGATAGTGCTGAAACTGACGATAGGGAAATGAAGTATCTCAAGACATTACATGCCGAGGAAAACGCGATCCTATTTGCTAAACGCAACTTAGATGATTGTGAAATCTGGGTAACGCACTTCCCATGCCCAAACTGTGCCGCAAAAATAATCCAAACTGGCATCTGCGCAGTTCACTGCCCAGAACAAACACAAGATTTTCTCTCTCGATGGGGTGATAAAATAAAAGTGAGCCAAGAGATGTTTCTTCAGGCTGGAGTAAAAGTAAACTGGCTCCCTCTTAAAGATCTAGAGGGTATACCGAAGGACGATTAGGCTACGCAGTTAGATTAAGTTCGGAGAGCAAATTAATCAGCTGTTCAGAACGATAGGGTTTAGAAAGATACGCATCCATGCCAATATCATAGCAGCTGCGTATCTCTTCGGGCTCAACACTACCTGTCAACGCAATTATCGGCGTTTTATCTAACCCATTTTGTAGTTCCCATTGACGAATAAGGCCTGTTGAAGTTAGCCCATCCATTATGGGCATATGGCAATCCATCAGAATAACTCCAAATTTTTGACCACTTTTAACCAGGTTTAATGCTTCAAGTCCGTTTGACACTAAAGTGAAGTTATAGCCTGCTTTTTCAAGGAGAAGTGCTGCTATCTTTTGGTTCATTTGATTGTCATCAACAACCAAGACCTGGGGGCCACTATTACAAGTGCCAGTCTTCTGGTTTGCGTTAAGCTCATCAGGTTGCTGATAGATGCCTTCAATGCCGTAGCCAAAACTATCTGGACTTGGGTATAGACCGGTTTTTGGAAGACAAGGAAGGTACACTAATGCATGCTTAGGAGTGAAAAGCCGTGAAATAGCGTCTTTATAGAACTCAAATCCACGATTTTTCAGTATCAAGAGTGGAGTAAAACCACGCAATCGCTCATAAAATTTACGAGTACCTCGTCTGGTTTGCATCGTTTCAATCAGCCAGGTCATTTTGCTTAAAAGTGAGGGTAATTGGCCTTGCTCTAACATTTGATATCACTCCTTGAATCAAATTACTGCAGTCTTAAATTTTAGACCATTATTCAACAAGTAGCATTTAAAATGATGACGCTCAATATCAAAATGCAATGAAAGAACGTGCAACGTAATGACAGAATAAAAATTTATGATCAGACACACCTTTTAAGTATGTAATAACAATAACTTAATATCATAAAATCGATTGCTGTCTAAACAAGTATATTCAACATTCCTTGGAAACCATTTCCGTATATGATGAATACCCAAAAATACATATCATCCAACGTCACATTTTTATGTGCAAAACTTTCAAATGGTCATTAATTTTAGTGATCTGAATATTTATTTGCGAAAAATAAGATGTTTTAATTTTGAATGTCAACCCAAAATATCAGCGCAAAATTATACGAAATAGTATTTTTTTAGGCATTTGGGTTGCAGTTAATTTTACTAGCATAATAATAGGCCAGGCTTTACAATTCGGCCTCATAAGAATAAGAAACACCCTAATATCTGTTCTGCGAATGGCACACAGAACCATTACCGTAGACAAAATCCAAACGTGAAAGGTCCTATAAAGAATGACTCCAGAGAAACACCTATTAGAGTGGCAAACGAGCCAAACGATTGCGGAAACAATATCCCCTATTCTTGGTCAGCTATACCGTGATAAAGGCGTCGAGGTTTTACTATTCGGAAAAACACTCGTTAATGCGGCAACAATAGACATTATTAAAGCTCACCGCCTTGCTCGCAGATATACAGGTCAGTCTCTTTCCCCTGAACAGACTTTGCCTCTAATTAAGACACTTGCGAGTATGGAGCTATCACCATGCCGCGTCGATATCGGTCAGTTGGCCCACACATTTTGGCAAGAACGTGATGATGAGCATGGAGTTAAAGACTATCTGCATACATCACTCCTCAATGCTATGAATGGGCAGTCAATCACCGAGCCTCGTGACGTTGTACTGTATGGATTTGGTCGAATTGGCCGA
>NZ_AEIU01000027.1 GCF_000165125.1 Vibrio caribbeanicus ATCC BAA-2122 | reverse complement strand
ATAAAGACATTACGCGCTTCAATACGTAAGCGGCTTCCCTCACAGGTTGAACACGTTTTTGTTGAAATGTACTTTGCAAGGTCTTCACGTACTGAGTTGGATTCTGTGTCACGATAGCGGCGTTCAAAGTTATTGATGATGCCTTCAAAAGGATGCTTTTTGATTCTTGTGTCACCACGGTCATTGATATATTGAAACTCAATCTGTGTGCTTCCAGAACCTTTTAAGATAATCTCTTGAACTTTTTTAGCCAATTTTTTAAAAGGCATATTAAGGTCAAAACCATAGTGCTGAGCGAGAGATGTTAGCATCTGAAAATAATAGAAGTTCTTTTGATCCCAACCGCGAATAGCGCCTTCAGCCAAGCTTAATGAATCATCCAGAATAATTCGGCTAGGATCGAAATATTGTTGGACTCCCAGTCCATCGCATGTGTTACAGGCACCTGCAGGGTTGTTAAAGGAAAATAACCGTGGTTCCAACTCTTGCATACTATAACCACAGTGGGGACAAGCGAAGTTAGCAGAAAAGATCATTTCTTCACTGTTGTTATCCATATCAGCAACGACAGCAATGCCACCTGAGAGTTCTAGTGTTGTTTCAAATGATTCTGCGAGCCTTTGATGAAGATCTTGACGGACTTTAAATCTATCGACAACGAC
>NZ_AEIU01000028.1 GCF_000165125.1 Vibrio caribbeanicus ATCC BAA-2122 | reverse complement strand
AAGCTTTATTGCATAGCAGTAACTGGTGATTCCGCCAAGGATGTTGGCGACAGCAATACCGAGAAATAATCCACTCACTTGATATAAAAAACTCCCAATCAGTGCACATGGCAGCATGAAAATAAAGAGTCTTGCACAACTCCATAAGAAAGCGTTAATGGGTTTCTTTAAAGCATTTAGTCCAGACACTAACATCATCATTACCCCCTGAAATCCATAACTCAATGGAACACAGAGCAAATATTGCCAGAGGAATGTTTTAACGTTGACATCTTGTGAAAATAGTGAGGCGATATAAGTACTCAAAGGCACTATCATTAGAAAAATAATGGTTTGAAAAATAATCGCGAATCGCATCCCCATAAATAAGCCGGCAAAACTTCGACTTGGATTATTGGCCCCCATATTTTGCGCAATAAACGGCGTTAATGCAGAGGTCAGAGACATCAATACGAGTAATAAAATTGATTCAATCCGTTGAGCGGCACCAAAAGCGGCAACAGCTTCTGTACCGTACTGTGACAATACAGCGATAAATATGGCACCTGAAATCGGAATTAACGTGTTAGATAAAGTCGCGGGTATTGATATCTTGAGTAGTTTTGAGCTGTCACGCCAAAAAGAATTGACGTTGGGTATGATGATAAGTTTTTCACGCTTAACCAAGATATAAACAGCATAACACGATGCTCCGAGCCAGCTTATCGCACTTGCCAGTGCTGCTCCTTTGATGCCCAAAGCAGGAATTGGCCCAAACCCAAAAATAAAGATAGGGTCGAGTACACCATTAATCACTCCTGATAAAATCATAATTTTTGCGGGAGTCTTTGTGTCTCCTGTAGCTCTTATAACACTGTTCCCAGCCATGGGAATGACTAATAGCGGTACAGCACAATACCATATGCTCATATATTGATGAATCATAAACAAAGTGTCAGGTTCAGCCCCCAAAGCTATAAAAAGGGGCTTTAGGGTGATAAGCCCCAACATGGATGTTAGGCTGACGATGACAACAGCGAGTAAAATACCATGGGTGGCGATACTCGATGCGCTGTTGTTCCTTGCTCTACCCATGAGGTAACCAATCTGGGTTGAGATCCCGATCCCGATACCCATGGTGATACTATTAATGGTGAAAGTGACTGGAAATGTAAAACTGATCGCAGCTAGAGCTTGGGTGCCTAACATGGAAACAAAAAAAGTATCGACTAAATTAAAGAGAAATATAGCAACCATGCCAAATGTCATCGGAACTGTCATTTGACGCAGTACGAGAGGAATTGAGCCTGTCAAAAGACCATGTTTGTCCTGCATAGTTTGTCGCTACTGAGATAAAAAGAAATACAGAGTAATCGATAGAAGCCATAAGCACAAAGAGACCAGCGAGATACTGATCTCTTTGTCGGTTAGGATAGGCTACAGAGCTTTTGCTTTTGCTGCTGCTTTAGCAATCTCTGCAAAGCTTTTCGCATCCAATGACGCGCCACCGACCAGTGCACCATCAATATCGGGTTGAGAGAAGTATGCTTGCGCGTTCTCTGGTTTAACAGAACCACCATATTGGATAATTACTTGCTCAGCAATAGATTGACTTTGCTCGGCAATAAGGGCGCGAATTGAAGCATGAATACGCTGTGCGTCTTCTGCTGTTGCCGCTTTACCTGTACCGATAGCCCAGATTGGTTCGTAGGCGATAATCGCATTTTCAAAGGCTTCTACACCGAAAGAATCAATCACAGCGTTGATTTGACGAGCACAAACTGTTTCGGTTTCACCTGCTGCGTTTTGTGCTTCAGACTCGCCGATACAGAAAACAGGAGTTAGTCCATTTTGCTTGAGAAAGTTGAATTTATTCGCAACGAATTGATCTGATTCATTGTGGTACTCACGACGCTCAGAATGCCCAATGATAATATGACTGGCTCCAAAGTCTTTGAGCATTTCAGGAGAAGTGTCTCCGGTAAATGCACCGCTGTTATTGAGGTCCGTATTTTGAGCTCCTAAGATAATGTTACTTGAGCTCTCGCCTAACATGCGCTCTGCAAGATCGAGATATAAAGTTGGGGGAGCAATAGCAACGTCGACACCTTCGACGCCTTGGAGCTCGCGACTCAAACCTGATATCAGTTCGGTGACCATATTTTTGCTACCATTTAACTTCCAGTTACCCATCACTACAGGACGACGCATAAGGATATCTCCGTTAATTTCTATGAATGTAAAAAAACTTCGTAAGAATATAACAGATTAAGCGCGTTAAATCATGATAATGGCTATGTCGAAAAGTGGTTAGAGAGTATTTATTCACTCGCTATTTAGAGAGTGTTGAAAGATCATTGATCGATATGGCAATTTTATATTGCCTGAATCGGAATTTTTTTGCGTTGCTGGTATTAATATAAAGAAATAAACAATGAAAAGGAGAAACCAATGCCTAACCTAGTGATGGAATATTCCAACTCTGTGGACGAGAGGATTAATATCCAAGGACTACTAGAAGATCTTCATCAGGCGACGATGAACTCAGGGTTATTTGAGCGTTCGTCTGTTAAGTCAAGAGCATTGCGCTATCACACATGGTTAATAGGTGAACAAGAAGACGATGCTGATTTTATTCATATTCAATTTGAGCTGTTGTCCGGAAGGACAGCAGAACAAAAGCGTCAGCTAACACGCACATTAATGGAAGTATTAGAGCAGCAAGCAACGGACGTACATAGCCTTACAATTAATGTTCGAGATATGGATAGGGATTGCTTTCAAAAAGTGCTTAACTGATGAAAAATAGGGGAGAGGATAAGCGTGTTTCCCTATTTACGTAAAAATACCTTGCTTACGTGATGGTCTTTGTTTTTTTCAAGAATTAGATGCGCACGCCCCTTGGTTGGGAGTATGTTGGCATCTAAATTGATGCCATTAATTGATTGCCAAATTTCATGTGCTTTTGATACAGCCTGGCCTTCTGTAAGTTGGGTGTAATGATTAAAATACGAGCCCGGTTGGGTGAAAGCTCCTTGTCTAAATTGTAAAAAACGCTCTACATACCACTGCTCTATTACATCTGTTGGAGCATCAACATAGAGTGAAAAATCAAGAAAGTCTGAAACAAAAACTTGCTGTGAGTTTTGGGGATAATCTACACCAGTTTGAAGAACGTTTAGCCCCTCAATTATCAATACATCGGGTCTATCGATTACTTGAACAACGTCAGTAATATCATAACTCAGATGCGAATAAATAGGGACTTCGAGATTGCGTTTGGATGCTTTAACATCAGACACAAACTGAATCAGCTTTCGAGTATCATAGGACTCAGGAAACCCCTTTCGGTGCATGAGTCCTTTTTTATCGAGGACTTTTTTGGGGTAAAGGAAGCCGTCTGTAGTTACTAACTCAACCTTGGGGTGATTTTCCCATCTGGATAGTAACGCTTTGAGAAGACGGGCAGTGGTACTTTTTCCAACAGCCACACTACCAGCGATTCCGATAATAAATGGGGGGGCGCTATTAGGGTTGGCGAGAAATTTATTGAGCACCGAATTTCTGCTTTGTCTTGCCGCAACATAGAGGTTAAGTAGGCGTGCCAGCGGTAGGTAAATCTCCTCCACTTCTTCCATTGTTAGGCTCTCATTAACGCCCTGCAATTCAATTAAGTCACTTTCTGACAAGGTCATAGGAACAGAATTTCGTAATTCTGACCATTGTTGGCGGCTAAATGAGAGATATGGAGTCATAGTCATCCTAACTTGTGTACATATGTGAGCTGCGAAAATACAACAACTAATAAATATTGCAAACTTTCCCTTAGAGATTAAATGAATTCTTGGTGTTAAATTGGTCGATTTTTCAACAAATAACAATATTACGAAGAAAAATGAACTTTTTTTTGATTTTTCTATTGCAAGGCAGAAAATCATTCAATAGAATGCGCACCACTTATGCCGACTTAGCTCAGTAGGTAGAGCAACTGACTTGTAATCAGTAGGTCACCAGTTCGATTCCGGTAGTCGGCACCATTCATTCTTAGAGTGTTTGGAATAAAAAATTTGGAGGGGTTCCCGAGTGGCCAAAGGGATCAGACTGTAAATCTGCTGGCACTGCCTTCGATGGTTCGAATCCGTCCCCCTCCACCATATTATTTAGGAAATAGCTCTCAGAGTTACGTGTTGCGGGCATCGTATAATGGCTATTACCTCAGCCTTCCAAGCTGATGATGCGGGTTCGATTCCCGCTGCCCGCTCCACTCTATTTTGAGTGCTGATATAGCTCAGGTGGTAGAGCGCATCCTTGGTAAGGATGAGGTCGGCAGTTCGAGTCTGCCTATCAGCACCAGCTCTAAGATGTATTTCCTTTTGATATAAAATTTATTACCAATAATTTTTGGTTACGTGGTCTTTCAAGCCACCTAAATCTGTACCTAGAGGGACAAATAATGTCTAAAGAAAAATTTGAACGTACTAAACCGCACGTAAACGTTGGTACTATCGGCCACGTTGACCACGGTAAAACAACTCTAACTGCTGCAATCTGTACAACACTTGCTAAAGTGTACGGCGGTGAAGCGAAAGACTTCGCATCTATCGATAACGCTCCAGAAGAGCGTGAGCGCGGTATCACAATCGCTACATCTCACGTTGAGTACGACACTCCAACTCGTCACTACGCACACGTAGACTGTCCAGGACACGCTGACTATGTTAAAAACATGATCACAGGTGCTGCACAGATGGACGGTGGTATCCTAGTTGTTGCTGCGACAGATGGCCCAATGCCACAAACTCGTGAGCACATCCTACTAGGCCGTCAGGTTGGTATCCCTTACATCATCGTGTTCATGAACAAG
>NZ_AEIU01000029.1 GCF_000165125.1 Vibrio caribbeanicus ATCC BAA-2122 | reverse complement strand
GCCGTCGCCGCTGCTATTGCTAGGGCAAAAGCACGTAAGGCTGAGCAAGAAAACGCGCAAGACACGTCAGCACCTGATGCAGAAGACCCGAAAAAAGCCGCTGTCGCAGCGGCCATTGCGAGGGCAAAAGCGCGCAAGGCGCAGCAGCAAGGACAAACATCACTGGACAAACCATCTGAGGAGAAAGAGTAGTGGCCTTTTTTATCGCCAGCTCACCGCACGCGCATAATCGCAGAAGCACACCAGATCTGATGAAGTGGGTCGCGATTTGTGCACTACCGGGGCTTGTTGTCCAAACGTACACTTTCGGTTGGGGCACGATTATTCAATTGATTCTCGCTATTGCTGTTGCCATGGGATTAGAAGCCTTAACCATGATAGCAAGAAAACGCCCACCAATCTCTGCACTGAGGGATAATAGCGCGCTCGTGACCGCATGGCTTTTAGCCATTGCAATTCCTCCCCTATCACCGTGGTGGATCGTGGTTATCGGTTTGATATTTGCTATCGTTGTTTCTAAGCAACTCTACGGTGGTATCGGCCAGAATCTGTTTAACCCTGCAATGGTCGCCTATGTGGTTTTGCTGATCTCATTCCCCGTACAGATGACGAGTTGGATATCTCCCCAGCAACTCCAAGTCAACGCCATGCCAATAGGCGACGCATTTTCACTGATTTTTACTGGGTTCGACTCTGAAGGTCTCTCACTACAGCAAATTCGTTCCGGTATCGATGGCGTAACAATGGCAACACCACTTGACGCGTTGAAAACATCGCTGACGGCTGGCAACACTATATCCGAAGCTCTTGCGCAGCCACAGTTTAGTGGACTTGCAG
Source organism: Vibrio caribbeanicus ATCC BAA-2122 (assembly GCF_000165125.1). Classification (GTDB taxonomy): domain Bacteria; phylum Pseudomonadota; class Gammaproteobacteria; order Enterobacterales; family Vibrionaceae; genus Vibrio; species Vibrio caribbeanicus. Next base: position 34,256 of record NZ_AEIU01000029.1, on the reverse strand, counting down.
GTATAGGTTGGGAATGGGTAAATCTTGCTTATTTACTCGGGGGGCTGATGCTTTTGAAATTGAGAATTATTAATTGGCACATACCGATTGGCTTTTTAGTCAGCCTCACTCTGGTAAGTGGCATTTCTATGTTACTGTCTCCAGGAACAACAGGCTCTCCCATCTTCCACCTCCTATCAGGTGCAACTATGCTGGGCGCGTTCTTTATCGCAACCGACCCTGTATCAGCATCAACAACGGTCAAGGGTAGGATCATATTTGGCGCTTTGATAGGCGCACTAGTCTTTATTATCAGAAGCTGGGGTGGATTCCCAGATGGTGTGGCCTTTGCCGTTTTACTTGGCAATATGTGTGTGCCGCTTATCGATTACTACACCAAACCAAGAACGTATGGGCACTAGGCAACTCTATGTTAAATGCTATTAGAAAAAATGGGATGGTCTTGACTATTTTTGCGTGTGCATCGACAGGAGTCGTTGCATTAACCAACTATCTAACAAAAGATCAAATCCACCTACAAGAGCGACAGCAGTTATTATCCGTTCTAAATCAGGTAATACCCAAAGATCTGCATGATAACGACTTATACAAATCGTGCACATTAATCAAAAACCCCGCACTGGGAACAGACTCACCCATGTCAGCCTATCGTGCCTACCTAAACGGTGAGCCCACTGCTCTAGCATTAGAAGCGATTGCTCCAGATGGTTACAACGGTGCGATAAAGATCATTGTTGGGGTGAGACAAGATGGCATTATTTCAGGAACTAGGGTTCTCAGTCAGCAAGAGACTCCTGGACTTGGTGACAAAATTGATCTTCGTGTCTCAGACTGGATATTAAGCTTTACTGGTAAAGAAGTTACTGAAGACAATCTATCAAGCTGGAGGGTACGTAAAGATGGTGGACAATTCGATCAATTTACCGGTGCAACCATTACACCCAGAGCCGTGGTTAAAGCCGTCAAGAAAACGGTAGAATTCGTTAATCAGAATAGAGAACAGATCCTATTACAGTCATCAGATTGTGGAGGCAATAGTGAGTGAACATAAAACATTAATAAAAAACGGCCTTTGGGATAACAACCCAGCATTGGTGCAACTCCTAGGGTTATGTCCCCTACTGGCAGTATCTTCAACAGTGACGAATGCATTAGGTCTTGGTATCGCGACATTACTTGTGTTGGTTGGTTCAAATCTCATTGTATCTTTAGTCCGAGATTACGTCCCCAAAGAAGTTCGAATTCCCGTATTTGTTATGATCATTGCCGCACTTGTAACCTGTGTACAAAGCATAATGAATGCTTATGCCTATGGCCTCTTTTTATCATTGGGGATCTTCATCCCACTCATCGTGACGAACTGTATTATTATCGGGAGAGCAGAAGCTTTCGCTTCTAAAAACCCTCTATTACCTTCAATTCAAGATGGCTTTTGGATGGGACTTGGCATGACTAGTGTTTTGGTGGTTCTAGGAGCATTCAGAGAAATCATTGGAAACGGAACCTTATTCGACGGTGCTGATCTATTGCTTGGTAGCTGGGCATCTTCGTTGAGAATCGAAGTCTTCCATTTTGAAAATAGCTTCTTACTTGCCTTATTACCACCCGGAGCTTTCTTTGGCGTAGGTATACTTATCGCAGCCAAAAATATCATTGATAGTCAGCTTAAAAAGCGTGAACCAAAACAAGAAAAACAAGCCATTGAGCGCGTTCGTGTTACCAATTGATAATAAATTCATCTACCGGAAGAAATAAGAGCAATGAATAAAGATAAAAGGCGCCAAATATTAGAGCGGCTTAGAGAAAATAATCCAAAGCCACAGACAGAACTGAATTGGAGCAGCCCATTTGAGTTGCTCATCGCGGTATTACTTTCTGCACAAGCTACAGATGTGAGCGTGAATAAAGCCACCGACAAACTTTATCCGGCAGCTAATACTCCACGCAGTATTCTCGACCTTGGGGTCGAAGGTGTGAAAGAATACATAAAGACGATTGGTTTATTTAACTCTAAAGCCGAAAATGTCATAAAAACATGTAAAATTCTACTCGATAAGCACAACGGTGAAGTGCCCGAAAATCGAGAAGCTCTGGAGGCTCTACCGGGAGTAGGTCGTAAAACGGCAAATGTGGTTCTCAACACAGCGTTTGGATGGCCAACAATTGCTGTTGATACTCATATCTTTCGAGTCTCAAACCGAACTAAATTTGCGATTGGGAAAAATGTTGACCTAGTCGAAGAAAAATTGCTAAAAGTCGTTCCGAGTGAGTTTAAGCTCGACGTGCACCACTGGTTAATATTACACGGTAGATATACTTGTGTTGCACGTAAGCCCCGATGTGGCAGTTGTATTATCGAAGACCTGTGTGAATTTAAAGAAAAAGTCTACCCTGAGAATTAAGAGGATAAAGCCGTGCCTAATGGACGTATTCTACATACCATGCTCCGCGTCGGAAATCTGGAGCAATCGATTCACTTCTATACCCATATCATGGGAATGAAGCTGCTCAGAACTAATGAAAACAAACAATATAAGTATACTCTTGCTTTCCTAGGTTATTCGGATGAGTCGGAGGGAGCGGTAATTGAACTTACTTATAATTGGGGAACTGAGGAATATGATTTAGGTAATGCATACGGACATATTGCAATTGGTGTCGAGAATATCTATGCAACTTGTGATGATATTCGCGCTTCTGGTGGCATCATTACCAGAGAACCCGGACCAGTGAAAGGCGGCACTACAGAAATAGCTTTTGTTAAGGATCCTGATGGCTATGCCATTGAACTTATTCAAAATAAGCATGCCTCAATGGGATTGGGTAAATAAGAAAGTTTCATAAAAATGAGCTCCCCCACTCTTTACGATAGCTTTGAAACTTTACTTGATAATAGTTATCATTTATTCTCTTACTATTGATAGTTAGGAGATATAAAGCAATGGGTATTGAAGAGTGGGAAAAACATACTCTGCTTGCAGACACAGCAATGAGTGACGAAGATCACTTAAGAAGCATATTACATTATCAGCAAGCCCTTACATTGAGTGAAAAAATAGGAGATTCTGAAGATATTGATGTCGAAGATAGACTCATGATCTCTGTTGTATCGTGTCACAATATGGCCATGTTTTGGCGCACTATTGGCGATACCAAATACGAATTAAAATATCTCCAGCTTGCCTCAGAAAAAGTGCTCACTTTAGTACCACAATGTCCTAATAGTGACTGTGATGCATTTATTGATTCAATGGGATGCTGCCGAAAAGCGTTGATTGAATTTATGAAACGTCATCCAAATCCAAAGATTGCACAACTGGTGCAAGACATTGATACTGCGACGAACTGTAATCTAATCGCCAAATTCAGGCTCAATTAATCATCATATAAACTTTGCGATAGAGCCGTTTAATCATCACGAGCTCTTTCGCTACCTCTGCCCCGCTATTTTAAGCTTACAATCACACCGAGCTAAATAGGACAAAGAACTCAACAGTAACGCGCCTTACACACCATACGAGAAGTCATAACTCTAACTGTATCAATTAGAAATCCATTGTGATACCTACAAATCAAACAGTTCTAACTTTGGCAACATTTTCTTAGCTTGCGATATTCGTCAAGCCACAAGGAAAACAACTCGCCCTTTGGGAGCGTGCCACAGTGCCGATTTCATCGTCAAACAACTTGGTAAGAGTCAACTATTACGCTTCGTTATTTTCCTTGAACTCAACACTGTGGCATCGCTCTGAATCCTGCATTTTTAAGTCACTTGGGTATACATATAAAGTCACAAAAAAGTAGTAAGTAATGTAATTTATAAATAAACAAATGAGATACAATTAACAGTTCGCAACATATTCCCATTAATAAATCACAGAAAGTGATCCTAAATATTATTATTGACTCATAGGTTATACTTGATATCCATCGCAACTCAAATTAGATATATTTACAAAAAAGTATATTTACGCTTTCCCATTTAATTAATATATTGTTGCTAATTTATAACATTAATAAACTCACCTCTAAGTTACGAAAAAAAATGATAATTTTTTTTCGTGGCCTCAGAATTTAGTACTACACTCTTTTCAAGCCTATAAATCTTAGTATATGACTGAAATAGGTGAATGTTCTCATGAAAATGAGAGGCCATTTATTTTAGAACAGGCAGTTTTTCATAAAAATAAATTTGTTTTTTGTTTTTGAGAATTTTCTGTCTATAACTCGTTTATTAAATAATTACCTGTACGTGAAAAGATAAGGAAAAGTGTATGCTTAATCCAAGTGATTTTGTTGGAGTTAGTTTTTGGTTGATGTCGGCGGCCATGATGGCTGCAACCTTTTTTTTCTGGGTGGAGCGTGATCGTGTTGTCGGAAAATGGAAAACCTCACTATCAGTAGCCGCAATGGTCACCGGAATTGCTTGTCTACATTATTTTTATATGAGGGGAGTCTGGGTCGAAACAGGACAAAGCCCTACCGTTTTCCGCTATGTGGATTGGTTACTGACGGTACCACTACAGATCATAGAGTTCTTCTTAATTCTGGCCGCTATTGCCTCTGTGCCTACATCGCTATTTTGGCGACTGCTTGTTGCTAGTGTCGTTATGCTTGTCGGCGGTTATCTAGGCGAGGTTGGTACTCTGACTCCTATGGTTGGTTTCGTCATAGGAATGTTAGGCTGGATCTACATCATTTATGAAGTCTTTATGGGAGAGGCAAGTTCCATTAACGCAAATAGTGGTAATGAAGCAAGTCAAACAGCATTTAAAGCACTTAGACTGATTGTGACTGTAGGTTGGGCTATTTATCCTATTGGTTACTTGATGGGCTACTTTGGTGAAGGTGCAAACGTTGCAAACCTAAACCTTATCTACAACTTAGCCGATTTTGTTAACAAAATCGCTTTCGGTGTTGTAATTTGGGCCGCAGCAACAAGAGACTCAGAGTCAAAATTATAATGTGATTTTAGGGAGACTTTGGTCTCCCTCCCTTAAGGAGAGAGAAAATGCGTACGAGCTCTGAACGGGAAATTCGCAATCACTCATCATGTAGAGAAGCCATAGCCGAGCAAATTAACCAAGAAATCGTTAAATTGTGCAAAAACGCTGGTTCAAAAACAGTAGAACAAGTGAAATATCATCAAAGATCCGGAGGGAGCAAACGAAGAGCTTTACTCTGCTATGATACAGCGAGAAGTTTCAACCACTCTCATCAAACAGCTTTGCTTCTTGCTTGCTCCGTTGAGCTACTCCACAATGCATCATTGATTCATGATGATATTCAGGATCAAGATATGACGCGTAGAGACCAAGCCGCACTTTGGGTGAAGTCTTCAGTTGCAGAAGCAATTTGCGTCGGAGATTCTCTTATCGCTGCTGCATACATGGCGTTGGGACAGCTGGCAATATTTAATGAAAAACTTATCCCTCTTGTTAGCTTAAGAGTCATGCAAACTATCAAAGGGCAAATGAGTGATATCGGTCAAGGCCAATTTTCCCGATCATCCTATACTGATGTTGCAAAGGAGAAAGCCGCTCCCCTGCTGCGTTTATCAGTAGAGTTACCCTCACTACTTGCTAACAGCAGTATCATTGGAGAAAAACTCGCTGAAGCCGCTGAGCTGTTCGCAATCGCTTATCAATTTAATGACGATATTAGCGACCAAATTCATGATGCCCAGCATAATGAGCCGAACATAGTCAATATTGTAGCGAAAGAGCAAGAAATTTCACCAAATCAATGTGCAGTAAAAAATGCAGAAATTCTGATTATTACTGAAATACAAGCCATGTTAACGGATGCGACAAATATCCTGAATAGTCTACCTAAGATACACTCAGAACCACTGTTCAACTACATAGAACGCTTTCAAAACAAGGTATTGGGACAGATAAAATGAATATCATTGTTGTCGGTGCAGGGTTCGGGGGTATAGCATCAGCACTAAGGGCTCGTGCTCTAGGCCACAAAGTAACTCTAATTGAGAAAAATCAAAGCCTAGGTGGGAGAGCTCAAGTCTTTCAAAGAGATGGTTATCGCCATGATGCGGGCCCAACCGTTATTACAGCACCTTTTTTGTTCGATGAACTTTTCGAACTCTTCGGTAAAAAACGCGAGGACTATGTGACATTCATGCCTCTCAAAACATGGTATCGCTTTGTTTATGACGATCTATCTCACTTCGATTACAGTGGGGAACAAGAGCACATAGATCAATGTATATCTAAGATAAACACTGATGACGTAGAGAACTATCAATCGTTACTTAGTGAATCTAAGAGCATTTACGAAATCGGCTTTCAACAGTTAGCGGATAAGCCTTTCCATCAACTGAGTCAGATGCTCAAATTACTGCCTGACATGCTGCGTCTGAAAAGTTATCGTTCTGTGTGGCAGCTCGTTTGTAGCCATATTGAAAGTGAAAAATTGCAGCAAGCATTTTCTATCCAACCACTTTTAGTCGGTGGAAATCCTTTCGACACAACTTGTATTTATAATCTAATTCATTTTCTTGAGCGAAAGCATGGCGTTTTTTTCGCTATGGGTGGAACAGGAGCTCTAGTTTCAGCACTTCAAGCACTTATGGATGAAGAAGGTATTTCGATAATCACAGGCGACTCGGTCGAAGCAATACAGCTTGAAGATAAAAGAATTTCTCAAGTAACAACACAAAGTGGTCGTATAATCCCATGCGACCATCTTATATCCAACATGGATCCAACGTTTCTTTACAAAAATCTATTGAAAGGAAAATCTAATCCTGTTGCTCGTATTCGCTCCTCCATAGCGAAGCAATCAATGGGGTTGTTCGTTCTATTTTTTGGAACAAGCCAACGTTATGAAAGTGTTGAGCATCATACTATTTTGTTTGGTCAAAGATTTAAGGGGCTTCTTGATGACATCTTTGATAACAAGGTGCTCAGTGATGATTTTGCTCTTTACCTACACAGGCCCACAGCAACTGACCCCTCTTTTGCCCCGAAAGGGCATGACAGCTTCTATGCGCTCATTCCTGTCCCAAATCTTGACGGAGGTCAGAATTGGGAGATTGAGGGTCCTAAACTACAAGACAAAGTCATTGACCGACTTACGCAAACCATACTTCCGGAGCTAGCTCAAACAATACGTTCACCTTTTTTCATGACCCCAGAGGACTTTAAAGACGATTACCTCAGCACATCAGGCGCAGGGTTTTCAATATCTCCTCACTTTTATCAGTCTGCATGGTTTAGATTCCATAACCATGGAGAAGGCATAGAAAACCTCTCCCTAGCAGGCGCAGGAACCCATCCTGGTGCAGGTCTACCCGGCGTATTAAGTTCAGCCAAAGTGGTAGAGTCACTATTGAAAAAAAAGTACTCATTCCATCGAGAGTGTTAGCTTATGAAAAAACAAAACAACCTCGAAAGCCAATGTAGTAGCATTTTTTTAAAAGACGCCAAACAAGTTACGGCGCAATACGGTAAAACGTTTTATTTTGCGTCATTCTTTATGGGGCAGCGTCATACCCAAAGAAGCTACAAGCTTTACCAACTCTGTCGCTTTCTTGATGACATTGCAGACACTAAGGGCGACTCAAGTGAAGAAATTGACAAGTTCAATACTCTGATTAAAGCGAATTCCCATAATAATCAGGTCAGCTTTTGCGAGGACTTTTCCCTACCCTCTTTCCCCTTGGAACATCTAATTGAAGGGTTTCTATTTGACCAGAACACCCCTCTCATTGAAGACGTCGATGGCTTAATCAGATACTGCTATCAGGTTGCGGGGACAGTTGGTGTAATGATGTGCCATGCCCTAGACACAGTTGAAGAAGAGGCACTTCCCCACGCTATTGACCTAGGTATAGCCATGCAAATGACCAATATCGCTAGGGATGTTTTTGAAGATGCGAAAATGGGTCGAATTTATATTCCTACACAATGGCTAGGAGAAAAAACGCAACATTGTCTTTATCGCAATCAGCCACATATTGGTATCCGACATGCACAAATAAAACTCTTAGAGCTAGCAGAACGATATTACAAAAGTGGCCTAGCAGGGCTACATTACCTGCCTCTACGCTCTCGTTTTGCCATTCTCATTGCTGCCCAGTGTTATCGAGCGATTGGTAAGGAAGTCATCTCCACAACTAGACCAGAGCAACGTGCGTATGTTCCTATCGCTAAGAAAATGATCATCACAAGCCAGTGTACTCTGAACTTTATCAAATCAGGCTGCGGCCAGCTATGGAGAGAGAAACATGACCTTAGGCTACATGACGCGCTTGGTGTCTTTTTCAGTCCCCGAATAAGGACTAGCTTTTGACGAAAAGTATTACTATCCTTGGAGGCGGATGCGCGGGGCTCGCTCTAGCACGAGCTCTGAGTGATATCAATTATCGGGGGCGGGTAACCATTCTCGATTCAAGACGTGACTATGCCAATGATAAAACTTGGTGCTTCTGGGCCAAACCAAATAACTTATGGTCTCAGATCGCTCCTTATTATTGGCAAAAATGTCTTTTCTCCGCCAATAACCACAACAACGTCGTTCAAAAATACAGAAAATATCAATATTGTTGTCTTCCCTCAGATATTTACTATCAGCATTGCTTAAACCTTATCGACAAGCCGAATATCAAACTATTAACGAATGTCGAAGTACAAGAAATACGGCCAGGAGAGAACGCTCAACCTTTTCCCTCATACATAGAAACTTCTCAGGGACTAATTAGCGCAGATATTGTGGTAGACACACGCACAGAAAGCATTGGTAATGCACTCCTTTATCAATCTTTTTGGGGGCAAGAAGTTGAACTCGTCGAACCTATTGGCTCTTTTGATACGGTGAGGCTAATGTGTAATATGAAAGCAGATCACCAGAGTATCTCCTTCTACTACTTACTTCCACTAAACGAAAGTAGAGTACTTATTGAACCAACGATATTTTGCCGAAAAGTACTCCCCCCAACACAGCTTAAGTATGTATTCGAAGAGATTTGTCACATCGAGAACATCAATGTTAAAAAAATCCTCAGACAAGAGAGTGCCGTTCTTCCTATGGGAAGTGAATACCAACGTCAAAAAACAGGAGTAATTCAAGGAGGTATAGCAGGTGGTGCACTCAGGAGTAGCTCTGGATATGGTTTCCTAAGAATCCAATCTTGGGCAGAACAATGTGCCTACTCAATTGCAAATAACCCAAACGCGAACTACTACTCTCGAAAGCTCTTTCAAGAAAAAATGGACCGCCTTTTTTTAAGAGTTATTCGAAATAACCCACGGCTTGGTCTGTACAATTTCATGCAGTTATCTACCCACTTGAATCCTGACATTTTTGCTTCTTTTATGAATGATAGTTCAACCTTTTATCAGTGGTTGCAAGTGGTTCGCGCACTACCCAAATGGCCTTTTATAAAAGAGTTAGTCAATGGTAAGAGACCTATTTACAATCAATGATGCTCCAGCGGTGTTGTTTATCACTAGCACCATAACTTTGTTAGCATTGAACACCCATTATCATTTTTTTCTTGCCTTGGGCTGTATTGTAATCATCGGCATCCCTCATGGCGCACTTGATCCATGGATAGGCTTAACTGAACCATCTTTGAAAAACAAACATACTTGGTTGTTTTTTCTGGTTTATACAGCCATCGCAATGCTAACTTGTTTGCTATGGTTTATCTTGCCTTACCTCTCTTTGGCATTATTTCTTTTAATATCAGCACATCATTTTGGCTCAGACTGGTTCCATGGTAGTGGCTTTAACAATGTTCACTGTATTGCCCAAGGTGGAATCATTCTTTCCTTGCCCGTACTCACCCACACAAGTGAGACACTCTATATATTTAACTTATTGACAGACGGTAACCTAAGTGATTTGAGATGGTTCTTCGGGGGATGGTTAACGCTAGGACTTATTTCTTGCATATTGACCCGACCAAAAGGGGTAATGATCGAACTTGTTTTTCTTGTTTTGTTAAGCTTATATACTGCGCCCCTCACTTTCTTTGCTTGCTACTTTTGTGTGCTGCATAGTTTGCGACATTACATTAGATACGGCCCTTCAATTTTTCAACAACATCCACAAAGGTTACCTCTGCTCGTATTAGTTATCTTAGCGACTTACCTGTTGGGATGGATGCTTTTCTTGAGCTTACCTGAACAAAGATTGCTTGAAGAAAAACTTCTGCAAGTAATATTTTGGGGGTTATCTTCCTTAACCGTTCCGCATATGCTGCTTGTAGCAAAAAAAGAAAAATTAATGGCCTATCCATCACAATAGACCATTGCAGAAAAATTCAGACAGGATTGCGCCCAAGCGAGATAACCACTCGACGATTTCGGTCTTTACCAATAGGTGAAGCATTATCATCAATAGGCCTTCTCTTACCATACCCTTGAACTTGAATTCTGTCCTCGGGCAGACCTAGCGATTTAAAGTAACGTTGGAGGGCTTTAGCTCTCTGCTCAGAAAGCCCTTGGCTCGCGCTCTTGCTATCTTCGTTATCGGTATAGGTCGATACCAACACTAAATCGATATCTTTTGTTTGTTTAATATACTCAGCAATCTTTGCCAGCCTTTTCTGAGATTGCTTATTTAATTCAACACTGCTTCGATCATAGTGGAGGATAGTAAAAGCGATGTCTTCAAAGCTATAAGATAGTAAATTGGCAATACAGTCACTAAACACATTGTAAGATTGCTGAAAAAGTACCGAAGATAATGCGACTTCAATGCGCTCATTACGACTGCGCCATTCTTGGTAACTAAAAGTGGGATATCGTCCTTTCTCAAGCTCTCCCAATATATTCCAAGCAGTTTGACCACCAACATAACCGTCAAACTGCTGGAAAAAACGTAAAGTAGTCAATTTATCTGCACGATCACCAGGTCTCCAGGAGGGAGGCATTGAAACAAGACTGACATCTCTCGTTTGTCCCATAGGACGCTTCATTTTTAATTCAAAATCTAGATTTATTTTTTTACTCGCATAAGAGGAGAATACCGCATCACCATAATTAGGAATTGGATGCACCATACGGCACTCTAGTGGTGTATTGGCAATCATTTGCCACTGTGATTGCATCGGCTTTGCAACGTAATGCTTTTCAAGCCCCCACGAAGAGAGACTAAAGAAGAAAAAACACACAATGCTGCCCCAAAAAAAGCACTTTTTCATTTAATACTACTTCTCTTAAAGTCGAGTGGTTGAACATGAACCAACGAATCGCTTCTAACATGCAAAAACCTAGCCACATAATTTGTATTGTACAAATTTTAAAAGTTTTTTGTTCTAAGCGTGTTTTGTGCTTTTCTTAATCATATTATCTGCAATAATGTCCTCCCTATTTTCTTATACTGATGAAAAATGACTACTGAAAACGATGCTCAGAGGCTAAAAGACCGATTTCGAGGCTATTTTCCGGTTGTCATCGATGTCGAAACCGCTGGGTTTAACGCCGATACCGATGCCCTACTGGAAATTTGTGCCATCACTTTAACTATGGACGAATTCGGTAACCTTATCCCCGCATCGACACTTCATTTTCATGTTGAGCCATTTGAAGGTGCCAACATAGAAAAAGAAGCACTTGAGTTTAACGGTATTAGAGATCCTTTCAGCCCTTTGAGAGGCGCGGTTACCGAAGCTGAGGCCCTCAAAGAGATTTACAAACTGGTTCGAAAAGAGCAGAAAGCTGCAGACTGTAATCGTGCGATCATCGTCGCCCATAATGCCACGTTCGATCATAACTTTGTTATGGCGGCAAGCGAACGCTGTAAGCTAAAGCGTGTACCTTTTCATCCATTTGCTACCTTTGACACCGCGACACTCAGCGGCCTTGCCTATGGTCAAACTGTACTGGCGAAAGCTTGCAAGACAGCCGGGATGGAATTTGATAACAAAGAAGCGCATTCCGCGCTGTACGATACCCAAAAAACTGCAGAGCTTTTTTGTGGGATCGTAAACAAATGGAAATCCCTTGGTGGGTGGCCATTGGTTGAACACTCCGAATAACAAAAAACAAACACAACACATACACACTACGAGATTATTATGAACCCTGTTGTTATTTCTGTGTGCGTCATGTTAGCGCTATCACTTATGCGCATTAACGTTGTCGTTGCACTCACATTCAGTGCCCTAATTGGTGGGCTCGTTTCCGGGATGGATTTTAAAGAAGCCATTACCGCTTTTGAAAGTGGTTTAGGTGGAGGTGCCACCATTGCTCTCAGCTATGCGATGCTTGGAGCCTTTGCTGTGGCTATTTCACGCTCAGGTATCACGGATCTACTCGCAAATAGCGTCATTAGACATATACATGGAAAAGAAAACGTCGCTGCCTCTACGGGACTAAAATTTGCCGTTCTCAGTGCACTTATTCTGATCACAATGTCATCACAAAATATTATTCCTGTACACATCGCATTCATTCCTATTTTAATACCACCTCTTCTTAGCGTCTTTAATAAACTCAAACTTGATCGACGCATGATTGCCTGTGTGCTTACATTTGGATTAGTCACTCCTTACATGGTTTTACCTGTGGGTTTTGGTGGGATCTTCTTAAATAACATTCTACTCAAAAATCTCCATGAAAACGGCTTAAATGAGATTACGGCTAGTCAAGTCCCTATGGCGATGCTTCTACCTGCTCTTGGTATGATCTTAGGCCTCTTCACTGCTATTTTCTTTAGCTACCGCAATCCTAGAGAATATGAACAGAAAACATCAGCAATAGATGAAAAGACTAACGCTATTAATAAAAAAAACATTTATGTAGCCGCCTTTGGTATTATCGCTGCGCTCAGTGTTCAGTTATTAACTGGCTCTATGATCATCGGCGGGCTTGCAGGCTTCATGGTCTTTACATTTGGTGGCGTTATCGCATGGCGTGAGACGACGGATGTATTTACTAAAGGCGTTCATATGATGGCCATGATTGGTTTTATTATGATTGCTGCAGCTGGCTTTGCAGCGGTAATGAAGCAAACGGGAGGAGTTGAATCACTTGTTCAAGCTCTTTCAACAAATATTGGCGACAATAAGCCCCTCGCTGCCCTACTAATGCTCATTGTTGGTTTACTGGTAACCATGGGCATCGGCTCATCGTTTTCAACTATCCCCATACTAGCAACAATATATGTGCCACTCTCTATTGCCTTTGGCTTTTCTCCGATGGCAACTGTCGCGCTGGTTGGAACTGCCGCTGCTCTTGGAGATGCTGGATCACCCGCGTCAGATTCAACATTGGGTCCAACATCTGGTCTCAATGCAGATGGTCAACATGAACATATCTGGGAAACGGTGGTACCTACCTTCATTCACTACAACATCCCACTGATTATTTTTGGTTGGATAGCAGCTATGGTCCTTTAAAAAACAATCTATAAGGCGACTTATACTAGCCTCTACGACAATGACTTAGAAAAAATACAAATAAAAAGCTGACTAATGTCAGCTTTTTTATTACTTGTTTTTGTCATCAGCAATCGCAGCTAAAACAGGAACCATATCTTTAAGTAGTTTTTCTTCTATTGGTTTACCTTTAGAGTCCGTGACATTGATTGACGTTCTATTACCCAAATCTCCAAACAAGAAAGTATAACTACCAGACTTTAAGTTGATAGGTTTTACACCAATTCTGGTCCAAAACTCATCATCAGGAGCTGCATATTTTGCTTTTACTGTTCCCTGAGATTGATTTCGTTCTTCAATTTCAAAGCCCATTGCAGGTAGTAAAGTAGGTAATTTATCCCACAGCAGATCATAGGATATACGTGCAATAATCACAGGTAAACCACTGCGATCAACACCGAGAGATATGGGTATATGCTTAACCAATTGTTCAGCTTTACGTGCCATTTCTTGTCGTCGTTCATCATCATAACGAGATTCGATAATATTAGTCAGTAACGTCGTATAACGTTCTTTATTCGATGCTGTAACTGAAAGAGACTGGGCACCCTCTCGCCAATCGACCAAACTAATCTTAATACCTAAATTTCTAAGTGAGCTCACTTTCTCCAACACAAAACGAGCGGCAACTGCGGAATCCTCGTCCTCTGTTTGCCAACTTAGCCAATCGGTTTCGATACGAGATTCAGTATTCTCACGCATCGATACACCGCGTTTGACAAATAAATCTTGTGTTGTTCGCCAGATTTTTTTCAGTTCGTCCTCTTTTAAAACCCAAAGAGTAATATCACCATTTTTTCGTTCAACTCGAGCTCCAGGTATCAATTCTAAAACTTGTTGTGGGGGACGGATATCCACCTCTTTACCTTGTCCACCAGTGTATTGACCTGAGGGAATTTGGTAAGTTTTATAAAACTCTGGCTCTGCATCTTTTAGCAACTGCAAGTCTTTCAAAGGTGTTGTGTTCAGATAATCAAAGTCATTTTTTGCCTGACGACGTTGAGCTGGACTACTGGAACACGCACTTAAAACCAAAACAGCTAGCGTACTAACTACCAGCTGATGAGACAATTTCATTCAAACTCCTGAACTCTATCTAGAGCGTTAATCACATTTATAAAATCAATTCAAACTTTCAATACCAGCATCTTCGAGTGCTTGAGCTACTATTGGGCGAGCCGATTCTGAAAGCTCTGTAAGAGGTAAACGAAGTCCGCCATGCTCAATTAACCCAAGCTGCAATGCTGCCCACTTAACAGGGATAGGGCTTGATTCTACGAATAAATTTTTGTGCAGCGTCATTAGTCTTTGATTGATGAGTTCTGCTTCGGGGTATTCTTTTTTGCTCGCTAAATCAAAAATCATCGCCATTTCTCTGGCTGCGATATTGTTGGTCACGGAAATCACACCATCGCCTCCTTGCTTGACAAATTCTAACCCCGTAGAGTCATCCCCGCTTAGTAAGATAAAATCTTCTCCACAAAGTTCACGGTGAATTGCAATGCGACTCAAGTCACCCGTCGCGTCTTTCAAAGCGACAATATTCTCTATCTTTGCTAGACGAGCAACGGTCTCAGGCAATAAATCTACCGAAGTTCGACCTGGTACGTTATACAAAATCAAAGGAACATCACTAGCTTCAGCAATGGCTTTATAATGCTGGAACAAACCTTCTTGGGTGGGCTTATTGTAATATGGGGTTACACTCAAACAGCCTGCGATACCAGAGTTATTCAACAACCGGCTAAATGTGACAGACTCGTGGGTTGCATTAGCCCCTGTGCCAGCAATGACGGGAATACGGCCGTCAGCAAACTCAACGACCTTAGTGACGACTTTAACATGTTCCTCAATCGTTAGCGTTGCTGACTCTCCTGTTGTTCCGACAGCGACAATCCCATCACTTCCGGCTGAAATATGATGCTCAACAAGATTTTTTAGGCTGGTATAGTCTACTTCACCCTCGCTATTAAAAGGCGTAATCAAAGCTACGATACTTCCAGAAAACATGTTTTTCTCCCTAATTTAGAAACTCCTTGCATGGTACTTTAAGGAGATTGATAAAGACAAGCGCTTAACGGTTATCGAAGTAAATAAAAATACGAATATTTGTTCGATGTTGGAGCTTCGACAAGTTATGCCATATACAAGTTCCATTCTTTACCTCACTTACCGAGTTATACCTCTTGATTCTGATGTGAGAATACAGCCCTTTTATTGTGAATTTTGTACGCCACTCGCCCTAAACTGTGTGTAAAAATAGTGAAAAGAGTTTACAAAGGTTTCTATCAATTTTTTCTATGTTAAGCTCCGAAAATTCTACTCTTTTAAGCAAAGCATTATTATGACTCAACATCTCGTGATCACGGCTGTAGGTACAGATAGACCCGGAATTTGTAATCAGATCGTCCGACTAGTAAATCAATCAGGGTGTAATATTGTCGATAGTAGAATCGCATTATTTGGTGATGAGTTTACTTTAATCATGCTACTCAACGGCAGTAATGCATCCATAACCAGAATTGAGACTATGCTTCCCCCTTTAGGTCAGCAGCATGAACTCATCACTATCACTAAACGTACCTCAAAACATAATCAGATAGCCCATTCATTAATGATGGAGGCCACCATTGATTCGGATGATAGACCCGGATTAGTTGAACACTTCACTCAGTTCTTTGCTGACAGAAATATAGGGCTATCCTCTCTAAGCGCACAATCATTAGAAAAAGTGAAATGCCATGCTCAGGAAAATCATTTTCACATTGCTATCAGTGCATCGCTTGGGGAAGAGATAAATTTATTGCAACTCCGAGAAGAGTTTGACCAATTATGTGATAGCTTAGTCGTCGATGGTTCGTTAAACTTCCTCGCGAACCATCAATAAAAAGGAAAAGTGATGAATACCCTCAAAGCTGGTGATAATGCGCCTGAATTCTCTTTACTTGACCAAAATGGCCAGACAATAAAACTGAGCGACTATAAAGGTAAACAAAAGATCCTATTTTACTTTTATCCAAAAGCAATGACGCCTGGTTGTACCGTACAAGCACAGGGGCTGAGAGACACAAAGGCTGAGCTGGATGCGCACAACGTTGCCGTACTTGGTGTGAGTATTGATCCCGTAAAACGACTCGATAAGTTCATCCAACGCGATAATTTAAACTTTACACTTTTATCCGATGAAGACCACAGTGTTGCAGAGCAGTTTGGAGTCTGGGGTGAGAAGAAGTTTATGGGCAAAACATATGACGGCCTACATCGCATTAGCTTCCTAATTGACGAGCAAGGTGTTATTGAGCATGTTTTTGATAAGTTTAAGACTAAAGACCACCATGAAGTTGTTTTAGATTATCTCAAGAACAAATAGTATTTAAAAAAGCAAATAGAGCCAGTACCCTTTCGCTGGCTCGTTTAGCTAGTCCCCTTTCGAGCAATTCTTTTCACATGCCCCTTTAATAAGCAGTGCTGTCACCTCAAGAACCTTCTACTTACCCGTTTCTGAGAATTTCGCTTTTTTACTTTTTTTGAGCCCCTCAGGGATTAGGTTCATAAATGGCACGGTCTCGAATAATTAGTACGATCATGTGCAAATTTGATTTTTTAGAAAACCCAATATTACTCCTATAGTTTTTTGTTGAACGCCTTCGACGTCGAACTCAGTAAAATCCATATACTTTGATACCAAAATATGAACTATACAGATACAATTTAATTTCTCTTCTCCAAAGGTTGGTAGCACACCTGATGCTATAGAGTATTCTTGTGAACTTATTGTTAGCACTTTAATATTATCATTTTTGTTATTAAATCGCCGTACTAGAATATTTTTATATTAGAGTTATCAATTAAATTTATTTAGTTAAAACCATAATCGGAAAGCGAGATTCTAATTCTAATTTAGCATAATTTATAACTTTCTTCCTCTCTTCTAGTTCTCTATACGTTTTTGGTATAAATCACCCATTTTTAAAAATTGAGGATAATTAGTAATCCATACTCTATTATAACAGTCATATACCCATCTTCGTTTAATCACTTCATTATAAATTTGTATCTATTGACAATATTGAACTTAATATGGATGAAATATATTACATTCCAACATACAGATTGAAAGTTACGATAAGAAAAATGACCACTTTATTTTAAGATTAAATTTGTCAATACATTAAAATAAATCAACATCCAATAAAGAACTATTTATTGTGATTATAATCATATTTTCTAAGTGTTCCTTGTAATTACTTATTAACAAATTAATACTCAGTTGCTAATATTGTCCCATGGTTTGATTAAATTAAGGATAGATGTATGACCAAGGAGTTAAAATGAAGGGAGTAAGCCTCCAAATGTTAGCTCTTAGTGAGCTAAAACCTCACGAGTATACTGATGATTGCCGAGTAAAGTATGTAATGGATGAAATTTCTCGCTCAAAATTATGGAAGGCTCCGGTTGTAGTTGATTATTCAACGAAAATAATTATGGATGGACATCATCGAGTACAAGCAGCCAATATAATTGGACTTAAGTCAATTCCTTGTTACATGACAAACTATTCTGACAAGAATATAAAGGTCTGTTGCTGGAAAACCGGTAATAAATTTGACAAGTCTCAAATTTACCTAGCGGCAAGCAGTGGCTATTTATTACCGATAAAAACAACAAGACATGTAATAGACTATGAATTAAAAGAATTGAGCTTAGATATAGAATTACTTAAAAGTGATATTGATAAAAAAAACTTTTACGAATTGAGCAACCAATAAATTTAATGTACAGAACTGGCTAGCAGACTTTCATTTTGGTATTTATGGCGATTATCGACATCAACTATATCCATAATATTATAGAGCAAAGTCATCATTGAGTAAGAAACCTTATAATTCTTCTACCTGTAATAAATTGAAGATTCGATATCCAGTTTTAATGTGTAAAAAATTCACTCACTTTCAGATTGATTTTTTATCAATAATGGTATTTTTCGATTTTTAAAAAATGAAAAAGAACTATTAAGTTTAGAAAAAGAAGTTAATTTAAGTTTTTAACGGGTGTTAAATGATTATTGAAGAGATGGGTGACATCATAAATGATGATGTTTTTCTGAGGCTGACGGGCTTCTGTGAGACAAATAGTCCGATAATAAAAATAGAAGGTTTCAGTGCTGGCAGCTCCATAAAAATAAAAGCTGCTAAATATTTAATTGATGATGCAATAATTAATACCAATTTGGTTGACTCTAAACATTTCATTGAATCAAGTTCAGGAAATATGGGGGTTGCATTAAGTATCATCGCAGCTAGCAAATCTCTCAGGTTTACTTGCGTCGCAGATGCTAATACGTCTGAACAAAATATTAAGACAATGAGGGCGCTAGGTGCAGAGGTCATTATCATTAGTCAAAAGGACGAAAAAGGTGGTTATCTAGGCAATCGTTTGAACTACATAAAAAGTAGACTCAATGAAGATCCGTCCCTCATTTGGCTCAATCAGTACGCCAACCCAGGTAACGTAAAGTCGCATTATTCATTAACCGCTAAATCTATTCATCAAAGTATCGGGGATGTTGATTATCTAGTTATTGGTGCAGGTACTACAGGGACATTGATGGGATGTGCTGAGTATTTTAGAGTCCATTCCCCGAATACAAAGATAATAGCAGTGGACTCTGTAGGTTCTGTCACATTTGGAACAGAAGCTGGTCCACGCTATTTACCTGGATTAGGCGCCAGTGTGCTCCCTCCATTTTTTAATGAAATACACATCGATCAATTGATACAGGTCTCTGAACTTGAAGCCGTCAAGGTGTGTCGAGAGATCGCTCAGAAATACGGATACCTCGCTGGTGCATCGACAGGAACAGTTCTAGCTGGGTTGAGAGCCGTAAGCAACAGGTTTAAAGAATCCGACAAGGTCGTGGCAATCTCGCCTGACCTTGGTGGAGGTTATGTTAGCACCGTTTTCAACAATGAGTGGTGTGAGGATAAATTTGGATTTATAGCTGAAAGAGAAAGTGAAGCATATGCAAAAGCAATTTGAAGTAATCGGCGGGGAGTACATCTCAAGTGTTCTTTCTGAATGCAAGAAAGATATTTTGGGTGTCATCGAGTCAACATATCTTGCTCATGAAAATGGTTTTACAGAAAACCCAGATAGTTACTTTTTGCGTTTTAAAGATAAGCCAGAAGCGCGAATTATTGCGTTGCCTTCTTCAATAAACGACAGTAATGCGTCGACAGAAATTGCAGGGATCAAATGGATTTCAAGTTTTCCAAAAAATATTAACCACAATCTACAGCGGGCGTCTGCAGCGATTTTACTCAATAACAGAACTACCGGCTACCCATTTTGTTTATTGGAAGGAGCACAAATAAGTGCAGCAAGGACGTCAGCATCTGCTGTGTTGGCTGCAAATCATTTGTCTCGGACTGGGAAAATTGCAGAGCGAGTATGTATTATCGGTGGAGGTGTGATCGCAAGATACATCACTGAATTTTTCCATGCCGATGACTGGAAGATTGATCAGTTCGAAATCTACGATTTGTCACAAGATAATGCCTATTTGTTTGCAGAAAATATGTCAAAGCAAACGGGAAGAAGTATTGATATTTGCACATCGCTAGAGGCTGCGTTGTCTGCCGATATCGTGATTTTTGCTACTACGGCACCAGCCCCATATTTAGATCCAAGCTTCCGATTCAACGCGAGTCAGCTTGTATTAAACATTTCATTAAGAGACATTCCAAGTGAAACGATTCTTGAGAGTAACAACGTGTTCGATGATGTTGAACACTGCATGAAAGCTAATACCTCCCCCCATTTAGCTGAGCAAATGGCTGGGAACCGTGATTTTGCTGATGGAACATTGGCTGCGTATATATTGGGGAATTTGCAGCTTGATTCAAAGAAACCTACGATATTTTCACCGTTTGGATTAGGAGTTCTGGATTTAGCTTTAGCCATGTTCATCTACAAACATGATATCGGCTTACCGGGGCGACATACTCTTGATGACTTCTTTCCTGATGTATCGAGATGGGCAGAGTAATGAAAATCGAAGGCTGCACAGTATCCATATTAGAAGATGGCTATGAGCACCTTTACTTGGTGAATCCAAGTGATGAGGGTCAAACTGTTAGAGACGTTTTAGCGAACTTGGATTTGGATGCTCTTTTGGCAGAGAAGAAATGTTTACTCTTTCGTGGATTCAATGTCGATAGCGATGATAAGTTTAGCCAAATTGTTTCAGATCTTGCGCAGTTGGAGTTGAGTTACAAGGAGCGCTCTACCCAACGTATTCAGACGGCGAAAGGCGTCTATACAAGCACTGAGTATCCGGCTAATAAGCAGATTGCAAATCACAGCGAAAATGCTTTTCAGAAAGTGGTTCCAGGAAAAATCTTATTTTGTTCACTCGTCGTTGCTGACCAAGGGGGAGAAACCCCTATATCGGATAACAAGAAAATTATCGAAACATTGCCAGAAGAAGACGTTGAAAAGTTCCGTCAGCTCGGTGTCATGTATCAGCGTAACTTTGATGGCGGGTTTGATCTTTCCTGGCAAGAAGCTTTTCAGTCAGATGACCCTGCTGAAGTTGAGCAGTACTGCAGAGACAATGAGATCGAGTTCGAGTGGGTTTCCACTACTCACCTGAGAACTCGTCAAAAAAGACAGGCGATCATTGAGCACCCAATCACTGGCGATGAGCTTTGGTTCAACCAACTCCACCTATTTCACGTAACCAACCTAGAACCAGCGATACAGGAAGCAATGTTGTCTTCGTTAGGCGTAGACTTCCTACCAAGGCACGTATTTTATGGAAATGGTGAAGAGATTCCCAATGACGTTGTAGAGAAAATTCGCGTCGCATTTGTCGATTGTCAGGTTACTTTTGGTTGGGAAGTGGGTGACTTCTTGATTGGCGACAATTTGCTTGTCAGTCATGGACGCAAACCATTTCAAGGTCAGCGAGCAGTGCGTGTTGCTCTGGTCGACCCTGTAACACTTTAGTGGGAAATAGCTATGTCTGAACGTTATTTGCTAGAAGCTTTAAAAAAGCATGTCGCCCATCGCCCAAATGACGTGGCGGTAACAGACCAAAATGAATCGTTAAGTTATTCAGAGTTTTATGATCGAATTGAATCATTGGCAAAAAGCATCACCGGTCTTTCTAGTTATGGTGCTGCGGTTGCTGTCTGTATGCCTCGGGGAATAAATTTCGTTATTGCGGCTTATGCAACATGGATGGCCAATCGCGTCTATGTACCGATGGATGCTAATTGGCCATTATCGCGTAAAGAAACAGTTCAAGTATTGTCGGATGCAGAGTTATTGATTGAATCAGAGGGTGTTCGTGTCCTAAATCCAAAGCAAAAAGGAAAAACAGATTCAAGCCATGCTTATATCATTTTTACTTCTGGCACAACAGGGGAGCCCAAAGGTGTACTTGTTGGTCACAGAGCTTATGAGAACTTAGTTCAAGAACACCATAATAAGATCTATTCGCCTAATGGTTTGGTAAGCGGCAATGTTGCGATGAATGCATCGTTCTGTTTCGATAGCTCCTTAGAGCGGTTAGCTTTAGTCGCTTTGGGTTACTCCCTGCATGTGGTGAGTGATGAAATAAGAAAATCCCCGCAGCTTTTATTAGAGTATTTACGAGACCATAACATTTGCAATATTGATTTGGTTCCATCGCACTTGAAGCTTCTGCTAGAAGTGGGATTAAGTTCGGTGTCGAGTTTAAAGCTCATCATCGTTGGAGGAGAAGCAATCGATGGCGACCTATGGAAAAACTTGGCTTCCATAGATGCCACAGTTTTTAATGTGTACGGACCTACTGAAAACACCATCAATACCACCATTAAAAAGATATCGGGAAATGAGGCAACGATAGGAAAGCCTTTAGGTGGTGTGGAGTGCGTCGTGGTGAATGATGCCGGAGACATTTGCGATAAAGAAGAACCAGGTGAACTTTACGTTCAGGGATGCCACCTTGCTGAAGGCTATTACAACAATCACGAGAGAACGCTAGAAGCGTTCGTCATGTTCCAAGGAAAACGTAGCTATCGTACCGGTGATCTTGTAAAGCGTAGTTCCAATGGAGATCTCCTCTTTTTGGGCCGACTTGATGACCAAATCAAAATCAGTGGCTACCGCATCGAGCTTGAAGAAGTGAGGAAAGCTATAGCCGCTCTCGAAGGAGTGTCTGAAGTTGCAGTCTCCGTTGTAAAAAACAGTGCCAATAATTCCGCACTACTTGCTTCAGTCGTTTCAAGTCAAGGTGGTCAAATAAACGTGAGCACCTTGAAAAACAAACTCGCTCAATTCCTACCAGAATATATGGTGCCAGTTTTATGGCAAGAGGTGACTAAAATTCCTCTCACTGACAACCTAAAGCTGGACCACAAATCATTAGTTGAGTCCTGGGGGTCTCGAGCGAGCGAGGAGTCGAAGAGCCCATCGGCACAAAACTCTGACGCAATTTCTGAACGCGTGAAATCGGTTTGGGAGCAAGTTCTCGGGCAACCAAATCTGGCTTGTGACACCCATTTCTTTAATATTGGTGATTCTATCGCCGCGATGAATCTGATGGTCGCATTAGAAACCCATTTGGGGATTAGCTTATCGCTACCTGACCTTTTTCTACATCCAACGATCGACGCTTTGAGCGCTCATATCAAGTGTAAGCAAATGGAGGTCTTGTGATTCAGAAGTTGGACGTTTTTTGCTTTCCGCATGCAGGAGGCGGAGCTCACCAATATCTCACTTGGCAAAAGGAGTTCCCAGAACACATAAACTGGTCAGCTATCGATAGAGCCGGCCGTTATTCAAGAATTAATGAGGCTGCTAATCCAAGCTTTAGTTTGATCGTCGATGACCTCATTGAGCAGGTCTTAGCAAAGTCTGTAAACACCGATTTTGCTCTATTTGGACACAGCATGGGCGGTGCGTTGGCGTATGAAGTTACCCATGAGCTTGAGAGACGTGGTGTTTTTCCAAAGTGCTTGTTTGTATCGAGCACTTTATGTCCTCCCGAGCGTGAAAAGGATGCGTATCGCTATTTCGACCTAGAAGATGACCTATTTCTAGAGCACTTGATGTCACTAAGTGACGAAGCAACTACTCAAAATGTCGAGGTATTAAAAGCCTTCCTTCCCGATATTCGTGACGAATATCGACAATATCATGAATATGCGCCAAAGATGGGGGCCATGCTCAAAACTCCTATCTTAGCGTTGTGTGGAGAGAACGAATACATCAATAAAACGATGGATAACTGGCAAGAACTAACACAGTGTTTCCTCGGTGTGTCTCGGTTTTCTGGTGGCCATTTTTATTGGAAGAATCATTTTTCCAAAGTAGCAGAAATTATTACTCAGCAAATTTTATTATAGGGATAGTATGTCTGAAGTTCATAACAAAAAAGTCATCGTTATTGTTGACGCATATACAGGTGGTAAATACCTAGTTCCTGCCTTTCAAGCGATTGGCTACAAAGTTATCCACATTGAATCGCCCTTTACGCCTTCATATTTCAATCAAGACCAAGAGTTTACTAGACGCACATGCGATAGAACAATCATATACAATTTTAGCTATGGTGAGTTGCTGGAGACTCTAAATGAATATTCTATTAAAGCAATCATCGCTGGCAGTGAAGGTGCTGTAGAACTGGCAGATACGCTTAATAATGAGTTTGAATTGCCGTTTTCCAATGATATTGAACTTTCAATGGCGAGACGTGACAAATACGCGATGCAGGAGGCAATCAAGAAAGCTGGGGTTGCGTCTATCGATCAAGCGATGGTGACAAGTACCTCAGAGCTTTCTGATTGGCTAGCAGGAAGAGATGACTGGCCGGTTGTGTTGAAGCCCTTAAAAAGTGCGGCAACGGATGGAGTGTCAATTTGTCATTCGGAAAGCCAAGCACTGGATGCATTCCACAACATTATGGGGAAAAACGATGTTTTTGGGGCTCCAAACACGTCAGTGCTTTGCCAGGAATTTTTGGAGGGTGCGGAGTACGTCGTTAATGGGATAGCGCGCGACAACGGTTTTTTCTTTACTGATCTGTTTGAATCTAGAAAACGATTTGTTGATGGAAACCCAATCTACGATGAGCAGATCTTGCGCTATGTGAATGACGAATGCTATCACGAATTATCAGACTATACACAGGTGGCGTGTCAGGCTCTTGGATTGCGTAACGGAGCCTTTCATGCCGAAGTGATGTTAACGAAGCGTGGTCCCGTTCTCATCGAAGTAGGCGCTAGGATTGCTGGCGGTGCAGATCCATATATCATTGAAGAGACCTTGGGTCACTCGCAAGTCAGTAAATTAGTGGATGCCATCGTAAGACCAGAGGTATTTGATGGTTCAATCCACCAATTGCAGAGTAGGAATACGATTTCTCACAAGAAGGCCGCCTACGTTTATATGCTTAGCCCCAAAAGTGGTTGTGTACTTGAGGACCCGCTTCCGGCTTTAAAAAATATTAAAGGAGTGGTATCTGCGAAATATCACTACGATATTGGTGATATACAAAACAAGACAATCGATTTGCTTACAGCGCCAGGTGCAATTACTGTCATAGAGAAAGATAGCCAAACGTTATTCGAAACCATCGCCAAGGTCCGAGAAACCGAGCAAACGTTCTATGATAAAGGTCTGGGAGAGGTTTCAAAGACTCCTGAAACTGGTCGCGATTTAGCTTCGTTGGTTCGGGATACCATACAGACTTTCCCATGGTATGGAGAAATAAACCAGGTTGATATCAACCGCCCTTTTACCATCAGTGACTTGCCGCTAATTGACGAAGCAGTTCTAACGGAGCATTACTATCATGCTGACCATCAGTTTGAATCGATGGATATATATCTGACATCAGGAACAACATCGGGAAAACGTAAACGCATTTCGTATGTCCCTTCCGATCAGGATATCTATCTTCAGCAAAGAAAGGACATAATTCAGAATTTCTGCGGGAACAGTTACAAAACAGCGTGTGCGGATTTAGGTACGGGGCATGCAGCCGCTACAGCTGGAGAAATCTTTCGTTTGATGGGATGTGAAACAGAGCTGATCGATTTTACTCGCCCTATCGCGGAACATATTAAGGTTTTGAATCGCATTAACCCTGAGATTTTCTTCACTATGCCGATGATCCTCGATGCGCTTATTGCGACGGGTGAACTCAAAGCAACACCAAAGAAAATTATCGTCGTAGGAGACGTTGCCAGCTTAGATTGGCAGAAGAAAGTTGCGTTATTCTTCGGTATTCGCGTGAATGACATTCTTGATTTGTTTGGGAGCATTGAGATTGGTTCAATCGCGTTCTTCAATCACGAAATTGGCAAGTATCAGTTCGATGATTACATTTTGCCAGAGGTCATTGATGCCAATACTCTGTACTCAGAGGTAAGCTACAACGGGCCTGGCGAAGTGCTACTTCTTACCTCATTTGCACGCTCTAGCTTTCCGGCAGTTCGATTTGTCACGAATGATTTAATTGAAGGATTCGACCATATTGAGCACAAGGGAAAGACCATCTATGTATTTGATCGCTGTCTTGGTCGCTATTCTGGGGAGTTTAAGCATGGCGAGAAAGTGAACCTCTCAGATATTACCGCAGCAATCGCCAAGCATGCGCCTTACAAAGCATACGACCTCGATGATACGAAAGGCGCACTTGTGATTCGCATTGCTGATCCGGACCTTAATCAGTCTCAAATAGATTCAATTAAAAAAGAGCTCATGGAACGTAATCCAGATATCGCAGAGATGATTTTGTCTGGTTTAGTTGGCGACATTGAAGTAGTTTGCGTCTCCGAGAGCGAGATCAGATGTGCAGTCAGTAAACGCAGATACAAGTCCTAGTGGAGGAATGAGTTATGTGTGGAATTGCAGGTATACAGCACTTTAACCAATCGTTAGAAGATAAAGGCTCATTAAACGCGATGCTCGAGGCTCTTTATCATAGAGGTCCAGATGAAGAGGGGGGGTATCGTAGTGGCTCGACTCATATAGGTATGCGTCGTCTAAAGGTTGTCGCGCTTGAGAATGGGGCACAACCTTGCGTCAGCGATAACGGCAGATTTGTCATTGTGTTCAATGGAGAGATCTATAACTACGTAAGTTTGAGAGATTCGCTGAAAAAGCGAGGCCTTAAATTTAAAACAGACTCTGATGCGGAAGTTATCGTTAACTTGTATCAGGAATATGGAGAAGATTTTTATAACAAGCTTGAAGGCATGTATGCAGCTTCGATTTACGATACTCATGAGGACTCGATACTATTGGTTCGAGACCGAGCCGGCAAAAAGCCGCTTTACTACAGTTTCGAAGATAGTACGTTAAGCTTTTCTTCTGAGATGAAGTCTCTCCTACAGAGCAGATTCTTAGAACCGAAACTGAACTTTTCTGCGATCGATTATTTCTTGAAGTTTCGCGTGATGCCCAATGATCAGAGCGTCTTCGATAACGTTCACAAGGTTCCTCCTGGTTCTTGTATAAAATTTAGTAAAGACGGTATGACGCCATTTCAGCATTGGTCTGTTCGTTATTCTCCAAGTATTGTTGAGCGTACTGAACAAGAATGGATCGACGAGGTTGATACTCTCTTAAATAAATCAATTCAAAGCCGATTACTGGCCGAAGTTCCAGTGGGTACAATGCTCAGTGGTGGGTTAGATTCAAGCCTTGTTACCGCGATTGCTCAGAAGCAGGGTAAAATTCATAACCTGAAGACATTCTCAATCGGCTTTAAGGATGCGGAATTCTCAGAGCTTGAGTATGCGCGAAAGCTGGCAAAGGATCTGGGTACTGACCATTATGATTATACGATCGAGCCGGAAGAAGCCATCCAAGCTGCGCATGATCTGGTCAAGCATTTCGGAGAGCCATTTGCTTTCCCTTCTTCAATTGCGAGCTATTTCATGTTCAAATTAGCAAAAGAACATGTGACAGTAGTGCTTGGTGGTGATGCTGCGGATGAGCTATTTGGTGGGTATGCCAGATATCAGCTTGTTCAATGCTTCCCTAATATTCCAGCGGATATGGGACTGCCAAGAAAAGTTGACCTTAGCAGCGGCGATTGGAGTCAGGATAGCTTCTCAGACTTTTATCAATCAATGTTAACGGACGGGTTAGATTATGACAGTCGAGATCAGCTCTATTGTACAGCGTTTAAAGAGCAACTTGCTCAAGAGCGCTGCATCGAAAAGCATCAACAATACACTAAACAACTATGTTCTAAGTCGAGACATAATCTAGATATGGCGATGGAGTACGATTTCAACCATTGGATGAATGAAGCTCAGTTGGTCAAAGTGGATATTGCATCGATGGCCAATTCTCTGGAGGTTAGAACGCCGTTCTTAGATCGATCTTTAGTGACACTGGCGAGTTCAATACCAACGGATTTCAAAATTCGTGACGGAAAGGAAAAGCATCTTCTCTACCGAGTAGCAGAAAAATATCTGCCTGATTACATTTTGGAAAGAAAGAAGCAAGAGCTCGCGGTTCCATTGGAAAAGTGGCTTCTAAGCCACCTCAAAGAACAGGTGGTGGAGACGTTGCTGAGTGAGAAAGCAATCAATCGAGGCCTGTTTGACCACGATGAATTAGTTAAGTTTGTCACCGAATTTAAGCCAGAGAATAGTTACGCACTGTGGACCCTATATATGCTGGAAGTTTGGTTTCTTGAAATGTTTGATAAGGAATGATAGATAAGATGGGTGAAAGGTATTTTGTCGGTGTACTACTGGTCTTGCTTTATGTTGCCATCGCATCAACCCAAAGTGTTGTACTGAATATATGGCTCGTTTCGACCAATGTATTTGTAATGGTAGCGATCAGCTTTACGATCGCAACGGCTGTGTTTTCTGTCATTACTTTGTTCAAGCAGCCGCAGTCATTTCGGCTCCTTCTGACGGATTGGAGAATGGTGATTGCCTTTAACGTCGTGACGTTATGCAATTGGTTATTTTATTTTTTGTCGGTTAAATACCTTGAGCCTTCTGTGGCTGTGACCATCACTCAGGGCTTCGGCCCAGTGGTGATGACTGCCTGGCTACTTTTTCGTAGAGAAAAGGTATCGACAATTACTCAAACTTGCCATCTGATCACACTGTTTGCCGTCATCACAATGTGCATTTACGTCTTTGTGAGTCGCTCTGCATACTCACTGTATGATCACTCGCAAATGTTTTTGGGGTTGGTGTTTGCTTTTTTATGTTGTATCAGCATTACCGCCACAGTCGTCATATCGAAAAAGTTTGCCACGGCTCAGATCCCCGCAACAACAATGTTGTCGGTCAGATTTCCATTACTCATAGTTGTGGCGAGCAGTTTTATCCCCTTTCAGCAAGCGCTAACTTTCCAACAAGAAGATATGTTTGCCATTCTGGTAGTGTCACTTGTTGGTGTGTGTACTTCGATATATGTACTCCAAAAAGGCATAGAGAAAACCTCTTCATTAGCGGTATCGACATCACTGGCGATTTCACCGCTTGTCGTTTTGGGTATACAAAGTGCGCTTACAGACTACCCATTTTCAAGCATATTGGTTGGTTTGGTTTCTCTGATCGTCGCCGTTTCGATAGTATCAGTGTTGTATGAAGGCAATGTGATTAAAAAATAGGGATTTGTTACAAAAACGGAAGATATTTCTGAGGTGCCTATTCGTGCACCTCCTTTCGTTCGTAAATTCCAAAAATATTAAAGATCTCTCCGGCCCCATCAATTTCAGATCATCATGACATAACCAAAATTCAAACTGGCCTCTATCCCCTTCAAAACCTTGAACCCTTAACCAAGCCCGTTTTCGCACTTTGAAAACACCGGTGGCTTCGATAATTTTTTTAATTGGGGCGTGGTCAGGTTTAATGCAATTATTGAGGTATATCATTTATCGATTGACGCAAATGGACTTCGCTCTTAAATCTTGAAATGGCGTTACTATAAGAAGAGTTAATGATGAAAAATAAGCGATCAGCTTGACTGATATGAAAAAGCCAGCGAAACCGCTGGCTTTCTGTTTTTTTTAATTTAGACAATAAACTTATTCAAAATCGCGTCTTGTTCACGAACATTTTCAGTTTGAACTTTCATGGCCATATTTGCCTCTTCTGCTGAATCGGCAACCTGAGTCGACAGGTCTTTAATCTTAACCGTGTTGCTATTTATTTCTTCTGCAACCAAGCTTTGTTCCTCTGCGGCAGAAGCGATTTGCATGTTCATGTCACTAATACGTTGAATAGCGTCTCTGATACGCTGTAGTGCACCATCAGCCGCTTGTGCTTTTTCAACCGCATCAATAGCCGTACTCTTACTCTCGTTCATGGCTACTGATACTGAACTAGCCCCAGCCTGCAGTTGCTCAATCATGCTGCGGATCTCTGTTGTAGACTCTTGGGTTCGTTGTGCAAGTGTTCTCACTTCGTCAGCGACCACCGCAAATCCACGACCAGATTCACCAGCTCGTGCTGCTTCTATCGCAGCATTGAGTGCCAAGAGGTTAGTCTGATCCGCAATATCATTAATAACCTTCAAGATGGTTTCAATGTTTGCAGTCGCAGACTCAAGCCCATGAACCTCTTCAACGGCTTGATCAATTCGAGTCGATAACGTATCAATAGAGCTTGCTGTGTTGCTGACGACCTTAGAACCATCTTGAGTCGCATCATCAGCATCTTTCGCGGCTCCCGCTGCGCCCTGTGCGTTATTCGCCACTTCAGTTGCAGTCACCGCCATCTCATTCATTGCGGTCGCCA
The DNA here is from genome assembly GCF_000165125.1 of Vibrio caribbeanicus ATCC BAA-2122. GTDB lineage: Bacteria > Pseudomonadota > Gammaproteobacteria > Enterobacterales > Vibrionaceae > Vibrio > Vibrio caribbeanicus. Next base: position 4,073 of record NZ_AEIU01000029.1, on the reverse strand, counting down.
ATTGCTCTAATTCCTCAAGCTGACTGCGCATTGCTTCTGCTGAGTGCTGCGCCCCAACAACAGTCATTTCCGTGCCACGCAAGATCTCAGAGCCTATCGCTTTAGACTGTTGAATTTGTTTTTGTAGAGTCTCAGTAAAAGTATTGAAACCACTGGCCAATTGAGCAAACTCTTCATCGGTGTCTGTGTCCAACCTTTTAGTAAGGTCGCCTTGACCACCAGCGACATCTTGTATTGCTCTATTTAGCGCCTCTAATGGTCTCATAAGGAAGCGTATTAAAAAGGTTAAGACCACGATACTAATCAGAACACCAATAGAACCAAATACCAGCGAGCTATTTCCAAGCTGGTCTATCGCAGAGAAGGCGATATCTTGGTCGACCACAGCACCGATGTACCAGTTTTCTGAAGGTACGTGCTCAAAATAAACCAGCAGGTTCTTTTCGTCTTGTTCAAAAGTTTGTTCACCCGATTTCACCACGGCTTGTGGTAGGTACTTGGTTATATTTTCACCGTTATTTGCAGCCTCTGGATGCGCAATTGTTGTTCCATCGGCTGTCACAATAAATAAATAGCCTGCATCGTGCAGATTAACATTATTAACTAGGTCGGCTAGCCCGCCAAGCTCCATATCATAAAACATCGCCGCCATGAAACGACCATTTTCTTTGACAGGCGTACCGATAGATATAATCACTTTTTTTGAGGATATATCGATATACGGATCGGTAACAACAAGCTGCCCTTGCGCTTTGGCATCCTTATACCACGGTCTTACTCGCGGATCATATTCTGGTGGCGCGTCCCAACCATCATCATTTTCAACAACGGCTCCATCGCTTTCATACCCGAAACCTACCGCTAAAAAGCTCTGTTTCAGGTTGTTTTTTTCAAGCACGTTTTTCACGTAATCTTTGTCTTGAGGATATATTTCGAGTACTTCAGTCGTAGACTGAGCCAATGACTTCTTACTCTCCATGTCCGACTCGACCGTATTTTTTATCCCTTTCACCATCTCAGTTAGACTGGTGTCAACTAGGGTTTCGATTTCGTACTTAACTGTACTCATCTGCTGTATCGAAAGCAAAGTTACCGTCACGAGTAATAATGCAGAAGAGGCCGCAACGACTTTTTGGCTAAATTTCATAATGTCCCTCAGTTGGTCGATGTACAAACAAACGTTTGCACTAGTCCCTTTGTATCGTCAGAAACGACGCTTCCTTAAGGAATTTCTTACAAAACTATACATAAGTAAATTCTATACTGGGCAAAAATGCCAACTTGAGCACAAATAAAAAGCGCTGGCGAATTGCCAGCGCTCCAAATTCGGCTAAAAATTATTCACTTACTATTGCATCTTCATCTTCATGACTTGGCAAAGCACTCCACACTGCTTTTACAAGAGTGGCAAGGGGTATGGCAAAAAATACGCCCCAAAAGCCCCAAAGTCCGCCAAAAACTAGCACTGCAACTATGATTGCGACTGGGTGAAGGTTTACCGCTTCGGAGAAAAGTACAGGAACCAATACGTTGCCATCAAGAGCTTGAATAATGGCGTAAGCAGCGAGTAGCCAATAAAAATCAGAGCTAAGCCCCCATTGAAATAATCCAACAATTGCAACGGGTACGGTTACAGCAGCGGCACCAATATATGGAATCAAAACAGAGAGACCCACCGCAACAGCAAGAAGCACAGAATAGCGTAAATCGAGTACAGCAAAAGTGACATAGCTGACAGTCCCGACTATTAGAATTTCCATGACTTTACCTCGAATGTAATTCGAGATTTGCTCATTCATTTCATCCCATACCTTTGTTGCCAAACGTCGATTTCTGGGCAAGAATCCACTCGCCATTTGTACCAGCTGTTGCTTGTCTTTTAGCAAGAAGAAAACGAGTAGAGGAACTAAAATCAGATAGACACCCAGCGTGGCAAGACTAACGAGTGATGCCAGTGATCCTTTTACTACTGTCTCCCCCACACCAATAACTTGATTCTTTGCATTGCTGACCAAAGACTCTATGATCTGAAAGTGCTCAAGTTCTGGATAGCGACGAGGAAGCTCCGCAATAACACTTTGAAGCCCTACGTACATATTTGGAACATCATTAATTAAATTACCAACTTGCTCCCAGATCGTTGGCACTAAGCCAAAAATGGCTACCAGCATAATGCTAGTAAACCCGAGAATAACAAGGATAACAGCCAATGTACGTGGCAGAGATAGGCGGCTTAGCTGAACAACCGGCCACTCTAGAAGATAGGCAAGGACTAGAGCAACCAGCAACGGGGCTATAAGGTTGCCAAAAAAATAAATGACAATAAAGCCAAATAAGAGAATCGCGACGAGACTGACGGCGTGAGGATCGGAGAAGCGCCTCTTGTACCAACGACTTACCATTTCAAACATCGATTACTTCTCCATTGTGACTGTTATACAATACCAATTCTCCAAGTTGTCTAATTTCATTATATATGACTGTTTTTCAAGATAACTTATAATATCATTCATTGAAGACGAATCTGTAACTAAAATGTCGAGTCTTTCTCCACTAGTCAGTTTGACAACATTCCTCTTCGCTAACAACAGCGCCAGAGGACAGCGTTCTTTACGCAGATCCAAAGTAGTCATTAAACTATCCCGCTCTGTACAGATTTTATTGCTCAAATATTGTATAGTGTTTTTTTGTCAACGTCAGTGTAAATCATAAAATGTCACCAATTAAACTCACCATAGCGGGTAACAAGAGAGATTTGTCTGGCAAACTTTTGAGAACATTTCGCCTCGCAGATTGTCTATAGCTTAAGGCATCTCAAGGTTAATTAGATAAAGTAACGTCTAAACTTTTATCGTGATAAAAAGGTTGAGAACAAAAAATAAAAGGCATTCTTCTGACTATGTTAAAACGTACTTTTACACTTATCGGTCTTTACTTATCAACAACAATAGCCCTAATTCCTTGCTCAATTGCAAAGGAGTTTGACCTACCTGAAATTGGGACAACAGCGAGTACGACCCTAACAATCGACCAAGAAATAGAGTACGGTGATGCCTATATGCGGATGCTGCGCGGCAGTAGTCCGATTATCAACGATCCTATATTGAATGAATACCTAAATAACTTAGGTCACCGCCTTGTTGCTAATGCATCAGATGTGAAAACGCCCTTCCAGTTCTTTTTGATACAGGATCGAAACATCAATGCATTCGCATTTTTTGGAGGTCATGTTGCTCTGTATTCTGGCTTATTTTTGCATGCACAGAGCGAAAGTGAACTTGCTTCAGTTTTAGCCCATGAAATAGCGCACGTTACTCAACGTCATTTAGCAAGAAGTATGGAGGAACAAGCTAAACGCTCTCCACTTACCATGGCAGCCCTTGCTGGTTCAGTGCTCCTAGCAATAGCCGCTCCTCAGGCCGGAATAGCAGCAGTCACTGCAACTGCTGCAGGCTCTATTCAAGGAAAAATCAACTACACCAGAAGCAATGAAAAAGAAGCCGATAGAATTGGCATTAGCACGCTATCTAAAGCAGGATTTGACGTTAGTGCAATGCCGAGATTTTTTGGAAGATTGGCCGAGCAATATCGCTATGCGAGTACACCACCACCTATGCTACTAACCCACCCGCTACCTGAAGACCGTATTGCTGATACTCGAGCTAGAGCAGAAAGCTACCCAAAGAAAACCGCTTCCCCTTCTCTCTCATACCAATTGGCTCGCGCGCGAATCGTAGCTCGTTATGCAGGCCTAGAAAATAAGGCAGCGCTGAGCTGGTTAACTCGAAAAGAAAAAAAAGCTGATTTAGCATCAAAGGCAGCGTTTGAATACGGTAAGGCGTTAGTATATATGGATAATAAAGAACTAGACAAAGCACGCCCAATCCTAGAAAAACTCATTAGTAATGATCCACAAAACCTCTTTTACATCGACGCTATTTCCGACCTTTATATCGAGTCTAGAGAAGCATCGAAAGCTACCGTGTTACTTGAGAAAGCACTAATAATATCACCGAGCAACTCTGTTTTGATGATCAACCACGCCAATAGCTTAATGAAACAACATAGATATG
>NZ_AEIU01000030.1 GCF_000165125.1 Vibrio caribbeanicus ATCC BAA-2122 | reverse complement strand
GATGGTTGAAGGTGCTGTTGATGGGTTTATCAAGACATTTCACCGTGTCTTGTGCGGCGGCGGAGGTAGCGAGAAGTAAAGTGCTCCACCCGAGAGATTGAAGGGTCTTCATTACAGTCCTTATGCTGAAACAGAGAAAGGGCATATTGCCGATAAATCCGAGAGTTACTACTGATAGCTTTGGTGAATTATAAATAACGAAGGGGTATTGAAAAGACGCTAAATGATTGAATCATCGAAGCTTTGAGATAGGCTGCAAATATAATGGTTTATATTTACACAAAAGGCACTAAGGCTAAAAAAGCCGCACAAGGCGGCTTTAAATTAAGGGTGTTTTATTGAAACTGTGGCCAGTGATGCAGGTCTTGGCCTAGT
>NZ_AEIU01000031.1 GCF_000165125.1 Vibrio caribbeanicus ATCC BAA-2122 | reverse complement strand
ATGTTTTCAGGTGCCACCACCTTTAACCAACCTATCGGTAACTGGGATACCTCCAAGGTATCGGATATGGCAGGAATGTTTGAAGGTGCCGCCAGCTTTAACCAACCCATCGGTAACTGGGATACCTCCAAGGTTACAGATATGAGGGCGATGTTTAAAGACGCCAAAGCCTTTAACCAACCTATCGGTCACTGGGATATATCCAAAATAGAAAATATACATAGTATGTTCACTGGCGCATATAGCTTTAGCCAAGACTTGAGCCTATGGGAAACAAAAGGACCGTTGCGGGACAACACAGTCAAGTGTAATGATAAACATCTGCATTCAACCTTCATTTATCTCAACAATACTTATCTGGTTGTTGACAATGAGAGCATTAGAGACCAAGCCCAGCTCGATAAACTGGAACAAGGTCAAATCCGCTTTTGTACCTCTCATGTGACTAGTATGTATGAACTCTTTAAAGGTCGGGAACACTTTAATGCCTACATTAGTGATTGGGATACCTCCAAGGTATGGAATATGAGGGCAATGTTTGAAAGAGCCAAAGCCTTTAACCAAGACATCGGTGG
>NZ_AEIU01000032.1 GCF_000165125.1 Vibrio caribbeanicus ATCC BAA-2122 | reverse complement strand
GAGCCTGCCGAATCTGAGCCAGCGGCCGTGGATGTGCTGGACACTGAGCTAGTCGAAGAAGAGTTTGAAGTCTCCGATGTTAGCGAAGAGTCTGTCGAGTCTGACCCAGGGACCGTGGATGAGTTGGACGCTGAGCTAGTTGAAGAAGAGTTGCCTTCACAGAGTGATACTGACCAAGAAGAATTCAGTGAGGATATTGATAGTCTGGAATCGTCGGAAACTTCCGAGCCAGAACCAATTGAAACCCCTCAGGAAGAGCCTTTTGCCTCTGAAAGTACATCGCCAGATGTATCAGATGATCAACAGACATCTACTCTTGAAGATACCTCTGAGGTAGAACTTGAATCACCAGAGGCTTCGATTGAGCAGGATACCAAGGATCCGATGGCTTCTGCTCAGCCGCCAATGCCAGAGCCCATTCCAAATGAATTTGGTATACCAGAGGACGATGATTGGATTATTGATGAACCATCCGATGATACTACTTTTGCTGGCAGTGAAGACGTAATTGATTTGACGCAAAACTTTATCGATGAAGGGTTATCGCCAGATTTATTGTCTGAAGAGCAAGATGAAGTTGAAGAGACTGAACAAGAACCAGTTGATTTGACTCATAACTTCCTTCCAGATGTAGATGATGTATCCGATTCTACCGATAAACCTTTAACGGAAGATCACGAGCCAGCGGCCGTGGATGAGC
>NZ_AEIU01000033.1 GCF_000165125.1 Vibrio caribbeanicus ATCC BAA-2122 | reverse complement strand
ATTTTAAACCAAGTCTTACTGACTTGGTTTTTTTTCATCTGTATCACTTGTCCATCATAAAGCCATCGAGTTTACCGATGCCTTCTATACTCTTTATATGACCAAGCAGATGATTTTATCTTTGCCCACAAAAAAGCCCTAACACTAGGCTAGGGCTTTTAATATTGTGATGCTTTATGCTCGACTATTCAGCTCTCTTACTTCTTCATCAAGCTGTTGCAACTTTAACCTCATTTTCTCACGACAGTCATTTGCTAGCTCGCGAATATCATCTTTCTCCATTCCCTCAACAGAAACTGGAGGCAGCATTTCAACGATCACATGTCCGTTATCCCATCGATTGAATTTAAGATGGTTAGTAGAACTGCAGACAACAGGGATTATCGGTAAATGGGCACCAACTGCCGCATGAAAAGCGCCTGTTTTAAAGGGCAATAATCCGCGCCCACGTGAACGGGTTCCCTCAGGAAAAATCCATGCAGAAACATCTGAACCTTTCATTTTATCAATGATCTGATCGATAGTACCTTTAGCTTTGGAACGATTGGCTCGATCAATGAGAATATTACCCGTTAGCCAGTACAATTGTCCAAACAATGGTACCCAGACAAGACTCTTCTTACCCACGGTAACGACTTTAGGCGTTACTGCTGAAGACACAGTGAAGAGATCCCAATTATTTTGATGGTTAGCAATATAAATGTGCTGGCCACGTTCGTAAGCGTCGTCAGGCACTCTCAGATCGAGTTTAATGCCAAATACTCGTGACATCTTGCCAAAAAGACGTCCGAAGGTAAAAACATGTTTAGGGTTGCGAGGGCTAAGTAAACAATAACCACAGCCAAAAACAAACATTACTATTGCAAAAATCACAATCGCCAATACACGCAGTAGTGCAATCATTTAGGTACTCCGATATAGAGAGTCAAATTATTTACAGAGCAGACTCTAACTGATCTACCGAGCATAAAAAAGCCGAAACTTAAGTTTCGGCTTACAAATGTTGACTGATTATGCATCAGTCACTAAAACGTTCAATGTTCGCGCCAAGTGCGGATAATTTATCCTCAATCTTATCGTAACCACGATCGATATGATAAATCCTATCTACTATTGTCTCTCCACTTGCAATGCAGCCAGCAATAACGAGACTCGCAGAAGCGCGGAGATCCGTTGCCATAACTTGAGCACCACTCAACCCATCAACGTCTCCACAAATAACGGTATTGCCCTCAATTTCTGCTTTCGCTCCCATTCTCATCAGCTCAGGAACGTGCATAAAACGATTTTCAAAAATGGTTTCAGTAATAATGCCACCACCTTTAGCAATCAAGTTAAGCAAGGTAAATTGTGCCTGCATATCAGTGGGAAAGCCGGGATGCGGGGCAGTGCGAACGTTAACGCCCTTTAAAATTCGCCCCGTCATGTCAACTGATATCCAATCTGGCCCAGTTTCAATAAGAGCTCCTGCTTCTTCGAGTTTTGCTAAAACAGCATCGAGAAGGTGTGCTTTTGTACCACGACAAACCACTTTACCACCTGAAACAGCCGCAGCAACCAAGAAGGTGCCGGTTTCTATGCGATCAGCGACGACCTCATGCCTTCCACCACCTAATCGCTCAACACCCTCAATAGTAATAGTATCAGTACCTGCGCCTGTTATTTTAGCACCGAGAGTATTTAAAAACTCAGCAGTATCGACAATTTCAGGCTCTCTAGCGGCGTTATCAAGTATTGTCTTTCCCGTAGCGAGAGTCGCTGCACACATAATAGTGATGGTTGCCCCTACGCTCACTTTATCCATGACAATATGAGCGCCTCTCAAACGGCCATCAACGGTCGCTTTAACGTACCCATCTTCAAGCACAATTTTTGCACCCAACTGCTCAAGCCCTTGAATGTGCAAATCAACAGGACGTGCACCAATCGCACACCCTCCGGGTAAAGAGACCTGCCCTTGACCGAAACGTGCGACTAGTGGGCCTAACGCCCAAATCGAAGCTCGCATTGTCTTGACCAAGTCATACGGAGCGCAGTGTTCATCAATACCACTAGCATCAACATAAACGGAGCCATTACGCTCAACTTTAGCACCAAGTTTTTGTAACAAACTTATTGTCGTGTCAATATCACGCAAGTGGGGAACATTTGCGACCTCTACAGGTTGCTCTGCTAGGATTGAAGCGAACAAAATAGGTAAGGCTGCGTTCTTAGCACCCGAAATTTGCACTTCACCTTCAAGTGGCTTACTGGAGCCAATAACTCGAAACTTATCCATAATCCAACCCTAAAGTGACATTAATTTTTTGTCACGAGCCCACTCATCCGGTGTGTAGGCTTTAATCGAAACTGCATGGATATCATTTCTTTGAATGTATTCCATTAGCGGAGCGTAGATTAATTGTTGCTTTTTTACACGATTCATCCCTTCAAAACGAACATCAACAGCAATGACCTCGTAATGACTGCCCTCTCCTTTTACATGTAATTCTTCTAGTTCGAGTGCTTGGCTTAAAATCTGTTGTACTTCTGTGCTATCCACAATTAACCCCTGTTGAATTCCTTAAATATGTCCTAAAAACAACTCTTCTGCACTGCTCAAAGCGGCTAAAGTCATTAGCTGTTGAGGTACAAAACTTAGCATTATATGACAGTTTTGCTTTTTTGCATGCTCTAATAAGTGGATTAGCATAACCATACCTGAAGAATCGACTCTAAGAACCCCAGATAAAGAGATTGTTAAACTTGACTGTTCAAATGTAAGCGTCTGTAAATCATCCCATAAACCTGGAACTGTATCCCGAGTGAGGTCTCCAGCCAGCTCATAAGATCCAGACGATAATTTTTGCCAATTACCCTTTGTCATTAGTTATTACTCTCAAAACGAATCGGAGTATCAGCCAATTTTTCTAACTCTTTGGCAACAGACAGAATGCCATCTTGACGAATCTTAGTGCTCCACTCAGATTGCTTACTATCAAGTAAGCTTATTCCTTCAGCAATGAGATCAAATGCTTTCCATTCACCCGTTTTCTTATCACGACGGAGTTTAAACTCCAATTGAATATTCGGCCTAGGAGAATCGATAATTTCAACTTTAATTTTAGTTATGCTCTTACCATCTTCAACCTTTGGCATAGGGCCAAATTCAACTTTCTGATCTCTATATTGAGTCAAGGCTTGAGCGTAAGACGTCACCAAGTAACCATGAAATGCTCGGATAAACTCGCTGACATCTTCTCGCTTTGCTCCTTTTAAATTAGAGCCGAGAAGTTTGAGAGCCGCATATTTTTCATTAACATAAGGCATCATCTCTTCTTCAACCACAACTTTAAGATGATTGGGTTCCTTGCGTATTTTACTTTGCTCGGCTTTTAGTCGAGCGAAAGTATTCTCAGAGACCTGCTTCATCATTTCGTATGGTTTGGTCCTATCTATCTCCTTTGCCGACACATTAAAAATCAGCATAAGTGGAAGAAGAGCAAACATTAATTTTTTAATCATTTTTATCTCCTTCCTTTTGGGAATCACCACCAACGCTATAAAGGAACTGACCAATCAAATCTTCTAATACTAATGCAGATTTTGTATCTTCCACATAATCACCGTCTTGGAGCATTTTTTCATCATCGAAAATAAAGCCTGGAGTTAGTGATAAATATTGTTCTCCGATCAGACCTGATGTGAGTATTTTTAAGCTAGAAGTGTCTGGGAATTTATCGTAGGTTGCATTGATTGCAACCGTAACAACGGGAACCATAGAATCACTATTCAAACCAATGTTAGTTACCCGACCAACAACAACACCACCAACTTTCACTGGTGAACGCACTTTCAAACCACCAATATTATCAAACTCTGCTTTTAGTGTATAAGTATCGCTAGAGCCCAAATTTTTTACGTCAGCAACTTGAAAAATCATTACCAAAATTGCGCAAATGCCAGCAAGCACAAAGCTACCGACCCATAATTCAATCTTTCGATTTTTTTGCATCATCAATTCCCAAACATCAATGCGGTAAGTACAAAGTCGAGACCAAGTACAGCCAAAGAGGAGTGTACAACCGTACGAGTGGTGGCTCGGCTTATACCTTCCGAGGTTGGAACCGCATCGTACCCATTAAATAAAGCAACCCAAGTGACGGTAAAAGCAAAAACCATACTTTTAATGAGACTGTTACCTATATCTTGCCCTAGCTCTACAGAAGCCTGCATTGCAGACCAAAAACTACCATTATCAATCCCTTTCCAATCAACACCAACTAATTGCCCTCCCCAGATACCTACTGCCATGAAGATCATAGCAAGCATTGGCATAGAAATAACGCCAGCCCAAAATCGGGGAGCAATCACGCGTTTTAGTGGATCAACCGCCATCATTTCTAAACTGGACAATTGCTCCGTTGCTTTCATTAAACCGATTTCAGCAGTGAGTGCTGAACCAGCTCGCCCTGCAAATAAAAGGGCTGTTACAACAGGACCAAGCTCTCTCAAAAGGGAAAGGGCAACCATCTGACCCAACGCACCTTCTGCACCAAAATCAACTAGGATCACATATCCCTGCAAGCTTAGTACCATGCCAATAAAAAGCCCGGAGAGGACAATGATTAGCAGTGATTGGACTCCAACACTATAGAGTTGACGAATAAGTAAGGGAGCATTTTTCAGTGGCTGAGGCCTATTGACTAATGCCCCCCACAACATCAAACTTGCTCGACCAAATGACTCACAAATCTGCAAAGCCCTTTGCCCAGTCGAAGCAGTCAGGTTAATAACACCTTTTATCATGAAAAAAGTTCACTCTGTAAGGGTTGAGATGGAAAACGGAATGGCACAGGCCCATCGGCATTACCTTCCATAAACTGTTGAACTTGCGGATCTGTGTTGGCTCGGAGCTCTTCTGGGGTGCCGCTTGCGATAATTTTACCATTAGCAAGTATATAAACCCAATCAGCGATACTCATCACTTCAGGGACATCGTGCGACACAACGACTGACGTGATGCCTAAGGCTCGATTCAAATTACCAATAAGCTCAACCAACACTCCCATTGTAATTGGGTCTTGTCCCACGAAAGGCTCATCGTACATGATAAGTTCAGGGTCCAATACAATAGCGCGTGCTAGAGCCGCCCTCCTCGCCATGCCACCAGAAAGTTCACTAGGCATTAAATTGGCAGCACCTCTTAAGCCGACAGCTTCCAACTTAAGTAACACCAAAGTCCGAATAAGTTGCTCATCGAGTTGAGTATGTTCACGCAGTGGAAAGGCCACATTATCAAAAACGGATAGATCTGTAAAAAGAGCTCCTGATTGAAACAGCATACTCATTTTCTTTCTCTCTTGATACAGCTGCTTGCGCCCCAAAGATGGAATATTGTGTCCATCAAACCAAATACTGCCAGAATCAGGAGGCATCTGGCCACCAATAAGGCGCAGCAGGGTCGTTTTTCCGATTCCAGAAGGCCCCATTATCGCTGTAACCTTGCCTTTCGGGACACGTAAGCTTATGTTATCAAATATTTTTCTTTCGCCTCGATAAAACGTAAGTTGTTCTACTTTGACTAAATCTTCAGAACTCATACTGTACCTATATTAGCACTCGTCAGAATTCGCAATCATAAGCACATTTTAATCAGATTTAAAGCACTGTTCGATTAAATATCAAACTAAGGTAGCTCTCCTACCAAAGCTGGACATAAATTCTAGCTAAAACCGTAAATGTTCTTCACAATAAATTTAACGAATCACTTTCTTTTTTATCCTCAAACCGTCAAACTTAGCAGTCCCACTTAAAACTGCGAAATAATGACAGGAATTATCATGCCCTTCGACGCAATTGCATTTCTTATTGTCGGCCTCATTTTCTTAGTTTGGAGCGCAGACAGATTAGTTTACGGGGCTGCTGCGCTTGCTCGAAATATTGGTATTTCACCGCTCGTGATCGGCATGACCATTTTAGCTATGGGATCTTCAGCTCCCGAAATGATGGTATCGGCAACCGCAGCACTTGATGGTAAAACAGATACAGCAGTCGGTAATGTGCTTGGTTCCAATATTGCCAATATTGCTCTGATACTTGGAATCACGGCAATGATCAAACCTCTTTCGATCAGTTCAGCAGTGATAAGACGGGAACTACCGTTGATGATAGCAGTCACATTATTAGCTGGAGTGATACTATGGGACAACAAACTAGGTTTTAATGAAGGTATTCTCTTGTTTGTTTTATTTGCTGCCTTTATTTTTGCAATGTTGAGAATTGGCCGCAAAGAAAAAAGTAATGGTGATGTCCTTATCGAAGAACAAGAAGCCGAAGTTCCTGAAGGCGTTAGCAATCCCAAAGCTTGTATATGGGTACTAATCGGATTGATAATTCTACCTCTCTCAGCAGATGTTTTGGTAACAAACGCAGTAACTATCGCTCAATATTTCGGAATGAGTGATCTTGTTATCGGCTTAACTATCATTGCTGTTGGTACCAGCCTACCGGAACTAGCAGCCTCACTGGCCGGTGTCATGAAAGGCGAAGACGATATGGCTGTAGGTAATATTATTGGCTCCAACGTATTCAATATTCTAGCGGTAATGGGTATTCCTGGAATTATTAATCCAACCCTTTTAAGTGAATATGCAATGGGACGTGACTTCTGGGTTATGCTAGCCCTATCAATCTTGCTTGTTTTCATGGCACTGGGAAAATCACGCAGTGTCAACCGACTGGAAGGCACCCTATTGTTTTTCTGTTTTATTGGCTATCAAACCTACTTAATCATGAACATGACCGCTTAATATTACTCTGGACTTTTTATGTTTGATTATCGTGCTGCCGCTAACAAGGTTCTTACAACCGAAATTAATGCTTTAAAAAAACTAGAGCATAGCTTTAACCAAAATTTTATTGATGTATGTAACCTCATACTTGCAAATAAAGCTGGCAAAGTTGTCGTTATGGGGATGGGGAAATCTGGACATATCGGTAAAAAGATAGCAGCAACATTTGCAAGTACGGGGACGCCCGCTTTTTTTGTGCACCCCGGAGAAGCAGCACATGGAGATCTTGGCATGGTTTCTCCCGAAGATATTGTCATCACAATATCAAACTCTGGAGAATCTTCTGAAATACTTGGTCTATTTCCAGTCTTAAAGCGGCTGAAGGTTAAGATGATTAGCATTACAGGAAAAGCACAATCAACAATGGCAAAACTTTCCGATTATCATCTTTTAATCGATGCCTCCGAAGAAGCCTGCCCACTGGGCCTCGCACCAACCTCTAGTACAACGGCAACATTGGTTATGGGTGATGCGCTAGCGGTTGCTTTACTGCAAGCTCGAGGGTTCACGGCAGAAGATTTTGCCTTATCCCACCCGGGGGGAGCACTTGGTCGTAAGTTACTACTCAGGCTAACAGATATTATGCATACGGGTGATGCCCTTCCATTGGTCCCTGCAAATACGTTAATAAAAGACGCTTTAATTGAAATCAGCCAAAAGGGACTAGGAATGGTCGCCGTCGTTTGTGAAAATGAGTCTTTAGTTGGAATATTTACCGATGGAGATCTCAGACGGATATTAGATAAGCGAATTGATATCCACAGTACAGCTATCGGTGAAGTCATGACAGTGAAGCCAACAACTGCAAATGCGAATATGCTGGCAGCAGAAGCACTGAACCTAATGCAAGAAAATAGCATAAGTGGTTTAATTATCTGTGAGGACAAAAAGGTAATTGGAGCATTGAATATGCACGATTTATTGAAAGCAGGGGTGCTCTAGTGAACCAAACACTATATCAAGATGTGAAACCAAACGTGCTAGACATAGCCAAGTCTATTGAGCTACTTATTTTTGATGTCGACGGTGTATTTTCAGACGGCCTTATTTACATGGGTAATAATGGCGAAGAATTAAAAACTTTCCATACACGTGATGGCTATGGTATCAAATCACTTATGAGTGCTGGTATTGAAGTCGCGATTATCACTGGCAGAAAATCCAAAATTGTTGAAAATCGCATGAAATCACTTGGGATTAATATCATTTATCAAGGTCAAGATGACAAACTGCAAGCCTACAATGAGATTTGTAAGAGTCTTGCGATAAGCCCCAGTAAAACAGGCTATGTAGGAGATGACCTTATTGATTGGCCTGTAATGGAAAAAGTGGCTTTAAAAGTCTGTGTTGCTGACGGGCATCCTTTACTCGTAAAGAAAGCCAATTACATTACAGTGATGAAGGGTGGGCACGGCGCTGTGCGAGAAGTCTGCGATCTCGTTCTCGAGGCTCGTGGTGAGTTAGAACTACACAAAGGCTTAAGCATATGACCCTAAGTCGTATTGTTTATCTGCTACTTTTCTTTATCATCTGCTGGTCAACTTACTATCTTTTTGACCAACAACAGAGTTATGATATTCAAGTAGAACCAAATACAGAGTTGCCCATGTTCAGTGGCAAGGGGCTAATAAATACCTCTTACACTGAGGATGGTGTACGTAGTTATGTGATTACCTCTCTCAACTTGGACCATTACGCTAAAAACGGTACAACCGTTTTTGACCACCCAGTGCTGAAAGTATACAAAAACGGCACAGTGCAAGAGTGGGAAATAACAGCCCTTCGCGGTGTATTGAGCAAAGATAATATATTAACACTCTATGATGATGTACTGGCGCATAACCTTTTACCTGATTCGGGTTTCGATACATTAAAGACAAATATGATGAATATTCAATTGAAAAGCCGGGACTTTTGGGCTGACAACCAAGTCCAAATGAATGGTCAAAAGTTTGAAACAACGGGGCAAGCCATAACGGGCAACTTCGCCGATAACCACGCCACACTATACAAAAATGTACAAGGTAGATATGAAACTTTCACACCTTAGTCTCCTATTTGTTCTATTTACACCAGCTCTAGCGTTAGCTTTGGATTCAGATACGGAGCAACCAGTTTATGTCGATGCTGACAGTCAACAACTGGATATGCAAAGCAATAAAGCCACCTTCATTGGCAATGTTAAGCTTAAACAAGGCAGCATCAACATTAATGCAGATAAAGTCGTTGTAGAGCGTGATCCAAAAGATTCAACCATCAGGAGAATTGAAGGGTACGGTAATCTGGCAACATTTTCTCAGCTTTCTGAAGATGGTAAGACACTTTATGGGGAAGCTAAAGAGCTTTACTACGTGATGGTAGATGACCAGCTCACCATGATAGATCAAGCAATGCTATCACAAGATGATAGTGTTATTCGTGGTTCCAAGATTACCTATAACATTTCATCCCAAAAACTAATCGCAGATGGAAAACAACAAGGCGATCGTGTCTCAACCGTTCTTCAGCCACAATCAACACAAGAGTAATCATGGCTATTTTAAAAGCAGAACATCTTGCAAAAACGTATGGTGACCGAAAAGTAGTAACCGATGTGAGCATACAAGTTGAATCGGGGCAAATAGTTGGATTACTGGGTCCTAATGGCGCTGGTAAAACAACTTCCTTCTATATGATAGTGGGTCTAGTTGCACGAGATGAGGGAGCAATTACAATCGATGGTAAAGATATCAGTATCTTACCTATGCATAGTCGCTCCCGAATGGGAATAGGATACCTTCCTCAAGAAGCATCGATATTTAGAAAATTATCGGTAGAAGATAATATTATGGCGGTTCTTGAGACTCGAGAAGAACTCACTATTGAGCAACGCCAAGATAAAATGCAGGATTTGTTAGAAGAATTCCACATTCAACACATACGCCATAGCACAGGTATGTCATTATCAGGTGGTGAACGGAGAAGGGTAGAAATCGCACGTGCATTGGCCGCTAATCCCCAGTTTATTTTGTTGGATGAGCCGTTTGCTGGCGTTGACCCAATTTCCGTTATCGATATCAAAAAAATTATTGAGCACCTTAGGGACCGTGGTTTGGGGGTGTTGATCACCGATCATAATGTCCGTGAGACACTCGATGTCTGTGAAAAAGCTTACATTGTTAGCCAAGGACATCTCATTGCTCAAGGCACACCAGATGAGGTATTGAATAATGAGCGAGTCAAACAGGTTTATCTCGGTGAACAATTCCGTCTATGATTATATAGGAAGAACGGTAAGATTCTCGACTACTAAGGCATACAAGACCGAATGAAACCCTCATTACAGCTTAAGTTAGGACAGCAGTTAGCGATGACGCCACAACTGCAGCAGGCCATTCGCTTGTTGCAGCTCTCGACGCTTGACCTACAACAAGAAATTCAGGAAGCTTTGGATTCAAACCCGCTTTTAGAAGTTGAAGAGGCCAGCGATGAGGCTGCTTCAGAAGAAACACATCGCACCGAAGAGGTGGCTAAGGAATCAGCCCAAGAGAATAGTGACCTAGCAGAGCCTGAAGTTAAGGATAGTTCCGATTTAATTGAACAGTCTGAGATCAGCAACGACCTTGAAATTGATACGACATGGGATGATGTTTATAGCGCCAATACCGGAAGCACTGGAATGGTCCTTGACGATGATATGCCCATTTATCAAGGCGAGACCACTCAATCGCTACAAGATTATTTATTGTGGCAGCTCGACCTAACTCCATTTAGTGAAATAGACCGAACTATAGCATTGACGATTATCGATGCAATCGACAACTACGGTTACTTAACGGTTTCAACTCAAGAAATATTCGATAGTTTTAACCATGACGAGCTCGAGATTGAAGAAATTGAAGCAGTTCGGAAGCGAATTCAGCAGTTTGACCCTTTAGGCGTAGCCTCCAGCAATCTGCAAGAATGTTTATTGCTGCAGCTTGCTACTTTTCCCGAGGACACGCCTTGGTTGAGAGAAGCACGTCAAGTATTAACCGACCATATCGATCAATTAGGCAATCGAGACTATAAACTGGTTGTAAAAGAAACAAAACTAAAAGAAGCCGACTTACGTGAAGTTTTAAAACTTATTCAGCAACTTGACCCAAGGCCGGGTAATCGAATCGCTTCTGAGCAAGCTGAGTATGTTATCCCTGATGTGTCTGTGTTCAAAGAACACGGCAGATGGTTAGTGACGATAAATCCAGACTCAATACCCAAACTGAGAGTAAATCAGCACTACGCCTCACTCGGAAAGGGAAACAGCCCAGACAGTCAATACATTCGCTCTAACCTACAAGAAGCTAAGTGGTTGATCAAAAGCCTCGAAAGTCGTAATGAAACACTATTAAAAGTCACAAAATGTATCGTCGATCACCAGCGAGATTTCTTCGAGTATGGTGAAGAAGCAATGAAGCCGATGGTGTTAAATGACGTAGCACTCACTGTCGACATGCATGAATCAACAATTTCAAGAGTTACAACGCAAAAATATATGCATACCCCACGAGGTATTTTTGAATTAAAATACTTTTTCTCGAGCCATGTCAGTACCGACAATGGTGGGGAGTGCTCATCTACTGCAATCCGCGCACTCATCAAAAAACTCATTGCTGCAGAAAACAGCGTTAAGCCACTGAGTGATAGTAAGATTGCCGCTTTACTGGCTGAACAAGGGATTCAGGTCGCCAGAAGGACCATTGCAAAATACCGTGAATCTTTGGGTATTGCCCCTTCAAGCCAGCGCAAACGCCTACTTTAGGCTAAAACTGAGAAGGAAACTCTATGCAAATTAACATTAATGGCCACCACGTTGACTTGACAGACTCCATGCAAGATTATGTTCACGAAAAATTTCAAAAACTTGAGCGTTTTTTTGACCATATCAACAATGTTCATGTAGTACTCAAAGTAGAAAAATTAAATCACATTGCAGAAGCGACACTTCATGTAAACCAAGCTGAAATTCACGCTTCTTCGGATGATGAAAGTATGTATGCTGCGATAGACTCATTGGTCGACAAACTCGTACGACAGTTAAATAAGCACAAAGAAAAGCTAAACGCTCACTAATACCATGCAACTAAGTGAAATCCTAACATTGAACTGCACAAAAAGTGCAGTTCAATGTACCAGTAAAAAACGCGCCTTAGAGATGATCAGTGAAATTGTTGCCGAACAAACTGGACAAAGCTCTAATGTTTTATTTGAATGTATGCTCAGCCGTGAAAAAATGGGCAGTACGGGCATTGGTAATGGGATAGCCATTCCTCATGCAAGAATGCAAAGCAGTGACAAGGCTATTGCAGTATTACTGCAGTGTGAATCGCCCATTGAATTTGACGCAATAGATAATCGTCCGGTCGATTTACTATTTGCGCTCCTTGTACCCGATGCTCAGTGCAAAGAGCACTTAAAGACATTATCAAGCATGGCCGAGCGTCTCAACAATAAACAGGTATTGAAACAGCTCCGTAAAGCCCAAACAGATCAGGAGCTCTATGACATTATGGTAAATCAATAATGCGTCTAATCATCGTAAGCGGTCAGTCTGGTGCAGGGAAATCAATTGCTCTGAGAGTCCTAGAGGATCTGGGCTATTACTGCGTTGATAATCTACCAGTCAGTATGTTAGAAGCCTTTATCTGCTCTGAAAAGAAAACCAAGCAGAATGTCGCTGTTAGTATCGATATTAGGAACCTGCCAAAAGAACCAGCCTTGTTTACTGATGTTTTAGAACGTCTAAAGAAAAACTCAGATGTAAGTATCTTTTTTCTACACACTGGTTCTGACACACTGTTAAAAAGGTACAGTGAAACGAGGCGTATACACCCATTAACTCTCACAGAAGACAAGCTTTCTCTTCAACAAGCGATTGAGAAAGAGAGAGAGTTATTGATGCCTTTAAAACAAGATGCAGACCTGGTGGTTGACAGTAGTGACCTCTCTTTACACGAGCTGAGCGAGATAATCAGAATGCGAGTTGAAGGGAGAGAAAGGAAAGATCTCGTTATGGTTTTTGAGTCTTTCGGCTTTAAATACGGTCTTCCAGCTGACGCCGACTATGTTTTTGATGCTAGATTTTTACCCAATCCTCACTGGGAGCCTGCATTGAGAGCGCTAACTGGTCTTGATGACCCTGTGAAGTTATTTCTTGAAAAACAAGTGGATGTAGTTGAGTTCAAGAGTCACGTACAGAACTTTTTAGAACGATGGCTTCCATTGCTAGAAAAGAGCAATCGAAGTTACCTGACGATTGCTATTGGTTGTACAGGTGGTAAACATCGCTCCGTCTATCTCACACAGAAGATTGGCGAGCACTTCGCGCAGTTGGGACATCAAGTTCAAATACGCCACACAACGTTTGAGAGTAATTCAAAGATTTCTTAATGATGCAACAAAAACGTCGCTTATTGATTCAGAACCGCTTAGGGCTACATGCTCGCGCTGCAGTAAAACTGGTTGAACTTGCTCAATCTTATCAGGCAGTATTAACCATAGAAAACCACGAAGGTGCACATGCCACTGCAGATAGTGTCATGGGACTTCTTATGCTCGAATCAGCTCAAGGACAGTACATCACTGTTAAGGCGCAAGGAGTAGACGCGGAATTAGCTTTAGAGGCTATCTGCAGTCTCATCGAAGACAAATTTAATGAAGATGAATGAATCTGCATTCTAGACAAATAACTTATTAAATCCCTTCTAAAATTAAGTTACTATTCATACCATTGTTAGCAAACCGAGTCAGGGGGAACAAATGGCAGAGCAAATAGAATTCGATCAAGCTCACCAAGCCCTGCAAGAAATTACCGAGTCGCTAGAAATTGGTCGTTTTGTCCATGTTAGACGCCAGTTGCAAGACATGGAACCAGAGGATATCGCCCACCTTCTTGAAGCCTCACCACGTAAAAGTCGTGAGGTGCTATGGCAACTTACCGATCCAGAAGATTATGGTGAAATCCTAGATGAATTAACTGAGGATGTAAAAGACAGCCTAGTTTCAAAAATGGCTCCGGAAGTATTAGCAGAAGCAACCGAAGGCATGGAAACAGACGATGTTGCCTACGTCTTAAGAAGTTTGCCTGATGATGTTTCTCGAGAGGTTCTCTCTCAAATGGATACGACAGAGCGTTTGCTTGTCGAAACAGCACTTTCCTATCCAGAGGGTAGTGCTGGTAGCATTATGAGTACTGACTTTATCACCATTCGTGGTGATGTTGATGTCGATGTGGTACTTCGCTATTTGAGAATCAAAGGAGAGCTTCCAGAAGCCACTGATGCACTTTACGTGATCGACACAGAAAATAGACTCATAGGCGAACTCCCCATCACGACTCTTTTAACTACTCAACCAGATATCCCAATCGCCGAAGTAATGGAAGATGCAAAAGAGGCAATTGATGTCAACATGATAGACTCTGATGTGGCGAGCTTATTTGAACGACGTAACTGGGTATCAGCACCGATTATTGATCAAGAACGCAAACTGGTTGGCCGTATAACCATTGATGATGTTGTCGATGTTATCCGAGAAGATGCAGAACACTCTATGATGAGTTTGGCAGGGATGGACGACGATGAAGATACATTTGCTCCTGTAGTAAAATCAGCACGAAAGCGCAGTATTTGGCTTGCAGCAAATGTTCTAGCTGCTCTTGCGGCTGCATCCGTCTCCAATATGTTCGAGGCAACATTAGAGCAAATGGCTGCAATCGCAGTACTAATGACTATAGTCCCCTCAATGGGTGGCGTTGCCGGGAACCAAACCGTTGCGCTGGTCATAAGAGGCCTAGCTCTGGGACATATTGGCGACTCAAACAAACGAGAATTACTGATGAAAGAGGCCTTGATTGGTGTGCTTAACGGCATAATGTGGGCACTAATTATCGGTGGTATTGTTGTCGCTTGGAAGGGCAATTGGCTACTGGGAGGAATTATCTCTGCTGCCATGTTGACTAACTTAGTTGTTGCTGGCATCGCAGGCGTAAGCATCCCTATTTTGCTAAAGAAGATGAACATCGACCCTGCGCTAGCAGGAGGTATGGCATTAACAACCGTCACTGACGTGATAGGTTTGACAGTCTTCCTTGGGCTTGCCACCCTGCTCATCTGAGTAAAGCGCAACCAATGTTGCGCTTTATCCGCCAAACTAGTTATTTATATTGGGGCCGAGCCACTTCTCTGCTTCCAATATCTCCCAGCCCTTTCTATCAGCATAGCTTCTGACCTGATCTTCTTGAATTTGTGCTATGGCGAAATAGCGTGATTCTGGGTGTGAGAAATACCAGCCTGAGACCGAAGCGCCGGGCCACATCGCGTAGCTACTGGTTAGCGACATTCCTATCTTCTCCTCGACGTCCAACAGCTGCCATAAACTTCCTTTTTCAGTGTGTTCTGGACATGCTGGATAGCCGGGAGCTGGACGTATGCCTTGATACTTTTCACGAATCAGATCATCGTTTGACAGGGATTCATCAACTGCATAGCCCCAGATCTCTTTTCTAACACACTGGTGTAAATATTCGGCAAACGCCTCTGCTAGCCTATCGGCTACCGCCTGGATCATGATTGCGTTATAGTCATCGCCCGCTTCTTTGTACTGATCAGCCAGCTCTCGTTCACCAATTCCTCCAGTGACAGCGAAGGCTCCTATCCAGTCTTTTTTGCCAGACTCTTTAGGCGCAATATAATCAGAGAGACAATAGTTAAACCCTTTTGGTTTCTCAGTTTGTTGTCGAAGATTACATAATACTTTTGCCACTTCAGTGCGAGATTCGTCGCTATAAACCTCGATATCATCTCCAACACTGGCTGCAGGGAATAGACCACATATTCCACGAGCCTTCAGTAACCCTTCATTCTCAACTCTATCGAGAAGCACGTTTGCATCGTTAAATAAGCGCTGAGCTTCTTCTCCAACTTCCTCATGCTCAAAGATAGTCGGGTACTTACCTACAAGTGACCAAGTCATGAAAAATGGCGTCCAGTCAATGTATTGGCGTAATGTAGCGACATCGACATCATCAAAGATATGAATTCCTGATTGTAACGGTGCTGGAGGGGTATATTCGTGCCAATTAATGTCCACTTTATTTGCTCTCGCTTGTTCTAAGCTGATCGGCTTAGTGCGTGGTTTCTTCCTATTGTGCTGTTCTCGCACACGAACATAATCTGCATCAAGCTTTTCCACAAAACCAGGTTTTAGCTCATTAGAAAGAAGGGAGGTACAAACGCCAACGGCTCTGGATGCATTATTTACATAAACCACAGGATGCTTATAATTCTGTTCTATTTTCACCGCCGTGTGCGCTTTAGATGTGGTTGCGCCGCCGATTAATAATGGTAAATCAAACTCCAAACGCTCCATCTCTTTTGCTACGTGAACCATTTCATCAAGAGAGGGGGTAATCAACCCAGATAAACCTATAATGTCGACATTCTCTTCCTTTGCGACTTTTAAGATCTGCTCACAAGGAACCATTACACCTAAATCGATAATTTCATAGTTATTACATTGCAGCACTACACCAACAATATTTTTACCAATATCATGAACATCTCCTTTAACCGTCGCGAGTAATATTTTCCCGTTAGAGGTTCCAGCCTGTTTCTCTGCATTAATAAAGGGTTCAAGGTGAGCAACGGCTTGTTTCATTACTCTTGCAGATTTCACCACTTGGGGTAAGAACATTTTGCCTTCACCAAATAAGTCACCAACTACGTTCATGCCATCCATTAATGGACCTTCGATAACTTCTAGCGGCTTACTTGCTTTGAGACGAGCCTCCTCAGTATCGTCGACAATAAACTCAGTGATTCCTTTAACCAAAGCATGCTCGAGACGTTTCTCTACTGACCATGAACGCCATTCAAGTGCCGTGGCGTCATCTTCTTTACCGACACCTTTGCCTGCGTATTCTGACGCCATATCCAATAAGCGTTCAGTTGCGTCTTCTCTTCTGTTGAGGACGACATCCTCTACAGCTTCTCGTAATGCATTAGGTACATTGTCGTAGACCTCCAGTTGGCCCGCATTAACAATGCCCATATCCATGCCATGCTTAAAGCAGTGATAGAGAAAGACCGCATGAATAGCCTCACGTACGTAATTGTTTCCTCGAAAAGAGAAGGATACATTTGATACACCGCCGGATATCATAGCGTGCGGTAAATCTCGTTTGATATCAGCGACCGCCTCAATAAAATCTACCGCGTAATTATTATGCTCTTCTATACCCGTAGCGATAGCAAAAATATTAGGATCAAAAATAATATCTTCAGGAGGAAAATTCACTTCATCGACAAGAATACGATACGCTTTGGTGCAGATTTCAAGTTTGCGTTCCCTAGTTTCAGCCTGCCCTTGTTCATCAAAAGCCATGACAATTACCGCAGCACCGTAGCGACGGATCAACCTAGCTTGCTCGACAAATTTTTCTTTTCCCTCTTTCAAAGAGATAGAGTTAACGATGGCTTTACCTTGAATACATTTCAATCCCGCCTCAATGACTTCCCATTTGGATGAGTCAACCATGATAGGCACCCTGGAAATCTCAGGCTCAGACGCGCAAAGGTTGAGGAAACGTGTCATACAAGCTTGAGCATCGAGCATTCCCTCATCCATATTGATGTCAATAATTTGAGCTCCATTCTCCACCTGCTGACGCGCCACATCCAGAGCTTCATCATAGAGCTCCTCTTTGATCAGTCTTTTAAAACGTGCCGAGCCTGTAACGTTGGTTCGTTCTCCAACATTAACGAACAGAGTATCACTTGCGATAGTCAGAGGCTCTAACCCCGATAAACGGCAGGCAGTAGGAAGTTCAGGTAAAGTACGAGCGGATATACCTTCTACCACATCGGCCATTTGTCGAATGTGTTCGGGCGTTGTGCCACAACACCCTCCGATGAGATTCAAAAAACCGCTTGAAGCCCACTCCTGTACGTGTTCAGCCATTTCCTGTGGTGACAAGTCATATTCACCAAAAGCGTTAGGCAGACCGGCATTAGGGTGAGCGGAAACAAAGGTCTCAGAGATCCTAGCTAACTCCTCGACATAAGGGCGTAATTCATCTGGTCCTAACGCACAGTTGAGTCCAAAAGAAATAGGATTTATATGACGTAGAGAATTATAGAAGGCTTCGGTTGTCTGACCAGATAAGGTTCTTCCTGACGCATCAGTTATCGTGCCGGAGATCATAACTGGTAAATCAGAGCCTAACTCCTCAAAAACGCTATTCACAGCGAAAGCACAGGCTTTGGCATTAAGGGTATCAAAAATAGTTTCAATCAGAATTAAGTCTGCGCCACCTTTAATGAGTGCTTTGGTCGACTCAGAGTAAGCCACAACCAATTCATCAAAGCTCACGTTGCGATAACCAGGATCGTTAACATCGGGAGAAATAGAGCACGTCCTATTGGTGGGTCCCAAGACACCGGCGACATACCTTGGTTTAGAAGGTGTTTTTTAGACCATTCATCAGCTGCTTCACGAGCTAATTTGGCTGCTGCGTAGTTAATTTCGGCACTGAGATTTTCCATCTCATAATCAGCCATTGCAATGGTCGTCGCGTTGAAAGTATTGGTTTCTAGAATATCAGCGCCAGCTTCTAAGTAGGCAAGGTGAATCTCTTTTATCAATTGGGGCTGAGATAGAACAAGCAAATCATTGTTACCTTTCAAATCGCATTGCCAGTCGGCAAAACGCTCGCCCCTATATTCCGACTCACTCAGTTTATAATCTTGGATCATGGTGCCCATACCACCATCAATCAGCAAAATTCTTTGTTTTAACTGTGCTTCAATTTGTTGCCTTACACTACTCACTATGGAACTGCCTTATCCTTGTCTTTATCATTTCATCCTACCACAGAAAAATAAGAAGTCTAGACGTCCAAAATCAGATTTGATTACTTATTTATAACAAAAAGTGTTTGCTATTTACACATGAGCGACCGAAAATTCCAATTCATAATTTGTTACACATCGGAATCCCCATGTCGGTTTACTACACACTATGTTTTTTATCTGCTGCGGCTATGCTCATTGCATTTCTCAATAGCAAAGTGGGTAAAATGCAAACTACCATCGCTATAACAGCAGGCTCTATGATGCTGTCACTCATCATCGTTATTGCAGGACAAAATGATTGGTTTCACCTTACAGAGATTGCATCAAATACAGTTGCCAGTATTAACTTTGAGGACTTTCTCTTAAAAGGAATTTTAGGATTTCTTTTATTTGCTGGAGGCTTAGGAATTAAGCTACCACATCTTAAAGACCAAAAATGGGAAATTACCGTACTTGCACTCGGAGCCACTTTATTTTCAACCTTTTTTATCGGCTCAGTTCTATACGGATTCTGTCAACTAATAGGGATTCCTTTTGACTTTATCTATTGTTTACTTTTTGGTGCACTCATATCTCCTACTGACCCGATTGCCGTCCTCGCTATCGTAAAAAAAACTCGATGCACCCAAACGCATTTCTACGCAGATCGAAGGTGAGTCCCTTTTTAATGATGGTTTTGGTCTCGTCATCTTCGTCACTATCTTTACCATTGCGTTTGGCCACGAAGCACCTACTGTTGGCAGCGTTACTCTGCTGTTTATGCAAGAGGCTCTGGGAGGCATCATTTATGGTTTTGCACTGGGCCTTTTGTTCCATTACCTCATCAGCTCAACAGATGATCATTCAATGGAATTGTTGCTTACCATTGGAGTCCCTACTGCAGGCTACGCGTTTGCTGAGGTATTACATGTATCCGGACCACTCGCGATGGTTGTTTCAGGGATAATGATCGGCAACTGGACCCGTTTTATCGGTTTTTCGAAAGTCAGTGAAGAGCATTTAGATCACTTTTGGGAGTTAGTCGACGAGTTTTTAAATGGTGTGCTCTTTTTATTAATCGGAATGTCGATGCTACTTTTCGATTTCCACGAGGAAGATTTCATTCTAATGGCTTTTGCTATCCCTCTGGTACTCGCAGCACGCTATCTTAGTGTCGCTTTATCTTATGTTGGCTTTAAGCGCTATCGTGCTTATAACTCTTGGTCAACAAAAATTCTTACTTGGGGAGGACTAAGAGGAGGACTTGCTCTTGCTATGGCGCTGTCTATCCCATCCGGTATCTGGGTTATCCAAGACAAACTCATTGACGTTAAGGAGATTGTGCTAGTAATGACTTACGCTGTTGTCGTGTTTTCTATCCTAGTTCAAGGCTCCACTATTACGCCAATGATAGAGAAGGCAAAAATAGAGCAAAAAGAAATAGACGCATCTGATAGTTAAACTGCCCCTTACAAAAAAGCAGCCATTGGCTGCTTTTTTTTGTATTTGCAAATTGAACAAGACAGCAAGATTTCATTACAGTGCGAGGCTTCAAGCCGAAGTAGTTGCTTGGACCAGCGCGTATTAATCGATAAGTATCGATAGAAGTGATAGTGGGTAAAAACGAAAAAACCCTAGCATTGCTGCTAGGGTTTGGAATAAATGGCGGAGCGGACGGGACTCGAACCCGCGACCCCCGGCGTGACAGGCCGGTATTCTAACCAACTGAACTACCGCTCCGCACTGGTTAGACATTAAAGTCTAAATGTTTTCTTCACTTTATCGTAAAGCAAAGAAGTAATC
>NZ_AEIU01000034.1 GCF_000165125.1 Vibrio caribbeanicus ATCC BAA-2122 | reverse complement strand
ACACTACTCGTAGCCTTTTAACCAACCCATCGGTGAATGGAGTACCTCCAAGGTTGAAAATATGGCGGCGATGTTTAAAGGCGCCACAGCCTTTAACCAACCCATCGGTGACTGGGATACCTCAAAGGTTCAGAGCATGAATGAGATGTTTGCAGGCGCCACCAGTTTTAACCAACCCATTGGCAACTGGGATACCTCCAACGTCAATTCCAACACTGATTGGTGGTACCTTCAAGGAATGGCCGCCATGTTTAAAGGTGCTACCAGCTTTAACCAACCCATCGGTGGTTGGAACACCTCCAAGGTTGGAAATATGAGGGAGATGTTTGAAAGCGCCTCCGCCTTTAACCAACCCATCGGTGGTTGGAACA
>NZ_AEIU01000035.1 GCF_000165125.1 Vibrio caribbeanicus ATCC BAA-2122 | reverse complement strand
GCCTTGTTCCAGTTTATTGAGCTGGGCTTGGTCTCTAATGCTCTTATTGTCAACAACCAGATAGGTGTGACCTTGATGGTTGAAGGTCGCGCCAATCGGGCTATCATTACAAGTAATAGTGTTGCCTTGTAATTGCCACTTACCTTCAAACTGGTGAACATCTTGGTTAAAGCTGGTGGCACCTAAAAACATATCTCCAATGTACCTAACCGCAGAGATATTCCAGTTACCGATGGGTTGGTTAAAACTGGTGGCGCCTTTAAACATCGCCGCCATATTCTCAACCTTGGATGTATCCCAGTTACCGATGGGTTGGTTAAAACTGGTGGCGCCTTTAAACATCTCCATCATTTTTTCAACCTTGGAGGTATCCCAGTCACCGATGGGTTGGTTAAAGGCGGAGGCGCCTTCAAACATCGCCCTCATACTTTTAATCTTCGAGGTATCCCATTTGCCAATAGGTTGGTTAAAGCTGGTAGCACCTTTAAACATGGCGGTCATTCCTTGAAGAGACCACGAACTAGCGTTGGAACCGACATTGGAGGTATCCCAGTCACCGATGGGTTGGTTAAAGGCTTTGGCGCCTTTAAACATTTCATCCATATATTCAACTTTGGAGGTATCCCAGTTGCCAATGGGTTGGTTAAAGGCTTCGGCGCCTGAAAACATACCCCACATACTTGTAACCTTGGAGATATCCCAGTTACTGATATCGGCATTAAAGTGCTCCCGATATTTAAAGAGTGCACGCATCTTAGTCACATGAGAGGTACAAAAGCGGATTTG
>NZ_AEIU01000036.1 GCF_000165125.1 Vibrio caribbeanicus ATCC BAA-2122 | reverse complement strand
TTGGGATACCTCCAAGGTTACAAATATGGGACGAATATTTTCAGGTGCCACCAGTTTTTAACCAACCCATCGGGTAATTGGGATACTTCCAAAGTAAGGGGTATGAGTGTGATGTTTTCAGGCGCTAAAGCCTTTAACCAACCCATCGGTGACTGGAATACCTCCGGGGTATGGGATATGAGGGAGATGTTTTTAGGTGCCGAAGCCTTTAACCAGCCCATCGGCAACTGGGATACCTCCGAGGTTAAAAGTATGCGGTGGATGTTTGAAGGTGCCACCGCCTTTAACCAACCCATCGGTAACTGGGATACCTCCAAGGTATGGGATATGAGGGCAATGTTTGAAAGCGCCTCCGCCTTTAACCAAGACATCGGTGGTTGGAATACCTCCAAAGTAAGGGATA
>NZ_AEIU01000037.1 GCF_000165125.1 Vibrio caribbeanicus ATCC BAA-2122 | reverse complement strand
AAATTGGATTATCATCAACGAGTGCCCACACAGATTGATAGGTCTAAATTTTTAAAGAGCAGCTTTTCTTCAAAAGCGGTTGGCCATTCTATATACTTGGACTTGATAGTCAACATTTTTTTCTGTTGATTTTCAAATTCTAATGGCTTCGTCAGAAAGTAACTCAGCATCCCTGACAACGGGGCGAGATTATAGAGTTTTATCTTCTAAGCACAAGGAAAAAATTTAAAAAACAACGAAATTTGGTATCGAATGTCGCCAATTTAACCAAATTGATTCAAAAGCAAACAAAAGGGCCTCTTCGAGGCCCTTTAAATGAATAAATAAGTGAGAATTACAATTGCTCTATCACTACCTTATCATTATTAACTGATAGCGCAATTTTCTTATCAGGCATAATTTCCCCGGCAAGAATGGCCTTTGCTAACGGATTTTCTACACTTTGCTGAACAGCTCGTTTAAGTGGGCGAGCTCCGTAAATAGGGTCAAAGCCTACTTGCGCAATCAAGTCTGAAGCCTGCTCTGATATTTCAAGCACATATCCATTGTCTTTCATTCTTTCAGACAGTTTAGCAAGTTGGATTAACGCAATGGCTTTAATATCATCTTGACTCAGTGGGTGGAACACAACACTTTCATCAACTCGATTAATAAACTCTGGACGGAAGTGTTTGCCTACTACTTCCATAACTTTTTCTTTCATTTGCTGATAATTAGTCGTCGCAAAGCCTTCTTGTATTCTCGATGAACCAAGATTTGACGTCATGATAACAACCGTATTCCTAAAATCGACCGTTCTTCCCTGGCCATCGGTCAAACGCCCGTCATCCAATACTTGTAGCAAGATATTAAAGACATCGGGATGTGCCTTTTCAATTTCATCAAGCAAGATAACTGAATAGGGTTTGCGCCTCACGGCTTCTGTTAAGTAACCACCTTCCTCGTAGCCAACATAACCGGGAGGAGCTCCAACTAGCCGTGCCACTGAATGTTTCTCCATAAACTCTGACATATCAATCCGCACCATTGCGGTTTCACTATCAAATAAAAAGTTGGCAAGCGTTTTACAGAGTTCGGTTTTACCCACACCGGTAGGCCCCAGAAATAAAAAGGAACCTATAGGCTTATTGGGATCTGATAAACCAGCCCGGCTTCGTCTGATAGCATTAGCTACGACCTCAACAGCTTCGCTTTGTCCGATTACACGATCATGCAGTACCTCCTCCATTCGAAGCAGTTTCACTTTCTCTGCTTCTAACATTTTCGATACTGGTATTCCGGTCTGCTTTGAAAGTACATCGGCAATTTCATTATCCGATACTTTATTTTTCAATAAAGTCATTTCCTGCATTTCAGCTTGAGCGGCTAGGTCAAGCTGACGCTCTAGCTCGGGAATACGACCGTATTGTAGCTCTGACATTCTATTCAAATCCCCAGCTCTACGTGCAAACTCCATATCCATTCTGGCCTGTTCAAGCTCGGTTTTTATGTGCTGAGTACCAGATAATGCTGCTTTCTCAGCTTTCCATACTTCCTCTAACTCCGAAAAAGCCCGCTCTTTGTCTACAAGCTCTTGATTTAAGTTGATCAAGCGTTTTTCGCTTGCACCATCATGTTCATTGGTCAATGCTTGCTGTTCTATTTTAAGCTGTATTATTTTACGCTCTAGCTTATCCAATGACTCTGGTTTGGAATCCATTTGAAGACGGATACTTGATGCCGCCTCATCGATAAGATCGATGGCTTTGTCTGGAAGTTGGCGATCTGAAATATAACGATGGGATAAACTCGCCGCTGCAACAATAGCTGGGTCGGTTATCTCAACATGATGATGAAGCTCATATCTTTCTTTTAACCCTCTGAGAATAGCGACCGTATCTTCAACTGTTGGTTCATCAACAATGACTTTCTGAAAACGTCTCTCGAGGGCGGGATCCTTTTCGATATACTGTCGATACTCATCAAGCGTTGTAGCCCCGACACAATGTAGTTCGCCCCTTGCAAGTGCAGGCTTAAGCATGTTGCCAGCATCCATTGACCCCTCGCCCTTACCAGCACCAACCATAGTATGAATCTCATCGATAAAGAGAATGACGTTACCTTCTTCCTTCGATAATTCACTGAGAACTGACTTCAGCCTCTCCTCAAATTCACCACGATATTTTGCTCCGGCAACTAAAGCGCCCATATCAAGAGATAAAACGCGTCTACGGCGGAGTCCCTCAGGTACCTCATCGTTAACAATTCGCTGAGCTAAGCCTTCAACAATCGCTGTTTTACCAACACCAGGTTCACCGATAATAACGGGGTTATTCTTAGTTCTTCTTTGTAAGACTTGGATGGTACGTCTGATCTCATCATCGCGACCAATGACAGGGTCTAATTTCCCTTGCTCAGCTCGCTCTGTAAGATCGATAGTAAACTTTTCAAGAGCTTGACGTAATTCTTCCGCATTCTGGTCATTAACTTTTTGACCTCCTCGAATCTTATCAATAGCATCGGAAACTTTCTTTTCAGTTAAACCTAGCTCTTTGAGTAACGTTCCAAGGGCTCCCTTGTCCTCAAGTACCGCAAGCAAAAGAACTTCAGACGATATGTATGCATCTTGACGTTTTTGAGCAATCTTGTCACACAAGTTAAAAACACTGCCCATAGCACTGGATAATTGTACATCACCACCGATACCACTGACTTTAGGTAGACGATCCAAAATCTCACTCAGTTTCGAGCGTAAGTGAGTAATATCAACATCTAACATGGTGAGAAGCGGACGTATTGGACTGCCGTTTTGATCCATCAAAGCAACCATTAAATGTACCGGCTCGATGTACTGATGGTCCCTTCCAAGGGCGAGGGATTGTGCTTCTGAAATCGCTATTTGGAATTTACTCGTAAACCTATCAAGACGCATGAATGCCTTCCTAACTCAACTAAGAAAAATAATTTACTCTCAGTTTAAGATGGTTACTTGCGAGTTGATTTTCAAGGGCAAAATCTTTAATACGAGGGGGGCAGCAAAAGATTAGCTATCTATCCAAATAAATGTAGCCAATCTCCCCGTGATCCCGTCACGTCGATAGGAGAAAAACCGTTGAGGTTCAGAAAAAGTACAGCAATTACTGTAAGAGATATTCTTCACTCCGGAGCCAATAAGCTTTTGTGTGACTAACATATTCATGTCTGCAAGCCATTTGTTATGACTTAACTTTTTGAATGCTTGAGCGGCTGATAAGTCCACCTTAATAAACGCATCAAAAACGTCTTTCCCCACTTCAAAACACGCGGCTCCTATTGCTGGACCAATCCATGCAATAACTTCGCCATCCATTCTCTTTACTGCATTTTCAATAATACCTGCAGCCAACCCCCGCCATCCCGCATGTACGGCGGCTACCTGCGTACCTTTGACATTAGCCAAAAGAACAGGCAAGCAATCTGCCGTCATAACAGCACATACCACACCTTGCTGTTGGGTATATAACCCATCAGCATCCAAAATTTCAGAAGTTGACTGGTCAACTTCTATTACGTGGTTTGAATGGGTCTGATTAAGCCAAACTGGATGACTTGGCATATCCGCACAATCAACCAATTTGGCTCGGTTCATCTTTACCTTGGACTCATCATCACCAACATGCATCCCTAAATTTAAACTCGCGTATACTCCAGTAGATAGTCCACCGTTGCGCGTTGATGAGACTGCTTTTATATTTTTAGCTGCAGGCCAGTTGGGGATAATGAGATCCATTTTAAAATTCAGAGTCCATTCCGTGTTCCTCAATATCGGTTCGAAGAGCATCGCTCATCGCAACCATATCATCTGGAACTGGCGCATGAAATTCGAGTTCTTCTCCAGTGATAGGATGTTCAAACTTCAACATAACCGCATGCAAAGCCTGTCGATCAAATTGACGGATTTTTTCAGCTAGCTCTGGAGTAGCTCCTCTTGGAATCCGAGCACGTCCTCCATACGCAGTGTCACCTAATAATGGGTGTTGCAGGTAAGCCATATGGACTCGTATTTGATGTGTACGGCCTGTTTCTAGTCGCAAGCGTATTCTAGTATGTTCTCTAAAATGCTCAGCAACGCGGTAATGCGTGACGGCAGGTTTACCCAAAGGAGCCACGGCCATTAATGTTCTTTTCGTCGAATGACGCCCTATAGGTTGCTCTACACGTCCACCAGCGGTCATCCGTCCGATAGCAATTGCTTCGTATTCACGAGTAATGTTTCGTTTCTGTAATGCACGAACCAACCTGGTTTGTGCTGGAACCGTTTTAGCTACAACCATTAATCCCGTGGTATCTTTATCCAAGCGGTGCACAATCCCAGCTCGGGGTACTTCAGCAATATCAGGAAAATGATGGAGAAGTGCATTCAATACCGTTCCATCGGGCGTTCCTGCTCCGGGATGTACCACAAATCCTCGAGGTTTATTGATAACGATAATGTCATCATCTTCGTAGACAATATCCAAAGGAATATCTTGTGCTTCCCAACGTTCTTCATCTTCAAGCTCAGCATGAAGAACAATAACTTCTCCACCCATAACTTTAGTCCTAGGTTTGGTTACTACCTCACCATCTACTTGCACCTTTCCATCAAGTAACCAATCTTTTAACCTGGAACGAGAAAAATCACTGAATAATTCTGCTATCGCTTGATCAAGCCTCTGGCCTAATTGTGCGTCTTTTACTGTATTTGTTAATTCAATCTGCTGGGCCATATCGAACTTTTTTAAAAACTGTGAGACTAATTGTCACTAGTGTGAAAAAATATGTATTTGTGCATTGTATCTGTTACCGAACAGAAAGTAACGAATACAGCGGAATTATTTATCTCAAGGAATCGAATCCTGACATGAAAAAGCATTTATTATCCGGTTTGGTTGTATTATCCGTGTTAGCTGGCTGTTCTAGCAGTAAAGACGTTGTGCCAGATATTCCACCATCTGAACTTTACTCAGACGCTCAGTCTTCACTTCAAAGCGGAAACTGGACTAACGCGATTAAAAAGCTAGAGGCGCTGGATTCTCGTTATCCTTTTGGAGCTTATTCTGAACAAGTGCAGCTCGATCTCATCTATGCCTACTACAAAAATGATGAGCTCGCTTTGAGTAGCGCGACAATTGACCGTTTTATGCGTTTGAACCCGACTAACGAGAGACTTGATTGGGTACTTTATATGAGAGGATTAACTCATATGGCACAAGATCAGAACTTTATGCACAGCGTATTTAATATTGATCGTAGTGACCGTGATCCAGAACCAGTCAAAAAAGCCTTTGCTGATTTCAAAAAACTCTTACAACGCTATCCAGATAGTCAATATGCTGAGGATGCAAAACTTCGATTAATCGCCTTGAAAAACCGCCTTGCTAACTATGACTTGGCAACAGCTGATTTCTATCTTCGAAGAGAGGCTTGGATTGCAGCCATTAAGCGCTGCCAAGAAATCCAAAAAACATACCCAAATACCGAAGCGGCTCGTCAATCTTTACCAATCCAATTGGAAGCATACAAACAGCTAGGAATGCAAGAAGCGATTGATCGTACCAAAATGCTAATTCAACTCAATCAGAGCTAAATGAGTTTACTTGTGCGTAATTGTGGTGTTCCCTGCCACAATTGCCTCACCTAGAATCTTGCAATTTTTCCCGGCTCTCTATCATGTACAACACGATACCTTAAGCCTAAGCAATCTACCATCGAGTATTTTTAAGCCGCAGAGATCTGCTAAAAAATAGATATTTTTTAGTTATTTACTCTTTCAAATCTACTTCACTCAGAAAAAGTCACAAGCTTTTTCGACCATGCTCATTTATTTATTTTGATCTTGATCACGTTTGGTTTTACCACTGTAAAACACCAACAATAAAGTGACATGCGTCACAATATTTTATCTCCAACGCGGTAACCTGAAATCAATCCATATGGGATGAAACAGAGGAAAAAAGTCTATGAAAATTAATATCACTGGTAAAAACATCGAAGTAACCTCTGCTATCCGCACTCACATCGAAAGTAAGTTTAAAAAGCTAGAAAAGTGGCAAGCTGACATCATTAGCTGTCAGACAAGCTTCTGTGAAGAACCAAATAAACAAAAGAAATTTGAAGCAATAATTACTGTTCCTAAGGGCCAATTATTTGCTTCAGCTGTCAACGATGACCTATATATTGCTGTTAATGAGGTTGAACAGAAACTAGAACGCCAGCTTAATAAACTTCGCCACAAACCTGAAGCTCGTAGAACAGATAAGCCAGAGCTTTTTGAAGAAACAGAGTAAGCTCTCCAGCCTTTAAAAAATAGCGCCGAACGGCGCTATTTTTTTACTTGACGCCTTATTTTACCTTGCTTATTGTGTCAGTAAGCTATTCTCGTGGAACTAAAGACTTTCATTATCGTGCACAACCAAAACTGATCGGGGCACTTTTGAAATTATCAAGTTATTGCTGTAGCAAGTATTTTCAAACATACAAAAAGCCTCCTTATGGGAGGCTTTTTACAAGGAACTAAAAATGACTGAACCTAAATACTCATTAGAAGAAATTAGAACGCGTTTAAATGAGCTTGATGATCAACTACTTCGCCTACTTTCCGAACGCCGCCAAATGAGTCTGGAAGTTGCTAAGAGCAAAGTGCAAACAGCAAAACCTGTTAGGGACGCAGAAAGAGAACAGCAGCTCCTTGCTAAATTAATAACAAGCGGAGAAAAAAAATATCAACTTGATGCGCAATACATTACCAAATTATTCCATTCTATTATTGAAGATTCAGTCCTAATCCAACAGTCCTATCTACAAAACTTAGCCAACCCAGAGTTGAGCCGAAAACCTATCGCTAGAATTGCTTTCCTAGGTGCCAAAGGTTCTTATTCACACCTAGCAAGCCACGAATATTTCAGTAGAAAAAATACAGAATTGGTTGAGATGAGCTGCGACCAATTTAAAGACATAATTAAAACCGTAGAAACAGGTCATGCTGATTACGGCATTCTCCCGATAGAAAACACGAGCTCTGGTTCAATTAACGAGGTCTATGACCTCCTACAACACACGTCATTATACATCGTTGGTGAAATTACCCTACCGATCGAACACTGTTTACTTGCTACTTCAGACATTCATTTAGAAACAATCAAGACACTCTATTCTCATCCTCAGCCCCATGCTCAATGTAGTGAATTTTTAGGCCGTTTAAAAAATGTGCGCTTAGAATCATGCATAAGTACTGCAGACGCGATGCAGAAGGTCCGAGAGTTGAATCAACCAGACGTCGCAGCCATTGGAAACGCAACAAGTGGTAAGCTATATGGCCTACAGCCTATTCAAAACAATATTGCTAATCAAACGGAGAATCATACTCGTTTTATTCTTGTTGCACGAAAAGCCGTCGATGTTTCTGGTCAGATCCCTGCTAAAACAACACTCATTATGTCAACATCACAAGAAGCAGGTTCTCTAGTCCAATGTTTGCTTGTTCTGCAGCATTACGGAATAAATATGACTAAGCTAGAGTCCAGACCTATTATGGGTAATCCTTGGGAAGAAATGTTTTATATAGACCTAGAATGCCATATAGATTCTATATCCATGCAGTCTTCTCTAAAAGAACTCACAAAACTTACCAAATATTTGAAAGTTTTAGGTTGTTATCCAAGTGAAAATGTCTCACCGACAATGCTAAATCTCGACAAATAAATCTACATTGGTCAAATAAATACCAAACAAAGGCTGACACGCAATTATAACACCTTAATATTATACCAGTTGCGCATAAGATCAGCCTGTTCATCCCTTTGTATTGAGCAGCCACTTCACGAAGAACTATAATGGGGCACAATACCAAGTATGAAATACCTCGTATTTTTTCTTAGTACATTATTTGTTTCACAACTCTCTGCGAACGAAACTCCGTTAAATATATATATGTGGGAAGATACACTATCGCCGAGAGTAAAGCAGGACTGGGAAAAGAAAACCAATATTCCATTAAACCTTTCTCATTTTGATAACGACGATGAACGTAGTTTACTAATGATGAAAAGTATTCAACTGCCCTTTGATTTAATCATTTTAGATAATGTTTCTGCGCAGTTATTCGGAAAAAAAGGAATATTTGAGGATCTTTCACATTTAAAAAATCTCAAACATAACCAAGAGAAGTGGAACTCAGCCTGTGGGAAATACGCTGTACCTTATTTTTGGGGAACAGTAGGGATCGCCTATCAAAATAGTAAAGTAGCTCCCCCTAAAACTTGGAGTGAGTTCGTTAACCCCCCCAAAGAGCTTTATGGAAAAATAGGAATGATAGAAGACAGTATCGAGAGTTTTCTCCCAGTTCTATACAGCCTTAACCTATCTCCGATTACAGCAAAACAAAATGATCTTCAAAAAGCCTACTCAAAAATGCTTGAGTTTAATGATAAGACATTGACCTACGAGTACATATTGAGCTACATCCGTAGCCAAGAAAAAGCTGAAAATATGCTCATAGCATTGGCCTATAGTGGTGACCAATACTCTCTCAATCGTTTTTATGGGAAAAACAAATGGAGCTTTACCATTCCTGAAGGGCAACTATTTATATGGCTCGATTGTCTTGCGCTTAATACTGGCGCTCAAAACAAGCAGGAAGCATACCGTTTCCTAGATTATCTGATGGATCCCAGTGTTGCTGCAAAAAATGCAATTGATATCAAAGCCGCAACTCCCAATGCAACAGCGATTAAACTGCTGCCCGAGTGGTACTTAAATGATGCATCATTGTTTCCGTCAGAAGAGAGAGTAAGAAATGCGCAAATAGATAGCCTTCTCTCTTCAGAAAATATCAGCCTTCGTACAAAAATTATTAACAAAATACTGAAACGTCATGAAGCTAAACACTAGAGTGCTATTACTTGTTGCTCCTGTCATTTTGTTAAGTGCTGCAGTGTCCAGCTACAGTATTTATTTTAGCCAAAAAGAGGCTTTGTTAAAAAGAGAGGACAGCTATTTACAGCTATCAATGGAGAAACTGGCTGGCCACTTTCGCCAATCGGTAACCTTACTTAATAGCTACGCCATCACCTTAACGAAAAGTGATATGATTCGTTATTATATGGGGCAGTCTACAAACCCCTACAGAGAAATGAAACTCATTGAAAACTTGCAGGCGACAATTGAGAATTTACAGCCTAATCAACTTGATGACGTTTCTGTAGCCATCGTTGATAATAAAGATCGCGTCCAGTTTTATGCCGATAATCAGAGCGACCCTTTTTCAACCATAGACCAGCATGTGTTAAACTACGTCAGTAGTACTTACAAGAGCACTGGCGAAACAAGCCATACTGGATTCACAAAAAACTACCAAGGACAAAGCATCTTAATTCGCTATGATGTGGTAGACCAAGATACGCTAGGCTCTCCTCTCAGTTACAACAAAGATGAAGTGTTTTTAGTTATCGTCTCTTTATCTTTGTCAAACTTTCAGCAGCTTAAAAGAATATTGGAGTTCGAAAATGATAGCAGTATTTTCTTTTCTCCCATACCTATTATTAAGCCAGGCCTCACCCACTCTGTAGAACTAAAACCTGGACTATTTGCAACACTTGATCCTGCACCATACCTTACTAAACAAAAACTGGCCCAGATAGAACAGAGGCTAATGCTGTCTTTTGGTATATCTTCAATAGGTACTATGACGTTACTTTTGATTTTACTCTACAGACAAGTCATTCAACCCATCACTTACCTAGATCGTCAGTTGAAAGAAGTAGAACATAACAAGAGAAATAACATTAAAAAAATTGATAATGATAGTGAAATAGGAAGGCTTTCAGAGCGTTTTTACGATATGTATAGGGAACTCAACCTTAGTTATCAGAAAACAAAGACCATGGCTGAAAATGATCATCTCACCCAACTTGCTAATCGCTATCAATTTCAGACGCACGTTGAGGCGATTCTTGAAGAGGGAGCGATAGAGTCATCTGCATGGATCTTGTATATCGACCTTGATAACTTTAAATACGTCAATGATAGATATGGTCACCAAGTCGGAGACTCATTGCTCGTTCATTTTGCGGAACAGATTAGGAAAATTAGCACCGAGTATAGCGAGTTGCAACAGTGCGATATTCTAGCCTCTCGTCTGTCAGGGGATGAGTTTGCCATTTTTGTTCAGGCTGCAAGAACAAAGTTTTACGTTGACTCTTTGGCCAAGGCGATTCTCGAGCCTATTCAATCCTCATCTCATACGCTATTGAGTAGTTTTCCAATTACTGCCAGTATTGGCATTGCTTCTTACCCCAATGATGGTAAAACTCTTGAAAAGCTTCTCTCTAACGCTGATACAGCAATGTATCAAGCGAAAAGAGCTGGAAAAAATCAAATAGCTCAATACTCCAAAGAACTCGATGATATAGTACGACGTCAGAATCAAATCGAGACGGCACTGAGAAACGGCGACCTAGAAAAAGAATTTACTTTACTGTACCAACCGTATTACGATGCTAAAGGCCTTAAAGTTCAGGGATTAGAAGCTCTTCTTCGTTGGAACTCTCCCAAATTAGGTAAAGTAACACCGAGTGAGTTTATTCCGATTTCAGAACAAATTGGTCTATTTGGTACAATAGATCGTTGGGTAATAAAACGGGCATTCTCGGAATTCCATCAACTTCAATCATGTTTTAAACATGAAGTTAAGCTGTCGATAAACTTATCATCGGCAGAGCTAGACTCCCTGCAACTGGCTCATGACATCCAATCATTGGCCAGACACTATTCGGTAGAAGTGGCTTTAATCGACTTTGAGATAACAGAAACTTTTGCTAGTGACTCACAAAGTTTCCTTCTGCTACATAAACTTGCTCATATGGGGTTTAACCTCACTATTGATGATTTTGGCTCAGGTTATACCTCAATAGCTCAATTGGTTGAATATCCAGTACAAAAAATTAAATTCGATCGTGAATTCTTAGAAACATTGATAAAAACCAATAATCAGCAGGTAGTGAAACCGCTGGTTGATCTTTGCCACTCTCAGTCTATGATGGTCACGGCAGAAGGTATTGA
Organism: Vibrio caribbeanicus ATCC BAA-2122; assembly: GCF_000165125.1. Lineage (GTDB taxonomy): Bacteria > Pseudomonadota > Gammaproteobacteria > Enterobacterales > Vibrionaceae > Vibrio > Vibrio caribbeanicus. The sequence continues at coordinate 15,505 of NZ_AEIU01000037.1, read as the reverse complement.
ATCGCGAGAAATGCACGATTGGCTAGCCGAAAACAAGTGTGATTATATGCAAGGCTTCTATCTATCGCCCCCTTTAAGCCTCGAATATTTAATCGATTTATTCTCTCAACGAAAACAGAGCACCGATATTAATGAAGAAAGTTATTGTAACTTCACTGAATCCAGCCAAAATTAATGCAGTAAAAAGTGCATTTGATGCTGTTTTCCCGAACCAAGCACATCAATTCATCGGAGTAAAAACCGACAGTGGTGTTCCAGATCAACCAATGAACGATGAAGAAACTTATTCAGGAGCACAAAATAGAGTAAACAACACGCGAAATTCTCACCCAGATGCTGACTTTTATGTTGGTATTGAAGCTGGCATTGACGGACAATTCACCTTTGCCTGGATGATAATTGAGTCGGAGAATCAGCGCGGACAATCTCGCTCTGCCTGCCTAATGCTCCCACCCGAAGTCACGAATAAAGTCAGTATTAATCGTGAACTCGGTGATGTTATGGATGAAGTGTTTGGTACTGAAAATATAAAACAAAAAGGGGGAGCAATCAGTCTGCTAACGCATGATCTATTAACTAGAAGTTCAGTATATCATCAAGCTCTTGTCCTAGCGCTCATTCCTTTTGCAAACTCAGAGCTTTTTCCAGAAATTATGTAAACAAACTGGAAAGTTTAATGCGGTTTCAACAATTCAAGCATGGCTTGTTTTTCATCATCATTTTTTGATTTAAGCTCATTGGAACCACGAGTAATAGTAGCTATGCCTACACCAAGCATTTGACTAATCTGCCTCTGAGAAAGGTCTCCCTTGAGTAACTCTCGGATAATATTTACCCGTGCAACCAATGCCTCTCTCTCATCTCGAGTCAATAACATAGTAAGCAATATACCGTGTTGCTTACTATCACTACTTCTTCCTATAAGGTCGATGATCTGTTGCCAATCTTTAAACTCAGGTTCCTGAGACATAACTTGTTAACTCTCTAATATTTTGTTTTTAACTCATGAGGATTTAAGAAAGCTCCATCCACTCCGAGAACTTCTCGATAATATGTCTCGAACATCAGAATATTTTGCACGTAACCCCGGGTTTCTTTGAATGGAATAGCTTCAATAAATGCATAGGCATCGAGTTTTCCTTGTGTCCTCTTGCGCCATGTTTTGACACGGTGAGGGCCAGCATTATACGCTGCTAAAGCAAAAATTCGATTGTTATTATATTGATTTAGTAAACCATCTAAATAATGGCTACCGATCTCAATATTTTTACCCACACTATAAAGATCTTGTGTACCTCGATAAGCCAGCTTATATTTTTTAGCTGTGTACTTAGCTGTCGATGGCATTATTTGCATTATGCCTCTCGCCCCCACTGGTGATATTGCTTCAATATCGAGACCACTTTCCTGCCTTGCGAGTGACATAAGTGTTATCGGATCGATACTGTGTTTGTCGCCATAGAAGTTAAACCACCAGCGATGAGCAATTGGAAAACGTATGGAAATATTATCCCACATTTGTGCTTTAATACTTGCCATCACAGTAAAGTGATGCCACCCCTTAAAAGCTGCGTAAGCAGCTAGCATTCTCCGCTGCTGAGCATCAGCCCTGTCAAGCAACCACCGCCATTCGCTTTTGCCTGCTTCTATTTTATCTCTTTCTATCAACTCCTCGATTCGAATAAGCTCCGTATCAAAAGCATCGATAATATCGTGATTTAGTAAAATTTCACTGGTGGGGTAATGAATCGAACGTTGTAATTCTTTTGCGGCTGCCACACTATAAAAATTTCGCTGCCCTATAATGGACTCCATACGTTGTTGTCCTGAGAAGTGCTGCCCCAACGCAAGCTCACTCCTCGCAAGCCAATACTGCCAACGTAAGCTGTTTTGTTTATCTTTTGGCAATATATCAATCCACTTTATAACTGAGCTCCAGTCCGCTTCTTGGATTGCCAAGCGAACCCTCCTCTCAATTAACGCTGTGTTTGAGGACGATGAAATCTTGTTATCACGCCATTGGGAAAGACTTTCACGTTCTGTATTTATCATCCTAAATGCAAGATAGTCTGCTAACTCTTGCGCTTGTACGCGGCTGATTTTTTGTGCTTTGACCACCTCGGGAAAAAGCTTGACTGCCTTTTCTATCTCAGATCGCGCCAGCTTTTTGAGAGCTAATATAACTTGATTCTGATGAAACGTTGTCGGTTGATGTTTACGAGCAAACTTTCGAACCTTTATTGGAGAGTCAAATAAGACTTTCATTTCGTCCGCTTGACGTTTCGCTTTTTGGGACTTTAAGAGATTTGCCAAGTAATGCATCAAACTACGATTTCGAGCCTCGAAGGCAAGGTGCATACGTTTTAGTATCAATTCCTCACTTCGCAGCCCTACTTTACCCCATAGGCTGAAAAGAGGATCACAAGCATCAGCGATACTGTGGCCAGATAACCAAAGCTTTTGAGCTCCCCGAAACCCCTCTTCTCTGTTACCATATTTTGCCTGAGCATAATAATAGTAACACTGATAAGTCTCTCCTCTCGGTTCTGCAATTTGGTACTCTAGCATTAGTTTCCATTTTTTCTCTCTTGCTAACCCGTCCAAATAAGGAGCACTTATACGATTTGAAAAAGGAAAATCATTGTAATGGTGTATAAAGTTTCTGACTTCATCTGGAGAACGGTGGCTAATTCCAATCAAAAACCTACGATAATCTAAATACGGAGTTAATGGGTACCCTGCAATCTTAGGACGAACCTTTTCGTAAGATTCGAATTGTCTATTGTCTAAAAGTTTATGCGCTTTGTCATAAATGGCCCGCTGCTGTTTAAGGGACACGTTTTCAGAGGAGTCAGCATTACTTGGTGATACAAACGTGATCGAAAGGCACAAGCATGCTAAAAAAAAGCGTAGAAAGTTCAGAACCATAGAATCTCTTCCTGAGAAAAACAATCTTATTTATGCTTATTATCAAAGCGAGTGTAAAGCGCAGAGTTCTCAATAATCAGAAATTTACAAAACTGTGACTCACATTTTGATGAATACGAATAACAGACTACAAATCACCCAATAAACACTTTGTTTTTTGTGTGTTGTTCTTATGTAGTAACAAAGCCACCTTTGTTAGTATAAAATACATTTTTCGTTATTTGACTAATTTAGGAACAATCGGTCATGGCTGAATACGTTTATACTATGTCCCGGGTGAGCAAAGTTGTGCCGCCAAAGCGACAAATCCTTAAAGATATCTCTCTAAGTTTTTTTCCAGGCGCAAAAATTGGTGTTTTGGGTCTGAACGGTGCAGGTAAATCCACACTCCTCCGTATCATGGCAGGCATCGATACAGATATCGATGGAGAAGCTCGTCCTCAACCTGGCTTAAATGTCGGCTATTTGCCGCAAGAACCGGTATTAGATGAAACAAAGACGGTGCGTGAAATCGTAGAAGAGGCCGTTGCTGATGTCGCTGGTGCTTTGAAGAGACTCGATGCTGTCTATGCAGAATATGCAGAGGAAGGCGCAGATTTTGATGCTCTAGCTAAAGAACAAGGTGAGCTAGAAGCACTCATTCAAGCAAAAGAAGGACACAATTTAGAAAATGCTTTGGAACGAGCAGCCAATGCTCTACGCCTTCCTGAATGGGATACAAAAATTAAACACCTGTCTGGTGGAGAACGTCGTCGTGTGGCAATCTGCCGTCTGCTATTAGAAAAACCAGATATGTTGCTACTAGATGAACCAACCAACCACCTTGATGCAGAATCTGTTGCTTGGCTTGAACGCTTCCTCGTCGACTACACCGGAACCGTGGTTGCCATCACGCACGACCGCTACTTCCTCGATAATGCCGCAGGCTGGATTCTAGAACTTGACCGAGGTGAAGGTATTCCATGGCAAGGCAACTACACCTCTTGGCTTGAGCAGAAAGACGCTCGTTTACAGCAAGAAGCTTCGCAAGAAAAGGCCCGTCAAAAAACAATAGAGAAAGAACTTGAGTGGGTGCGTCAAAATCCAAAAGGTCGCCAAGCAAAATCAAAAGCACGCATGGCTCGCTTCGAAGAACTACAAAGCGGTGATCATCAAAAACGTAATGAGACGAACGAATTATTTATTCCACCTGGTGAGCGATTAGGTGACAAAGTAATCGAGGTCAATAACTTAACTAAATCTTTTGATGGTCGAGTCCTAATCGATGACTTATCGTTTAAAATGCCCAAAGGTGCCATTGTTGGTATCATTGGTGCGAATGGCGCTGGTAAATCAACTTTATTTAAGATGTTGAGCGGTACTGAACAACCAGATAGTGGTTCGATAGAAATGGGAGAAACCGTAAGCCTCGCTTCTGTCGACCAATTTAGGGATAGCATGGATGATAGCAAGACCGTCTTTCAGGAAATTTCTGAAGGTGCCGACATCATCAAAATTAATAATTTTGAAATCCCAGCTCGAGCATACTGTTCACGTTTCAACTTTAAAGGCTCAGATCAACAGAAAATCATTGGGGAGCTCTCTGGTGGTGAACGTAACCGAGTCCACTTAGCAAAACTACTCAAAGCTGGTGGAAACGTGTTACTACTCGATGAACCAACCAATGACCTCGATGTTGAAACCCTGCGAGCTCTCGAAGAAGCGCTGCTTGAATTCCCGGGATGTGCGATGGTTATTTCACACGACCGTTGGTTCTTGGATCGTATCGCAACACATATCATAGATTATCGCGATGAAGGACAAGTGAATTTCTACGAAGGTAACTATACTGAATATATGGAATGGTTAAAGAAAACCATTGGTCCTGAAGCGGCAGAGCCACATCGTATCAAATACAAGCGAATTGCTAAGTAATCGTTACATTTGATAGTGTAAGCCGCTCTCAGGAGCGGCTTTATTATTCAGTATGTTAATCAAATTACTGATAATCAAAAACTCAAAGGTGACCATCTGGTTTGTCACTAGTGAGCTATCAAATTAGGGGTAACTATGAGAGAGCGCCGACTTTTTACTCGTGTTGTTTATCAGACCCAAGCGTTTCTAATACAAAAAGACTGTTGTATTGAAGCGATTATATCCGACTTATCACTTCACGGGTTATTGGTGAGAAGCGAAGAGGCGGAAACCTTAAGCCTATCCTCTCCGGTAGATGTTGAATTTTCTCTAGCTGACAGTGACATAAAAATTGAACTCGTCAGTGAAATTATTGCCATTAAAGGGAATGAAATTCGCTTGTGCATTGACCATATTGATATCGAAAGTATTGGCCATCTCAGGCGATTAATAGAACTTAATTGTGGTAACGACGATCTTCTTCATCGTGACATTGAGCATCTATCAGATCTAGGACACTATTGAACTGTATAATTGACCGTTTTTACAGAAACACCAAGGGCTAACGACCCACTTTGCAACTAGAATCACCATAGTATAAAAAGCGAGGACAATGCGCCCATAAAGAGCGCATCACATATTCTCATAATCAAAAGATTCATTTCCTTTGAATAGCATCATTTGCTTGCTTGAGCAGCAATTGGCTTTCACGTAAGAATTGCTCAGAGTAGTCTCCAAACCAGTCTCGGACTGACTCAAAACTCTTAACAAACTCTACTTTGTCCCCACTTTCAAGTATTTCAAGCGCCTCACCAAAACACTCATAAAAACGTCGGATCATAGTGACGTTCTTAGGTGAAGAGAGAATAATATCACCATATAGATTTGGGTTTTGCGCAAACAATCGGCCAACCATAGCGAGCTCTAAACGATATATTGGTGAGCTTAATTCAACCAATTGATCCAAATTTGGATTTTCTTTACTAAGATGAAGACCATAAGTAAAAGAAGTAAAATGCCGCAGAGCTTGAATTAACGTCATCGCATCATCATGTGAATCATAATCAACATCACAAAGTGTCACTCCCCAAATAGAGAACTGGTCCAACAACCATTGATATTGATGCATATCTCGACCATGTGAACAGAGTATGACTTGCTTAGCAAAACTCGATGTATCGGGACCAAACATCGGATGAAAACCAACAACAGGCCCGCTATGTACTTCAAGCATGGCTCTCATCGGTACAGCTTTTATAGACGTCAAGTCGCACAAAATACAATCTTTCGGCAAGTGATTCAAACGACGGATTATGCTCTCGGTTAAGTCAATTGGGACGGTGACAACAACCATCCCTGCTGTCCGTAACAAATGCCCTGAGTTTTCCCAATCATCACGCTCTAATATGTCAACATGATAACCAGATAATTTAAACATCCTACAAAATAATTGACCAAGCTTACCCTTGCCACCAATAACGACGATATTTCTCAAATCAGGATTTAAGCATTTAAAGCCGGAATCTTTCTCACTCAAGTAAGACTCACGCATTGTACGTCGCAAAATGTCCTCGATAAGTTGGGGAGGAACACCTAGAGCTTCAGCTTCAGCTCTACGGGAAGCGAGCATAGCGGCTTCTCTCTCAGGCACATAAATGGGCAAACCATGCTCACTCTTTACTTCTCCGACTTTTTCGACCAAGGCAAGTCTTTCAGCGAGTAATTTTAATATCTGCTTATCCACTGCGTCGATACCTTGCCGTAACGCATTCAATTCAACCGCCATTACTCTTCCTTATTTGTTCGTTTTACCAAAAATGGCTTTAATTGTTGATTGGTATACCTTAATAAAGTTTCTGTCGTTGCCCAATCAATGCATGCATCTGTTATTGACACTCCATATTCAAGATCATCATTTGATTCATTGGCAGACTGATTGCCCTCATTAATATGGCTCTCAAGCATTAAACCAATAATAGAACGATTACCCGCTTTAATTTGCTCAATGACATCTTTGACCACTATCGATTGTCGGCGAAAATCTTTGTTTGAGTTCGCGTGACTGCAATCAACCATCAGTGAAGCTTCTAGACCAGACTTTGCCATTTCTTGTTCACATTGGTTGACCGAAATGGTGTCATAGTTTGGTTTCTTGCCACCACGCAAAATAACATGACCATCTTGGTTACCTTGTGTTGTTAAAAGAGCGACCTGTCCCAAACGATTAATGCCCATGAAACGGTGGCTTGAAGACGCCGCTTGCATTGCATTGATAGCGGTTGCTAAATTACCGTCGGTGCCATTTTTAAAGCCAATTGGCATAGATAAACCACTCGCCATTTCTCTATGTGTCTGAGACTCTGTAGTACGGGCTCCTATTGCAGCCCAACTAAATGTATCCGCCAAATACTGGGGGCTAATGGGGTCAAGAGCTTCAGTTGCTAGAGGAATTTCCATTTCGGCTAGCTCCACAAGAAGCTCTCGGCCTACATGCAAACCATGCTCAATATCGAAGCTTCCATCGAGATGTGGATCATTGATCAACCCCTTCCATCCAACTGTCGTTCTAGGCTTCTCAAAATAAACACGCATCACTAAATACAACTCATCACTCAGTTGTTCAGCAAGTACTTTTAAACGCTTGGCATAGTCTCTCGCCGCATCAATATCATGAATAGAGCATGGGCCACACACCACCAGAAGGCGATGATCTCGTTTATGAATGATATTGGCCACAGTTTCGCGAGAGTCTTGAATAAAGCGACATGCTCGCTCACTCAAGGGAAGCTTATTTTTAAGTTCTTCAGGCGTAATCAGTACTCGCTCTTCACTAATATTGACGTTACTCAATTCACTTTCTTGCGCGCTTAGATTGTTCATTTATTTTTACACCCAGTTCGATATTATTTAAATACAGCAATGAATCCTAAGATATCAGGATAAAAAACAAAAACAACCGTAAACTTTAAAAAACACCAATGTAAATTATAATGGACAGTCAGATCTAAATTTATACGACTACACTAATAGCATATCTTCTCTAGCTTTCTTCTCGCGTCTTTCCAGCGTTGGGAGCCCTGCAATTCCTTAAGACAAATGTTTTGGGCTTTTTTCAAAGTGCTTGCAAGAGGGGACTCTTGTACAGCCAATCCATCAAGAACCTCAATTTGAGCACCGCGATGATTGCAAACCAGCAACATGTCACATCCAGCATTTAAGGCTTGTATCGCTCGCTGGCATGGCGTTCCCATTATTGCTGCCCCTTCCATTGTTAAATCATCAGAGAATATGACGCCTTTAAATCCTAGCTTTTGTCGTAATATTGTTTTAAGCCAAAATTCAGAACCACTCGCTGGGTGCTCATCGTAATGAGGAAAAACTACATGAGCAGGCATCATTGCATCTAGAGCACCTGCATCTATCTGAGCCTGGAAAATCATCATGTCTTCTTCAAAGATATTAGAGCGTTGATCGTAAGGAGTCTCTAGATGAGAATCGGCAATCACTCCACCATGACCGGGAAAATGTTTACCTGTTACCGACATTCCAGCACTTTTCATACCTTGAATGTAAGCGCCACTGTGCTTTAAAATCGTCGTTTTATCCTCACCAAAAGATCGTGTACCAATCGCTTTACATTGATGTCCCATGTCTAAAACAGGAGCAAAGCTTAAATCTATATCATGGGCAATTAACTCCGCAGCCATCAACCACCCTCCGAGATTCGCAAGCTCTTCACCATTCTTATGTTTCGCATACTCTTGAGCTGCTGGAATCAATGAAAAGGTATCTCTAAAACGTTGAACGCGTCCCCCTTCTTGATCGACACCAATCAAGATAGGGCGTTTAGCGGCCTTTCGAATATCTTTCGTTAGTGCTTGAAGCTGAGCCGTATCGTGAAAGTTTCGAGTAAATAAAATTAGCCCTCCTACTGTTGGGTGTTCCAAAATCTCTCGATCTTCAGACGACAGCTCATATCCCTCGACATCAATCCATAAAGGTCCCATTCTTTCTCCTCAAAATCAGCTCAATATCTCATACTAAAAGAGGTTATTCGCTTCAGATTTGCTTTACAATAAGTGGATAAGATAATAAGCGGAATCAACTGTGACTCACAACCAAATGTATGTAGGTGTTATGTCTGGCACCAGTATGGACGGTGTCGACACTGCACTAGTACAAATTTCTGACGATCAGGTAAAATTAATTGCCTATGGTGACTATCCAATGCCTGATAGTATCAAAAACTCTCTTCTCTCTGTTTGCAACAACCAAACAACCAACATTCAAACTATTGGTGAACTAGACCATAAACTAGGTCATCTGTTTGCCGATGCGGTTCTCGATTTACTAGAACAGTCAGAGTACTCTGCAAGCCAGATAAAAGCGATTGGTTGTCATGGTCAAACTGTCTTTCACCAGCCCGACCATGCTCAAGCTTTTTCTCTTCAGCTTGGAGATGCTAATATTATTGCGGCCAAGACAGGCATTGATACCGTCGCTGATTTTAGACGTAAAGATATTGCCTTGGGAGGTCAGGGAGCCCCTCTAGTTCCAGCTTTTCATCAACAACTATTTGCCATTCAACAATCAACCACGGTTGTTCTCAATATTGGCGGGATCGCTAATATTTCTGTTTTACACCCGCACAAACCTGTCATTGGATATGACACGGGACCAGGAAATGTATTGATGGATGCCTGGTGTCATCTAAATAGGCAGGAACCTTACGATAGAGATGGAAGATTTGCACAGCAAGGTGAAATCTCTCATGAACTATTGAATCAATTGTTAGAAAACAACTACTTTGCAATGCCTCCTCCGAAAAGTACAGGACGAGAAAGGTTTAACCTTGACTGGCTGCAAAAAATTCTAATCAATCACTCTTTATCAACGGAAGATATCCAACGAACATTATGTCAATACTCTGCAACAAGTATCGCCAACGAGGTTGGTCAGTATTCCTTTGGAGATACACCCCAATTATTAGTGTGTGGTGGTGGTGCAAGAAATCCGCTACTCATGCGAGATATAAAGTCTCTTCTGCCTAATTGGCAAGTATCCACAACTGAAGCAAAAGGAATTAACGGTGATTACATGGAAGCGATGGCATTTGCATGGCTCGCTCATCGTAATATACATAAGTTACCAAGCAGCTTACCTGAAGTAACAGGAGCGAGCCGGCCGGCTTCACTTGGTGTCTATTACCCCAAAGACTGATAACGCAAAAATCTTACATAGTGAAAAAACCATGAAAAATGATGACCTCCTTGCAACACTTTCACACCTTGTGTCAGAAGAACGCAATGCCGACACCATGGACATTGACTTGCTCTCTTCGCTTGAAATTTTACAGAAAATCAACCACCAAGACCAGTTGGTTCCTTTAGCCGTTGAAAAGGTTCTACCTGAGATAGCTCTGGCGGTTGACGCGATCGCTAGTGCTTTCAAAACTGGCGGAAGGTTGATCTATATTGGTGCTGGCACCAGTGGCAGATTGGGAATCTTAGATGCCTCTGAGTGCCCTCCAACCTTTGGAGTTCCTGAGGGTATGGTGATCGGATTAATTGCAGGTGGCCATGATGCTATTTTCAAAGCAAAAGAAGGAGCTGAAGACTCTCCGGAATTAGGAGAACTCGATCTTAAAGGAATTAACTTTAAAAAAGAGGATGTGTTGGTAGGTATCGCTGCAAGTGGGCGCACACCTTATGTTATCGGCGCGCTTACTTATGCAAGAACAATAGCGGCGACGACTGTTTCCCTCTCCTGTAATCCAAACTCACCTATGGAGGGACTCGCCGATATTTCCATTTGCCCTATCGTTGGCCCTGAAGCTCTAACTGGCTCAACACGACTCAAGTCAGGAACAGCACAAAAGTTGGTTTTGAATATGTTGACCACAGCAAGCATGATTCGTTTGGGTAAAAGCTATCAAAACTTAATGGTTGATGTAAAAGCAACCAACAAAAAGCTCATCGCTAGAGCAAAGCGTATTGTCATGCAGGCGACAGACTGTTCAGAAACTGAGGCCATCAACACACTTCAACAAACTCAATATGACGTTAAGCTGGCCATCTTGGTTATTCTTACCGGTCTTGACGCAGACACGGCTAAACAACGCCTCAAAGATAAACATGGTTTTCTGCGTATGGCTACCGAAACCCGAAAGTGAGAAAAATAGCATCAAAAGACAGACTCACCGCCCCGTCAAATTGATAGGTATGAAAGCCATTATCAACGACTGTATTCGTTCCAACCTCTTTGCCATTCCATTCGAAACTTTTGGCCGTCAGGCAGTGATTCACAAACACCTTCATAGTAATTTCCAGATAACCCAATTTGATAAGCAAAATTGGGATTACAGTATTCATTTACTCCCTGAAGGTAGCCTCGGTCATAATCACCACTGTTCGCTTGCCCCAAGGTATTGAGTTCTTTGATTGAACGAGAGGAATGGCCAGTAACACCATCATGATAACCAACTTGGTACCAATCTCCAGAACGAACAAGCTCTTCTACTGAAGAACTACAACCAAAAAGGAACGTAGCTGACACAAGTAACATTATATTTTTCATATAAATCTCAGTTAAGTGCTTGTATTGACGGTTTATCAATAAAGCTTTACGAATACATAGACTAGATGACACACACTCTAGTCCTGTGAACAAAAGAGCTAATCAATGAAAAACTCAAGCATAAGATCGTAAAAAGGCAACCCTCTGGATTGCCTTCGATTCAATCAATTTGTCTAACCTGCAATTCTCTCGGCACTTCAAAGAACATATTTTCCTCTCGCCCTTGGATTTCTTCAATCTCTCGGCTCCCAATAATGCTTTGAACCTTATCTATAATCTGATTGACTAATTCTTCTGGTGCAGAAGCGCCAGCAGTAACCCCAACTCGGACTTTTTGGGCAAACCATTCTGGGTCAATATCATCTGGAGTATCAGTCAGATATCCTGGAGTTCCTAACTTTTCTGCAAGCTCTTTCAAGCGAGTCGAATTAGATGAGTTTTTAGAGCCGACAACGATAACAATATCGACCTCTTCTGCCATGTCTCTTACCGCATCCTGACGATTTTGAGTCGCGTAGCAAATATCGTCTTTACGGGGGCCCTGAATATCAGGGAAAACACGACGCAACTCTTCTATCACTTCCGCTGTTTCATCAACCGATAATGTCGTTTGGCTCACATAATGAAGGTCTGAAGGGGCTTTAACAATTGAGGTCAATTTGGCAACATCTGAAGGAGTTTCAACTAGGTACATGCCTCCAGTTTCACTCGCATACTGCCCCATCGTTCCTTCCACTTCGGGATGACCAGCATGACCAATCAAAATCACTTCCATGTTACGACGGCTTGCACGAGCAACTTCCATATGAACTTTAGTTACTAGTGGACATGTCGCATCAAAAACTGTCAGTGCACGAGATTTTGCCTCCTGACGAACAGCTTGTGAGACACCATGAGCGGAGAAAATAACGATATTATCGTCAGGGACTTCGCAAAGCTCCTCAACAAATATAGCTCCACGTTGCTTCAAGCCTTCTACAACGAAACGATTATGTACCACTTCATGTCGCACATAGATCGGTGGCTTATACATTTCAAGGGCTCGCTCGACTATACTGATAGCACGATCTACACCAGCACAGAAACCACGTGGGTTCGCTAATAAAATTTTCATCGAACTGTTCATAAAGATTTAACTACTACACCAGTTATCATTCTACTGATAAAATTTCAACTTCAAAAGTAACATCTTGTCCCGCTAAAGGGTGATTAAAGTCAACGGTGACTGAATCTCCGGCAACTTCTTTGATGATACCCGGTATTTCCATGCCATCAGGGCCAGTAAATGCCATGATAGTTCCGACCTCAACCTCTGCATCACCAACAAATTTTGTGCGATCCATATGGTGGATATTGTCAGGATTAGGCATACCAAAAGCATCTTCAGCTTTCAACTCAATCTCTTTTTTATCGCCGACATCAAGACCTAATAAACATTGCTCAAAACTGCCACTTAGGCTGCCATCACCAATCACTAATTTGGCTGGTTTACCCATATTATGGGTGCTGTCCGCGACCGAGCCATCTTTCATCTTTATCGTAAAGTGCAATGTCACTGCAGATTCTTGGCTTATCATGTTACTTTCTCATTGTTTAAACTTTTTATATCTAGCAGTAGCGATCACGTGGTCGCTAGAGCTCAACAAACAAGACTACTCATTGTCATCTTTCTTTTTACGGAATCCATCCAATATGATCATCACAGCACCTACGCAAATTGTAGAATCAGCAAGATTAAATGCTGGCCAGTGATAAGTCCCCCAATAGAAGTCAAGATAATCGACAACAGAGCCATGGACGATACGATCAAATAAATTACCAACAGCGCCACCAATGATCATGGCGTAAGCAATATTATTCCACTTTTCTTGTGCTGGAAGTTTACTCATCCAGTACGTTAGCATTCCTGTGACAAGCACAGCAATAGTGGTAAAGAACCATCGCTGCCATCCCGGCTGATCGCTAAGAAAGCTAAAAGCAGCACCAGGGTTGTGGACATAAATGAAATTGAAGAAAGAAAAAACCTCGATACGATTTTCCCATCCCAGATCCATATTATCCATTACGAATAATTTAATACCTATATCAGCCAAGAAGATTACCAGAGCCAACCAAAGCCAACGAACTCCGGAATCCTTCAACATAATTTTATTCATAAACTCTCTACAATCAGCCCCAGTAAACACCGGGGCTGAACCTTTTGATTGATGCAAAAACGATACTTCGGGCTTATGCGAATTTACGTGTTTCGCCTTCACCCTCTACGTTTGAAACACAACGTCCACAGATTTTCTCATGACCATCAATGGTACCAACATCGGATGTATGGTGCCAACAACGATCACATTTTTCACCACCGACAGGAGACACTTCAACAAATAGTCCCTCAATATCCGTTTGCTGAGCAGTTTCTGTTTTTTCTCCGATTGCTTTGACTGAAGCAGCGGAAGTCAACAAGACAAAACGTAACTCATCCTCTAGTTTTAGGAGCTTCTTAACTAAGGCATCTTCGGCATATAACGTCACCTCAGCTTGTAGCGCACTACCTATCGTTTTATCTTTACGAGCGTCTTCGAGAAGTTTATTCACTGCACTGCGGACCGACTGAATATCAGTCCAGAATGTGTTGTTTAACTCTTCACCCTCAGCTAAGCCAAATAAACCATCAAACCACTCTCCAGTGAAAACAAATTTATCTCTCTCACCAGGCATTTCATTCCAAATCTCATCCGCAGTGAATGACATGATCGGCGCCATCCAGCGAACTAAAGCTTCTACGATATAATAAAGTGCGGTTTGACAACTGCGTTGGGCATGCCCCCCTCGTTTAGCCGTATATTGTCTATCTTTGATAACATCAAGATAGAAAGAGCCCATTTCTATTGAACAAAACTGCATCAAACGCTGGGTTACAGCATGGGTGTTGTAATCACCATAAGCTTTTACAATTTCATTTTGAGCTGACAGCGCACGTCCCACTGCCCATCGGTCGAGAGCAACCATTTCCTCAACTGGAACAATATCAGTTGCTGGGTTAAACCCATTCAGGTTGGCCAAGAAAAAACGTGCTGTATTTCGGATTCGACGATATGCATCAGCACTGCGTTTTAAAATTTCATCTGAAACAGCGACTTCACCTGTATAATCTGTTGAAGCTACCCATAAGCGAAGAATATCTGCACCTAACTTATTAGTAACGTCTTTTGGTGCAACAACGTTTCCAATGGACTTTGACATTTTACGTCCATGGCCATCGACAACGAAACCGTGTGTTAACACTTGCTTGTATGGCGCTTCATCTTTCATTGCTATAGAAGAAATCAATGAAGATTGGAACCAACCACGATGTTGGTCAGAGCCTTCTAAATAGAGATCTGCACTGTTCCCTTCGTACTCTTTACGCGCATCAACCACTGAGAAATGCGTAACACCAGAATCAAACCAAACATCAAGCGTATCGAGAACTTTCTCGTACTGCTCCGCATCTGAACCAAGTAGCTCCTTTGTATCAAGGTCCCACCAAGCTTGAATACCTTTCTGTTCAACAAGTTTTGCAACGTTTTCAATTAGTTCGAGCGTATTTGGATGCAGCTCTGCTGTCTCCTTATGAACAAAGAGAGCAATAGGCACACCCCAGGTTCTTTGGCGTGAAATACACCATTCAGGGCGACCTTCTATCATCCCTTCAATACGGCTTTGCCCCCATTCAGGCATCCACTCAACACCTTTTATAGCCTCAAGCGCTTTGGCTCGAAGGCCAGCCTGATCCATAGAAACGAACCATTGAGGGGTTGCACGGAAGATAATCGGGGTTTTATGACGCCAACAATGAGGATAGCTATGCTCGTAAGCATGGTGATGCAATAAAGCACCCTTTTCTTTCAGCGTTTCGACTACAGCGTCATTAGCTTTAAATACATGCTGACCTGCAAAAAGCTCAGTATCAGGTAAATAAACACCATTGGAGCCAACTGGATTGGCCACTTCTAAGTTATATTGGTTGCCAACAGTAAAGTCTTCTTGGCCATGGCCAGGAGCCGTATGCACAACACCTGTACCTGACTCTGTAGTGACGTGGTCTCCAAGAATAGCAGGGACGGTAAAATCA
>NZ_AEIU01000038.1 GCF_000165125.1 Vibrio caribbeanicus ATCC BAA-2122 | reverse complement strand
TCCCAGTTACCGATAGGTTGGTTAAAGCTGGCAGCGCCTTTACACATTGCCTCCATATATTCAACCTTGGAGGTATCCCAGTTACCAATGGGTTGGTTAAAGGCTTTGACGCCTTTAAACATCTCACCCATAGACTTAACTTTGGAGGTGTCCCAGTCACTGATATCGGCATTAAAGTGCTCTCGACCTTTAAAGAGTTCATACATACTAGTCGCATGAGAGGTACAAAAGCGT
>NZ_AEIU01000039.1 GCF_000165125.1 Vibrio caribbeanicus ATCC BAA-2122 | reverse complement strand
CGCCAATCGGGCTGTCATTACAAGTAAGAGTGTTGCCTTGTAATTGCCCCTTACCTTCAAACTGGCGAACATCTTGGTTAAAACTGGTGGCGTCTTTAAACATATCTCCAATATACCTAACTGCAGAGATATTCCAGTTACCGATGGGTTGGTTAAAGGCAGTGGCGCCCCTAAACATCTCCGCCATATTTTCAACCTTGGAGGTATCCCAGTTACCGATAGGTTGGTTAAAGGCTTTGGCGTCTTCAAACATCGACGACATAGTTTCTACGCTGGAGGTATCCCAGTCA
>NZ_AEIU01000040.1 GCF_000165125.1 Vibrio caribbeanicus ATCC BAA-2122 | reverse complement strand
AATTACTTCTTTGCTTTACGATAAAGTGAAGAAAACATTTAGACTTTAATGTCTAACCAGTGCGGAGCGGTAGTTCAGTTGGTTAGAATACCGGCCTGTCACGCCGGGGGTCGCGGGTTCGAGTCCCGTCCGCTCCGCCATTTATTTGCGAGTATCGTCTCATCAAAACGAAATAGGGGTGTAGCTCCAATTGGCAGAGCAGCGGATTCCAAATCCGCGTGTTGGGAGTTCGAATCTCTCCACCCCTGCCATACATAAGGCTCTAGCAGAAATGCTGGAGCCTTTTTTTATGCCTGTTTTTAG
>NZ_AEIU01000041.1 GCF_000165125.1 Vibrio caribbeanicus ATCC BAA-2122 | reverse complement strand
TAACTGGGATACCTCCAAGGTAAGGTCTATGGGTTGGATGTTTTCAGGTGCCACCAGTTTTAACCAGCCCATCGGTGACTGGGATACCTCCAAGGTAAAGCGTATGAAATGGATGTTTAACGGTGCCAAAGCCTTTAACCAACCCATCGGTGACTGGGTGACCTCCAGCGTAGAAACTATGTCTTCGATGTTTGAAGGAGCCTCCGCCTTTAACCAAAACATTGACAACTGGGATGTGTGGTTTGTCAAAGATATGAGTTGGATGTTTTCTCGTGCCTCGTCGTTCAATCAACCCATCACAGGTTGGGCTGCACCCATGGTGACTGATATGTCATATATGTTTTACGATGCTACGAGCTTTAACCAAGATATCAGTACTTGGATGGTGGAAGACTTAGAGTCTGTAGAAAGTATGTTCCGCGGAGCCTCTGCTTTTGACCAGGATTTGAGCGATTTGGCTATTGTCGATAGGGTCACAAACTATAGAAACTTTGCAACAGGCAGCCC
>NZ_AEIU01000042.1 GCF_000165125.1 Vibrio caribbeanicus ATCC BAA-2122 | reverse complement strand
AGGTGCCAAAGCCTTTAACCAGCCCATCGGTAACTGGGATACCTCCAAAGTTGCATATATGGTATGAAATGTTTAAAGGCGCCAAAGCCTTTAACCAACCCATCGGTAACTGGGATACCTCCAAAGGTTAAAAATATGAGGGCGATGTTTGAAAGCGCCTCCGCCTTTAACCAAGACATCGGTGGTTGGAATACCTCCAAAGTAAGCGATATGCATGGCATCTTTAAACAGGCCACGAGTTTTGACCAAGACATCAGTCAATGGGATACCTCCAATGTAAAAGGCCCGATTGGAAGCAATTCTGTTACCTGTAATAACAGCGCTATCGGCACCACCTTCAACCATCAAGGTCACACCTATCTGGTTGTTAACGATGAAAGCATTAAAGACCAAGCCCAACTCGATAAACTGGAACTAGGAGAAATCCGCTTTTGTACCTCTCATGTGACTGATATGGATGGCCTCTTCAAAGGAAGGGATTACTTTAATGCTGATATTAGTGACTGGGATACCTCCGAGGTAGTGAAAATGGGTGAGATGTTTGAAGGTGCCACAACCTTTAACCAACCCATCGGTAACTGGGACACCTCCAAAGTAAGGGATATGAAGGGGATGTTTGAGGTGCCGCCGCCTTTAACCAACCCATCGGTGACTGGGATA
>NZ_AEIU01000043.1 GCF_000165125.1 Vibrio caribbeanicus ATCC BAA-2122 | reverse complement strand
CAAGGATACACCACTGCCTCATATTGTAGAACTTAGCATAGCTGACGCACTGCACTTTTTTTCTAATTTAAAACTGGAGGGACAAAAAGCGCAAATTGCTGAGAAAGTGATGAAAGAGATCAATGATCGATTGCAATTCTTGGTCAATGTTGGACTTAATTATCTCAACCTTTCTAGAAGTGCAGAGACGCTTTCAGGAGGAGAGGCACAACGTATACGCCTTGCCAGTCAAATTGGCGCAGGTCTCGTTGGGGTCATGTACGTTCTTGATGAGCCTTCTATTGGCTTACATCAACGAGATAATGAACGTTTGCTCAAGACCCTAACTCACTTGAGAGATCTCGGCAATACCGTCATCGTGGTAGAGCATGACGAGGATGCCATTAGGCTTGCTGATCATGTTATTGACATCGGGCCCGGTGCTGGTGTTCATGGTGGACAAGTCGTCGCTCAGGGTAAAGTGGATGACATCATAGCGACTCCAGCATCACTCACAGGCCAATATTTATCTAAAAATAAAGCAATTATCATCCCTAAAGAAAGAACTCGCAAAAACTCAAAAAGCATAGTGAGACTCAGTGGCGCAACGGGTAATAATTTAAAAAATGTTACTTTGGAAATTCCTGTCGGTCTGTTTAGTTGCATTACTGGGGTCTCAGGATCAGGAAAATCAACGCTCATCAATGATACTTTTTTTAAGATAGCGCACACGCAACTGAATGGTGCAACCACAGCCACACCAGCACCGTATAAAAAAATCGAAGGCCTTGAGAACTTTGATAAAGTCATCGACATTGACCAAAGCCCAATCGGTCGAACTCCCCGCTCTAACCCTGCAACTTACACCGGAATTTTCACTCCCATCCGAGAGCTTTTTTCAGGGACACAAGAAGCACGCTCAAGAGGCTATAAACCGGGTCGTTTTAGCTTCAATGTTCGCGGTGGACGTTGTGAGGCTTGTCAAGGTGATGGTGTAATAAAAGTAGAAATGCACTTTTTACCCGATGTTTACGTTCCATGTGATGCTTGTAAGGGTAAACGCTACAACCGCGAAACGTTAGAGGTTCGATACAAAGGAAAAACGATTGATGAAGTATTAGCCATGACGGTAGAAGATGCTCGAGCATTTTTTGACCCTGTTCCGGTTATCGCTCGTAAACTACAAACACTTATAGATGTGGGACTGTCCTATATTAGACTAGGCCAAGCTGCAACTACACTTTCAGGCGGCGAAGCACAACGAGTAAAGCTTGCAAGAGAATTATCCAAGCGTGATACAGGAAAGACGCTGTATATTCTCGATGAACCCACTACAGGCCTTCATTTCCACGACATTCAACAACTTCTTACTGTCTTACACCGACTGAGAGATCATGGCAATACGGTTGTTGTGATTGAACATAACTTGGATGTGATAAAAACATCAGACTGGATCATTGACCTTGGTCCAGAGGGAGGACAGGGAGGCGGCGAGATCATTGCAGAGGGGACACCAGAAGATGTTTCACTTGTTAAAGGATCGCATACTGCTAGGTTTCTTAAGCCTATGTTAGAATAGATTATTAATGGAGAATAAGTTTAGACCAGTGTGCCCTCACTGGTCTCATCGTTTAAGGTTTAACGATTTATGGCAACAACTCACGTAAGTGGTACTGAGCTTGAAATCCAAGCACCAAAGCTTCCTCTGACTAAGCCTTTTTTAGTCTCAATTGGAGTGACTTTTTTGGTGGCTATGCATATTTTCATGCCCAACCCAGGAGGCAGTGGACTTTCACTGTCTTTTAATGTCACTACTTGGCTCGCCATTAGTTTTGCTATTGCGCTCGGCTTGATACACACGATAGGTAGAAATTCTCTAAGATACAATAAATTAACCTGTGTACTTATTGCCTGTACTATTTTGCTGACCTTACCCGTTTTTTATACCTCATCTCAGCCTGAAACGGTTGCTGTCAGAATTTTAGGACTTTGGTCGGGGCTATTACTTTTTATCGTGCTGCAACAATTTCGTTTCAATAACAAACAGAAACAGCGTTTACTCTGGTTTATTTTGCTCGGTTCTCTGATTGAGACGATTTTTGGTTGGGTTCAATATTTACTACTAACACCCGGAAATATTTTGGGGTTTGACCCAAGTAATGACCTACCTTATGGCATTTTTCAACACCCAGATGTGATGGCCAGCTTTATTGCAACTGGTCTAATCTTGTCTGCATACCTTTTAACCCGACAGACAACAAAATACCAAAGCAAACTCAGCATTTTAATCACTCTCTGCTCAATGCCAGTTTTGGTGATTCCATTGCTTGTAGTGCTTCAATCACCCACTAGCTGGTTGTCTGCGATCTTATCTGTTTTACTACTCACACCCTATCTGTGGCGCTTTGCAATACGAAAGCATCTAGTCGCTTGGTTAGTAGGGTGCCTCATTGGCGTCATGATCGCTTTTATCGTTACGCTCTTTTCAACAAAAGTAACCGTGAACACCTCCACTGAGCCATCCCCCCTGTCCATTGCTACTTACAGCTTTCCTCAAAGCATTGATATGCTCATTGAGCGACCTTTTACTGGTTACGGGTATGGGCGATTTGAGTCTGGCTACATTATGTACACCGCTCGGCAACACCAACTCAATCAAAACTACCCTGCGGGGATCCCTTCTTTAACACACCCTCACAACGAGTTGCTCTATTGGTCGATTGAAGGTGGCCTTATTCCACTGCTCGCTATTGTGTTCACTTCAATTTTTATTCTGGCGCGTTTATATCAGACCAACAAAGGCAGTCGCCTAGCGACATTTGCGCTATTTTTACCTATCATTCTTCATAGCCAGATAGAATATCCATTTTATCACTCTGCAATACATTGGGTAACTCTGATCTTACTTGTTTACTGGGTCGACCAGCGTACAAACCGCTACTATCAGTTGAACCTGAGCGCTGCGACGCGCTTTATCGTGAAACCATTCGCTTTTTTTCTGCCCATCGCGACACTCCTATTTATGTTGAGTACTCTGCATACAAACTACGTGTTAACCCAATTTGAACAATCAACCGTTAAATCACGCGATTTGCTTGCTAACGTCACCAATCTAGCAGTCTGGAGCGAGCGATATGAATGGGATATACATGTAACCTCATTAAATCTTGGGCTGATAAAAAACAATACTCTGCTGGTTGAGAAATATGTTCATTGGAGCTTACCGATAATGAAGGAAAAGCCAAGACCTGCCTTTTATCGAAACCTTATCCTCGCATATCGTTATCTGAATGAAGAAAGTAAAGCAAATCAGGTATTGAGTGAAGCTCTTTTCTTGTTTCCCGATGAAGACTTTTCCCAAGTTACATCTATCGACTTTACTCTGGGAAATCCGGCACAAGACAGGCTCTGGCCTAATGAGGTAAGGTAAGCTTACCTCATTAACCGCCTTTTAACGAAGTGACTCTTCGAGTGCCTTCAGGCAAAGAGAAACATTTTCTCTCCTTGCTCCGTACCCCATAAGTCCAATTCGCCACGCCTTACCAGAAAACTCACCAAGTCCACCACCAATCTCAAGATTATACTGCTCAAGCAAATGACTGCGAACTTTAGCTTCATCAACACCTTCAGGCACATAAACAGTATTTAACTGAGGCAGCCTTGCATCTGCTTTTACCACAAATTCAAAACCTAATTTCTCTAACCCATCTCTCAATAAATTGTGCATATCTTGGTGCCGCCGCCACGCATGTTCCAGTCCTTCATTTTTAAGAAGAAGCAATGATTCATGTAGAGCATACAAGCTATTAACTGGGGCAGTATGATGATAGCTACGCTTACCCTCACCACTCCAATAGCCAAGCACTAAACTTTGATCCAAAAACCAACTTCTTACCTGAGATTGGCGCGATTTAATCTTTTCAATTGCATCAGGAGAAAAAGTAACAGGCGCAAGACCTGGAGTACAAGATAGGCACTTTTGACTTCCAGAGTAGACAGCGTCGAGTTGCCATTCATCGACTTTTAAGGTGATACCACCGAGAGAAGTAACAGTATCAACTATCGTTAGAATGCCGTGCTGTTTTGCGAGTTTTCCCAGTGATTCAGCATCACTACGCACTCCCGTTGATGTTTCAGCATGGACAAAAGCCAGAATCTTGATGTCTGGATGTTGCTTGATTGCCTGCTCCACCTTCTCTATGGATACAGGTTCTCCCCAAATATCATCAACGACTTCTGCAATACCTCCCGCTCGAATAACATTCTCTCGCATTCGCTCGCCAAAAACACCATTGCGACAGACAATGACTTTATCTCCAGGTTCAATAAGGTTAACAAAGCAAGCTTCCATTCCAGCACTACCCGGTGCTGAAATGGGGATGGTAAAATCATTCTCAGTTTGAAAAGCGTATTTTAATAACGCTTTTACCTCGTCCATCATACCAATAAATGAAGGATCCAAATGACCAACGGTCGGACGACTTAAGGCTTGTAGCACCTGAGGGGAGATATCCGAAGGACCTGGCCCCATTAGTGTTCTGCGTGGTGGAATAAAACTCTGGATTATCATGAAAACTCCTTTTTCAATGTCTTATAACTGACAAGCTCATCCTTACATTAATTGAATTTTACCTCAGTCACAAATACTAATTTTGATCAGGTCTTACCAGATTGTTTGGTGTAAAAAACATCAAAATACCATTGACATCAACACAACAAATGCGTTGAATGAGGAGGTGATAGATTCTATCACTTTGCAGTAACTCTGCAGAAGAGGAGCACTACCCAGGTATCTATGTTGTGGAACCGCAATTCCTACACAGCACAGTAGAGGGGGAGTAGTGCCGAGGTTATATCAAGTTGCTGGCTTGATATGGTCGGTTGCTAGGGCTGAATCCCTACAACTGTCATCAGACGATCTGATGATGAGCTTCTGAGGTCAGCGATTTACCTATTACCTCCGCGCTCCTATCTCTTCT
This sequence comes from Vibrio caribbeanicus ATCC BAA-2122, assembly GCF_000165125.1. GTDB lineage: Bacteria > Pseudomonadota > Gammaproteobacteria > Enterobacterales > Vibrionaceae > Vibrio > Vibrio caribbeanicus. The sequence continues at coordinate 32,876 of NZ_AEIU01000043.1, read as the reverse complement.
CAGGTACAAAACATATCATTTGGCTAGTCACCGAATAATAGACTTTTTGCTTAAGGGAACAAACTGTGCAACGTTTTAATGTCGCTAAATTTGGTGGTACCAGTGTCGCAAACTTTGATGCAATGGACCGCTGCGCTAATATTATTAACAACAACCCCGAAACCAAGCTTATCCTCATCAGTGCCTGCTCAGGAGTGACGAATCTATTGGTCAACTTGGCAAGAGGAGTACAAGATGAGACTAAGCGCAATTCAATTATTCAAGAAATTTCTGGTATCCATAACGCCACAATTGAACGCTTCAGTGAACCACATCAAGTCCGCCAAGATATCAATCACATCACGCAACAAATTACCCAGTACGCTTACACAGCTGTAGACAAGCCCAGTAAACAACTGACTGATCAGTTAGTGGCCTGCGGTGAACTGATCTCCACATATCTTCTAACTCAATTAATGAATGAGCGCGGACTCCCTGTCAAACGCTTTGACATAAGGCAGGTACTACTTACTGACAGCAACTTTGGTAAAGCAGAGCCTCAGATAGAACAAATAGAAGCACTTGCACAAAAAAATCTGATCCCATTATTACGAGACCATATTGTCGTTACTCAAGGATTTATTGGATCCGATATAGCTGGCCATACCACGACTCTGGGAAGGGGAGGCAGTGATTACAGCGCAGCCTTGATAGCAGAGGCAATAAAAGCTGATGGGCTCGAAATTTGGACAGATGTTCCGGGTATGTACACAACGGACCCTAGAATTGTTCCTCAAGCCGAGCCGATCGCTGAGATCAGTTTTAGCGAAGCATCTGAAATGGCCAATTTTGGAGCCAAAATTCTTCATCCATCAACGCTTGTACCTGCCCTGAGACATAATATTCCGGTCTTCGTAGGCTCTTCAAAATTTCCAGAAAAAGGCGGGACTTGGATCAAAAAGCAAGTGGAGACCTGCCCTTCATTCCGCTCACTTGCCTTACGGGGCAATCAAACCATGGTGACTCTGCGTAGTTTAGATATGTTCCATGCCTACGGTTTTTTAGCCAAAGTCTTTGAAGTTCTGGCAAAACATAAAGTTTCTGTTGACTTAATCACCACATCTGAAGTCAGTGTCTCCCTAACTTTAGACCAAACAAACACATCAGGTGGGGCGCCTCAACTTCCTCCACTTGCAAGAGAAGAACTCGAGGCGCTTTGTACCGTTGAGGTTGAAAATAACCTCAGCCTTGTTGCCTTAATTGGCAATAAAATGCGTGATAAGAAAGGTTATGCCAAACAAGTATTTGGCACATTGGAAGATTTTAACTTGCGCATGATATGCTACGGTGCTAGCCCACATAATTTATGCTTTTTGGTCGAAGAATCAGTGGCCAAACAAGCGATACAGTGTCTACACAAAGAGTTGTTTGAAAACGTATAAAATATAGCAGCAAAGGCCGTCTGATAAGCCTTTGCTGACTCTGATTTTACCGAATTTCGCTTTACTCGCCTGCAACTTTCATCGATTCGAGTAATATTGAACCAGTTTGAATTTGTGAGCGAGTTTCTACATCACTGCCAACGGCAACAATCTGTTTAAACATATCTTTCAAGTTTCCAGCAATCGTAATTTCTGACACAGGAAATTGTATCTCTCCATTTTCAACCCAAAACCCTGCTGCGCCTCGCGAATAATCACCAGTGACCACATTTACCCCTTGTCCCATCACTTCTGTAACGACCAAGCCAGTATTAAGTTCACTCAGCATTTGTGTAAAATTTTGTCCGGTCGAGTTAATAAACCAGTTGTGGATCCCACCTGCATGGCCAGTTGGACTCATTCCCAACTTGCGAGCAGAATAGCTGGTAAGGAGATAACTTGCGAGCACACCGTCGGTAATTATCTCACGGTTTTCAGTCCTAACTCCTTCACTATCGAATGGTGTGGAAGCCAAGCCACGGAGAATATGAGGACGCTCTGAAATTTGCAACCAAGCTGGGAACACATCTTTGCCCAAATGGTCGAGTAAAAACGTTGATTTTCGGTATAAATTACCACCACTTATCGCCATAACAAGGTGACCAAGCAGCCCTGTCGCTACATCGGCTGCAAAAATGACTGGGTATTGCCCTGTTTTCAATTTTCGAGCATCGAGACGGTTAATGGTTTTTTCAGCCGCAGTCAAACCGACTTGTTCTGGACTCCAGAGCTCGTCTTTATGGCGCGCAATGGTGTAACTATAGTCACGTTCCATTTCACCATTTTGTCCTTGGCCGATAACACAACAGCTTGTGCTATGACGACTTGAAGCATAGCTGGCTAATAAACCATGGCTATTGCCGTAGACTTTCACGCCGTAGTGGCTGTCATAACTCGCACCATCACTCTGTTTAATCTTATCACCAAAAGACAGTGCTTTTTGCTCCGCAGCAATCGCCACCTGAGCAGCATAATCAGGGTCTGGGCTATCCGGGTGAAATAGGTCAAGATCAGGGATCTCTCCCACCATGAGCTCCTCCGGTGCAGGACCTGCAAATGGATCTTGTGAAGTATACTGAGCAATATCCAATGCAGCATCGACAGTTTGTTTAATCGCCTCTTCACTTAGATCAGAAGTTGAAGCGCTTCCTTTTCGTTGGTTACGGTAAACGGTAATACCAAGTGCACCATCGCTATTAAATTCAACGTTTTCGACTTCACACATGCGCGTAGAAACGCTCAGCCCTGTACTTTTACTGATAGCAACTTCAGCCGCATCAGATTTTTTAGCGGCCATTTCTAACGCTTTTGCTACTGCATTTTTTAATTCAACTTGCTGCTCAGCAACTTGTCGTCTTATATCCATACTCTGTCTATTTTTCAGATCAATTTTATTTAGAATAACAAGATTTTCGCTTTCTCCCCACGATTGTTGTTAAAATAGAGAAATAGATGCTCAATTTAAGGTAAAAAAATGGCTCGTAAGAATCAAAAAGCGCCATGGGAAGAGGAAGAAGAAATCATTTGGGTCAGTAAGACCGAATTGAAAAAAGACATGGAAGACTTACAAAAGCTTGGTGAAGAACTCGCAAGCCTTAAACCTTCTGTGTTGGAGAAGTTTCCGCTTAGTGAAGACCTTGCTGATGCGATAAAAGACGCGCAACGGTTTAAAAATGAAGCTCGCCGGCGTCAGCTTCAGTACATTGGCAAACTCATGCGTTTTGAAGATCCGGAACCATTGCAGGCAGCGCTAGATAAAGTACGTAATAAGCACTCGCAAGCAACCGCTGTTTTGCACAAGTTAGAAACACTTCGTGACAGAGTAATTGCTGAAGGAGACAGTGCTATCGGCGATGTCCTAGAACTTTACCCCGCAGCTGATCGTCAACGATTGCGTCAACTATCTCGTCAAGCAGCGAAAGAAAATAAAGCGGGCAAACCTGCCAAAGCTTCTAGGGAGATTTTCCAAATGTTAAAACAGCTCAACGAAGACAATCTCTGAATAATTACCCCTGGCAAGAAGTCGTAAACTTCACTTCTTGCCCCCTTTTACTCTGCGGCGCTAACAAACTCTCTCAACATGGTACTATGATGGTTTGATTGTAGAGCTCCTATAACGCCATTATCAGCAATGATGCCATTCGCCATAAACATAAAATGAGAAGCTATCGCTTTAGCATCACTCAAGTGATGAGTTACCATCAACACGGTAATATTATTCTCTGTTGCTAGGGCCTTAACTAAATCTAACATTTCAGCTCTTAAGACTGGATCAAGTGCAGAGAAAGGCTCATCCAACAACCAAATTTTATGAGGCTGTACAAAACATCGAGCTAAGGCAACTCGCTGACGTTGCCCCCCTGATAGTTGCTCGGGCAACCTATCTAAGTATTGAGCTATTCCGACTTGTTTTGCTGCTTTATCAATCTGCTGCTGTTGCTCAGCAGACAATTTTAAACTTGGTTCAAGCCCTAGACCAATATTTTGCCGAACACTCAAATGAGCAAAAAGGTTATGTTCTTGAAATAACATGGCAAAAGGCCGTCTTGATGGAACCTTGCCGACAACATCTTTTCCTTCGACCAAAATACGGCCTTTTTGAGGCTCTATAAACCCTGCCATGAGCGCGAGTAAGGTCGATTTTCCCGCACCGCTGGGTCCCATCAACGCAACAATATCTCCACTTGAAATCGTCGCATCAAAATGAAAACATTCGTTGTGGTATTCATAAGCCACATCATCGATTTTAAGCATGGTTTTTCCTGGTATTCGAGCGGAATAAAGTCTCGATCAGAGCAAAACAACTCAGGCTGATACACAGCAGTAACAATGAAACAACAGCTGCGGCTTCCATTTGGTAGCTGCCCAAAAGTTGAAACAAGTACAAGGGCAAAGTTCGAAAGTCTTGACTGCCAAACAATGCCACAGCACTCAAATCACCAAAGGCGAACATAAAGCTAATGGAAAATGCATGAGCTAGTGGTTTACGCAATGCTGGCCACTCAACAACTTTAAGACGATTGAGTCCACTAAGACCTAAGCTTGAACATAAATATTGGTATTGTTGCTCAACATGTAACATCGGCTGAGCCAACGTTTTGATGACATAGGGCAAGCCCATCATGGCATTCACGATAACAACAATTCCCATCGCCAGACTAAACACATCAGTGAACATTCGGAACAGCAAGAAAATACCCGTAGACAAGACTAGACCGGGTGTTACCAAAATAATCGTGCCGATCAATTCAATACCATTCGCACTATGAACCCGTGAGCTTAGACGAAGCCGACGACTCGTTATCAGTATTGCGACGCCGGATAAAAGTGCGATACTACTTGCCATTAGAGCGATCTGAATTGATGTGGTAAATGCATGCCAAAGTGAAGCACTACTTAGCACATCCAACGTTTGTTTATTCAAACCACTGAACACAACAACAATAAGAGGAGGGAGTACAAACAAGAGAACGGAAAAAATCCAAAAGCCATCCCAGCATTTCGATAACCAAGAATCTTTTTCATGGCGAGACTGAGAAAGAGATGTCCCTAAATTGACCTCAAGTGGCTTTGCCAGACTTTGAATCACAAGTGTCATAATACCACATAAAATAATTTGCCAAATCGCGAGTAACGCCCCTGTTTGTAGATCAAAATCAAATTTAATTGCTTGATAAATAGCAAGCTCTATCGTGGTTGCTTTTGGGCCTCCACCTAATGCCATTACCGTGGCAAAGCTGGTAAAACAGAGCATGAACACTAAGCCTGCAATATGAGGAAGTTGCTGCTTTATAAACGGCCACTCTACCCAACGGAATTTATGCCAGTGTCCCATACCAAGATGAGCCGATAACTTATGTTGCTCATGGGGAATTGACTCTAATGCCTGAAGTATAAGGCGAGTAGCGTAAGGTAAATTGAAAAAAATATGGGCAAGTAAAATGCCATTTAAGCCATAGATAGAAAAAGATGATTCATTACCGAAGTAATTTAGCCCTTGCACAAACAATCCACGATTTCCATAAATAGCCAATAGCCCAAAAACACCCACTAAAACGGGTAAAACGAGGGTAGATGCAAATAACTTGAGTAACAGAGCTTTGCCGACAAATCGTCGTCGAGATAAAGCATGAGCAATAGGTATTGCCAAACCAACACTAAATAGAGTTGATAACGTGGCTTGGTAGAAACTGAACTTAGTCACATGAAGGTAATAAGGCTCAGTAAATAACTGTGCGATATCGGCGGTAGAAACGTGCGTCAGTAGGGACCACAGTGCAGACCCTACTAAAAATATGATTGCTGCCGCAACCGCAAAACCAATTCTAGGAGTGGACAAAATGCAAACCTAGAAGGTTAACGCGTTTTGCCATTCACGCACCCAAGCTTTACGATGTTTAGCCACTTCATCAGAGCCAAACATCAGAGATTTACTTGGTAAAGCCAAACTGGCAAAGTCTCCGGGCATCTTCACATCGATAACAGGATACATCCAGTTACCTGTTGGAATCACACTCTGGAAGTCATTACTGACCACAAACGTTAAAAATTGATCAGCAAGCTTACCGTGACGGGTATTTTTGACTTTTGCAGCCACTTCGACTTGGGTGTAGTGACCTTCTTTGAAGTCTGCTGCAGCATACTTTGTCTCGTTTTCCACGATCATATGATAAGCTGGAGAGGTAGTGTAAGACAGTACTAAATCAGCCTCACCTTCTAAAAACATTGAGTATGCTTCAGACCACCCTTTTGTCACGGTGACGGTTTTTTTTGCAAGCTGTTTCCAAGCTTGTTCCACTTTGTCCCCATATACCGATTTCATCCAGAGCATAAGTCCTTGTCCAGGTGTCGAAGTACGGGGATCTTGGTAAATAACCTTTAGGTCATTTCTCTGTTCAACCAGCTCTTTTAAGCTCTGTGGTGGATTTTTCAACGCTTCTTTGTTGTATACAAAAGCAAAATAACCGAAATCATAAGGAATAAAGGTGGTGTCCGACCATCCATTCGGTAATTTGATATGGTTTGTATCCACATTATGTAGAGCCAAAAGGCCGGTTTTCTTTGCTTCAGCCATCAAGTTATTATCAAGCCCGAGAACAATATCAGCTTTGGTATTTTCACCCTCCAGACGAAGACGATTTAAAATGGACACACCATCATCCAATGCAACAAAATTTAAAGTACAATCGCAATGTGCTTCGAATGCCGTTTTGATTTTTGGGCCAGGGCCCCATTCCGAAGCAAAAGAATCATAAGTGTAAACAGTCAGGGAATTGTCACTAGCAAAGGCTGACATCGCACAACTGCCTACTAAAGTAACTATGGCACGACGGGTAAAAGATAAGGTTTTATTCACGGCTCGCTCTCTCCTTGTATGAGCGGCACAGGGTTTGAGGGGCCTGCTCAGAGAGACCAAACTCAATTCCTACGCCAGCATTATCTGGATCAGGTTTACGGGTCCCAAGAGTCTCTTGATCTCAGCCGATATCGTTATCGATATTTATGGCTCCCCGATGAGTAATGTGTGGATTGTAATCATTATTAGGCTCAATAGCTAGCCTAATCATAGCCAGCCTAATTCCTATGGTCGTAGCCCCACCGAGGAACTAAACCTTGTTCAATACCTAGATGATCCAATATTCGCGCAACCATAAAATCAACCAAATCATCGATAGACTTAGGTTGGTGATAAAAACCAGGGGCGGCAGGCATAATAGTCACACCCATCTTAGATAACCTATGCATATTCTCTAAGTGCAAGGTGGAGAAAGGTGTCTCTCTCACCACAAGAAGTAATTGACCCCGTTCTTTCATGACAACATCTGCTGCGCGCTCGATAAGATTATCAGATATGCCATGGGCAATCGCTGCTAAGCTTCCTGCAGAACAAGGACAAACAATCATTTGTTTCGGCGCTGCAGAGCCCGATGCCACGGGAGAAAACCAATCGTCTTTACCACTCACAGTAAGGTTAGCTGGATTACAGTTAAGCGACTCCACCAGTAGTGCTTTGGCATTTTCGGGATTCGCTGGGAGTTTCAAGTCATGTTCTGTAGCAAGTACTACTCTGGCCGCTGAAGATACCAGAAGGTGGACATGGTAGTCTGCAGCGATGAGACACTCCAACAAACGAATTCCATAAGGTGCCCCGGATGCACCAGTGAATGCCAGCGTTATCTCTTTAATTTGTTTTTTCATCTTTTTCTGAATTTTATTTGGCAAGCTCTGTTAATAGCTTAGTGTGTATATCGTCAAAACCACCGTTACTCATGACACATATTCGATCCCCCGATTGAACGAAAGTCGTCACAGCCGCAACAAGTTCTTCGATGTTATCTGATACCGCCGCCTCACCTCGACATTGACTGGCAACGTCTTCTAAAGACCAATTAATATTATCGGGCTGGTAAAGAAATACCGCATCAGCTTCATCTAATGAGCGAGCAAGCGAATTTTTATGTACGCCACGCTTCATAGTTGCACTTCGGGGCTCTAAAACTGCGATGATACGCTTCCCGCTGGCTTTATTACGTAAACTCTCTAAAGTCAGTTCAATGGCCGTTGGATGATGTGCAAAATCATCATACACTTCAACACCATTAACCATTCCTTTGAGTTCCAAACGTCGCTTAGTATTAATAAACGTATCCAATGCTTCACAAGCATGTAAGGGCTCAACACCAACATGGCGAGCTGCTGCAATTGCCATAAGTGCATTATTGATATTGTGATTACCTATTAGGTTCCAATTAACTGAAGCCACTTTCTTACCTTCAAAAAAGACTGCAAATTGAGAACCGTCAGCATGTTGTTTCTCGGCTTGCCAATCACCGCCAATACCGGATGATTCAGATTCACTCCAGCAACCACGACTGAGCACATCTTTGATTTCTTGGTCTTGCTGCGGAAAAAGGATTCTTCCTACACTAGGTACGGTTCTCACAAGGTGATGAAATTGGCGTTTTATCGCTTCCAAATCATCAAAAATATCGGCATGATCAAACTCTAAATTATTCATGATTAGAGTTTTGGGGTGGTAATGTACGAACTTCGAACGTTTATCAAAGAAAGCGCTGTCATATTCATCCGCTTCGACGACAAAAAAAACACTCTTTCCTAGGCGAGCTGACACACCGAAATTGCCCAACACACCACCAACTAGAAAACCGGGTTCATAACCACACTTCTCTAAAATCCAAGTCAACATGCTCGCAGTTGTTGTTTTTCCATGCGTACCTGAAACGGCCAGAACCCAACGGTCTTGAAGAAGAAATTCACTGAGCCACTGTGGCCCAGATACGTAGCGTATCTGTCGGTTCAAAACAAATTCAACACACGGATTGCCCCGGCTGAGCGCGTTACCAATAACAACCAAATCAGGTGCAGGTTCCAACTGTGATGGATCAAAGCCCTCGATAATTTCAATACCTTGAGATTCGAGTAATGTACTCATAGGAGGATAAACATTCGAGTCACTCCCCGTCACTTTATGTCCGAGTTGACGTGCGAGTAACGCAGCCCCTCCCATAAACGTACCACAAATCCCCAAGATATGAATGTGCATAGAACCTTTTCCCACCACAACGTAAATGATGCTTCATTATGGCGAGAAATAAAATAAAAGCGAATATCTTTGGCCATAACATTTATCACTTTTAAAGTAGCGCTGTTCATTCATCACAAATCACATAAAAAATGTAATATTATGTAAACAAAATTACGAAAATGAGATTTATATCGGTTAGTTTATTACCAATAAAAAGATATAACTTTTACAATCACCTCTGGGGTATTCTAAAACGGTCCGCGAGAGACCGACTCTACCTCACCCTATTTTATTACCAGAGACTTTTTTAAGGAAAACACATGTCTGGAATGCGTACCCTTGGCGAGTTCATCGTTGAAAAACAAGCGGACTTTCCCCACGCCAGCGGCGACCTATCATCTCTACTATCTTCTATCCGCCTAGCTGCAAAGATTGTTAACCGTGAAATTAATGCGGCAGGTCTTGGTGATATCACCGGTGCCGTAGGCACTGAGAATGTCCAAGGAGAAGATCAGCAAAAGCTCGATATCTATGCGAACGAGAAGTTCAAAGCAGCACTTGAAGCCCGAGATCAAGTTTGTGGTGTTGCTAGTGAAGAAGAAGATGAAGCGGTTGCATTTAACAAAGAGTTAAACAAAAACGCCAAATACGTTGTTTTAATGGATCCACTTGATGGCTCATCAAATATCGATGTGAATGTCTCTGTTGGAACCATATTTTCCATCTACCGTAGAGTCTCTCCCATCGGCACTCCACCTACAGAAGAAGACTTTCTACAACCAGGTCATAAACAAGTCGCGGCTGGTTACGTGATCTATGGTTCATCAACTATGCTAGTTTACACAACTGGCAACGGGGTTAATGGTTTTACATACGACCCCTCACTCGGTACATTTTGTTTATCACACGAGAATATGATGATCCCAGAAGATGGCTCCATATATTCTATCAATGAAGGAAATTATATCCGTTTCCCGACAGGCGTGAAAAAGTACATCAAGCACTGCCAAGAGAACGACCCTAGTGATAACCGCCCGTATACTTCTCGTTACATAGGCTCTCTGGTCGCAGATTTCCATCGTAATTTACTCAAGGGTGGTATCTACTTATATCCAAGTACTCATAGTCATCCAAATGGGAAACTGCGCTTACTGTATGAATGTAACCCTATGGCATACATTATTGAGCAAGCGGGAGGGATCGCTTCTGATGGTGTACAACGAATTATGGATATCAAACCGACAGAATTACATCAACGAGTGCCATTTTTCGTCGGCTCCCAAAAGATGGTCAAGAAACTAGAACAGTTTCTTGAAGTTAACCGAGATAGTGATTAGTCACTATTAATCAAGGAGCTGACACTATGTCAGCTCCTTGATTCTTAAACCTTCTGACACCAATCTCCCGAAGAGATCAGGACTTCTAACTGGCTTGCTTCTTGATAAAGATACATCCAAGCTTGACCAAAAGGTGTCTCGATAAGCTCCCTTCGATAAGTCACCGGCACATCTTCAAGTTGGTCAAGAGTCGCTAATGTATCGTCATCAATACCGTACACTTCCCCTGTAATCGTGTGATGCCCTTCTACAACTGCGGGGTAAGCCCCAAGGTCATATAAATTGTAGATGGGTAAGGTCGCATGAAAACCTAAAAAATCCGCATTGGTCAGCAGATGATGATGAGTTTGTCCTTGGCGTAAGGTCCCATACACGAAAACTAAATTTTGCATTAACCCAAATCCTTTTGCTTGCAAGTTTTATTAGAAATTTTAGTTAAACTCGAACTGATAAATTAAGTCCACAGCCCGTTCAACACCACTTATCGCATCTAGATATAAGTTGGTCATTAATCGGTAACGTACTGTAAACTCGCCAACAGAATCAAAAATACCCACACCATATTTCACTTGTAAACCAGGTAATATGTAGCCACTCACGGTCACTTGGGATTCATTACCAGCACCTTTCGTGTCGAACTGTAGATTCTGAACGCCGAATGCTTCTCCAATTCTCCCGACCACCTGACCACTTTGAGCTAAGCTTAACCCAATCAGAGTTGTCGCGACTGCATTACCTCCCGTTTCCCCATCAATGTCTTGGCCACGCAGCAGATAAGAAAGCGCTCTGGCCTGAGACATCGAAGGATCTGAAAATATTTCTACTTTAGGTTGATTGGCAGGACCAGTTACTCGGACACCCGCTGTCACATCACCTTGAGTATTGTCAGGATTCCTGATCGCTTTGATTTGAACGAACGGCTGGTCTACCGGCCCATTCATCAAAATTTTTCCTTCTTCAATGATAAGATCTTGCCCAAAGGAGCGGTAAGACCCTTCTTGAATATTCACTTCACCTATAACATAAGGCACCAAATCCCGCTGAGAAACATTCAACTGTCCGGTTAGACGCCCTTCTAAACCAAAAGCTGACAGTTGAAACTCATCACCTAGTCTGATGTTAATGTCAGACTCAACTTCAAAGGGAAAGCCATGATGAGTTTCTAGAGGCTTTAAGTTCTTATCCAGTATTACTTGATCTTTAGAGATACCGATCGCGTCAGGAGGTAGCTCTTCTACGATGATCTTGCCCCACGGTAAGTCAATATTCCCCTTTATTTTAGCTGATTGAGGCGACAATGAGAGCACCATATCGGGTTGAACCTTCACTTTCGTCGTTGGAGGAAGGTTAAGTAATAACTCATCGGCAAACACCCTAATTGTCGATGACCAGTTTTGGGGCCGGCGCCAATCGGCTTGCCCAGTCACATGCAAGTCACCTTCCGGCGTGACCATTGTTGATGTCAATGATGCTTTATAGCCGGAAAAGCTCAGATTCATTTCACCTTTTTGTACTTCTATTGGCGACACATCGCCTTTAACTAGAATTTTTGTCAAAGACAAAACACCGTCAATTTGAGGGCGTTTGATCGGCCCTGAAAAGGCGGTCTTAGAATCAACAACAGCATTAATTTTATTGTAATCGCCCACAATCGGGGACAAAAAACTCAAATTAATATTATCGATGTTTGCCTCTCCATTGATTTTTTGATTGTCACTTTTCACATCGGGAATAGACAAACGCCCATAGAAATCTCCATTTTCAGTGAGATCAATTCTCCAATCGAGTGCTAATTTTTCCCCTTCAAGATCAATACTTGCCCAAATTGACTGCCAGCCAACTTGAAGACTTTGTTCAAATTTATGCTCAAAAGAGCCTGAATTGGCCTGAACAATGGCATGTATACTAGGTGAAGATGATGGGGACCATGAGAACTGACCACTAGCATTGACTTCTCCGTTAAGCTGAGAAGATTCGGGGAGCAAGTCTTGAAGTTGTCCTAATTCGAATCGCTGTAAGTTAAAGGCAATGTCACCTTTCGATCCGATAAATAGCGGTTTTTCAAAACATAGGGACGCCTCGGCCTGTTTCCAACAATGTGCTGCTGCATGAAACTCCTGTTCAACCGCCAGATAATTAAGTTGAGTTGGTGTGTCCAAAGACCACTGCTGACCTCTCATCGTCAAAGTGACCCGTTCAAGCGTTCCTTGCCAATTCAGAGACTGCTCTGGATGCATGACTCCTGAAAGCGTAAGGTCTGTATTCAATACGTCAGATAATGCTTCTAATTTGAGAGTATGCTGACCGTCCTGCCCACTCCCCCGAATCGTCAACTTTTCTAACCGATGCTCCTGATACTTGCCTCTCGAGAGATTTAACTCAAGATCACCAGAGAGATTCATTAATGACGAAAAGTGGCCAACTAACGCCGCTTTTTCTAGGCTAAATTGGTCTTGCCATTTCAGTCCTTCCGCTTTTAAATCAAGATCAACATTTGGATCTTTGAGTGCTCCTCTCATTGAAGCCTTACCACTCACTTGGCCACCTAAATTAGCGATTGAGGAACCTAAGTCAGGTATATTAATGCCGATATCGAGATGCCATAACTTATCTATTCGGCCGCGCACTTCGACATTATTGGCACCATGAGCGATAGTAATTCCTTGAGTACTGATTTGCAGATCGTCAATATTAGCCGTTCCACTTGCTTGCAGAGCTCCTGCAACGTCTAGAGATTGCTCCCTCACATTACCCGATATTTTTAGGTCTGATGCTTGTACAGACCATTTATCTTGTGATGTTAAACTTGCCAATAATGCTAACTTTCCGTCTAGCTCCCCTTTGGCCTCAGGCCAATAAAGACCAGGCTGGATATTAGAAAAAGAGAGCTGGGCATTCAGCACTAACTCTGGATCTAGGTTAATAGACAAAGGAGCCCTTATCTCCCCTCCTAACATTGTTAAACTCAACTGATCCAAGTCGATCCTCTCGGAATTGCCATTACCACTTGCCATAATGGATCCTTTAGGAATATCCGTCCCACTGATTTCACCTTTTAGATTCATCTCATAGTGAGTTAAGTTTCCTTGTAACCCCAAGCTATCGATATCTATGAGGTAGGAAGGCTCTCCGGCTAATGGCCAATGAGTTTGACCTTCGGTAAGATCGATATTAAATGGCATGTCGGGTGATAAAGGCTGAACTCGAGCGGATAGTTCTGCTTTTACAGGCCCCGATAACACAGAGTTCAATGTTAAATCTGCGATACTACCTTGCATACCAAGTTGCAGTGTTTGCCCTTCAAGATCTTTATTCAATATTTGGATCAGACCAGATAGCTCGATAGGATAGTCGTCAATCAAGTCTAGTTGAGCTTCTAACTTCGAAATTGTGTCAAAAGCTGAGACTTGCAAAGTCTTTATATCAACATGACTTCCATGCGCAGCACCAGAAAATTTCAGTTGTTCAACCACAACTGGAGATTCTTGCTCCAGAGTAAAATGCTCAAGGTGAAAATTATTGACAACGACTTTTATGGGAAGGACGACATCAGGCAATACTACCTCATGACTAGAATTTTTGTCGGGTGTTTGCTGAGTAGAAGGCGACTGCTTTTCTGAATCAACTATAGAAAGTGCCACATCGTACCAATCTGTATCGGAAAGGGTTAAGGTACTGTTCTCGAAACTCAGTGACGATTGTAAGGAGTGCCATTTGAGGGCTACACCCATAACATCAAGATTAACATTCTTTGCTAGAGCTTTATCCACGATGACCGGTATTGGTGTCGATACCACTTGAGTCGCTGCATCACTTTCTGCCTCACTCTGATTATTACTTTCCGAAAGCTCAACGCTCAAGCCGTCAATAACCGCCTCTTGAATGCATATTTTTCCCTGCAACAGGCAAGAGAGGTTGAGCTTGATGGCTGTATTGGAAATCTCAGTTTTTAATGACGCGGAGGCATCTTGATAAATAACACCTCTTAACTTAATCCCACTTGATAGCGAGCCTTTGTGCTCAGCAATATGAACTTGAGGCATGATCTTATGAGTTGTCCAAACAATAAAATTCAGGCCGGTATTTGTGGTAATCATTGTAAGTAAAAGGCCAGCCAGCAACATAATTACCACTAGAACAAACAACCACAACTTACTGATTTTATGAAGCATAAATGTTCTCATAACTCAGGACCAAGAGTGAAATGAAGTTTAAACTCACTCCCTTCAGAAGCATCAAGACCCCAAGCAAAATCAAGCCGAACAGCCCCAAGTGGTGACCCCCATCGAACACCAAAACCTGTACTACGCTTTACTTCGAACGAATCATTAAAAGCATCACCAACGTCATAAAATGCCGCTCCCCACCAGTCTTGATATATTCGGTATTGGTATTCAAGTGTTGAAGTAGCGATATATTTCGCACCTGTCAAAGCACCGCTGCTATCCGTGGGGGAGATAGACTTATAGCCGTATCCTCGTAAGTTACTATCGCCACCAGCAAAAAAGCGAAGTGAAGGTGGTAATTTATCAAAGCCCTCAGCAAAGTTTGCTCCCGCATCAATACGGAAAATTCCTCTGTGATTGTTTCCAATACTACGAATCCAGGCAGTACCAGCAAGTAAACGAGTTACTCGTGTATCCGATAATAGACTAGGGTCGCCGTATTCAATGGTTATATCTTGGCGGTCTGCCCACAATGGCATTGAATTTCCTCGAATTCGACTTCGAGAAAAAGACATTCCCAAGAGTAAAAATTGACCGTTATCATCTTGGAGACCCTGAGTATAATTCTCTGTCAGATATCGAGTGTAAGCTTTGGTATGCCAGCCATTATCTAAAATCCAATGTCTTTCAAAGGCGAGGTTTGACTGAATGCTATTTGTATCAGCGTCATGGCGACGTTTAATACCGAGTTGAATTCGATAAAAATCTTTCAGCACATCTTGCAAAGGTATGCTGTATCCTGCTTTCAAGGATTGTTCTGGGTCTGACAGAGACAGGTTACTATCAAAACTATGGCCTCTACTATTTACCCAAGGTTTTTTCCACTTCAAAGAACCACGCACGCCCACATCTGTCCCGTAGCCCAGTCCAGTCTCAATTTTATTTCTTGCTTGGGGAGCCAGCGATACTTTTATTGGCAACTCTCGTTCGTCACCGAGTTCACTTAAATCAGGCTCAACTAATACCGAGGAAAACCAATCCGTATTTGATAAACTTTGATTAAACTCACCCACTTTGGTGACATCATAAAATTCTTTTTTTTCATAAGGTGTTAATGAAACGACTCTATCGAGGTCAATTTGACTACCTAAAATTTGGGTATCACCAAACTGATAGCGAATTCCACTTTCATAGTGCAAAGAAACAAAAGCTTGATTGATGCTCGGGGCAACATCCAGTTTATGAACAATAAATTGCCCGTTAAAATACCCTTTTTTCAGTGCTAAATTTCGTAAATCTGACTTAAGCTTTTCATATAAGCCATGGTTTAAAATCGCTCCTTTATCAAGACCACTTTCTTCAATCAGTTGCTGAAATTCTTTATCTTGTTTTGCCTCACCTTCTATTAGCAGGTCCGACTTTTCGATAATCACTGGGTCGCCAGGATCTATTGAAATAACCAAATCGGATTTTTTCACTGAAAAATGAAACTTTGCATTGTAATAACCCAGAGCTTTCAAGGCATCACGGAAGCTACGCTCAAGCTGTGCTTGGAACTGGAGACTGGTTGAGTAGTCTTGTTCTGCTATGGACTGAAGATAAGCATCCACATTGTCCCCAAGCTCACCTTCAACGCCTTGTATTGATATATTCACTTGATTTGCAGAAGCTTTTGAGAAAAAAAACATTAGAATGAACAAGACTGGTAGAGCTTTTCGTATCATGCTTAACTAACTATCAACATCACATATATTCATCATACCGTCAGTATGCACAGATGTCTGTAATATGATGGTGAATTTAATAGCAGAGATACAGTAAGCAAGGTGAAAGCTATGCAAAGCAAAAACACACTGGTGACCAGTGAACAAGCATACCCGGGGCGTGATATACCAATAAAAATAAGTCGTCAGCACTTTGTAAATGGAAGCGATCCAACATCGGAGCCTGCTACGGGCTGCCAGAAAGTGCTGCTTGGTATGGGGTGCTTTTGGGGAGCGGAGCGACTCTTTTGGCAGTTGGATGGGGTGATCACAACCTCAGTTGGATACGCTGGTGGCTATACACCGAACCCAACTTATCAGGAGGTCTGTACTGGGATGACCGGGCATACGGAAATTGTGCGTATTGTGTTTGACCCTCGCGTAATCGACTTTGAACAGATCCTCAAGGTGTTTTGGGAAAATCACAACCCGACCCAGGGTATGAGGCAAGGTAATGATCAAGGAACGCAATATCGCTCAGCTATTTACGTTTATAGTGCAACACATTACCAGCTCGCCTTAGACTCAAAATTAGCCTATCAATCTGCGCTTGGCACAAACTACAACACTATTACCACTGAAATAGAGACTGACCAAGTTTACTACTTTGCTGAGGATTATCATCAGCAATACCTAGCAAAGAACCCAAATGGATACTGTGGCATTGGTGGAACAGGAATCTGTTATCCTCCAGAAAATTCATAACCCCTTTGTGTAACAGTCTGAGTTATTTGTGACAAAGCGCATCACTGAAGCTCTTAACGGTGTTAAATTTTTGCCGAGGATCACCTCGCAACTAGAACACTTATCGGTCACAGATATTTTCTGTATATAATCTTGGCAAACATAAAGAGGAACTTTATATATGAAAAATAAAACTCTGCTGGCAGTCATGCTTTCATGTACTCCTGTTATCGCCCTTGCACATAACCTCAAGCTCGGTGAATCCGTCCCTAATGCTGAGATAGCAAACTATGGTGAAGTAATTTTGGAGGGTAAAGAAACCAAGTTTACAAAATGGTCAACGCAAAATATGCTTGGTAAAGTACGCGTGATTCAGGCCATTGCTGGGCGTAGTAGTGCAAAAGAACTGAACGCTCCTATGATGGCAGCAATAACGGCAGCTAAATTTCCTGAAGAAAGTTATCAAACTACCTCAATCATAAATCAAGATGACTCGATATGGGGCACTGGCTCTTTCGTAAAATCCTCTATTCAAGACAGTAAAAAAGAGTTTCCTTGGTCTTCTATGGTTCTTGATGAAGACGGTGTTCTAGCAAAAAGTTGGGATCTTGCCGAAGAGTCTTCAGCAATTATTGTTCAAGATAAACAAGGTAAAATTCTTTTCGTGAAAGAAGGCGCCCTCACTCAAGATGAGATAAAGCAAGTACTGGCTTTAATCGAACAAAACTTATAAATTCTTCTAATTTCGGTTTTATCTTCCTCGCGGAGCTGTTATAACATAACAATTCCGCCGTTCTTTCTAGGATAATCTTTTGGCTTGGTCTCACTCAATAAGAATTCACTGTAAAGTGGCGACTCTTTGTTTGGTCGCCCTTATACTGTGGCTCAACTTTGCTTATATTGACCACCAATATGACTTATCTTCTGATCATAATCATAGCTGTCAGCTTCATGCTGTTGGATTACATGGAGTACTCTCGAAGCCTTGGCAGCCAACGTTCGATGCAGCCTTTAATTACGGCGCAAAAATATTAAACTACCCTTTTACTATTCTCTTCACATCTGTTTATCTCGCACGTTCACCACCTGAGTTTATGTTGTATTAATATATCTACAATCCAAGAACATATATCCACACAATCTAGATAATTATTTGAATATAATTTAGGAACGATAATGAAAAACATTACTCCGATAGCACTTAGTATTTCACTAGCAATCAGTAGCTTTGCTTATGCTGAAGAAGGATTTCGTCAGCATAGCGCTCATGTCCATGGGCACGTCGAACTTAATATTGCACAAGATGGCAAAGAGCTACTCATGGAAATAAGTGCACCGGGTGCAGATGTTGTCGGTTTCGAACACGCTCCAAACACAAGTGAACAAAAGCATCAGCTCGAGAACGCGATAACCACCTTAAAAGATGTCAATAATCTCTTCACGTTTCCTGCATCTGCAGGTTGTGTCGCACTCAGCCAGTCCGTTGCTCATACTTTAGAAGATGGAGATGATCATCACAATGAGCATGACCATGATGAGCACAAACATCATGACGAGCATGACCACGACAAACATGACCATGATGAGCACAAACATCATGACGAGCATGACCACGACGAACATGACCATGATGAGCACAAACATCACGACGAGCATGACCACGACGAACATAGCGGTCATGGTGAATTCAATATTGAATACAGCTACACTTGCTCAAACATCAGTGCTCTGAAAAACATTGAGACTCAATGGTTTAAACACTTCTCCAATACCAAATCTATAACCGTAAACTGGCTATCACCTGATGGTAAAATATCCGTCGTAGAGCTAGGCAAAGGCGATAAAACCATCTCACGTTAATCTTAAATTTATGGCTCAGTTACACTGAGCCATTTCTTTTCGTATTGGAAAAAGTCATGAATAAAACCAACGATCACTGTGTGGTGAGCCTTGATAATGTGATATTCACTTGGCCAGGAAATGAGTCGCCTACCATCGATATTCCTTCTTTAACGATAAAACGCGGCGAACATCTTTTTATCAAAGGCCCAAGTGGCTGTGGCAAATCAACATTACTTGGCCTCTTAACAGGCATTAATAGCGCTACATCAGGAAATGTTTCCATTTTAGGTCAGGAGCTGTCCAAGCTCACCGCCACTCGAAGGGATAAATTCAGAGCCGATAATATTGGCTATATCTTCCAGCAATTTAACCTTCTCCCTTACTTAAGCGTGATTGAGAATGTCACCCTTCCTTGCCGTTTTTCATCACTAAGACGTCAGCAAAGCGAAAACGACCTAAATCAGCAAGCCAAAGAACTTCTCTCTCGGTTACATATTTCTCCACATTTACTTGGCCGTCCTGTGGTTGAGTTGAGTATCGGGCAGCAGCAACGCGTTGCAGCAGCTCGTGCGCTGATAGGCCGCCCTCAGGTTATTATTGCCGATGAACCCACCTCTTCACTCGACCATGATAATCGTACCGCATTTATCGAAGTTCTACTGGAACAAGTGAACAAGGTCGGATCAACATTGCTATTTGTTAGCCACGATCCAACCCTTGAAACACTTTTCGATCGCACGATCAACCTTACAGAAGTTAACAAAGTGGGAGAAATGTAATGGCCCCAACTCTTACATTGGCATGGAAAAGCGTACGAAATCGTAAGGTAACGGCGATGCTAACTGTTATGACCGTTGCAATCTCTGTGATACTTTTACTCGGCGTCGAGAGAATTCGCACTCAAGCAAAAACCAGCTTTGCCAATACCATCTCAGGCACAGATCTTATCGTCGGCGGACGCTCGGGACAAATCAACTTACTGCTCTATTCCGTCTTTCGCATTGGCAATGCTACCAACAACATCGATTGGAAGAGCTATCAAGAATTCAGCCAACATCGTTCTGTCGAATGGGCTATCCCAATTTCCCTTGGAGACTCCCACAAAGGGTTCAGAGTCATGGGAACCAATCACACCTACTTTGAACATTATAAATATGGAAAAAAACAACCGATTGAATTTGCTAAAGGCCATGAATTTAATGGACTATTTGAGACAGTTATTGGTTCAGAAGTAGCAAAAAAACTTGGCTATCACATCGGCAGTGAAATTATCATTGCTCATGGTATTAGCGACGTTGGGTTTAGCCGACATGACAAGCTGCCTTTTAAAGTCGTTGGCATACTCTCCCCTACAGGCACTCCGGTAGATAAGACTGTCCATGTCTCTTTGGAGGCAATCGAAGCCATTCATGTCGGCTGGGAAAGTGGAGCAAACTTAGGCAACAACCCAAGTGCCAATCAATTAGAAATGATGCAATTTCGCCCAAAGCAAATTACCGCAATGTTACTTGGCCTCAAATCGAAAATTCAAACATTTGCACTTCAACGACAAATAAATGATTATACACAAGAACCACTTAGTGCAATTTTACCTGGTGTAGCACTGCATGAACTTTGGGGGATGATGTCCGTTGCAGAACAAGCATTAATGACTGTTTCTGGGTTTGTTGTTGTCGCAGGCTTGCTCGGTATGCTGTCAAGTTTGCTGACAAGTTTACAAGAACGGCGACGAGAAATGGCTATTTTACGGGCCATGGGGGCGAGGCCGAGGCACATTTTTAGCCTCTTGGTTCTAGAAGCCAGTGCGCTCACCTTAATCGGACTTGTCATAGGGACGGCGAGTCTCTACGTGCTACTTGCCGCCATTGGCCCCATCATCCAACAAAACTATGGTATCAATCTCGAATTGAATCCATTGTCAGTTTACGAGTGGGGACTGTTGGTTGCAGTCCAATTAGCAGGCAGCATAATTGGTTTGATACCAGCTTTTAGAGCCTATAGACAGTCGCTCAGCGACGGAATGACAATCAGAGTATGATATGGAAAGATCAATAAAGACTATTTTTACAGTAATCACTTTATGTTGTTTAAGCTTTGCTACGCAAGCTAAGGACGCTAATGCCAATAAAGCGCAACCAGCAGCAACACAAAACGAAAGTAAGGCAAAACCACAAGACGAAGCAAAAAGCCAAGCGATTCTCAATTCAAAGGATGTTCTTACATTAGAATGGATTGATCTCATTCCAGATAGTGAGAGAAATCAATTCACTGCACAGGGAATGCCAGCACAAAGTCACACTGGTAAAGCAGCAAAGCAATCCAAACTTGGACACGTGAGAAAAGAACTTAATGGCAGCAAGGTAAAGATACCTGGTTTTGTTATTCCTCTTGAGGGAGATCAAAATATGGTCACCGAATTTTTGTTGGTGCCCTATTTTGGTGCATGTATTCACGTTCCACCTCCACCACCGAACCAAATTGTTTATGTAAAATTCCCTAAAGGAGCTCCAATCCAACAACTTTGGGATGTCATTTACGTTGTGGGCACCTTGAAAACAGAAACAACCAACCATGAATTGGCAGAAACGGCTTATGTTATTGAGGGAACCCAAATTGAAGAGTACGATGATATGTAAGTGTTAAATTATCACTTATTTGTATCATGATAAATAACTGGATAAATAGCCCAAGATAACCACATATACGACAAGTAATAGGGCGACTGACAGATGTTTTTTCAGTTTATTGTCATTAAAATACTTCATAAGCCCTCCTAAGTTATCGATAACAATTTTAACAACTTGTTATCATTTATGGTAGGGCTATTTTTCAAGACTCCTCACAGTCTTTCTCTGGCAGCATGGCGTATTAACAGGTAGAGTAACAGAATATATTCGTGCTCGATTGCCAAGGAAGTGATATGTCTGAATCCAGTAAACCAGTCATTATTGAACAACGAGAGAGCAGCTCCTCCAAAAATGAGGGGAAATCGAGCTATATAAAAGACAGTGCAAGTCGTATACGCAGTATCGCTCAACATTATGGCTTAGATGCGCTGTTACTCGAAGAGAAGCCGGAAAAGAATCCTTTAGAACGATCTATAGCACGACAAAGAAAACGCAATGAGCAACGACAAAAGAACCTAGAGCAAATTGTCAAACTCTCCCATGTTTATTGCAGTAATGAAACGGCAGGCGATCCCGAGCAAGATTGGTTGTATCGTTTTTTCGATATGGCCCAAGAAGTCCACAATTCGTCGATGCAAAAACTCTGGGCTCAAGTTTTAAAGAGAGAAGTGACAAATCCTGGTTCAACCTCGATGAAAGCACTTAAAGTTTTGCAAGACATGACTCCTAAAGAAGCACAAATCTTACAGCGAGCAGCTTCCCTAGCCTGTTCTTTCGGAGGCGATAATAGCTTAAGGCTTTTGGTCGGTTTTAGAGCGCAAGGAGGAATGTTCAGTTTTGGCAAACGGAATATTATCGGTAATATTAACCTTGGCAGTTTTAAACTACCCTACTCGAGTTTACTGATTTTATTTGAGCTGGGCTTAATGCATGGTACTGAGCTTGAATCTGGCGAAATTAGCATGGAAAACCCTTTACCACTGAACTACCAAGGGAAAAATATTACCTTACAACCTTTCAGCAAAGGAGCTCGCCTCATCTATTACCGCTTCAGCCCTATGGGTAATGAGCTATGTAAATTATTGGGCAATAAACCAAACCTACAGTACTACGACCAAATGATTGCTGTTTTGAGTCAAAAGTTCTCAGCAACGAGTGAAGAACAAAAGAACATTGATGAGTTTGCCTAAAAACACTGGCCCAACAAAGTATGAGCCAGTGTTGACAGCCATTATTTTTGGAATACTTTAAAAGCATTGATAAGACCATTAGTAGAGCTGTCGTGAGAGTTAACCTCATCGCCCTCTCGTAGTTTCGGTAAAATTTGGCTGGCTAGCTGCTTTCCAAGTTCTACCCCCCACTGATCAAAGCTAAAGATATTCCATATTACCCCCTGAACGAAAATTTTATGTTCATAAAAGGCGATAAGACTTCCCAACGTACGTGGTGTGATCTTTTTGACCAAGATTGAGTTAGTTGGGCGATTACCATCAAATATTTTAAATGGTGCAAGCTGATCAATTTCTTGCTGATTCTTTCCAGCATCGGTCAGTTCTGAACGGACATCTTGCTCAGATTTACCAAATGCTAATGCTTCAGTCTGAGCAAAGAAGTTAGACATCAGTTTTTGGTGATGATCACCGATGTTATTATGGCTCTGTGCTGGCGCAATAAAGTCACATGGAATCAGTTTAGTCCCTTGATGAATCAGTTGATAAAAAGCATGCTGACCGTTAGTTCCTGGCTCTCCCCAAATCACAGGGCCAGTTTGGTACTGAACAGGCTCCCCATTTCGATCAATGGTTTTTCCGTTTGATTCCATATTCCCTTGTTGAAAGTACGCAGGAAAACGATGCATATACTGATCATAAGGCAAAATAGCCTCCGACTCAGCACCGTGGAAGTTGTTATACCAGATGCCAATTAAAGCAAGAATAACAGGGATATTTTCTTCTAGCTCAGTTTCCAAAAAATGTTGATCGACTTGATGCGCTCCTTCAAGTAATTCAATAAAGTTATCAAAACCAATCGAAAGTGCAATTGATAAGCCAATAGCTGACCATAGCGAATAACGACCGCCTACCCAATCCCAAAACTCAAACATATTCTCAGTATCAATACCAAATTCAGATACTGCATCAGCGTTTGTTGATAGAGCGGCAAAGTGTTTGGCAACATGTTTAATATCTTGTGCCGAACCTAAAAACCACTCACGCGCTGTCAAGGCATTGGTCATCGTTTCTTGAGTAGTGAATGTTTTTGAAGCGATAAGAAACAGGGTTGTTTCTGGATTTAATGTCTTTAAGGTTTCCTTTATGTGCGTGCCGTCGACATTCGAAACAAAGTGCATCTTAAGGTGGTTCTTATAAGGCGTTAGAGCTTCTGTCACCATATATGGGCCAAGGTCTGAGCCACCTATACCGACATTGACGACATCAGTAATAGCCTTACCCGTATAACCTTGCCACTCCCCTGAAATCACTCGCTCAGTAAATCGCTGCATTTTATCTAACACGGCATTTACAGCTGGCATAACATCTTGATCGTCAACCATGACAGGTAAATTTGAACGGTTACGCAGTGCTGTATGCAATACCGCTCGGTTCTCTGTTTGATTGATCGCCTCACCAGCAAACATAGCCTTGATAGCCGATTCCAATTCGGTTTGTCTTGCGAGGCTAAAAAGAAGCTCTAGGGTCTGTTCGGTAATGAGGTTTTTCGAATAATCAACAAGTATGTCATGACCAAAAGAGGCAGAAAATTTATCAAACCGAGTACCATCTGCTGCAAAGAGTGCTTTCAGATCCATATCTTGGGCAGATTCAAAATGTGCAGTGAGGGCTTTCCATGCTTCGGTTTGCATTGGATTAATAGTATTCATCATGGTGGTATCCCAATTTGACAGAGGCTTTGACTTTCGGCTTCTCTATTTGAGTGCTTCGAAGAGTGCGGATTATTCCGATAATAATCCTAGAAAGTCATAGGTACAATAGCT
Source organism: Vibrio caribbeanicus ATCC BAA-2122 (assembly GCF_000165125.1). Taxonomy (GTDB): domain Bacteria; phylum Pseudomonadota; class Gammaproteobacteria; order Enterobacterales; family Vibrionaceae; genus Vibrio; species Vibrio caribbeanicus. The sequence continues at coordinate 8,456 of NZ_AEIU01000043.1, read as the reverse complement.
TAACAAACCAAGTTGTAATTTTTTTTCATAAAAAAGTAATAATAGTACACAGGGTAAGGTCTAATAGTAGTATTGGTAGTTTAGCATCAGTGATTTTTCGGTCACATTTTCTTTTTTTGTGTGTGTAAAATGCAAACTCAAAGCCCCATCGTGCAGTCCAAAATAACTCACTGAAGCTGAAACGCCATACTTAAATTTATCGTCGATAAACTCATTTTGTGTCAGCTCAAATTCCGTTGAAAGTTTTATGTCATTTTTAAAATAGGCCATGGCACCGAGTTCGAATTGAGGGATAAGCCAAGCTCTTTCACTATTTGATGCGATATAAAGTGATGTGAGACCGTAAGTAATCGCATTCGCGTTTGGAGAAAAACTTAATCCACCACCACCGAATACTTCAAACCTAGGATTAGATAACTGACTAAGCTGTTCACTCCCATCTTTCCACTGCATACCGAATTTACCTGAAAAACCTCCGCTAATGATTTTATAAGGCAATAAACTTTCTATTGCATATATAGTGAGCTTTTCCAGTTTTATCGATTCTCGTTCAATACGGGTTGTAATATGCATCAATTCTAGAGAGGACTCACTAAACGCATTTCTGTTATCATCGTTTATAAGATGTGATGCTGGTAACCACTCAAGGAGTAATGCACCTGAATTAAAAGTCGTTCTGTAACCGACGCTAAATTGTGAGTCCGGTTTACGATTTACAGGATTCTTAAAGTCACTCATATCAATAGATAGGTGTGAGAAAGAATTCTCAAGCTTAGCAAGATTACTTTCATTACTCAGAAATGTTGACTCATCTATACTACTGTTTCTCTGCAAATATTCATTTAAAGAACGGGCATAAAGCCAAGTTACATACTGGTCTTCAAAAGCTAACCCATTGAACAAAAAGCCCAAATTCCCACTTAGAAGCATTTTTTTAATCTCTGAAGAGGATGGACTGGTTAAATTACTTCCATAAGTTCTAAGTCGCCACTCTAATGAAGGCGTGATTTGTGATGACTTAATGAGGTCAAATTCATAGCTTAGTTGTACGACATCAAGGGGACTTAACCAATTATTACGATAACGCATTATTTTAGGTTGCGCTATTGCTATCAAATTTAGCGTTATGTTGGCACAATTCTGATTATGGAAAAAATAGTCAATCTTTGTGTCTTTTAATTCCCACAAGTGTAACTTTAATAATGATTTTTCAAAGTCGGATATATTTATTTCATATTCATAAATGTTACGATCTTCGACATCAAGATAGTATCGGAGACTCTCCTCAAAAGGACTAACAACAAAGTAACCTTCTTTTCCAAGTACCAAAGAGTCAAACATTATTTTAGGAACGTTAATTCCCTCAACATTAGTAAAAAATGACACCGAATGAGCAATACTCCCATCTTGATTACTGAGCTTAATAAAAGAATGTCCCATAAAACTACTCGGGCTCATTAAGTTTTCAGATGCATAAACTAATTCAATTCGGGAGGCAGGAACTTGTTGAATGAACGTATTTAATTGAGGACAGTCACTGAAATTAGGCGTTTCTATTTTGTCTAAATAATGAGCAAGCCACAAAGTTCTAGCGGGAAAGCGACACTTAAATTTGTGATAGCTTTTTTCATCTCCAAGTATTAATTTTTTCGTACTCTCAATTTCTTTTATTGTATCAGTTGGGTCTTCTGATATATAAAAACTTGGGTCATCGACAGTTATTTTTCCCGCTTGTATATGAAGAAGGGCTCGATATTGACCAATCTGTCGCCCATCAAGTTTTGTGACTTCTTGAGTATAAGAAAGGAGTGGGAAACCACTAAACAAAACAACAAAAAGCCGAACAAGTCGGCTTCTTATTTTATCAGAAACGTGCATACTATTTGTTACAGCTGATCTCTACAGAGTCTTGATACTTCCACATTGATTCTGAAGCATAATCTGTTGTTGAGCCAAATACTCCGCCAGATAAGATATTAGCAAAGAATGTTGGTTCAATTGTTTTATTTAATGCGACCTGCTTACCTTTACATTTTTCAGATGTAACAGTAAGAACTTTGTCTTTATTTTCTTTTTTGACTGTAATTATTCCAGGTACATTTTGCTCTACACCATCAACAGAAACCTGAAGATTTTCATCTGTATTTGAAATAACGTTTATACGCTGTTCATCGTCTGTTAGGATAGTACTGCAGCCAGCTGAGGCTAGAACTAAAAGAGAGAGTGGTAGAATAGACACCTTATTCATATTATATCCTTAGAGTTTACATGTTATTTATTTGAATAAATTTTCGGTGCAAGAATATAATACATAACTATAATAAAAAGAATCGTTATTAATGATTCTTTTTATTAATATCACAACAATCATTACCTAATATGAACATTGATTCATATTAGGTAATGTCTTGGTAACTTTGCGGCAGGACTTTTTGTTGCGTCAAAGCTTTTTTAGGCTTTGCCTGAGTACTCCATATCAACTCGAGAAGTTAATTTGGTAACGAGTTCGTAGGCAATGGTTCCAATATGATGAGCGACTTCCTCAACGTCTAACCCATTTCCCCACAATATAGCCTCATCCCCCACCTTATCTTTTGCATCAGGGCCAAGATCAACCGTCAACATATCCATCGACACTCTTCCTGCCATAGGTACCTTACGACCATTAACAAGAACAGGTGTACCATTCGGCGCCATTCTCGGGTATCCGTCGCCATAACCAATAGCAATGACACCGACTTTCGTATCACGGTCACTGGTCCAGTTCCCTCCGTAGCCAACACTTTCGCCACTTTTTACTGTTCTCACTGCAATAAGGTGAGATTTTAGCGTCATAACAGGTTTAAAGCCTAAGTCTGTGGCCGTTTTGTTCGGCAACGGAGAGACGCCGTACAAAATAATACCAGGACGAACCCACTCTAGCTGGCTATCAGGCCAAGCTAACACACCAGCAGAGTTCGCAAGGGAGCGCTCTCCAAGACATCCTTTAGTCAAACTCAAAAACAACTCGATTTGTTTCTGGGTAATGGGTTTATCTAGCTCATCGGCACAGCCAAAATGACTCATATAGCGCAAGGGCTTGGCCACATTTTTACAAGCCTCAAGACGTTCAACAAAGTGTTCGAAATGCTCTGGTCTTACACCCAGACGATGCATACCACTATCAATCTTTAACCAAACGACAACAGGGTTTTCCAGTGAAGCCTTCTCTAAGTCATAAAGCTGCTCTTCACAATGTACAACGGTATGGATACTGTTTGTCACCAGTACAGGAAGATCCCTAGAAGAATAAAATCCCTCAAGTAGCAGGATCGGCTTTACGACACCACTGGCCCTGAGTTGAAGCGCCTCCTCAATACGCGCGACACCAAATGCGTCAGCTGCCGAAGCATGTTGGGCGACATAATGCAGGCCATGTCCATAGCTGTTTGCTTTAACCACAGCCATCACCTTACTGTTAGGTGCCTGCTGTTTTACACGCCCAAGATTATGTTTTAGTGCTTCTAGATCGATATGTGCCGTTGCGGCTTTCATGTGACTCATAAGCTCTACTCATCATCCATATCAAAAGCTGGACCTGCATAATTATCAAAGCGAGACCATTGACCTTGAAACGTCAGCCTCACCGAGCCTATTGGACCATTTCTTTGTTTGCCCAAGATAATTTCTGCTGTGCCTTTCATTGAACTATCAGGGTTGTAGACTTCATCTCGATAAATAAACATGATCAGGTCGGCATCTTGCTCAATTGAGCCTGATTCACGAAGATCTGAGTTTACGGGCCTTTTGTCTGCTCGTTGCTCAAGTGATCGGTTTAACTGAGACAAAGCAACAACTGGGACGTTGAGCTCCTTAGCCAGAGCTTTTAATGATCGAGAAATTTCAGCGATTTCTAACGTACGATTATCAGAAAGAGCAGGAACTCTCATAAGTTGTAAGTAGTCAATCATGATCATAGATAATCCCCCATGATCACGCGCAACTCGGCGTGCTCGTGAGCGAACTTCGGTTGGAGTCAAACCTGCACTGTCATCGATGTACATATTCTTCTTATCCATTAAAGTACCCATGGTCGAAGAAATACGTGCCCAGTCTTCATCATCCAGTTGTCCAGTTCGGATTTTGGTTTGATCGACTCGTGAGAGAGATGCCAGCATACGCATCATGATTTGATCAGAAGGCATTTCTAAAGAAAAAATTAATACTGGCTTTTCTTGTGACATCGCTGCGTTTTCACACAAGTTCATCGCAAATGTTGTCTTACCCATTGATGGGCGCGCCGCAACAATCACTAGATCAGATCCCTGTAAACCAGCGGTTTTCTTATTTAAATCAGTAAAGCCTGTATCAACACCAGTTACGCCGTCTTGAGGCGTTTTGTACAACAACTCAATACGTTCAAGTGTATTTTCTAATATTGATTCAACATTTTGTGGTCCCTCATTTTCATTAGTACGAGCCTCCGCAATCGCAAAAACCTTGCTCTCAGCAAGATCGAGTAATTCTTCTGAGCTACGCCCCTGGGGGTCGTAACCAGCATCAGCGATCTCATTAGCAACCCCAATTAAATCTCTGACAAGCGCTCTTTGGGCGACAATGTCGGCATAAGCGTTAATATTGGCAGCACTGGGAGTATTTTTTACTAAGTCGGTTAAATAAGCGAATCCACCGACATCTTCAAGCTGCTCTCTTAACTCCAAAAACTCAGACAGCGTAATAAGATCCAGTGGGTTATTTTCCTCGAGAATGGCTTGGATCGCCTGAAAAATGAGTCTGTGCGGTCGACTGTAGAAATTATTTGCAGTAACACGCTCAGAGACGGTATCCCATCTTAAGTTATCAAGAAGCAGGCCCCCTATTACCGATTGTTCAGCCTCCAGCGAGTGCGGAGGAACTTTGATCGCATCAACTTGCGGATCTTTGATTTTTTTAATCGTGTTCTCTAACTTTGTCTCAGTCATAGGGCTCTCAACAACTTTATCTCGATCGCTAATTATAACGAGAATACGCGTATTGTCTTTATTTAAGCACGAGTTTATTAGCTTCTCATGGATATTTAACGTCTACATGACGGTGAACAATGAAATAAAACCTAAAATTAGATTATTCATCCCATCGATATTGAGGCATTGAGTGTCTAAATTTTGGCTATTTACCACTGTTTTATTGAGCTCTTCGCTCACTTATGCCGAAGAAAATGGACAATTCGATACAGACATCCCTTCCCCTTGGAACTCTGAAGTTGAGTTTGGCTTTCAATCTCATACAGGAAATAGTGACTCTCGATCACTCAATACACGTTTGAGTACTGAATATATAGAGGGTCGTCATCGAACAGATGGTGAATGGAAATATTATCAGCTGTATAAAGATGGAAAAGAGGACAAAAGGCAATCGAGTTACTCTGCACAAACTGACTACAAACTCAGTGCAAAAACCTATCTCTATGGCAGTTTTAAAGGAATTGATTCCCGTTACAGCGCTTATTTCAAGGACTACACCGTATCTGGCGGATTAGGTTACCAGTTTTTTAATACTGAAGAACTGACATTGGAACTTGAGGTTGGTCCAGGTTATCGCTATCAAGAACCGAACTTGGATGAAATAGGTAGTAAGGATATTGTATTCCCAAATACCGTACAAGAAGGTATTTTCAGAAGTAATGTTAATACAAAATGGCAAATTCTCGACAGTTTACACCTCTCAGGGAGTCTCACTATCGTCTCTGGAGCAAGTAATACCAGTCTTGATACAGAGCTTGCTGCAACAAATAACATTACCGAGGATATCGCTCTTAAGCTTTCTCATTCTAGACAATACCATGATAAGGTGCCTCAAGGCCTAAACAAAGCCGATAGTATTTTTTCTATCAATCTTCTTTTTGCTTTTTAAATTTAATTGTCTGATTAGCAGATATAAAAAAAGCACTTCAATGAAGTGCTTTTTTGCTATTGGTACTGAAATTACTCAGCAGCAACAACTTTTAGGTTAACTGTTGCGAATACTTCAGAGTGAAGCTGCACACTGATTTCGAATTCACCAACATTACGTAGAGCACCTTCAGGAAGACGAACTTCGCTTTTCACTACTTCTACGCCTGCTGCTGTAATTGCATCAGCGATGTCACGAGTTCCGATAGAACCGAACAATTTACCTTCGTCACCTGCTTTAGAAGCGATAACGACAGCTTCGAGTGCACCTACTTTGTCAGCACGAGCTTGTGCAGCCGTTAGCTGCTCAGCTGCTTTCGCTTCAAGTTCAGCGCGACGAGCTTCAAACATCTCAACGTTGTTCTTAGTTGCCATAACCGCTTTACCCTGAGGGATAAGGAAGTTACGTGCGTAACCAGACTTAACGTTTACAGTCTCACCTAGGCCACCTAGTTTACCGATTTTATCAAGTAGAATAACTTGCATTGTTTAATTCCTCTTTATAAAACGAACCGATTACTGATGCTTGTCAGTGTACGGAAGTAGTGCTAGGTAGCGAGAACGCTTGATAGCGCGAGCTAGTTGACGTTGATACTTAGCGCTTGTACCAGTGATACGGCTAGGTACAATTTTACCAGCTTCTGTGATGTAGTTTTTAAGAGTTGCTACGTCTTTGTAATCAATCTCTTGTACGCCTTCTGCAGTAAAACGGCAGAATTTACGACGACGGAAGAAACGAGCCATGGGCTATCTCCTGATCTTAAATTTGAGTATTGTTGTCGGTTTTACCAATTAACTATTAATGTACGCAGGGTACCTTTAATTAAATTCGATAAAACCAAGTACTAAATTCTGAGTTTTTATTACTCAGCAGCTGCTTCTGGCTTAGCTTCAGCACGCTCTTCGCGACGAGGAGCACGCTCTTCTTTTTGCTTAAGCATGATTGATTGCTCAGTGATAGCCGCTTTAGTACGCATGATCATGTTACGTAGAACTGCATCGTTGAAACGGAAAGCAGTTTCTAACTCATCGATTACAGCTTGGTCTGCTTCAACGTTCATTAGAACGTAGTGAGCTTTGTGAAGCTTGTTAATTGGGTAAGCCAATTGACGACGACCCCAATCTTCTAGACGGTGAATTTTACCGCCAGCTTCAGTGATAGAACCAGTGTAACGCTCGATCATGCCAGCAACTTGCTCGCTTTGATCAGGGTGCACCATGAATACGATTTCGTAATGACGCATTGGTTGCTCCTTACGGATTATTCAGCTTCCACAAATGGCTCAGTCGTCCAGAGGAAGCAAGGAACTAAAGATAATTGACTGAGATTTAAGAGGCGAGAATAGTACAGAAAGATAGCAATTATAGCAAGAGAAATATGGTGTGGGGCTTCGCCCAAGTCCTAGTAAGCCCCTTTTATTGCGTAATTTTAGTACGTAATTGTTAACCTTCTTCCTCATCGACAAACTGAGCTTGTAGATAGTTTTGGATTCCCGTCATCTCGATAAGACCGAGCTGCGTTTCAAGCCAATCGACATGATCTTCTTCGTCTTCTAATATGCGTTGAAAAAGCTCTTTAGAAACATAATCATTTGAATCTTCAGCATAGGCGATCGCTGCTCTAAGATCAGGAATCGCTGTCATCTCGAGCTTCAGATCACACTCAATCATTTCTTTAGTATCCTCACCTATCATCAACTTGCCAAGGTCTTGTAAGTTTGGAATTCCTTCTAGGAATAAAATGCGCTCTATCAGTCTATCAGCATGATTCATCTCTTCGATCGATTCATGGTATTCTTTATCTGCTAGGCGCTTGAGCCCCCAGTCTTTGTACATTCTTGCGTGAAGGAAATACTGATTGATAGCAACAAGTTCGTTACCGAGAATTTTGTTTAAATGTTGGATAATGATTGGATCGCTTTTCATGGCAAAACCCTCCCTTTAGCTCTTATAACTTTAGAACTATTCAGAAAGGTGTCAAAACCAGTTTAACTGGCTTTTTTCACTTGCGGGTACTCGGTTTCAGCTAAAATCTCTTTTGTTTGTTTAATACACTTACCACATTGGGTACCAAGAGCAGTACATGAACTAATTCCTTTTACATCTGATATGCCTTTTTCCATGGCTAACTGCTTAATTTTCTTGTCCGAAATACCATGACAAAGGCAAACGTACATACAATACTACTCTAACTAATTATACAAACTAAAATATAAAAAAGAATCGTTATCATTACTAGTTGTAATTGGAAAATATTGATAACAATTTTTCATAACATTTTTTTACAAAAAAGAAAATTCAATAGATTAGAGTAATTAAAAAATGAGATGGAAATAAAAGCTTATTTTTTTCAATTGATTACCAGCATTCTCCGTTATAACAAAAATAAAAAGAGGAAGCACAAGCTTCCCCTTTTTTAATTGCGATTAACGCAAATCTTTAGCTAATTCTTTCGAATTAGTCGAAGATTTTAGCAACAACACCAGCACCTACTGTACGGCCACCTTCGCGGATTGCGAAACGTAA
>NZ_AEIU01000044.1 GCF_000165125.1 Vibrio caribbeanicus ATCC BAA-2122 | reverse complement strand
AAGGTGCCGCCAGCTTTAATCAACCCATAGGGAATTGGGATACCTCCATAGTATCGGATATGGCAGGAATGTTTGAAGGTGCCGCCAGCTTTAACCAACCCATAGGGAATTGGGATACCTCCATAGTATGGAGAATGAAAGAGATGTTTTCAGGTGCCGAAGCCTTTAACCAGCCCATCGGGAACTGGGATACTTCCAACGTATTGGATATGAAGGGGATGTTTACGGGCGCTGATAGTTTTGACCAAGAATTGAGTCAATGGAAAATTGGTCAATTAAGGGACAACACCATGGTTTGTAATAACGCAATCGGCATGCACTATACCTATCAAGGATACACTTATCTTGTCGTTGACGGTTATAGCATTAAAGACCAAGCCCTACTCGATAAACTGGAACAAGGTCAAATCCGCTTTTGTACCTCTCATGTGACTAATATGGATAGCCTCTTTAAAGGTCGGGAGCACTTTAATGCCGATATCAACGAGTGGTGT
>NZ_AEIU01000045.1 GCF_000165125.1 Vibrio caribbeanicus ATCC BAA-2122 | reverse complement strand
TACAGCCTCTCCCTCGTAGTGTTCAAGGCCTGCACTCATGGCGGCTTCCTTGCCAAAATTTCTACTTAGCGCCAAACAACGGATCTTATGAACTGATGGCACGAAGTTTTGTACTATTTCTCGGCTACTATCTGTGCTTCCATCATCTACATAAATGATTTCACACGGCTCTGGAATCCTATCCAGTACCAGCGACAATCGACGATGAAACTCTGGCAGCACCTCTTGTTCGTTAAAAAATGGAACAACCACAGACAAAATAATCTTAGGTTCTGTCGGTTGGCTTATTTCAGAGAAAGCGGTATCAAGACGATTAATCGCTGGCATACTGGTCTTCCACAATGTCGGATGAAGAGTTCTAGACTACAAAGAATTTTGTGAAAGAGATGTAGTTGACATTTTTTTCATGCTTTGAAGCAAAGCTTAAGCTCATATTGCATCGATGACTGGATAGATATGATGTTTCGAAGAGCTGCGGAAAGAAGTTTCACGCAATTGTAGAAAGGTAGCCAAATGGCTATTAGTGACGGAAATACAAAGTCAGCTTCTGTGGAGTAGTGGTGCCTTGGGGGGGATAAAGCCACTGATTCACTGCCTCTAATGCTGCTTGTTCAAAGACCCCTGTCGGTTCGGAGCTCACCACCTTAAGATCGACAACTTGACCACTTTTAGCAATGTTGAAGCTCACGGTTACAAAGCCGGAAATCTTTTGACTAAAGGCGGCAGAGGGATATTCTGGCAGTACCTGTCTTTCTGGCATGAGTTGGTCAGAGGGTTCAAGCACTTTTTCGGTCACGGTGTTAACACAACCCGTGAGCATTAAGAGGACAAAACAGCCAAGTAGTTTCATAAAGTCAAAATTGTGTAGACTCAAAAGTTAACATTAAGACTATCACAATCTTCGAAATATCATAGAACTAGCGAACCAATGAACAGATTTTATGATAAAGAAAGTTGTACTTCGATGCCAACAAGCGTGACACAGTATAGTGGTTGAGATCCTCCAAGCAATGGTATTCACTTCGAGTCCGACAAGCCAACATTTTTTGGTGATATCGCTCAGACTGGCGGATAAACTCCGCGGTCTCCTCTCCCCCAACCAAGATCATTGTTTCTGGTTGTTGGTAACAATCTGTAAAAATAGGGCTGGCGTTTATTTCGGACTCATTCAATGATAGCACCTGATTGAGGTAAGATTGACGCACTTTAGTTAGATCAAAAATTCCGCTCAGTAGTATTTGCGCCCCAATACACTCGCTGTCGTTCATAACAACAGCGTGTTGGACAATCTTAGCCACCAAAAATGCGCCAACCGAATGCCCACAGAGAATGAACTTGCTTGCATCTCCATTCCAAGAATGAATGTTTTGTTTCAGCCATTCAAATCCTGCTAAATTTTGCTGAATAATTTCACCAATACTCACACCGGGAGCTAAATCATAGTTCATGACAGCAACCGTAAATCCTGCTGCTACGTAAGGACGGGCAATATAACTGTATTGGCTTTTGTCTAACGCTCTAAAATAGCCGCCATGTATGAATAATAATACTGGAGCACTAGGCTGCGCGGCAGGGAAAATATCAACTGTCTGACCATTTGTCGCTCCATAAGCGTGATCAAGATGACAGTTCATAGTCGCTCTCGCCCACAGGCTTTGTAATTGATTAGTGACCATGTGCACTCGACCAAATGGATGCCTTCTACGCAAATTAAATTCATGGTCATAGTTGTGCAAATCAGGCTCCTAAAAACAATCAGATCGTTCGATGAACATCAATGTATCTCTTTACTGATTATTTTAGCAACAAAATAAAAGTTGAAATGAATGCCCGTCTCATCGTCGCGATGAGCTTTACGGAAATAGGCACACAAAATGTGCCTATTTCTACTTGCTTGTTAGGATTAATGGCTCTTGGCAAATTCCAGTTTTTCCTGAGAGGATTCATGGGAAAAAATAAACAAGGTTGGTAGTGTCGCCAAAGCAACGTAAACGCCAACATAGACCACACCATGCTCCATGAGTTGCGACACAATCAGAGGTGTCAGTCCACCAAAAATAGAAAGTGCGGTATTATAACCAATACCCAGACTCGTGGTTTGATTCGGACACTGGTCCCACAATACCGCACACATATTACCTAAAATCAGTGCAATGAGTGCACTAATCGCAATAACAGCAAAAGCTTGATAAATGAAGGACGAGGACTCTAACAGTAAAAAAAGTGGTACCGCTGCAAACAGGAGTACCGTCGTACCAAATTTCAGCGCCTTGTGTGGGTTAAATCCCCTATCCACAATAAATGAGAAAATGAAAAGAAATAGCACTAGCATAGTGGTATTGATTAAAGCAAGGTTATCAATATTCATCGCTTTGCCCAAAATACCACTAGCTAAATTTTGAGTATAAAAAATAACCGCTCCTAAAACGGCAATACCAAATACTTTTAAAATGCTACTACTGCTAGAACGAGTTGAAAGGCGTTGAGTTTTGGGCAATTCTGGCAATGATAGACGCAAGTAAAGACTAACGAAAATATTCACAACACCGACTAACAGTGGAATTCTCCAACCCCATTCTCCCATTTCCTGTTCGGTCAAAATAGACTTCAGTCCTGCGACGATCAATAAAGATGCGATAATACCAAGGATAGTACTACCAACAATCATACTACTTACACGCGAACGTTGATTTTTCTGGGCATCAAACATTAGATAGTTAATTAGTGTTGGATATTCACCACCAAAACTAAAAGCCTGTACCATTTGAAACAACAAAAAGACCACTACGACATATGGCCCTAATAATGATACTGGAACCAAAGCCATTGCTACTGTGGCTAAACCGGTTAAAAAATTACAAACCACCAAGGCCCTTCGACGTCCATATTTATCGGCATAGCGACCAATAACAATCCCACCAAAAGGCCTCATTAAAAAACGTACCGCAAATACGCCCCACACAATCAATTCAGAATTGGCAATGCCTTGATTGGCGAACATCTGAGAGATATACATAGAAATAGAAGTGAAAACTGCAATGTCATAGTACTCCATCGCATTACCGAGTACTGCACTACAACGCTGTCGCCAAGTCAATGACATATAATTTGCTCCTTAAAAACTACAGCCTAATTTCTCAGAGGTTAATCAACTCACAGAGAAATAAGTTCAAATGGTATGAATAAATAGGAATTGGCTCTTGAAAATCTATAGAGTGACTTAACATCTCTTTACACAAATTACCAACAGATGGGTGAGGAACCCAAAGACTAAAACTAGGAGTTATTCCTTGATATTTAGATAGTTATAAAATTACATTTTCACCGTACAACTACTATCAAGTCTTTCAACTAAAGTTGTGCAGACGATAAACTATGCTCTCTGTTTTACAAGGAAAAGATCGGGAAGGTTACTCTTATGAGAAGTAAGCTGCATTTTTAACCGCTCATAAGTTATTTTATTGTTGATATTAAAGACTAAAATCCGACCAATATGATATTTCCCTTCGCCATCCCTGGTAGTTGGCATGAGAAGTCGATGCGTTTATCCAGCTCTTTCTCATACAACTTCTTCATATTGTCGAAAGCGGTTGGAATAAAACTCACATTTTTCAAGCGTAAGCTCTTACGTGTTTGGCTATCAAGAAATGCCAAAGCAGCCCGGCCAAGCACCTGCTGACAAGCATCCAAGACACCTTTACTCACAAGCTGAGTGGTAATCGCTTTTTGTAAGTCAGCTTGATCAACAGAAGCCTCAGAGCAAGCAAAAACACATATCGCATGGAGATCAAGCATGGCTACGGCCCGTGGCCGTTGAGTCGCAGTATCCTCATAGACAGCCATCAAACACGGTACTTTACTCTCATTGAAGCTTTGAGGTTGAATATTGTTAAGCTCCAACTTTGCACTAATCTCTCTTTGAAGCAACTTTTCAAGTTGCTTCAATTTGGGCAAAGCAAGCTCTTTCTGAACTTCAACAATCGAGTCCAAAGCCTGCTTGCTTTCTTCAACACCTTGGACAAGGGGTAACAGGCAACGGTGTAACTCGCTATCTTCAAAGGGCTTATGCAATACAAACCTAGCCCCAGCAGAGGTAGCTTCTTTGATTTGGGCCTCATCATCGACCGTCGTTATCATGCCAATCTTAATTTCTAACCCAAGCTCAACCACTGCTTTTATCAAATCTAAACCCGTCATATCAGGCATATACCAGTCAGTCAGCAGAATATCAGGCGACCACTCTTCGGTTAATTTGAGCGCATCGACAGGGCTATTGGTTTTCTTTATCGACAGACGACAGTAGCCGAAGCTCTCCAACCCTCGCCTGACGATCTCTAGTGTTGCTCTACTGTCATCCACAATCAGAATTTTCACAATTCAGGTTTCACTCACACAACAGGAACTGTCTAAATTATAGGCATATTATTTGGTGGCGACTAAACTTAAGTACGATAAATGTTTTAAGGATGTATTGACTGTCATGGATCTAGTCTCATTTCTGACCACAGATGTTTTGGTCGTCCTTGCCGTTGACTTGGGACTGTTTATTTTATTGATTTGGTTCTTAGTCTTGTGGTTTATACTGCGTGAGATGCGACAGTTTGCGCGCCAAGTAACTCAAGACAGTCATATCGATAACAAAACCTATGAAGTGTGCCAAGAGTCTGTGAGTAATGCTCTAAACTTCACGGCAGAAAATAGCGATACTCTCAATGACTTGATCTTAATTCAGCAAGCTTTGGAAAACCAAGTATCTCAAATTCGCTCAGCGGGCGAGCTTTCGGATCAAGAAAAAGCGTCGGTAGAAGAACTCAACCAAAAACTCAATAAATCTCATCAATTAATCCGCAAGCTGAAAGTAGATTTAAATAAAAGTACCAAAGGCTTAGAGAAAGCTAAGAGCAAGCTACTCCAACAAACTGGGACCGTTGAAAGCCTACAACAGGAAAAAGAGCAGCTTGAGAAACAATTCGAGCAACTCGAGCAAGAATACATTCAGCTAACTGAAGCCGATGATAGCTCAGATTTAGCAAAAGAGCATCAAGAAGAAAAAAGAAAAATGCTCGAACAATTAGAAGCCTACAAGAAGAAACTCAGTAATCAGGGCGACAGTGAAGCGCTAGCTGCTGCCCTTCAAGCTTCCAAGCAACAACTTTATCATGTTGCTAAAGAGAAAGATTTTATCGAGCAAAAGTACCTCGATCTCTTGGCAGAATCCGAACAGAAAAATGAGTAGAATTGACTGCTCTCGCTATTCCTTTACACAAAGAACATTCAGCAGCGATGTGCCCGTCAACTCCCTGACCTTACCATTACTGAATAAGCCTTGCCGGTTAGCACCCCAGTAAGGGAGGTGCACAGGCCACTTGTCTTTATACATAATCTTTTTACTAAGTAGGGTCTGCCATTGCTCTGCGGTCGATAGCTTCATGCCCAATTGCTGACATGTTTTGAGCGCGGCTTGGTAATCCAGTCGATTCCACGGAAGTTCATGTTCCATATAGAATTGATCATTGTTATCCATGGTGTAGGGAACCCTATATTCAATCCCATTGATCTGAGTGAAGCGACGGGTTGAGGGTGTTGGATAGGTATGAGCTTTTTGTTGATGGTCATTAAGCTGATTAACGGGAGTTCGTTTAGTGGACTGTCGGCTTTTTTTAGCGACCTTTGGTGCTTGATTTTGAGTTGCTGACTTTATCACTTGGCGAATAAAAACCTTGTCATATCCTTTTTGCTTTCGAACATCACGCCATTCTCTCTGGGCCGTTTGATAATCCTCATAAGGTCCAATTAAACAGCGATAATGTTTGCGCTCCTTTTTGAGCCAAACATCGGTCGAGATGCCTTGATACAGTTTTTGCGCTTGCGATACAGACAAGGGTTGGCGAAATACACCACACTGAATCCAAAAATGAGTGGAGTGTTTAGTTGGCCTTGCTTTACCCCACATTCCTTTCCCAATTGGGCAACTCGATTCGAGCAATGGCAATTGAGAATTCGAGGTTTGAGTTGCGTCACATAAGAAGTCTGAAGCCAGAGAAGGAAGAGTGAATAAACAACTCACCACGGTCAAAAGAACGCTTGGACATTTTTGCAAAGGTTGTATCGGCTTGATCGCCATATTGATACCCATATCTTTATACTTAACAACTCATTTGCCCTGCTAAGCGGGCAAATATAGTGGTATTCTTAACATTTAAAGCCCATTTACATGCAAAAAAAAAGCCGGGAATCAATCCGGCTCTTTTAAATGATAAAATTAAGATTAAGTATTTGGCACAGATCACCCTTTATAAATTTTAGGGTTAAATACGTCTCGTAGCCAGTCTCCTAATAAATTAATCACCAGCACCAAGGTCACTAAGACCACCCCCGGAAATGCAGTAATCCACCATGCACCGGAGAAAATATAATTAAATCCTATACTAATAAGCGCACCTAACGAAGGTTGGTCGACTGGTAGGCCAAGACCAAGGAAAGAAAGTGCCGCTTCTGACATAATGGCATTTGCCACTTGCACTGTAGAAATCACTAAAATAGGTGATAAGCAATTGGGCAATATATGACGGAACATAATACGAGGGGCTTTAAACCCCATAACTCTCGCCGCTTCGACATATTCCTTTTGCTTTTCTGCTAAAACCGAAGCTCTTATCGTCCTCGCATACTGTGGCCATTCAGCAACACCAATAATGACGACCAACATGACCACCGCGTACTGGCTGTAAAAATCACTGCCAAAGCTCGCTTTAAAAATAGCCGACACTATGATGGCAACCATCATAGTCGAAAATGATAGCTGCACATCAGCAAACCGCATTAAGAAGCTATCAATTCTGCCGCCAAAATAGCCCGCTGATAAACCAATGACAATACCTAACACCAGCTGTAACCCAACAGCTAAAAACCCGATGGTCAATGATAAACGTGAACCGTATAAGATGGTCGATAGAATATCCCGACCTTGCTCATCGGTACCAAGAACAAAACGCTCATCCCCATCTTCCATCCATGACGGGGGTAACTCTGAGTCCATAATATCAATCGATGCTAAATCGTATGGATCAGTCGGTGACAATATAGGGGCTGCAAGAGCAAGTACTAAAAAGACCATAAAAATGCTAAAGCTGGTCATTGCCACCTTATCGCGTTTGAAATAATACAGAAAGTCTGACTGCTTAAAGCGCTCCCAGCGAGAAGGAGCAGAAGTTGCTTGATTCATGGATTAAGCTCCTTTTCCAGTTAAATTCACCGTCGGGTTGATGATACCGTACAATAAGTCAACAATCGTATTAGTAACGACGAAGATAAGGCCGACAAAAATGACATAAGCGGTGATAAGTGGTGTATCAACCCGGTTTATTGCTTCAAGAAAAAGAAAGCCAGTCCCAGGCCACTGAAAAACAGTCTCAGTTAAGATGGTATACGCCACCATAGTACCAATTTGAACACCACCCACTGTTAGTACTGGCAACAATGTATTTTTAAGTGCATGTTGGTAATAAATTTTATTCAGCGCTAAGCCTTTAGCCTTACCAAATTTGATATATTCTGAGCTCAAAACTTCAAGCATTTCAGAGCGAACTAAACGAATAAAGAGCGGCAACATAATCGATGACAAGGCAATACAAGGTAAGACAAGATGAGCAAGACCATCGAGAGTAAAAAATCCTGACTCCCAGCCGAGTACATTCGCGGTTTCCCCACGACCAAATGATGGTAGCCAGCCAAGCTCAATAGAGAATACATACATCAACATAATTGCGGTTAAAAAAACCGGAATAGAGATACCAATACTACTCGCTGCCATAACAAATTTGGTGAACAAACTCTTCGGATGAATCGCCGAATAAACCCCCAAGGGTATCGAACAGAAAATAATGATCAGCGTCGCACCAAACACCAATTCGAGTGTTGCAACCAATTTATCCAATATCACTTCTACAGCAGGACGCTTAAAGAAATACGAGGTTCCGAGATCACCTTGCAGAGCGTTAGCGACAAAGCGCGAATATTTGTGAATGAAGGGATCGTTTAGGCCGAGTTCATCTCGCAAAGCTTGACGCTCTGCCTCTGAAACTGACTGACCCACCAATTCTCGGAGTGGATCGCCAAGATTATCCTGAATGGCAAATGCCACCAAACTGATCACAAACATCACTATCAGTGCCTGAAATAGGCGCTTGACCAGAAACGAAAACATTCCTTGCCCCTTTGCTTTCCATAAAAACTAGCGAGTAAAACACCATTATTTTACTCGCTTATTCAGTCTGTTAGTCCATGAAACAAACACATGGACTAACCATTCTTATTTAACGACAAGATCACCAAAGTAGGGTTGGTTCATGCCGTTAACAATTGGCCCGATTTCCACATTGCTTTTCGCTGCCCATGAAGGGTCTTGGAAATGTAGAGGGACGAAAGCGGCTTCGTCGTACAACGTTGCTTCAACTTGCTTAAGCATCTTGCTGCGCTTTGGCAAATCCGTCTCAGCGTTTGCTTGATTGATAAGTTTATCCACCTCAGGGTTACCGTAGTGGCCGCAGTTGTATTGTCCTTTACCAGTATCTGTATTACGTGTCATGGTCAAGAATTCAGTAAAGTTTGCCGAATCTTCAGTATCTGGGTGCCACCCTATCATCAACATATCCGCTGCACATTTATCAAACTCAGGCCAGTACTGCGCTTTTGGCATAGTCTTCAAATCAACCTTGATGCCAATTTTTGACAGCATAGCGGCCGCTGCTTGAGCAATTTTATCATCATTCACGTAACGATTATTGGGCGCCATCATGGTCAAATTGAAGCCTTTTTCGTAACCCGCTTCTTTCATCAGTTGCTTGGCTTTTTTCAAATCATAGCGAGGTTTCAGATCGGCATTATAACCAGCATAACCAACCGGGCTTTGCTGTGCCGCTGGCGTTGCTGCGCCCTTCATGATTTTTTTCACAATCCCTTCATTATTTATTGCGTAGACAATCGCCTGACGAACACGCACATCTTTAAGTGCAGGGTTGCTGTTTTGGTTCATCTGGAAAGTGATAACACGAGTTCCAGGCATAGTATAAAGATCTACCTTATCAGCATTTTTTATACGTTTGTAATCGTTGGGCGCAACAGGTGCAATCATATCGACATCACCCGATAGAAGCGCTGCAACACGAGTTGCGTCTTCTTTTATCGGTACAAGAGTTAACTTATCAACATTTCCTTTGGTATCTTTATCCCAGTAGTCCTTAAAGCGTTCAAACTCAACCTTCACGCCTTGTTCGCGTGCTGTAACAATGAAAGGTCCAGTTCCCGAAACATTTGTTGAAGCATACGAGTTACCGTGCTTAACCATTTCTGCTTTGTCCTTACCGTCTTTGGTTTTTCCAGTGTAGAACTTGCTGTCCATTGGGAAGATATAGGTTGCAACATTTTCTACCAATGGATAAGTGCCATCTGTTTTGATATCAAAGGTGTAGTCATCAACTTTTTCAACCGCGACAAGGGGAGAAAAAATACCTTTAAAGTCTGCAGAGCTCTTCAAACGATTGAATGTCCACACAACATCGTCAGCTTTCAGCTCATTACCAGAGTGAAATTTAACACCTTTATGCAAATGAAAGCGCATAGTTTGATTGTCGACACGCTCCCAAGACTTTGCCAATCGTGGTTCAAACTCCATATCTTGAGTAAAGCGGATCAGCGGATCAAATACCATATGAGACATCTGCATGGTACCACCTGATAACTGCTCATGCGGGTCAAGAGATACTGGGTCAGCATCGTAAGCGACGGTGATATCTGCTGCTGCAGCGCTAAAACTCAAGCCTGCTGCCATCAAAGCTACTGCTAGTTTGCTTTTCATGGTTTTCATTGCATAACTCCTTATGCGGGATTTATCCCTAGTTGTTGAATTTGCGTTTTATTTTTCCTGCCAATCAGTGATGGCAAGCAAGATTTATGGCTTATTTATGCCGAATTTACTGCCTCTCTTAATCCAGTAAATTCTGGCATCAAGGAGATCAGTTGTTTACTGTATTCATGCTGCGGTGAGCAAAACAACTGCTCTGTCGGTGCAACTTCAAGAAGAGTGCCCATTTGCATCACTCCAACCCGGTCACACATTTGACGTATCACAGGTAAGTCGTGACTAATAAATAGCATGGTAAGGTTTAATTCATCTTGTAAATCTTTGAGAAGATTTAAAATCTGTGCTTGCACAGACACATCAAGTGCAGAAGTAGGCTCATCACATATCAACAAACGCGGACGGGTCGCTAAAGCACGCGCAATTGAAATTCTTTGTCGCTGTCCACCGGAAAACTCGTGAGGGTATTTCACTCCAGCCATTTTACCAAGACCAACGTGATCGAGCAGATCATGAACGATCTGGCGAGTTTCCGCTTCATTCTTGGTCAGTTTGTGAAAGCGTATTGGCTCTGCGATGATGTCAAAAATCTTCATTCGAGGGTTCATGGAAGTATATGGGTTTTGAAACACCATCTGCATTTGTCGACGTAAAGGACGGCGCTCTTTTTCCGATTTCAATCCGGTAAGGTCAATGCCTTCAAAAGTAACCTTGCCTGAATTAGGCTGATATAAACCAGCGATGACACGAGCAATGGTTGACTTACCTGATCCAGACTCCCCCACCAAGCCAAATGTCTCTCCTTCACGGACATCGAAGCTCACATTGTTGGAAGCTTGGACGTATTCTCTACGGCTTTCAAATAAAGAGTCTTTGGTGACAAAGCGCAAGTTTACATTTTCTACATTAAGTAAAGAACCAGTGTACTGGCGATGATCTTGGCTCTGGCCCAACCAATGTTTTTTGACATCGAGAGGTTCCATCTCATGAGCTTCTTCAATGTAGCTAACTAAAGGAAAGCGTTCTAGTTTTACATCAGAGCGAGGAACAGCAGAAATGAGACTACGCGTGTAAGCGTGATCAGGTTCACCTAATACTTTCGTGGTCGGCCCAAACTCAACCAAGTCACCACGATACATGACGGCAACTCTATCGGTGACGTTAGAAACAACCCCCATATCGTGGGTAACCAACATACACCCCACGTTGTGTTCGATACACAACTGTCTAATCAAGGCTAAGATTTGATCTTGAATTGAAACATCCAGTGCCGTTGTCGGCTCATCTGCAATGATCAAATCCGGTTCACCTGCCAGCGCAATTGCAATAACAACACGTTGTCTCATTCCGCCCGAGAACTGGTGTGGAAACTGTTTTAAACGATTTTCCGGCTGAGGAATCCCTACTTTTTGCATCAAAGAGAGTGCACGCTGATAAGCTTCATCGTCAGACACATCCATGTTGGCATGAATCGTCTCTTTCAACTGGTGCTCAACGGTAAATAAGGGGTTTAAAGACGTCATTGGATCTTGAAAAATAAAACCAATCTTGGAACCGCGTACACCACGCATCTGCTCAGCAGTAAGGCCCGATATTTTTTTCCCATCAAGAAAGACATCACCGCTTGCGATTTGCCCCGGCGGACTCAAAAGGTCGATGACCGCATTTCCGACGGTTGATTTACCTGCACCAGACTCACCGACCACTCCGACAATTTCGCCTCGTTCAATATTGAACGAGAGAGATTTCACCGCAGCATGAACACCATGGCGCGAAGGATATTCGATTCGAAGATTTTTGACTTCTAAAAGTGACATTACCAGACCTCTACTGCTGTGGCAGCTTTCTGCCCTGTCTGAAATTGAATCCATTCATACCAGAATATCGTTCTGGCAAATTACAAGCTCATCAATTTGGCAAAAAATTCACAGAAAAGCAACAAATATAGAGTTAAAAGTTAAAATATGAAGAGAAAGAAGCAAAAACATAATATAAATATGCAGTGTAGTTCAATTTACAACTGTTAACCTTCGTAAAAATAACAAGTTATGACGGTATCATATTTATAAAACACTTCTTTTTTTCGATATTTGTATATTTCCGATTGTATAAATATTCAAACTTTCACTTGGAAAACCATTTAACAATATTAAAACATTTTCTTGGGTAATGTAAAAATACCAGCCTTAAAAACCTATTTATCACTTATCACTGGATTAATTGTCCAGTGATTGACTAGCTGTATAGTTTTATCAACTAGAAAATAAAAATACAAAAAAAGGCAAACAACAGAATACTTATGTTCCCCAAAGAAAGTTATGTTTGGCAAATGCGTATCAGATTATCGTTAGTAGCAACAAGCCCTAAATATACACATGATGGTTTAATTGTCTTCGAAGAGGGAGGCGATGCGACTGGGCTTCCAGACCCCGACCATAGGGCACTACTTTGTGATAGCAAAAAAGCCTCAGCTTTTC
>NZ_AEIU01000046.1 GCF_000165125.1 Vibrio caribbeanicus ATCC BAA-2122 | reverse complement strand
GTTTTCATCACAAGAATGAAAGCGAGGATGGACCTCGAGGTAAAGCAAGTGAATTAAAAAGGTTTGATTCCTTTAAACAAGGCTTTTTATGTAATGCTCTGAACCCAAAAACAATGTTATTTTTCTTAAGTATTTTTAGTCAGGTTCTTTCCTTATCAACTACATTCACTGCTATTGTTTATGGTCTCTATATGGTGATGTTACATGGTCTGTGGTTTTCTATGGTCGCAATTTTCTTCTCTTCTCAGAGATTGCAAACTCTGGCCAGTAGAATGCAAACGAGACTCAACCAAGTATGTAATGGTGGGCTTATCATATTTGGCTTTGTCTTAGGGTATCGAAACTGATAGTTGTGGTAATAGCTGAACGTTTGCCCAAGTTACCTAACAATACTTGGGCAAATAATAGATGAAGCTAAACGACCCCACCCGCGCCTTGCATAGACTTTTCGCTGTTCTCTACAAGAAAGATTTCTGCGGCTTTCTTTAAAATCTGCCATTGCAGATCATCCACTTCAATTCCTTCGCGCCAAGCTCGTCTTTGAGCCCCCAGCAAATCCTTACTCAAGGTATGAATCGAGTAGTCTTTTGAGCTTTCATTGAGATCAAAGTCAGATAAAGAAAGCTCAATAGACATAGAATAAAAATCCACATCACTGCTTTTGAGTTGTTCAGAGAAAAACACCTCTGGAGCAACACAACCACGATTTAGGACATACAATGTTTTTTGAGGGCTGGAACCATTTACCCATTGTGCTCGACAAGCAATACCTTTGGCCGCTAGCCTAACCAACTCACTATAACCGAGCCAGCGATTATGACACTGCTGGAGGTCAATCGTCAGTGACGCAGACTCACTGAGTTTCTCAACCGCATAATCCAAAATTGCAGGTAAGTGACAAGCGACACTTCCATGGTGGAGATCGACAACGATATTCTGCTTCGAGACATAAGAAATTGAGACCGCACAATCCTTATCGACGCCAAGAAAAGGACTGGCCTTGTTGAAATGTCGAACCCCGTCCAATCCTACCATTTGTAAATCAGCTACCATGCCGGCGATAACGTCAGCTTCTCCGCAACTGCGGCGCATTCCCAGAAACGCCTTACTGACACAAGAAACCAACTCATTATGAGAGACGATCACAGATCACCTCCATTGTTACTATCACAAGCACTGAGAGCTAAATCACCGCTTGGCATAATAGGAAACAGCCAATTGTCCGCTAGGTTAGGGTCACTGACTTCATCATAAAGAGGCGCCCCCTGAAAAAACGTTACGCGAACCCAACGGTCTGACCTAGGATCAAACTTGGTAGCACCAAACATAGATAGTTTGCAGCGTAATAGATGCATGGGTAACGCATCTTTTCTAAGTACGTTCATTTGAATGTCGCCCATGACACGATTGCCCATTGTCCATACTCGCCGAGTTATTGAACGATAATGGGGATTTTCGAGAAGAAACTCCGCGACGGGTAGATCTGTGGAATAGTTCATGAGAGTGGAATACAGCTCATTGACTTGCCGAGCGATGTCTAATGGCAGCTCACGCTCTTCGCCCGGTTCCTCACCGCGAACACCGAGCCTAGGCTCTTCTTTATCTTGAGAGCGATACCAAAACCAATAGGTATTTTCAGGCAATGAAAAGTCTATTTTTATTGCCCATTGATATTTGTGCTCGAGAAGTTCCAATAGATCCCCTGTATTTTTACCCCCAGGAATGGTCAGTTCTTCTCGTGTATTCATCTGTAACGCAAAGGGATCTACGATATCCGGGTAAATTTCCATCAGGCAAGACAAAATAATTTCCTGAGTTTCAAAGCTAAACGATAATATCGTCTCCATCAAATCTGCCCAAATATGAATTTTTCGATCGAATTTAGGCAACTGTTCAATCAAAGAATCGAGCTCCAATATCGCGGCTTGATTTAGCGCATCTTGTTCAGTGTTGATCGTAATAACTTGCTGAAGATGTAATCTTGCTTTTGCTAATAGAGTCAGCAATTCCTGCAATTTATCTGCATGATATGGCATGGTCATTACTTCTGTGATAGCTTTCTCTCTTATAGTAAGCCATTGATCGACGATACACGGATGAGTAATTAAATATGGAGCCATACCAAGGCCTGTCGCATTACCGATGCCCAAATAACGTTGCAACCTTTTATCAAGCCGAATTGCTTTTTCTTTTCCCTTACATTCGGCAAGATAGTGAACCCAATCTAAACTGAAATGTCGGAGCAAATAAACGGCACACATTTGACAGCTAAATGACTGGCTAAAGTCGGGGTTGTCCTCAAGTAGCTTAAAGTCTGCAATACCAAATTTTCCATTTCCATACACTGCTGTTGTTCGGAGTATATAGCCAACACTTGCTAACTCTTCAGCTGTGGGTTGAGCACCTTTAGATAGTGCATCAACGATATGATCAAAGACACGAACACTCTTATTAGCTCTCGCCAGAACTAACACATTATTTGGATTTCTTCCCGCTTCTTGCAAAGGTACGTTGGCTCGTAATTGCTCCAGTAAATTAACGTCAACCGCACCTTGTACAAAAGCAAAAGTGACATCCCACTTTTCAGCAATAACACGGTCATTTCGATCTTCATCATCAATCTCGTCACAAAATACGACCAAGTGGTAGAGGTTTGTTGGTGTGGTCATTTGATAAATGACATGACCATACCCCTCTGATGATAATTGCCAATCAAAGATTGTCAGCTCCCATTGCTGCTGAGCCATCTTACGAATCAAACTTCGTACAAAACTTATTCTAGTTTGATGCATTGCGCCGAGATGCTGCGGAGACATGACCACATCAGCACCGCGTAACTGAGTTGTATTATAATCAGAATGATATGCGTCCATTTTGCTCACCCCTAATTGTTATAATGTTTTGAGGAGTGCACGATTGGGCCTATCGCACACTCATGGTTAGTAAAGAGTCTATAGTCCCTGCTGTTTCGCCATTCGCACCGCTATTTGTGGTGCATTCCATAACGATGGCAGAAGAATTAATGAAACTGGTACCGCAGTGATGACAATGAAAGACTGCAGTGCAGTAATTCCTCCCGACCCCAGTGAAATTAGAATAAGGGCGGTAATCCCCATGGCTACACCCCAAAAAGTTCGTACCAGTGCATTCGGTTCTGTTTCACCACTGATGACGACACTGATGGTGTAAGTCATTGAATCTCCGGTTGTTACAATAAAAATTGTTGTCAGAATTAGAAATAAAATCGAGATAAACAATGGCAGTGGTAGTTGTTGAGTGATAGCAAGCAGTGCCCCTGGAAGGTTAAAGCCTTCAAAAGCCTTACTAACGACTCCCGGATCAGCAATTTCAAACGCTAAACCAGAGCCTCCTACAATAGTGAACCAGAAACATGTTGTGAGAGGCGCAATAATACTAATAGTACCAATCACTTGGCGAATCGTACGTCCGCGAGATATTCTGGCAATAAAAATCGCCATCATTGGACCATAGCCTAAGAACCACCCCCAAAAGAACACCGTCCACCAACTCAACCACCCCTCATCACCTCGATAAGTTGCCATAGGGATAAAGTTATCGAGCATAGTGCCAACACCTTGGATATAACCGTTAACAATGAAGTCAGTTGGGCCGCATATCAGGATATAAAACATCAGGATGACAGCTAAAATTACATTGTAACGACT
The DNA here is from genome assembly GCF_000165125.1 of Vibrio caribbeanicus ATCC BAA-2122. Lineage (GTDB taxonomy): Bacteria > Pseudomonadota > Gammaproteobacteria > Enterobacterales > Vibrionaceae > Vibrio > Vibrio caribbeanicus. The sequence goes on along the minus strand of NZ_AEIU01000046.1, from coordinate 67,120 downwards.
GAGCATTTGCATGCCTCGATTAAGGCCACTTAATGCTGACAAAGTGTATAAAGCGATTGCAAATAAAATAATGATTAATTGGGTAGTAAAACCATCAGGGATTTCAAAAAGTACATTGAGCGCATAACTCACTTGTAAGCCTAAGAAACCAATCGGACCTATAGTGCCTGCAGCAACAGCAACAATACAACACGCATCAATAGCGGCACCAAGATGTCCTTTTAACACTCTTTCACCGAGCAGAGGATAAAGTAAAATCCTTGGCTTCAATGGCAAGCCTTTATCGTAATGAAGGTGCATCACAACAATGGATGTCAAACTACCGACGATTGCCCAAGCAAGGAAACCCCAGTGCATAAAAGATTGAGACAATGCATTGAACGCGATTTGTTCAGCATTATCGGTATCGGAATAAAGTGGAGGAGGGCTAACAAAATGCGCTATCGGTTCCGCAGCGGCCCAAAACACTCCCCCACCAGCAAGAAGTGTACAGAAAATGATTGACATCCAGCGGAAGCCGCCTAATTCTGGGGTCGGAATCGCTCCGAGTACGACAGATCCTGTTCGGCCAGCAGCCAAACACAAACTGATGATAAAGGTAAGCAGAAGCAATATTTGCCAGTATGGACCAAATACATCAACGGACCATGCGAAACCTGAATTAACTACTTTCGACAATAAGTCGCTGTCAATAAGAGCTAGGGCAACAAATGCAGCAATAAAGCCCCCGCTGTACCAAAAAACAGGAGTATTAAGTCCCAGCCTCTCAAAAGCATTTGCAGTAGTTAGATTTGTGTTGTGTTTTCGGGTTTTCTCACTTCGGCTGCCCGCCTCAGTGGAAACTTTGATACTATTGGTTAGATCAGACATTCTCTGACTCCAGACGTATTTTAGTCGTAAAAACGAACTAAAGTGAGTGTATCGCCTGCCCTCTTATAATATGTTTAACAGGCTCTTCCTTGTGCTCGGTAAGCAATTCATTATTGAGTCGGACTTAAGCCTTCACTTAAAAAGTCAAACCAATTACCACCTAGTATTTTCCCTGCCTCTGATTCATTAAATCCCTGACGTATTAATCCGTTATATATATTTTCCATTCCTTGGCTGCCACTAAACCAAGGTAGCGCATCAGGCCAACCTGAATTCGCTGCAGAACCTTCTCCATAATCCATCGCTTTGGACCAGCGACCGTTTCTCATCCATTCCAGAACCTGCTGCGGTTGGTTTAGACATAAATCACTACCAATTCCGAGATGCTCAACTCCAACCATATCAGCCGTTCGAGCTATCATTTGGCAAAAGTCTTCTAAAGAACACGCGCTACCATTCGGTAGATGAAAAGGATAAAGGCTGAATCCTAGCAATCCTCCTCGCTCAGTGAGTGCTTTGAGAACCGTGTCTGATTTATTACGCAAAGCTTTGTGAGCAAATGTTGGGTTAGCATGACTGATACAAATTGGCCGTGATGAAAGATCTATCGCCTCTAAGGTCGAACGTTCAGCGCTGTGTGACATATCAATGATCATTCCAACTCGATTCATTTCACTGATGGCTTGTTTACCAAATCGAGTGATTCCCGTGTCGGTTTTTTCATAACACCCAGTAGCCAACAAGCTCTGGTTGTTATAAGTCAATTGCATGATCAAAAGACCTTGCCTGCGCATGACTTCAATAAGGCCAATCTCATCATCGATTGGTGAACAGTTTTGTGCCCCAAAAAAGATGCCGACCTTTCCTTGTTCTTTTGCAAGCTCGACATCTTGCATAGAATGAACGGGCATGATCAGGTCTGAGTTTTTCTCAAAGTGGGCGTTCCACTCAGCAAAACGTGAGAGCGTTTCCCGTGCATTTTCATGGTATACAATGGTGGCATGTACAGCATTAATACCGCTCGCCTTTAAAGTTTGAAAGTACTCTCTATTCCAGTTGCAATACTGCAAGCCGTCGATAACAATTCCATGCTGGTACATACTTACCTCTTTACATCTCTATTGATTGGATTGGGTAGCAACGAAATATTGCTACCCACAGTGGTGATTAATAAGGACGTTGGTAAGTCGTTTTGACCACAGTGTAGAACTCTTTCGCATATTGTCCCTGCTCTCGAGGGCCAAAGCTTGATTCTTTTCTTCCACCAAATGGCACATGATAATCAGTACCAGCCGTCGGTAAGTTCACCATGGCGCAGCCCGTTTGAATCTGCTCTTTAAATATTGCGCTGCTGCGTAAACTCTGGGTGATGATCCCTCCAGTTAGACCAAATCGAGTATCATTGGCAACGCTAATCGCTTCATCGAGGTCAGCAACACGTATGACACTAGCAAGAGGAGCAAACACTTCTTCTTGGTTCACTTGCCAATCATTCTTCGTGTTCAGGAATAGTGTTGGCGACATATAGTAGCCATCATGCTCTAATGACAAACGCTCTCCGCCAAAAGCAAGCTCAGCGCCACTATGACGGGCTTTGTCTATCCACTCAAAGTTTGCATTCAGTTGATTTTCATCAACAACAGGCCCCATGAAAATGCCTTCTTTAAGGGCATGTCCAACCTTAAGTTCACTCATCCTTTTTATCAGTGCGTCAACATAGCGATCATGAATACTATCCATAACTACCAAACGAGAGGACGCTGTACATTTTTGTCCTGCACCAGAAAATGAACCCGCAATGGTTGCTTCTACTGCAACTTGAATGTCTGCGTCGTCAGCGATAACCAAAGCATTTTTACTGCCCATCTCCAGTTGACAGCGAACAAAGTTTGGCGCTGTTGCAGCAGCAACCTTTCGCCCAGTATCAACAGAGCCCGTGAAACTTACACCATCAATTTGTGTTGAGCTTATCAAAGTGTTGCCCACTACAGCTCCACTTCCTAATACGAGATTGAATGTACCTGCTGGCAACCCTTGACGATGTATAATCTCCGTAAGTGCTACTGCACTTGCAGGAGTAAGATTGGCTGGCTTCCATATAACGCTGTTGCCAAAAGCTAACGCTGGTGCAATTTTCCAAGCGGCTGTTGCCGTCGGGAAGTTCCACGGTGAGATAATTGCAATAACGCCTGCAGCCTCTCTAGTGACTTCCACAGATACACCTGGACGAACAGAAGCGGCATTATCACCAATTTGTCTTAAAACCTCGGCTGCAAAATACTGGAAAAATTGTCCTGCACGATAAATCTCTCCACGTCCCTCAGCAAAGGGCTTACCTTCCTCACGAGAAAGAAGAGTTCCTAATTCGTCGCATCGTGCGATCATTTCGTCACCGATAGCCTGCAACACTGCTTGTTTGCGTTCGAGAGGCGTCTTTTCCCATGTTGGTTGGGCTAATTTTGCTGCTTGAATCGCTTGTTCAACTTGCGTTTGGCTCGCTTGGGCGAACTGACCAAGGTCTTCACTGACGTCTGAAGGGTTAATGTTACTGATGGTATCAATGCCAGCTTGCCACTCCCCACCAATATATAAGGCAGTTTCCACTTTTATGTTGTTGATGAAAGACATATTTTATTCCTTTTAAATCTCTAATATGATCGCTTATAGAAAGCCATCATATAATTAAAATTCAATTAGTTATTTTCACTTACACTGGCGTAGACTACGAATTCCACCAGCATTTCTTCGCGAGCTAAACCTGCCACCACCATAGCTGCTCTATTTGGGTAAGGTGCGTTAAAGTGCTCGGCATAAACGGCATTGACCGTTTTGAGGTACTCTCTATCCGTGACATAAATCAGTACTTGCAAAACTGAATCAAGAGATTCGCCAGCACACTCGAGTGTATGAATCAAATTGTTAAAAGTTTGTCGCGTTTGAGCCTCGATGCCACCATCTACAACATCACCCTTATCATCAATTGGGATCTGTGCGGTATATAGGGTGCCATTATTGGTAACTGCCCATTCTAGGGGCGCTTTGGATGCAAAAAGAGCGGTTTTTACTGGGTGTTTTTGATTTGAGTTATTCACATGACCTCCAAAGCCTTGTAATCATATTGTGTAAATTTCGTTAAATACTGCACATTGACATGCGATAAATCTAACGGTAAATTTTTTACAAATGATAAAAAAAACTTATCAGGGTGTGGTGATTACGATGTTTAAAGGGATGGTGACAGTTTTAAAATGAGTATCAAGCTTCAACAATTACAACATTTTGTGATGGTGGTCGAAGAAGGAGGCTTTCGCGCCGCTTCTCACAGAGCCAATCGTTCCCAAGCAGCATTGTCTACTTCGATAAAAGAGTTAGAAAAACGGCTCGGTCAGCCGCTCTTTGAATCAGGAAACAAAACGAAACTTACTCCTTTTGGTTCGCTTTGCTTGCCCAAAACTATCCAATTTCTTAATGTATATAATGCCTTTGACAATGACTTAAAAACGACTGCGGCAGGTCAGCAAGGTAAGGTGAGAATAGCAAGTGTTCCCTCCGTTGCAGCCAAACTAATCCCCAGCGTTTTGGGGGCATTTTGTGAAAAGTATCCGAATGTTGAGGTGAGTTTAGTCGATGATAATGCAGCAGGAGTTGAACATAGATTATATTCCGGTGAAGTGGATCTTGCGCTTGGGAATCCATCACACGTAGAAGAGGGAGGTATTTCCTTTACTCCATTGTTATCTGATCCGATAGGTGTCATCTGTTTAAAAGATAACCCAATTGCTAAAAACCCAGAGGGTATTGAATGGCAGATGCTCCTCGAACAACCATTTATTCGCAATGGTACTTGTACACTTCTGGATCCCACCCCTGCCAGAGCATTGAGTGAACAAGCTTTGTACTCGGTTGAAAATATTACCTCATTATTTTCAGTGCTAGAGCTTGGAATTGGCGTAACGACGTTGCCCAAATTAGCTTTCCCGACCAACGAAACTCGTTTAGTTTGGGTCCCACTTATCGATCCACCTTTGGAAAGACAAATCGGTCTATTCACCCTTAAAGACCGAACGCTGTCTCCACAAGCTCAGGCCTTTCATGATTTGTGTATTCAGTATCTTAATTATTCGCACTAAATCGTTACTAGGGTCTGTTAGCTTTAATAATACTTTTCTATTTTTCTGTCTAAGGAGCTGCGCGACATAGCAGAGAGAATCTATGTTCTTTGGTGTAGAATATAATCCACTCCATCTATAAGAGAATCAAAATGAAAATCAGAATATTAGCTACAATAACCACGTGCTTTTGGCTAATAGCACCAACACATGCGGCTAATACTAAGCAGGAAAAAACTATGCGCATTCAATACCCTACGACAAAAACAGTCAATATTGTCGATCAATACTTTGGCCAGCTGGTAACAGACCCTTATCGATGGCTCGAAGATGATCGCAGCCAGGAGACTGCTGATTGGGTAAAAAGGCAGAATACGGTTACTTTTGACTATCTTAAACGAATCCCATATCGAGAAGTCATTGAGCAGAAGCTCACTAGATTAATGGATTACGAAAAAGTAGGTCGGCCTTTCACCGAGGGTGAATACACCTACTTTTTCAAGAATGATGGTCTTCAAAACCAAGATGTGCTTTACCGGCGAAAAGGTAAAGATAAGCCCGAAGTTGTTCTTAACCCTAACGCGTTTAGCCAAGATGGCACCACTTCTCTTGATGACGTCAGTTTTTCGGACGATGGATCTATGCTTGCTTACAGTATTTCAGAAGATGGCAGTGACTGGCGAAAAATCATCATCATTAACAGTGATAGCAAAGCTCAGATTGACACCGAACTTGTCGATATCAAGTTTAGTAACATCAGTTGGTTAAAGAATGAGGGCTTTTTCTACTCAAGTTATGAAAAACCACAAGGAAGCGAACTGTCCGCCAAAACCGATCAACATAAGTTGTATTTTCACCATATTGGCCAAAACCAGAGTCAAGACACTTTAGTTTTTGGAAGCAATGAAAGCGAAAAGTATCGTTATGTCTCAGGCAGCACCTCGCGAGATGGACGTTACCTTTTTATTAGCGCGAGCAACTCAACATCTGGAAATAAACTATTTATCAAAGATCTTTCCATACCCAATGCCCCTCTCACCCCCATCATCGATAACACGAAGTCAGATACTTGGGTTGTCGATACCAATGGTAGTACGTTATATCTAGCAACTAACTTAAATGCCCCAAATCAGCGAGTTGTTAAAGCGGATGCCAAGCAGCCACAATCAGAAAACTGGCAAGACGTAATTGCCGAAAATGAACACGTTCTCGATGTCACTGCTGCCGGGGGCTTTCTTTTCGCCCACTATATGGTCGATGCCACCTCTGTAGTTAAACAATTTGATAGAGATGGAAAATGGATTCGAGATATTGCATTGCCCGATATTGGCAGTGCAGAAGGATTCGCAGCAAAACTGAAAGACTCCACTCTCTACTATACCTTCACTAATTACAAAACACCCGATACGACGTTTGAACTCGATATTCAATCAGGGAAAAGCACGCCGTTTTATACCTCTAACGCTGATTTCAACCCGCAAAACTACGAATCAAAACAAGTCTTCTATAAGTCAAAAGACGGGACTAAAGTGCCAATGATTATTACCTATAAAAAGGGAATCAAACTGGATGGCAGCAATCCCACTCTACTATATGGATATGGCGGTTTTAATATTAGCCTAACTCCGAACTTCCGCCCCACAAGAGCGGCGTGGATGGAGCTTGGCGGTGTTTATGCTGTTCCAAATCTACGCGGCGGCGGTGAATATGGAAAAGAATGGCACGATGCAGGGACGCAGATGCAAAAACAGAATGTTTTTGATGATTTCATTGCTGCTGCCGAATACCTAATCGACAAAGGTTATACTTCTCCGAGCAAACTTGCCATAAGCGGTGGCTCAAATGGAGGATTGCTTGTCGGCGCGGCTATGACTCAAAGACCTGAGTTATTCCAAGTCGCACTGCCTGCTGTGGGTGTACTCGACATGCTCCGGTATCACACTTTTACAGCCGGTGCGGGGTGGGCGTACGACTATGGTACGGCGGAGCAAAGTCAGTCTATGTTCGAATACCTCAAAAATTATTCACCTGTTCACAATGTAAATGTAGGTACTCACTATCCAGCAACTCTTGTTACAACTGGTGATCATGATGATAGAGTCGTTCCTGCACACTCCTATAAATTCGCGGCTCAATTACAAGCGAAACAAACCGGCAGTCAGCCCACTTTAATCCGAATTGAGACCGACTCGGGTCATGGAGCAGGGACACCAACTCATAAAATTATTGATTACTACGCGGATACTTATAGCTTCACTCTTCACAATATGGGGATAGAGAAGCTCTAATTTTAACGTAGGCGTTATTGATAACATGATGGCAAAATAAATAGCATTATTTTACCCTCATAAAAAAGGCACCCGAATGGGTGCCATTTCATTGATTAGCTTAATGGTGAATTGGGTCGTCATCTAGGTGAGATTTGTAATCATAAAGCTCACAAATCATTTCAAACGCATGCTCATCGCAACCTTTGGGAAGTTCAGCGCTACCATCTCCATGATAAAAAATATCATCGCCGATTTTTAACGTTGATTCATTCTCACTCCCTGAATTCGATATCTCAGCATCGACTTTTTCGTAGTCAGGCTCAAAATGATTGCTCGAAACAAGAAAATGTTCGAAGTGATACAACTCACTCATAAACTGCTTGTCTTGGTCAGGTAAATCTTTTTCATCACAGCACGTTGAAATGTAGACTGGGGTATCCAATTTTTGCCCTAGGTAGAAGCAACCTGAAAAGTGGTCATGATCGATATGAGTTTCTAGCACGGCCATCGGATGCAAGTGTCGTTTTTTAATATGATCAATGATTTCGTTGACAGAGTCATAACTGACTTCATCTTGTACCTCATCATAATCAGCAACAGGGTCGATAATAATCGCTTCTAAAGTATCAATGTCAGCTACAACATAACTGAAAGATCCTGTCCTAGGATGAAAAAAGTATTGTATTTCTCTTGTCGCCATACTCCCTTTCTCCCTCGGCATCTCTAATTGATGTTAAAATTATCATTAAAAAGTATAGCTGTTGAAAGGACAGTCTTGAGGATTAAATTGAACTATTTTTATTCTTCATAACCAAAAAAATCAGCCAGCCAAGAAGGAAATCATTAGCCCTCTGATATGGGTACACTTTTGCATACCCTGTGTATGAGCTGCTCATCACTAGCCAAACGAAGACGATACATAGCTTAAATATGTCTAACCATGGTGGCGGCGTATATTGTCAATGATAATACCTGCCGCCATTGCAACATTGAGTGACTCAGCGCCACCAAAAGAAGGGATCGTAATTTTATTCGTTACATGCTGACTGGCCTGCTCACGAATACCATGCGACTCACTGCCCATTAGCAGAATACCTTGCGCACTAAACGATACGTTGTGAACATTTTCGCCATCAAGAAAAGCACCATAAATAGGTAAATGAGCGTGTTTGAGGTAATCAGGGAGATTTAATTGAGTGACAGTGACTCGAGCAAAACTCCCCATCGTCGCACTGATTGTTTTTGGACTATAAGGGTCAGCACAATCCTCGCTGGCAACAATGTGCTTTATTCCGTACCAGTCAGCCAACCGTATAATCGTTCCCAGATTTCCGGGGTCAGAAACACCGTCGAGGGCAATCATGAATCCTTCTGCTTCAGGCTCAATCAGCTGGGGGATCTCCACGATAGCTATGGCCGCATTATTACTCACTAAAGTGCTGGCTTTGGTTAAATCTTCTAGTGTAGCCTCGATACACTCATACCCTATCAAACACTGTGAGTAGCGATCGAGAAAATCTTGGGTCGCAAACACTTGTTGTACTCGATAATCAGTTTTAACTAGCTCCAAAACATTTTTCTCACCTTGAACCAAAAACAGACCATGAGCTCTACGCTGTTTTTTTTGCCCTAAAGCTCTAATAAGTTTTAATTGGTTTTTTGAAATCATACAGTACCCGAGATGAGAATTAAGTTTGGCGAGTAAAATCGAGCGCAATTATATACCCAACTAACCTCAAGATGCTAGGTTCAGCGAGAATGACTTGCTTGACAGGCAAGGCAACGATTTGAAAATCTAGTCATCTAAATTGAAAATCGGTAACGACGCATGTAAAGCAAGATAACTCGCCCTTTGGGAGCGTGCCACAGTGCCGATTTCATCGTCAAACAACTTGGTAAGAGTCGACTATTACGCTGCGTTATTTTCCTTGAACTCAACACGGTGGCATCGCTCTGAATCCTGCATTTTGAAGTCACTTGGGTATAGTAATATAAAGAAATATTGGCCGGTCCTTAAAAGTAAACCCAGTATTGTGATAGAAAAACCAGGAGGGTATGGCTTTGCAGAGTTTACTCGATGGCTGCTAGAGAGAAAGTGACCAAAGGGGGAGAAGCCCCCCTTGGTTCAATCGTTAATACCGAGAAGAATAGAATAAAAGATTAACCCTCATCTAAGTCTTCAAGTGACTCGTTCGTCGCTTTATGATAAATGTGAGCCTTGTGTTGCTCGATGAGTACTATCGCCGAGATTGGGCTGACAGAATGGATTTCACCTTTACGAAAAGAGACCGGACGCCCCCACGCACCATCCTTATACTCTCCTGCAACATCAAACTGAATAAGAACGTTCATGCGTACCTCCAAACCACATGTGGCACTCTTAAAGCTTAGTCTGTAAATTGCAATTTTATTAGTCTGTCAATAAAAGACTCTTTTCTATTCACCTAGTCTTTGACTAATCCCATGATTCATTGGACTCTTTATATATGCTACCTTGGGCTTAATAACAGCACTCAAGGAAAGACCATGCGACTCATTAGCCCATCAAACGCTTTCAAGCAATCGTTCAAGCACTTCTATTCAGATTTGGAGCAGAGTGACCCCGAAAGAGCAGAATATTATCAAGAGAGCCAGATAAACTTCGAAAGTTATGTGCAAAGGCTCGCTAATGAAGAAAAAGGTATTAACCTCAAACCCAATTATGTCCCCTGTCATCATTTTTGGTTTGTTGATCAGCACAATCAGATATTGGGCTGCCTTCGGATTCGCCACAATCTGGGTAACGACTTTTTATTAATTGAGGCAGGTCACATTGGTTACGATATCGCACCAGCATTTCGTGGAAAAGGATTTGGCAGTATGATGTTAAAATTGGCGTTACCAAAAGCCAAGCAACTTAACATTGGCAAGGCACTTATTACAGCCGATGAGGATAACATAGCTTCGCGTAAAGTGATTGAGGCAAATGGCGGGCAACTTGAAAGCATCATTACTGGAACTGTCTTTCCCTATCGTATTGCGAGGTATTGGGTGGACTGCCAATAGCACAGTTAGAAAACTTCACCAATAGTTGAGAGTTGCGATTAAGAAAGTCCTCGCAACTTCTCTTTCTCTTCGCGCCAAACGCTTCAAGATTACTTGAATATATTTATGCGACTGTGCGGCTTAACCTTAAGCTTATTACTAAACTCACGACACCCAGTAAAAAATAAATACAAAGATTGAGCGTACCAAACTGAGTAAAAGCATAGTATATGCTGTCTTCAGTTAAAACATTGATTGGTAGCCACATAACCAGTCTGAAAAATTGACTTAGCATCGCATCGCCAAAAATCACTGAAGACAGCAGTTTTAAGACATAAAAACCCAAAAGCATAATAAGAAGCGGTGAGTTTATTCGCTGTGATATTGCCATCGCCAGAATAGCCAGTGGCAGTAATGCAATGCCCACAGCCCACATTCTAAAGATAAACTCTAACCAATGAGTCAAGACATACCACATAGAACCACCTTCCCAAAATAAGGGCATTTTTTCATTTAGGAAGTGGCTGGTAGCCCACATAATGATGTCAGTACTTATTACTAGTATTGAACAAATTACAGGAACAATTAAAAGTCCAAAAATGAGCTTAATTGCATGTTGCGTACCATCTGAGATAGGCATACTGCGCCAAAACATCAAACTTCCCTCTAGACGTTCTTTGCGCAGAGTTTTGGGGAAATACAAGGTTGATAATAAGATCGAGACCATACCACTTAAAAAGAAAATAATATGACTCAATTGCTCACCAAAGTTGGGGCCAGAATCCCAATCATCAAAGTTGTACGACAACTCATAACTAATATTGCTTTGAAAGCCTGCATTTGAAGACAAGAGAACAAGCATCACGAGGCCACAAAACAGTAAAAATAACGGCACCCGTGTAACCACTTTATGCTCTAGCCATTCTTTTTCTAATAAGGTCATAATTACGTTCATCACAGTGCACCTTTCTGTAGAGCAAGAAACATATCACTCAGCTTTACATTGTAAATTTTATCGATATTAGTTAATAAATCACGTTGCTCAGAGCGTAATAGTAAACGTGAGCTGCCAAGTACTCGCTCATTTGATAAAGGTTTAATTGCGCTTAGATCCGTATTTTTTTCATCACTGATTTCAACAATGACGTAGTCATTAGCTATGTCCTCCATCGTCGATTGCATCACAATTTCACCCTGTTTTAAGATCAGCACATCGGTAAGAAGGTGCTCGATTTCCGATACTTCATGACTGGCAATAATTAAGGCCCGCTCGCCATCATGAAACCATTCCAACAAGTGGCGATAAAACGTATCTCGATAAACGAGATCTAAGCCCAATGTCGGCTCGTCCAGAATCAATACTTTTGCATCCGTAGCGATAACAATGGATAGGTGAAGTTGAACCTTCATTCCTTTTGACAATGTGTATATTTTACTGCTCAGCTTGATATCAGTTTTTTCAAGAACTGCCAACGCTTTATGTTTATCGAAGCTCGGATGAACGCCATCGGTATAACGTATAACTTGTTCGACAGTCATCCAATCAGGCAGAACACTAACATCAGAAATATAAGATAAATGTTGCATCACTTTCGGACGCTGAGACTGTGGTTCATACCCTAGTATGTCTATCTTTCCTTGGTAGTCATGAGCACCCAATAAACTCTTTATCAGCGTTGATTTCCCTGCCCCATTGTGTCCGAGCAAACCCAATACTTGACCGGTTTTCAATTCAAAGCTGAGGTTATTTATTGCCTCAGAGCGGCCTTGTTTCGAGCCTGAATAGCTCTTAGTCACATTTTTTGCCTTGATTAAAATACTCATATCTTCTCCTCAAGGTGCTGCTCAATTTGTTCAATAAATTCAGAAACAGAAATATTCAGTCGTTGCAACTTTGTTGCGATAGCAGGAATATCTGTTTCAATAAAATGTTTCTTTTGACTCACTAACAACTGCTCGAGTGCTCCTTCGGCAACAAACATACCCTGCCCTCTCCTCTTCTCAACTAGCCCCTCATCAACTAACAATTGATAGCCTTTCATTACGGTTAAATGATTTATCTTTAAATCACCGGCCACCACCCTAACTGACGGTAACGCTTGCCCCTCTGACCAAGCACCTTGCAATATTTGGTCAGTAATACGTCTCGCAAGTTGCCGGAAAATAGGTTGATCTTCGTCCCAATCTGACATCAGATAATTCCTAAGTTATTGCATGGTGATATACATGAGTACAACAGTAAAGCAAAATAGGAAAATTGCAATAGCGATTAAGAACTTTCGTGAAAAGTTGATATGACCGATTTCTATCAAGATCAGGGCCATTGATAGGCTCTTAATACAAGTATCTAGCTAAAATTACAATACTACCAATGTTGTAAAATAATACTTACCCCTTATATTAAATAACAAACAATCAAACAATCAAACAATCAAACAATCAAACAATCAAACAATCAAAAATAACACTTGACCTAGATTAAATTTCATTTAAAAGCGATTTATTCAAAATAAAAAAACAAAAAAATTGAAATGAAAATATTTTCAATATACAAGTATACCTGTGATAAATAAAAAGAAAAAAACATGAAATTTATATCTTTCCCTAAAAAAATGGAATCATTTTTGGCTAGTCATGAAAAAAGAAAACACGCTCCTACCGTTATTGCATTTACAAAAATGAAAATAAAATTTAATAGTTTATCGAGCTTAAATGATTGCTTTGATGAGTTAATGAACTCAGATGAAAGACTACTTTCTATACCCAACGATAAAGCGCGTTATGACTGGCATCGAGTAGACGTCATTGATAATGAAATAAGATTTGGTGTAGTATGGTACGATGAGGTTTTTTTTGATGAAAAAAGAGAAATATATACTGACCCAATGCACTCTAAAATGCTAAATCGTTTTGGTGTAGCACCGAGTGATTATGAAGTAAATCATTATAGAATGGTAAGATAATATATTTTTAACGGGGGGGGACCCTCCCAACTTTATGAAATTTACACAATGAAAATTTTTTCACTTAATCGCACTATATCTATTATAATTTGGTCTCAATGCGTCTTTTTTACTATTGGTATTCTTGTTTTTTCTATAGGTATACAAGTCTATCAAGTTGAGGGAATCTCAGGATATAGCCTTCTTTATTTGTTAATGTTATCACCCGGATTAATATTCTCGAGAAAAATAGGGCAAGTTGTTGACGGTAATAACATATTTAAGACAGTAAGAAATTCAATCATTTTGTTGTTAATTATATCATTTTTTATTATTAATTTTGATAGCTTATTTTTTTATTACTTTGTCTCAGCTTTGATATCTATTTTAGTTCAGGTTGTTAGTATAACAACATCATCATCTATTTCTATAGCCACATCTCCAGATAAAATGAATAAGGCTCAAGGTTTGCAGACCTCTACAAGTGGTATCATTTATATCATCACTCCAATTATCAGTAACACTTTTTTAAACTATCAATCTTTTTATATCCTTGGGATTATTTGTTGTTTATCTTATCTCATTCTTTTGCTTACTCTTTGTCTTATCGGGCCTTATTTTACTCACACACACAAAAATAATGGCTATAATAAAGATAGTGTTACATTCGTAGAAAAAGGATTTTTTTAATACTTCCCCTTCAATCTTCATATGTATTCATTTTATCTTGTTTTAACTCTTATGCACTCAGTAGTCTCAACCTTTCAGTATCAAATATAACATTTTTTATGATAGGGTTAGGGGGCTTTCTTGGTGGTCTTTTATGTTTCAAACTAAAAATATCTACTGACAATCAAAAAGCACTCTCTTTTTCTTGTTTACTAATACTTCTTTCATACTTGACCTTATTTTCACCTTATTTAGTACTTTTAGGCCCTGTAATGTTGGGTATAAGCTATAATTTGGCTTTTTCTCTTACAAGAGCCCAAATAAAGGCAAAATATCGAGACAGTATCATAGGTAGTGCACTAGGAAGGTTTCAATTCTATGCCGGTATTGGCAGTTTACTATCCTATACTCTTGTCACAGTGTATCCGAGTAGTGTTTCATCACCCAATTTAAGTATTGCGCTAGCTGTCTTTATATTACTGATTACTTTTCTGTACTTGAGTAAAGATAGAGATTTCTCTTCTGATAAAAAGATTGTCAAAAGAAAGGTAGTATGAGTTCGGGCACTAACCCGTTTATTGCTATGGCTGAACCATAACCAGACAGCCGTGCAAAACCAGCTATTTTCCAGCCTGATTCCACAAAAGCTCATAGAAGTTACTGGTTCTCTTATCGAGAGCCTGCCAAAGATTACCCTCAATATAGAATTCATCAGATTGAACGTTAAACCTTTGCTGCTCTTCACTACTCCAGTGCTCTTTTGCGTTGGTCACGACAGGTACAGACCCAAACATTCTTGTCATCTCCGCTTGTACCTCACCACTCAGCATGTAATCGATGAGAAAGTAGGCCGCCTCTAACTTCTCTTTATCGTCTCGAATACTCGATGAGATCGCAATTGTGTCCAACCACAAGGTTTGTCCCTCTTTGGGAATGACCATTTTCCAGTCTTGCCCTTCACTGTTAGCAGCGGCAATACCAAAGCCATAGGTTGTTATATAATGCCAGCTTTTCATATCATCTGGCATTGCCATTCCACCCCAATACTTTGTTGTGTTACCCCTCATGTCTTGGAGGATCTTTAGCGCTTTATCGTGGTCAACATTATTTTGATCGTAAACATCCTTTGGGTTTGTACCTGCCATGATAGCTGCAATATAACCATTAGCCTCTACAAGCTTATCAGTCATGGACACTTTTCCTTTGTTCTCTGGGGCAGATAAAACTTCCCAAGAAGAAGGAGCGGGAACGTATGACGCATTATAAGCAAGACCATAAGAACCGCCTATCAATGGAACGGAGAAATGTTTTTCATCTTTTAGATCATACATTGATTCAGACAAGGAACTTGGAAGGCTGGCTACATTCGATAGACGCGATCGATCAATCGGTACAAGAAGATTATACAAACGCCCGCCCTCTCGATTATAAAAACTCGACGTCGGCGTGACTATATCGGCTTTTGAAGACCTCAAGACATGAAACATGTCATCAAAGTTCGTTATATAAACAGGTTCATTGTCTAAATCCTCAGAAATCGTTAACGTGATATCTTTGCCTTTAGAAATAGCATATGCTTCAAAGTCCTGCTTAAAGCTTGATATGTAACCTTCCCACTCTAAAATGGCTAGTTCAATAGATTTAGCAGGCATTGCGATACCGATAAGCACCAAACCAAAAACTTTATTATTCATATTCGTGTTCCTAAATCGAAAAACTGAAAATAAGTGTTCTGCGTCACGGTTTAAGTCTAGTCTTTTTGAGACACCTTTCATGTCATTGAGGCTTATCACCTAAATTCTCCCTCATAACTCAGCTCCTGACCACGGATTGTCTTGGTAATGACATCGGTATGCTTTTCTCTGTTTAACCTATCTTTATGCAATTCCTACCAAAAGAGCTTATTAAAATGAAAGTCAATGTAACCCTACTATTCATATGTACTTGGTTCATTTCCTCGCATATCTGCGCGAAAGAAAGTGTAGACAAAAATGGTGTCAATCAAACGGTCTATCTTTCTGATAAAAAGGATTGGATACGCCTCAATTCTGGTGAAATTATTCAGGGTAAACTAAAGGGAAGCATCAACAATGAGCTGGGCTCTTACAAGAAAAAAATAGAATTTAAAAGCGATAAGCTGGGTACACAATCAATCAAACTCAGTGATATCAACTTAATGCAGACAACCGAAAACTATACTATTCGTACCAGTACGGGTGATATCTATAGCGGCAGATTATCTGTCCAAAAAGATGTCGTTTTTCTGATTCAAAAAGGCCAACAACAAACTATACCGATGAAAGATGTGGTATCCATCTATCGTAGTGGAACAAACGAGTCTACTCCATGGGAAGCAAAAGTTACTCTAGGCATAGATTTAAAAAGTGGCAACACTGACAAATTTAGCTTTAGAGGAGAAGCACAAGGAGAGCGGAGAACTGTAGATTCAAGAACGAAGCTTGGTGCCAGCTATGAAAACTCAAAAGCAAATGGAGAAAAGACCGCAGATAAATCTGTTTTATCAGGGTCATACGATCTCTACCTCAATGACCGACTATTTTTAAGGCCTATCGATTCTTCTCTCATCACAGATGAGTTCCAAAATCTTGATTATCAATTCACAGAGTCAGTCAGTGTTGGTTATTTTTTCATAGCAAACTCAGAAACAGAGTGGGATGTGTATTTGGGCCCCGGCTTCACCTACACTAAGTATCTAACCGTTGAAGAAGGTGAAGACACCAGTGTTAATAGTGCTGCACTCACATTAGGCTCAAATTTTAGTCATGAGATCACGAAAAATATCAACTTCAAACACACTTATAAACTCAATTGGGCAAACAGTGAATCAGGCGGCGCAGCTCATACTAATGCACTCGCTTTTGATATCGATCTAGTCGGAAATCTTTCTCTGGAAATCAAAGGAGTTTGGGACCACATATCTCATCCTAAAACCGACTCAAAGGGCGTTACCCCGAAAAAAGACGACTATACAACCTTTGTGAGCCTAGGCTACACACTTTGAGCCTAAGAAACTAAATATACGCTTTTACAGAGAGAAGAATAAAATTTTCGATTGCTATACCCAAGTGACTTCAAAATGCAGGATTCAGAGCGATGCCACAGTGTTGAATTCAAGGAAAATAACGCAGCGTAATAGTGACCTCTTACCAAGTTGTTTGACGATGAAATCGGCACTGTGGCACGCTCCCAAAGGGCGAGTTGTCTTGCTGAACCTAGCATCTTGAGGTTACTTGGGTATATACCCAAGTGACTTCAAAATGCAGGATTCAGAGCGATGCCACAGTGCTGAATTCAAGGAAAATAACGCAGCGGAGTAGTAGGCTCTTTACAAGTTGTTTGACGATGAAATCAGCGCTGTGGCACGCTCCCAAAGGGCGAGAAAAATCTTGCAGTATAAAGGTTGAGGGTCAGCACTGTTACGATTTTAAGCAAGAGAACGATATTTTCGAATCACTTCAGTTTCGACACCTTGCCCCCACAAATTCAAACCTCCTTCCACATTTGATCAAGACTAATTATCAACATCAACTGTGACTTTTCATCCAATTGGTTAATTTTTTTAGCGAAATTCATTCATTTTATAAATGCCAGATGATAAACATCAAGATGCATAATAAGTTAAATGAGAGAACTCTATGAAAACTATCAAATTTATTGCTATTTCCGCCTTAGCACTGGCTTTGCCAACGCAAGCAAATACTACCCTTGACGTAGTTTTCCCCTCTGAAAATGGAACTACCAATAAAAATCTTGAAGGACTGTGCTCTTTGGCAGAACAAGAGCATCATGGCGTTATATTAGACAAAGCAATAAGGTTTGATATTCCCACTATAATGGAAGCGGTTAACCCAGGTAAGTACGTCATGTCATGTGAAGTTCAGTTTCTGGGTGAACAGTATCTAACTCAATTTAGCGTAATTAAGTTTCACAGAAGTGAACATGGTAGCTATGCAGATAGTTACGATCAATCTGGCTTTGCATTTGGTATCAAGCCGATAAAAACTCGCTCCTCCTGCTATATTCCGCAAGACTTAACCTTTGACCCAACCTGTTTGGCTGCTTTTTACGGTAACAACTCGTATTTTCTTGACAGTATAAGCGGAGAAAGCAACACCCAGTGGCACTTTGATCAAAGCTACTCCTCCGCTGTTGGAGTATTTCTCTTAGATAACCCCCATATATCCGAGTAACTTCAACAACCACTAAAACAATGCCTACCTACTAAAAGGTAGACATTGTTTTTAAAATTCGTTACAGTGATCAAGATAGAAATATAGAGGCTGAGTATTATGGCTAATGATGTAAGAAATCTTGATATGAATGGCGTGGATTCAGACGGCGCAGCTAAGTATGAAAGTGTACTGGAAAAAATGTTTAGCTTTTTACCTGAGGCAATGGATGAACTTGATGATTTAATCACCCGCTACCCAGACTTTATTCTCGGGCATATCTTCAAGGCTTATATGTTAGCTGCAGATGGTCGTCGGTCAACATTGAAAGACATATCTAAGCGAGTAAATGACATCGAGCACCTTGCAGGCACACCAAATTTACGTGAGAAGCTTCATTTAGATGCGTTAAAACAATGGAGTGAGAACAACCTAAAAGCCGCCATCGATACTTGGCAACTTATTTTGAGCATGTGGCCCCAAGACATACTCGCCTATCGCCAATTTCAAGGCCAAATATTTTGGTTTGGCCAAAAGGCTAGAGCACTCAATCTCTCGGCACAATTGTTACCCCATTGGAATGAAGACACACCTGGCTATTGGATGTTCTCTTCAATGCATGGGTTCGCACTAGAAGAAATGGGGCACTATGACTTGGCTGAGCATTTTGCGCGCCAAGCACTCGCAGACAACTCACGAGATCTGGCTGCGAAACATACACTAGCACACCTTTATGAAATGCAGGGACGAACTCAAGATGGTATTCACTTTCTTGAAAACCAAATATCCACATTAAACCAACATAATGCATTTCGCGGCCACCTTTGGTGGCACCTCGCACTCTTTTATTTAGAGCAAGGTGATGTGGACCAAGCTCTCGCTCTATTTGATAAAGAGATCTATTCTGTTCCCTCCGCCAACTACCTTGATATTCAAAATGGCGCGTCATTACTCATACGCCTCGACTTTTTGGGTATTGATGTGGGAGAAAGGTGGAGCAAACTTGTTCAGGGGGTGACAGAGATCGCAGGTGACAGCTCGATAATGTTTACGGAATTACACAATGCGATGGTCATTGCCAATAACCCTTTAAACTCGAACTTCAATGGCCACATTGATAAAGTCGCTGCATCACCTTTGATCCGACAAGAAAGTGAGTTTTCTATTGCGACTCAAATTATGGAGGCCATTGCTGCTTACCATAGTAAACAATATCAGCATGCAGCAAATCTCATCACTGCAGTCAAAGAACTTCATTATCAACTGGGTGGCAGCCATGCTCAGCAAGATGTGCTGAGTCAATACCTCATCATGGCTCATGCTAATTTAAATCAGTGGCCTCAGGTTGTCAGCTTATTGAAGCTACGTTTCATGTCTCGGGCCGATCATGGCTCACTGAACGAGATACAATCAAAACTATCACAGATCGAACAAGTGAAGAGTATTGATGCACTGCTCCCTCATCTAGCGAAAGTAGAATAAGGGACAAAAGTTTTGTTCCTTTATAGAATTTAGTGAAAATTTCACTGCGAGATAGTGGGCTATTTTCAAGTTGTTTGACGCTGTAGGCTTCACCAATGAGTTTACCTTGCCGATGAACTCGAGTGGAAAAACTATGATTATTGTTTTGATAAAGAGCTGATAACCCCCTTTGACAGCGATATCCACTATACTTTTGTCAAGCAAATCTATAAAAAAGGCAGCTCTATGGAAAAGTTCAATCACGACTTACACCACCTATTCAGCCAATTAGGAATGGATAATTCAAAGGAGTTTATTGAGGACTATCTTCAACATCATTCGCTAGATGACTCACAGACGCTTGCCGATGCACCTTTTCTCAAGCCCTCGCAGCAAGCTTTTATTAAAGAGTCACAAAATGAGGATGCCGATTGGTGCGAAGTTATCGACCAATTCGATGCATTATTACGAAAATAATGATAATACCCAAGTCACTTCATTGGCTTGGGTATATACCAGATAAAGTCCCACCATTACGCTGCGTTATTTTCTTGAACCCAACACTGTGACATCACTCTGAATCCTACATCCTAAGGCACTCTGGGATGCTACGCCAAATGACTTATCACCGAGCGAAACCTATACTCGGGTAAAGTGGCTTTGTACTTTTTTTATAGAAATATCCCTTAATAAGGGACATCCCCTCTCGAGTGAAGCACTTCGGTTATCCCCTAATTCATTTAGAATACTCTCTGACAGCGATGGGATTATTGGTGAATATAAGATGGCGATTTCTCGCACTACATTTGCCACCACAAAGCAGGTACTACTGACATGCTCACGAGTAAGCCCTTTATTGATTAGCCACGGAGAACGCTCATGAAAAAAGCGATTTAACTCGGTCAAGATTTGATTGAGTAATTGACTAACGATTAAGATATCAAAAGTCTGGTAGCCATTAATCACTTTATCTAGCTTAACTTCTGCTTCAGTAACAATTTGACGACATTCAATGTCTAAGTCTGTTATACCCACAATTTCCCCAGACAACTGTTTTAAAATAAGCGTATTGTTCCGTTTTACCAAGTTCGCGAAATTATTCACCAGATCGGCATTAATGACATGCTTGAGTGAGTCTTGAACTAAGTCTCCATCTCTAAACAATGGTTTCTGCTTTATTAAAGCGTATCTGAGGCCATCATTCGACAATTCGGTTTGAAAAGCTTTGGGGTGGACAACCGTCTCAGGAATTGATTTTGAAATCTTGTGCCCTTCGACTTTCCACCAGCCATGAACAATAAGGTGTTTAGGAAGAGGAAGCTCCAAAGCAAGAAGGAATGCTGGCCAGTAAATAGCATGAAACTTTAATATATCCTTACCCAAAATATGAGTGGTCTTTTTTAATTGATCCGGGTTATATCCTGCTTTTTGAATCGCACTTAAATAACTGAAAAGAGCATCAATCCAGACATAAATGGTGTGATTTTCATCCCCCGGAACGGAAATGCCCCATTTATGATTGATTCTAGATACCGACAAGTCCTCAAGAGGTTCCTCTTTTAGCTGTTTCACCACATAGTCTTGAGTGAATGTTGGTATTATAAAATCCTGATTCGACGTGTAGAATTCCAGTAATTGTTCACGATATCGACTGAGGCGAAATAAATACGTTTCCTCCTCAAAAGACTGCACCTCTGTTTTATGAATAGCACAATATTTTTCGTCAACTAAATCACGTTTATTATAAAATTGCTCACAACCAATGCAGTACTGCCCCTGATAGTTTCCAAGATAGATATCACCCTTATCACGCAGCTTTTTCCATACTTTTTCGACAAATTGAGCATGGAAACGGTCGGTAGTGCGAATAAAAACATCGGGATCAATCTTGAGAGCAGACCAAAGTTCAGCAAAGGATGCTGACTTCCTATCGACAAAATCTTCTACCTCAGTACAGCTTTTAGAGGCCGCCTGAGTGATTTTTAGGCCATGTTCATCAGTCCCTGTAATTAGGCAACTTTCTGAGTTAGCGAGTAGAGAATAACGATGAAAAATATCAGCTAAAATACCACTATATGCATGACCCAAATGTGGTTCACCGTTGGCATAGAATATTGGGGTCGTAAAAATGTTTGTCATAAATACCTCTCCAGAAACATAACTTAACTGGAAAGGGGGGATATTTTGCCTTATTCACCATTCCAGTTTTTTTAAATGGAATGATGTTGCTAGTGAAAAATTTAACGCAAGCAAACCATCCCTCGCAGCATTCGCTGTGAAGGCATGATCATCATATTGATTAACGCTAAATATATTTTTTTCATAAATTCACGCTAGCAAAATAAATAAGGAATTTCAACCATCAAGTTATACCCAAGTAACCTCAAGATACTAGATTCAGCGAGAATAACTTATTTTACAGGCAAGGCAACTCGCCCTTTGGGAGCGATAAAATATTTCTACGTAAACTTGTTTCTTAAATACAGGATGTTATAGTAATTTAACACTTAATCACAACTAAGTGGCAGGAATGATAACCTCTGCGTAAAGTTCCTCTCCTATACGCAACATTCCAAAAATAAACCCTGTTTACGAGCTCGCCTTGGGCACGCTTATATCTTGTCATATTTATTTTAAAGTTGGATTAGTTATGTTTCCTATTTCCCCTGAAGGAAAATGGTTTCGTTTTCTCATGGTATTTATATTCCTTGCCGCCGCAATGGAAACTGATATTTATTTGCCTACCTTTCCCGATATACTTGAAGATTTCCGTACTAATGAAGCCATGGTACAAAGAATTTTAAGCTATAACTTTATTGGTATTTGTATAGGCTCTTTGCTGTACGGACCACTATCGGACCACTTTGGACGCAGACCGATATTAATGTTTGGTTTTGGCATCTTCATTGTTTCGAGTGTTGGTTGTATTTTCTCAGTGAATATAGAGCAACTGATTACCTTTAGACTCATACAAGGCTTTGGTAGCTCGGCTTGTGTTATCGTCGGGACAGCGATGATCTTTGATCTATTCGAAGAGGACTCTGCAGCTAAACTGATTGCCGATCTTAACACCATTACGGTGAGTCTGATGGCTTTTGCTCCGCTTATTGGAGGGTGGATAAGCCTTAACCTAGGATACAGAGCAAACTTCACTTTTATCGCAATTTTGGTCTTACTCTCTGCGATAAAGTGTTTTCTGCTGCTACCCGAATCTTTAGCAAAAGAGAAAAGAAAACCCATATCAACCAAGCGAGTGCTTACTGATTACAAAGTAGTTTTATCATCAGCCCAGTTTTGGTACAACACTTTGATCACTAGCCTGATCCTTGCATCTTATATGGTGTACGTTTCCAACATGTCATTACTCTATATTGAGAAACTTGGTGTAAGCTCAACACATTTTCCTCTTTATCAAATTGCGACACTGGGAACCTTTGCGTTTGTCAGTTTAAATAATGGCAAGCTGATAGACAAATTTGGCTCAGATAAATTAAAAAATGCAGGACTTGGTCTGATCATGATCGCCACCATTGTATTTTTTATCGTTCCTAAATCTGCTATTCACTCCCCTCTTTTTCTAACTGGAGTCATGTGTGTATTTTCAGTTGGAGCAGGGTTATCAATCGGGCTATTTTTTGCAAGCTCTATGCAAGTTTTTCCTGAACTCACTGGGATAGCAGCATCGCTTGTTACGGCAATTCGGTTACTCATTGTTGCCGTAGCAATTGACGTTGGCAGTATTTTTTACAATGGAACGCCGGAATCTGTTATTCAGATCATCACTTGTGTCGTTCTTTGCTTAACTATACTCACCACGGTTAATCATTTTTTTAAACCTAAGTTATCACAACCTTCAGTCGAATAACTGCATTTTAAACAAAAGCCTCAAATCCAAAATTTGAGGCTTTACCTACTCTTATCACCTTTCGCTTCGAACGAATGTCCAAATAGATATCATCATTGATTATTGCTTAGTAGCACGTTAGTACAACGTCTTCGCACAGTTTAAAGGACTTTTATCAATATCTAATCATAACTTTGATATGCAACAGTCAGAACATAAGAATGAGTAACGATATCTTAGGCAGATAAATTTTGATCAATATTTAACCACAGTTTATCAAGCCCACAACCGAGATTCGTTAACCATGAAACCATTACTTTTACTTCCCACTGTTTTGCTTTTAACTTTACCCAATGCCCAAGCCGTTACCGCCACAGAGCCTTCCTTAAAGTTCTACCGAAACACCGAAACTATTAACAAAAAAAATCTCAATGTACATATTGCCTTAGTCGACAGCATTACAGAAGGAATAATACCAACCACATTTAGATTCAATGATATAGATATTAAAAAAGTCGATGAATTAACTTGGAAGATTACCAATAATACCCCTATCCCATCAGACTTTTTTCCGGTAAAATTAGGCAAGCTACCGGGCCTTGAACTCGTGGCATCAAATCTTGAAATCCCCGCCTTTAGTTCAGCGATGGTAACCTTTGATCAACTTTCCACCGACCACCTTGAATTTGTTTACCAAGGGAATATATTTTTACCAAAAGTGACTCTCGGCCCCTACAATGAAGAGGACTGCAATACCCCACAAGATCCTCCTAAAACTTGCTATAGCTTTCCAGATCCAGAACAAAAAGAGACGATCAAAAACATGATCGCTCTAATGCACAAGCTCAGTAATACCAAACAATATGCTGATTCGATCGAACTATTTATGATAGACCGCTGCACAAGCCAGCCTTCACGCTGTAGCAATTACAATGACCCTCAGTTGCCCTACGGAATAAGAAACCTACTCGCTTTTGGGGGGCAAGACCATAATTTAGCGCTAAAAGTGATGCGTAATCGCTACCGCTCAGAAGGCGTCGGAGGAGGAAGTAGCGTCAAACTCAATCAATACCTGACCAACACAGGGGGTTGGGCATCCACTTGGCATTCGATACTCAATCCCGACAACGCTTATTCAAAACGTTTTTATCGAACCTGGTTTCACGAAATAGCCCACGCCCATGGTTTCAGTCATGCAAGTGGTATGACATATGGGTTTGCTGATTATTTCGCTAAAGATATTGTCCCGCTAATGACAACAGAAGAAGAACGTAAAACAATCACACCATATAACCAACCAGAGGTGTTACTAGACTACCATATGGAAGCAACGGCTGAAGATCAGCCAAAGAAAATTTCCATAGACTTTCTCGGGTCTCAGAGTAGCCAAAGTGAGGTTGATTTTCAGGTAATCACTGCCTGTGAGTGGGAAAAAGAAGTCAATAACATTGAGGGAGAAATCACACTAACTTATAACACAATCCCCGATTGTCCCGTTTTTTTAAGAGCATCTGAGGCTGGCTCAAATGAGTTTGCAACCATAAAAATACCTCGCCACGGCTTTGCTGAATCATCAAGCTATATCATCGACAACAAAAAATTTACTGTTCTCAATACTCAACTTCTCAACGAAAAAGACAACGGCTGGGGGATTCGAAAACAGTGCAACCTGCCTAATACTCACCTCGCAACAAAAGATGAGTATCAAATGTTATGGAATCACTTAAGTGAAGCAGATCTATTAAATACGTTAGAGCGTCAATATTTTCTATCATCAGATGGGCCACGCTCCTACTACATCTGGCAACTTAATTTCTTACAAGAACACATGGACTCTAAACGATATAGAATGCAGAACAAACTTGGTTCCAAACATAGCTTAGTTTGTGTAAGCGAAAGGTAGAAAACTTCATATACACCCAATTAACTCAACGTTACTTGGGTGTATACCACTCTAAATCGCGCACCTTGAAATTATTTAGGTATATACTTTAAGGATGCGCATTCACCTATACCTCAATGGCAATCAACATAATCACCAGAATCAAAGGATGATAGCAATGTTGATTTCAAACTTGATCACTTTATTGTTTATCATGTCTTCGTTACCACTAAAAGCAGACGTGCTAACTTTAACGTCTTTAGAATGGCCGCCATATTCTGGCCAAGCGGTTGAGCGACAGGGAGCATCGGTCGCAGTAGTTAAGGCTGCCGTAGAATCCATGGGCCATGAGCTAAAAGTGGAATTTTATCCTTGGGAGCGAACTGTCCACCTAGCGAAAACTCAACCCGACTATGCTGGTTACTTTCCCGAGTATTACTTTGAAACAGACGAGTTGCTATTCTCACACCCTATCGGTAGTGGACCACTTGGCTTTGTCGAAAATATCAATAAACCCATTTCTTGGAAGAGCCTCACTGATCTCAAAAAACTAGATATTGGCGTGGTTCGTGGGTACACCAACACTGCTGAACTCGATAGGATGATTGCCAATCAAGAAATCAACGCATTTGCAGTCACCAATGATAGCCAGAATATCTTAAAAGTAGCGGGGCAACGTATTCCAATAGCAGTAATAGATAGCTACGTGCTCCAATATTTGCTCGAGCACGATCCCTATCTCACCACGGCGAGAAATAAAGTAAAAATGAACAGTAAGCTGTTGGAAGAAAAACAGCTCTTTGTTGCGTTTTCCAATGATGAGAGCGGCAAAAAATGGAAGGCGATTGTTGATGAAGGATTAAAAAACATCGACAGTGAAGCCATCATGCGGCAGTATTTTGAAAAATAACAATAAGCCAGCAGGGCACTGTTAAAATTGCCCTGCTGTACAAATAAGGCGGCAGTTAGGTGACCTCAAGATGCAAGATAAAAACCTTATTTGCTATTATAGCCATCATTCTTACTTAACCGAGCAAATTGAGGTTTCTTGAATATTTTTGAGACTAAAAGCAACTGACGGGATTAAAATAGCATTTTGGATAGACAATATCCCTATATCCATCTTGAGAAGCTAACAACTCGGCGCTTAAAACAGACGAAAATACTATTATTGATAAAATCACTTTCTTCATTATTATCTCCTTATAAAGAAAATAAATAATATCATTTATTCTTAACATTTCAATATAATAAACATCTGGTAGGACATGAAAATAAATATAAGATTTTAAATAAAACCAAAAAAACAAGTATTTAAATTTATATTTTACACACAAGTTTTTAATAAGTAACGTATCCCATTAAATATTATAAATACCCAAATTTAAATACTATTGTGAAATGACATAATGATTAACAAAACGATTATCGAAACATTGGCCAATGAAGAAAGCGACCAGATTATCTTAGATATTGAAGGTATAAGACGCCAATACACCTTTTTACAAGACTCATTACCCAATACTCAAATACGTTTTGCAATCAAAGCATGCCCGAACGATGAGGTCCTTGCAGCTCTTGCTCAAAAAGGGGCTGGCTTTGATGCCGCCAGTCCAAACGAAATTATTGCTGCAATAAAATCAGGGGCAAACCTTAAAAATATTCATTATGGCAACACGATTAAATCTAATGAGCAAATCAGTTTAGCATTTAAACTGGGCATCAAAGACTTTGTTACAGACAGTAAAGAAGATCTCTATGCAGTTTCTGAATATGCTCCCAACAGTAATATATTTTGCCGCATTGCCACTGATGGAAATGGTGCAGTCTGGTCTTTAAGTAAGAAATTTGGTTGCTCAATAAACGCAACAGTAGAAATACTTAAACTTGCAAAAAATATAGGCTTAGAACCTGTCGGGGTTTCCCTTCATATCGGATCACAACAATTACAAGTTGATGCTTGGAATAAAGTCTTTTCGAGCTTAGCTGAACTACTCAAGCGTTTAGCGAAAGATAATATATATCCTAAATACATAAATTTAGGAGGAGGCCTACCTGCATCTGGCTATTTAGACAAGCACGGAAAAGTTATGCATGCAGATATTAAAAAAACCTTAAAAACGATAAAGGATGGCATCAACCATTTAGGCTCACTCTCGCTACGACCATTGCAGTTTATTATCGAGCCAGGAAGATTTATGGTGGCTGACTTTGGCGTTATCAGAGCTCACGTTGTTCGTCTCACAACACGAGAGCAGCTCAATGGAGAAAAGCAGCACTGGTTATATCTGAGTGTAGGTAGATATAATGGCTTATATGAGCTTGACGCACTGCGCTTCCCAATTTTATTTCCCACGGTCAAAAGTAACCAATATGTAAAAGCATTTGTCGCAGGACCAACATGTGACAGTGATGATATACTCACCAGTGAAAATGCTCCCATTTCAGTCCCAGCCAACCTTAAAGCCGGTGACCCAGTATTGATACTCTCTACAGGAGCTTATACTACTTCATGTTCGAGTGTTGGATTTAACGGGTTTCTTCCTCTGCCCTCCCGTTGCGTCGAGCTTGAAACCACCCATTGTAATGGTACTAAAGCAGATCGTATATTGAACTGAGGCAACGCGCTATAACCACTTTCACACTTGCAGGAATGATTGAGCCTCAATACAATACCCCGACTTTTTACAATGATGATTTAAATTATGAACGATACAACTGCAAGACCCTCATTGCCTGATCGATTAGCGGGAAATCCTCGTAGCCCTTTTTTCGTTAAAGAATGCTTTGACCATCAAATTGGTATTCGTTTTAACGGTAAGGAACGTACTGACATTGAAGAGTATTGTATCAGTGAGGGGTGGGTAAAAATTGCATCGCCAAAAGCAAAAGATCGATACGGCAACCCTATGCTTATTCAGCTAAAAGGGACCGTTGAAGCCTATTATATCTGATTGCTAACGCTCGCGTTTATCTTTAAGAACTTGTCACAGAGAGAGTGTCATCGCTAGACAGTACTGAGCGATGACACTCTCTCTGTGACATAATTTTCTCGAACTTTACTCTGTAACAAGATTCTTAATCAACAGACCCATATCCAATATAAATTGGTTCTTTAGAAGAGCAATATTAGTCATATTTTCTTCACCAGCCATGATAACAGCTCATTTTCTTGTGTGATCTCTATATAAACTGATTTTCTGTTAAAAACTCCATCGGTGTACAATATTGCACCATTTTTTCTCGCAAATAATACTCAAAATCACTCGATGGAGAGCTCGGATAAGTTTTCGGCAGAGAGTGAAACGCCGAGCATTTCTTGTACTAAATCTAGGTAAACTTTTATAGGTGGTAGGCCTATTTCTTCTCGTCTTTTATCAAGATTAGACATATTTTCGACGGGATAAAGTACCGTTTCTCTGTTAACGATCCGTACTTGAGTACCATATCTTTGAGGCAAATTGGAACCGACTAAGACCCTATCGGTGAATAAGGCATATTCCTGATTACCAATTTCACCGGCAGAATTAGCTTTCTCTAAACTGGGAAGGAGTGATTTTTGGAAATCAGAGTCAGAAGAGTGATGAACGAGGAAGAACATTGCTTCCACACCTTCCTTTCCAATCTGTTCCTCTGTCAGCCAACCATACTCATTGATGATTTCTTTAACTCTACTAGCATTATGAGCCTGAACCTTATCAAAATTATCTTTAATATCAGCAGGTATGTTTTCAACACCGTATAACGCGAGAGATTCGTTAAATTCTTTCTGAACACGCTGATCATTCTTCCTCATTTTGATAATCTCACTTGTGATCGAGCTTGATATAGCAGTATCATCAATTTTGTAATTTACACACCCCGATAGAATGATACAAAAAGTAAAAATAAATAAATTTAGCTTTATATTTGAGAATTTCATTTTGGATATTTTCCACTATTTTTCGATAGAGAATAAATTTGACTCTTATATTCATAAATGACTTCAATGATAAGATCTTAATACCGTAGCTCAACAAAGAGAGTCAGTAGAACTTAATACGACTTGTAGGTATGCGTATGACTTGTGCTGTCCGAGCTTTCAGTTTCTTTTATTCTTCGTTCACGATCATCTTAACAAGCCAAACTTAATTCTACACTTTTAATCATAAATTATTGATTTAAATATATTTATAATGGCAGATTGTTCTGCTGACACGGAATCTATAAATTACTCTGTTTAATTTCAATGAATATACAAAACATATGTGATCAGTATCATTAAAAACTAAAATCCTCTGATTTAGATAAATTGAATTAAAATGTAAGCCTTGAAATTACCCGATAAATTATAAAATTAACAATTTTTAAAAATTGAATTAAATATAGTATTCTTGGAACAATCGAAGAAATGAATAACAATGGTTCTTATGCTGCCTTTAAAATTTTGTTGCCCACCCAAATGCTGAGCGCAATTTAAATTTGTTAATAGATTCACATTACGCCAAACATTAACTTAGATATACTGCTGAATAGGGTTTGGTTATAACTAAGCTTGGAGCCAAATGCTACTTGACCCGCATAAATAATATTCCCTGCAAGTCTTACTTTCCTTGTCTGCTCCTAGTAATAGAAAGAGGCAAAATACATATAAAAATTTGATTTAAGTATAATAAAATCATACATTTATTGAGACTCTTCTTTGTAAATGAAATGAGTTATTGCACTGCTTCTCTGCCACAATTCATAGTTTTGCACATTAGCTAACCTACTCAATAAAACTCATCTATTTTTCATATGTATTATCAACAATATATATTGGAAAAGGCATGAGAAGACGTACATTTTTGAAAGGGATGGCAGGAGCAGCCGTTGTGCCCAGTCAGCTTTTTGCTTCCTCGCGAGCTGATGACTCTCTGTTCCCGCATTCAATCATGCAAGCAGATTTCAACTCAACATCTGGAGAGCTTCATCTTATTGGCGGGCAGCTACCTTCCGATATTTATGGCCACATTTTTTTCGCAGAAGGCATTCCTCTAGAACCAGACCACTTGAGCCCTAGTGGACGCGGTGCTCTAACTCGTCTCGATTTTTCTAGTGATAACGTTCAGTTCATGCGAAAAATGATCGATACCCCCTCAGCTCTGATGCAACAGCATATTCACTACTGGCCCGATCGATTTCGTTTATTGGGAGGGATGGCATACTACAGTCCAACGATGGGGTTCGTTAACTATTGTAATACCGCACCAAACTATCTAGGGGATAATCGGTTCGCTCTAAGTTACGAGGGAGGAGTCCCTTATGAGTTTGATGCAACCAGCTTAGAGCTTATTACTCCAATAGGCCATTACCATGAGTGGCAAAGTAGCCTCCCGCCTTGGATGGATGCCTTTATTCCTGATAAGTGGCTATTCCCACAAGTCCGCACGACTGGCCACCCCTACTTTGACCTTGATTCTGACGAGTGCTTTACCATTAACTATGGTGGCAATATCTCCAATACCGGTACAAGTAACGGTTTTATCAAGCTGATGAGGTGGGACAAACACAACCCTCTTGAAAACTGGAATATTGTTAATCGCGATGGTCAATCCGCTTTTATCGCCGCCACAGCCCACTCTCTTGGCGTGACTCGTCATCATGTTTTAATTTTTGAAACCGCGGCACAAGTGGAGCCATTGAGAATGATTGGTATCCGTTCTGTGTATGCTCAAACACATAGAACGCCAGTGTGGATCATTCGCAAGCGTGACCTGATCCCGGGGCGAGACCACGTTGTTGCAGACTATCTTGAATTGGATTTTGATACCTCCGATATCATGTGTAATTACGACGATCATGAAAATGAAATTACCTTGTATGGTCAGTACCTGGGTGCCATGGATAAATCTGAACCATTGTATTCAGGCGATCGACTTTTATTTGGTGGGCATGTTGCTGAATCTCTCGCAGGTTACCCCGCAGCTCCTGTGGACATTGGCGGACTGGTCAGAGCAAGAATTGAGGTCAAGCCCTATTCTGCCCGTGAGATCACGGGAGACTTTCGCCTGATCAGAGACGACCAGCTATTTTGGGATATGAATGATCCCGCCTATCGAGGCCACTTTCAATTTCCTGAACGTTTTGAACATATTTATTGGGCCGCCGTAGGATATCGCAAAGACCATGTCATTGAACGTGTAACAGATGCGTATGAAAACTATCCCAACCGACTTTTTAGTAATGGCTCTCTGCCGCAAACGGATCAGCCTTCTGCTCTCGTGCATATGAACTGCTCTTCCATGAGCCTATCTGACGCGTATCAATTCCCTCCAGATTGTGTCATGCGTACACCACAATTTATGGCAAGAGCCAACAGCACCGCTCAAGATGATGGCTATATTTTTACCGCCGTCGTTCGTAAAAACCCAACCTACGGGGTTGGAAATGGGAAAGAAATCTGGATCTTTGACGCACAGAATTTAGCTCAAGGCCCTATCACCATATTAGGTCACCCCAACCTCAACTTCGCGACAACCAATCACGCGCTTTGGGTATCACAAATAGGCCCAAGGCCAATGGATGCATACAAGGCTCAAATCGGTGACTTTTTTCGAGAAAAAGCCCCCAGCCATAGGAGTTCAGTAAGAAGAGTCATTGAGGACCAAATTTTACCTCGCTTTGGCTAAATTATTCTGCCGTAAATAAAACCAAAGCAGGTATTTAATTACAACGTCATTAATAAGGAAGTTAATAATGCAAATAAAAACCGTGGCTCTGAGTGCCACACTACTTTCTCTCGCGCTTGGTGCCGCTTTTGCTTTGCACTCCAACGAACAGGAGCGAGAAATTTCTAACTATCAAGGAACTTACACCTGCAGCCCAGAAGCGATTTACGATCCTTCTTCCATAGAAGAAGTCCAAGATATTGTTCAGGATGCACTGCTGCGCGGCAAAACGGTGATGACTGGCAATAGAAAATTTGCTAGCCAAATCGATGCCGCTTGCGCGGGTGATGATCAAGTTCAAATCACTCTAAAAAATATGAATAAGATCATCAGTTTTGATGCCAATGCGAAACAAGTTACCGTCGAAGCAGGCATGCGTTTTAATGATCTTAATGACTTTCTCCGTCAACAAGGCTACGCCATCAATATGGTGACAGAGCTTGCTATCTTTACCGTGGGTGGCATGTTAGGAAGCGGCACCCATGGCTCTACCCTCGAAAAGCCAAGTAATATGTTGGCCGATTACGTCAGCGAACTAAAAGTCGTTGATGGCAAGGGAGAGGTAAGAATATTAAACGGCGATTTACTCGATGCAGCAAGGGTTAACCTAGGTGTATTGGGTGTGGTTGTTGAAGCCACCCTTAACCTAGAAGATGCCTTTAAAGTCAAAGCACAAGTCCAAGGCTATGACGACGATACTGGGTTAGAAGATATTATTCTAGACATTGCTCGCAGCAACTATTCTGCAAACATTGCTTGGTTTCCGGGCTTAGGACGCTATACAACCACTCTTTACAATCCAGTTCCTATCGAAACCGTTGGACAAGCCTATAATGCACAAGCTGATGTGACTGATGCAGAAGAATTTTTCTTTGGCTTGCTGTTTAATGCCGCCCATGAGTGGCCGGGATCAGGCTTGCAGTGCCTTGCTGCTTACGCTCGTTATAACGGCAGAGCCAGCTCTTATTTTAGGGATTCGGTGACAGGTGACAAAGTTGATGAGCCCGTTGGTTACTCCGACCAAATGCAGTATTTCAAGTGTAAAGATCCCAACCAGTGTATCTGGGATAGACTTCCGATCGCTCTTCAAGAGGTTGCCATTGAGATCGAGCGCTTACCAGATTGGATTCGTGATGTTAGACAAATTGTCGCCGCACATCCTCGAACCTGTTTCCCTCTCAATGGCATTTACTTTAGATTTGGTAAAGCCTCAGATAGCTACTTGGGTATGAGTGCAGGACGTGAAACCGCCTTTGTCGGTATTGAATATACACTGCGCCAAGAAGGGCAGAAAGAACCCAAGAATTATTTCGTCAACCTTGAAATCGAGCAAATGTCACTGCGCAAATACGATGCAAGACCACATTGGGGTAAGAATTCCGTCGCCATTTTTGAAAATATGCCTTCGCGTTTTCCTAAATGGCCTGAGTTTATTCAAGCCAAAGCAGAACTCGATCCATTCAATGTATTCAGTAATCCGTTTTGGCAAAGGGCAAGTGGCGATGTTTCTCTTGATGAGTACTTAACTCCGGGCTGTAACGTTCGTGGTGAATGTTACTGCCAAGAAGATGAACACTGTCAGGAAGGGACAAGTTGTCAAGAAGGCCTCTATTTCACCGAAGCGCGCATTTGTCGTTAATTTCTTATATACCAAGTGCGGGCATTGCCCGTACTTGGTCTCACTCTAATCACAGAGCCCCAATAAAGAATCCTATTATCATGAAAGTATTAAATTTATTTTGTCTATTTCTGACCATTTTTTCTTTACAAACAGTGGCAACAACGCTCGAAGATTTGCGCCCCCATGTTCCTTCATCAGAGAGTACTTGGGCAGAGCAGTGGTTTTACAACATATCGATACCAAATACGGGATATTTTAAGGTCAGCCTACAAACCTATATTGCGCCTGATTTTATAGATCCCACCCCCAAAGCATACATTCATTTGGCCTACACTCCCCTCAATGGCTCGGCCATCAAATACGATATTTTCCGTGATGATCTTATCTTAAAAGGCTTTGATAATCTCGAACAGTTTCACTACGAAGTTCCGGGCATCGTTGTAGCCAATAAAGATACATTAACGATTACCTTTGAGGGGTTTAATTTTTCGATGAATTGGGCTGGAGAACATGCCCATTATTGGCGAGGCAAAAACCCGGGACAAACTCCCTTTGGCATTATACCAGAGCTCCCTGGAGTCGGTGGAAAATGGTTTTTGTACACGGTAGGCACGCCTATTCAATATCAATTTGATGATGGCAACCATTCACTGTCTGGGAGTGGCTTTGCTCAATTGGACAAGGGCTGGTTTGACAAAGAATCAAGTTCTGGGGTGATTTACACAATGGGCCTGTCTGACGAACTTTACTATATGTTTACAGGTGCAAGGGTAGGCACTTCCGCCATCGAATTATGGGCGGGTCGTTATATCTCCAAAAACTACGATCTGATCTTTTATCCTGCCATCGGCAATGTCTCAGTAAAGCGAGAATACGATTCCTGCAACGGCGATTTTAAGCTTGAAATGGATAAGCTCACCTATAAATTGGTCCTAGAGGCAAAATCAGAACTTGATGACTTTTATCGTCAGGTTTTCCCATCCGCGATTATTTTTGGTGGCGAGCAACGTTATATGAAATCGATGAAAGCCAAAGTCAGTTCGAGTCTGTATCACTACGGCCAGCTTGTTGAAACGATTGAAATGCCCCAAGCATTATTGGAGTTCAGTGGTCCATATTTTTGCAGCGCAACCAAAAATGATTCCGTTACAAGATAGTTTTATCGCCGCGATTCAGGTGATAAACTCACTTCGGGTCAGATAACGAATAAAGGATGACAACCATGAATCCAATCCTAGCAATATTGAAAGAAAACAACGTTAGTGATGAAAAAATAGCAAGCCTTTTCCAAGCTATGACAGACAATCCATTGGCCGCCATGGCGACTGTCAGCGAGTTAGGTTTACCTCAAGAAAAGCTGCAAATGCTAATGACTCAAGTGATGCAAAACCCTACTCTAATAAAAGAAGCGGTCGAGGAGCTTGGATTAGACTTTTCGAAAGTAGAAGCAGCAAAAGCTAAGCTCCAAAACTAAGCAGCGCTCCTCGCAACCATAGCCGCTCTATTCAAACAATAGGCGGCTTGCCAACCTTGGTTTCTGTATTTTAAGCTCACTCTGCCTTTGACTATCGACGCACAACAAATAACAATCTAATTGAGGGCAAAGCCACTTTATGAACACTCTCATTACATGCGCAACTTCAGGTATGGGCAGCCAAATCGCTCGCGCACTCACTGAAGACAATCTTATTTTAACCGGTCGAGACCGAGACAAACTTCAAACCCTTTGCGAGTTTTCTGAAAACAGCACGATTCCTGTTGAGCTGGATTTTTTTAATCCTGAGAGTATTCAGAGTGCCGCCACAAACATTGCCAACGGTGGAAAGTTAGACCGAATAGTCTTCATCATTCCTCGAATACCGCCATCTTCAAACATATTTCCTTCTGACGAGGAATGGGCTGATCTCTACAAGAATTATTTCATCAATCCGCTCAGCCTTTTGCGTCAACTTTTCGAAGCAAACGCGGTGAGTGATGGAGCTAAAATGGTATTGATATCGGGGATCAGCTCTAAATCCGCTCTTACCCACTATGCGACAAATAATTGCCTTCGTTCGGCCTGGTTAGGGCAAGCAAAAGCCATGGCATTAACTCTAGGTGAGAAGCGTATTTCCGTTAACACCCTTTCACTGGGTGGCGTGATGACCGAAAGTTATACTGAAAAGATGAAAAATAAGGCGTTGAGCCAAAACATTTCATTTGACGAACTAATGAAAAATGAAGTTTCGAACGTGCCTCTACAAAAATATGCATCCATTGACGATGTTGTGGGTGCTGTAGTGGCGTTGCTTGGTCCTCTAACGAACCATATGACTGGGCAAAATATCATGCTCGACGGTGGTTTCTTTAAAGGCTACTAAGGATTTAACGCGCTATTAAGCAGCTAACTTAATACAAGAGCTGTAAAACCACCTCAAAGAAATAGGACCATAAATGCCACGAGTCTAATGTCCATATTAAGACGTTTGTTATACGGTCTTCCCGCGTAGACCTATTAGGTTTCCAAATGGGTCTTCAACTTGGCACATCGAAAGTCCATCTTCAATTTCCATTGGTCCACGATAAAGAGACGCACCCAGTACTTTAAAATGAGCTAGAGCAACAGATAAATTATCCACTGACCAGTAAACAACCGTACCGCTTTTACCAGTACCAACCTTTTCGTCAGCTTGAACGATTTCTAGCGAGAAACCATTTAAGTCGAGTACCGTAAAGTCAAACTCAGGGTGGTAAACCGGAACTGCTTCAGGAAAAGCTTTTTTGTACCATTCAAGTCCTTTAGCTACATCTGGGACATGGACAAGAACCGCTGATGGATTCATGATTTTCTCCAACCACATAACACTCTTTAGCCGACTAATTGTCGACTTGCTCTCTTACATGATGCGCTCTTAGCTATATCTATTCAAATAAAATCAATAGTTAAGACATTAAAACTGGATAAGTTTGGCGAAGGTAAAATCAGGTTCACAATAAGGACTTAGGCCACTCATCATCTTGCATTTTCATCAAGTGACGATTAAAGACACTTACGTATTCGATCCATGCTTGCGCACATTCATCTTTACTCAAGATATTTATCGCTTCGAGATCCTCAGATGACATTTTCGGATCATCGTGAAAAACGCCTAGTATTTCCTTACTCACTCTATTCCTCGTGTAATATATACCTGTTTACCCAAGCCTGATATTAAACCAATTCAAACATTGGGCATGGAGTCCCTTGATGAAACTTCAGTTGCCAACGAGAGCCGTTAAAGGCCCAAATAGAACAACGCTTAGCATAATCGCTAGTCTCGCCTGAAGGTGTTACTATAACTGACTCATACTTCAATAACTGAACCGATGGTTCAAGTTGGACACATTCATAGTTTTGCGAATGAATCCGAACCTCTGAAGGTTCTTCCGACTTCATCAATTCTATGATTGAAGCAAAGTCATAACTGTCCCCTGATATACCAACCTCAGAAAAGCTAGGATGAATCAGACGTTCGATATCTGATAGGCTCTGACGTATTTCATACTGATGAAGTTCGATTTCTTGCTCAATCAAGATATCCATATATTCTCCAAATTCGATGAGGGCATATAACGCTTATTAGCCGATAAATTGTCACATAAATAAAAACCAAAGGTAACACGTCCAGATAAGGATTGTGATGTTAAAGGTTTATGTCCTGAATAATTTTTCATAGCTAAATATAAGAAAAAAGTTCAGCTTTATAAAAAATAACGACCAATGTTAATAACATTTCTACGTTCTACTGGGTATTGTAAATTTACTTCATTAAATAAAGTACTGTTTAAAGAGCCTCTGGCTCTACTTACCTGAGTATGTAATCAAAATAACCTGTATGAATAACGAACAAAAAATAGTAGACAATTTGCTTCAAGAGCTTGGTAGAACATGGGGTTTAGGCTTCTTAAAACTAGACGATTCCGGACGATGTGTTTTTAAAACAGAAGAAGGGATTGACCTGACCATTGATATGATAGCAGGTAGCTCACACTTGCAACTTTTTGCTGATTTAGGCTCTATGCCATATAACGAAGAGAAGCAGTTTTTGATGCGTTTAATGCATTATAATTTTAACAGCACTATCTTACGTCAGGCATATTTTGCTCTCGATCCTGAAAATAATAGGGTTGTACTCCGTTATCAGCACCCCACCGAGGGATTAGACGTAAATATTCTCGCTAATATTATCGGAAATTTTACCACCATATCACCTGAAGCTAAAAACTCCATTAGAGATTTATTTGAATCAACGAATAACACATCTTTTCAAATTGATAATACAAACTTCATCAGAGGATAACTAATATTATGCCAGATATCACAATAAAACCTGTTCAAACGAATTTAACTCCCAATATCTCTCCATTGCCCTCCAACAATGAACCCAGTGTCAGGCTCACTGCTGCGACCTCGAATCTTTCACAAAGCACAACACCGAGCCGAAGCATGAATGAGGCGACTCACTCTATTCAAAATCTGAGTGCGGGGGATAATAATTCAGCCCCTCAAACGGTGCAGGAGCATCGTAGCGCAGTCAGAGATATTGACTTTAAGTCAGACTTTAATCAAAAGTTAATGACATTTTCAGAGAAATTTGATCAGTTTTACTCACATACGAAAGATACCGGTATATTAAAGTTTGTAGACAAAGAAGGGCTTATTGATAAGTTTTTTGCTGATGGTCAATTGTCTTCACCTCCAGCCCACACAACAAGGGAGTCTGCTGCAGCATACATAGAATCAACAAAGTCTCTTGGCTTTACTTCACAGAACCTCCCCGGGCAGCCTATTTTTGCCTTAGATGGTCCAGGTGGAGAACATTTTGCGCGCCATGAAGTCATGCACCTTCTCTCTGCTGAAGGAGGTATGACAAATATCGCTAATACCTCAACAAACTTAAATGAAGCCATAACTGAGGCAACGACGAGAATAGTTGAGGATGTTTTAGGACGCAATGACGATGAAACCATTAGTGCTAGAAAAAACGCTTATCCAGCTTTAACTGAACTTATTTTAGGTGTAGTAAACAGTGATGAGAAAATCATGGCAGGATTGTTTGAAGGGTATATTAAAGATAAAGGTATAAATGAACTAGTGGAGCCGATGGTAGATCGATGGCGTGAGCGTTCAGATAGTGGGCAAATTACTAAAGCAGCCCATAAATACCCCGCTAGAGGAGATCAAAATAAAATAATGACAAAGGCATTCACCGATTTGGCTGGGAATTTAGGAGGTGCCTCCTCTTTAGAGCAAGCTTCTGAGAATTTTGGTACGCAAAATCAGATTAATAAAATGAAAAACTTTATTGGTTTCTAAGTGTAGTATCAATTCAGGACACACACCTTTAAAAAAGTAATGCCAAATCACAGCTCTCAGTTTGAAGCTTATGTTGAGGGCTGTGAATTTTTAGAGGTAACGGAGCCGATTTTAATAATTCAGGGCATACACCAATAAAAACTAAAGGTAATGCGTCCTGAATTTACCATAGAGGGGTTAGACGTAAATATTCTCGCTAATATTATCGGAAATCTTACCACCATATCACCTGAAGCTAAAAACTCCATTAGAGATTTATTTGAATTAACCAATAACACGCCTTTTCAAATTGATAATACAAACTTCATCAGAGGTTAACTAATACTATGCCAGAAATCACGACAAAACCTGTTGAAACGAATTTAACTTCCAATATCTCTCCATTGCCCTCCGACAATGAACCCAGTGTCAGGCTCACTGCTGCGACCTCGAATCTTTCACAAAGCACAACACCGAGCCGAAGCATGAATGAGGCGACTCACTCTATTCAAAATCTGAGTGCGGGTGATAAACAACCTCAAGTAGATAGCTTGGCTCAAATCAAAACTCAGTCCACACCAGAGAACAACGTACTAGATAATGCTCGTGTTGAAGTTAGCAAAATCGGCGCAAAGAAGGATTCGTTTGGTAATTTAGAACTCGAAGTGAGTAATAAACGTAGTTTTAGCATTGCCAGTATGGATAAGGGGATATTTATTCCTTCGCAGGGGGCAGCTAAAGAAAAAGTGGTAAATGTGCATCAAGGAAAATCGCTGAAGAACAATACGGTGCACAGTGACTGGAATAGGCGGAGAGCACCATCTGATAAGCACAGTTTGAATATTTCAAGCATTGCTAAACCTTCTAAAAGAAGTAGTAACGGCGATCTCATTGGTAAACTAATACAAGGTAAGACAACTGCCCAGCAGATGTTTTTATTCAAATCGAACTCGCAGTCTGAAACAACCTTTCCCCGATCAGGATTTCATATCGAATATAAAAGTGAAGTTTTCGACTCAAAGGGAACAAAATTAGCGTCAGATGAGGTGGAAATTCCGCCTAACTCAGATAATTACGCAATCATTAGCATCAAAAAATACCCGGAAAATGTGACTATTGATGGAGTGACTGCAGAGAAAGGGAGTGGGGATCCGGTTGAAGCAAAGTGGAAAATTAGTCGCGACGCGCAAGTGACAGGGGATGAGCTCAAGTGGAACGTTGATCCCATATGATCCTACTGGTGGGGGAAGGTTACTATCCCCCACTTCAGTTTGGTGTGTGACCTGAATCATTTCCTTGCCTGAGCTAACGTCGACCACTCTTGCTTTGTACCAAATGCAAACAAACTGCCTATAAACAGACAGATACCAGAACTTATCAGCCAAAAAGTCAAGGAGTTATCTGGGAACATTGGCATTAGTGCTGGAAAAGAGGATGCTCTTAGGAGAAACACACTTGTAATCACAACTAAAATGGAGCGCGTAAATGGAAGTCTCCTTATTACGCCCGCCCCTGCTAAGGCAAAAGTACCCCAGACACACAAAGCTGCTGCTATTGTAAGCGTGACTAACGTAGGGTACCAAAGTCCTTGCTCCGCCATTTGTGCCATCGCTTCCCCAGCCCCGAACACTCGATACCAGTCAGCGCCAAATACAATACATCCCAAATGAGCTAATGCAGCTAAAAAACAACACCCCGAAGATGCTATGAGACATTTGTTTTTTCGACGATTCATTTACCTTCCTTGATACTAAGACTTATTCGACGACTAAATGCAGTTTTTCATCCAGCTATGATGTAACCTTTTTATCATAATTTAATTTAAAATCAATGAATTAAAAATAGGGATTTAAGATTGCAAAATGGTGTTAAAGGTGTGTGTCCTGAATTATTCCTGCCACTACCTCTAAAACGCGATCAAATGAACAGCGGTAACTTGCTTTATCATAAGAGCTAGTCTCTCCAACGAAAATTGATATTTTCGAGTTATCTAACATGTCAAAGTCATTGCAGTCGTTACCTATTGCTAAAGTGTTCTCGAATTCGACGCCGAGTTTATCAAGGGCTTCTGCCTTGTTCGTTTTAATAGGGGTTAAATCAAAAAAATCATCATGAGTATGGGAATGTAGACTACATTTCAGATTATTAGACAAAATCAACTGTTCTATATCTTTTTTTACTTGTGAGCAGAGAATTAAGAGCTTAGTAACACCATGCCTAATGATTTCTTCTTCAGATACTCTAAAATCTGATAGTGATTCAATATAACTGTGGAAATCGTGTTTCTTTTGTGAAAATGAATATTTCCACTCACTATCAATAACATAGGGGATCGATTTGGTTTTTAAAAGAGCGAGTATAGGCCCTATTTCTTCATAGGGAAATTGGTTTGAAAAAATCATATCCCCATGTTTCCATGCTTGCCCACCATTACAACCGATAAATGTAGCACCTCTTAATTCTTCTGGTATTAACGGTAACATATCTCTAATTGGTCTGGCTGAAGCAAAAAACAAATTATAACCCGATGTAAGACTCACTATATTTTTAGCCTTTTCGATATCTAACGGCTTGCCTTGTTTAATTATCGTTCCGTCCAAGTCAAAAACAATATTTAGATTCTCATTACCCATGCCAGTTTCCTTAATAAATTAAAAATATGTACGAGAGTTAAAATGTATAGTTTTGGCTATTCATTTTTTTACCTAGTCCTTAACTTTAACGCCTACCCATGGTATTTTCAGTGGTTTGAGCTCACCTTGTAGAGGTTTTAGTCCAAATGGCGAATATCAAGTTAACTCGTTTTTCACCGAACCGTTCGATCCGAGTTCATCATTTAAAAAATAGTTCTCCAATGTTTGAGCTCCATGCTCATGACAGTTATGAATTAATAATGTTAACTAATTGTAATGGGAAGCGTTATATCGGTGATTCTGTATCTAGAACAGAGGAAAATGAGCTAATTCTCATTCCACCATATGTGCGACATACTTGGGATTGTGAAAGTAAAGCTCAAGATATCGTAGTTGTGTTATTTGGAAACGAGCTTCTCGACACTGCCATCCCTGAGTTTCAACCTGTTATACATTGGCTCAAGGCCATTAATCAGGTGGTTACTTTAACACTCGATACAAAATGTAAAGAATCTCTATACAAAACACCGATGTTAGAAATGAAGCGGTCAAATTCAGTCGCACAAGTAACCAAAGTGATTAGTATTCTTGATTCCCTGCGCACCAGTTGTGATAAAAATGAGTCGCATATAACAGCTGCTCAACAAGTCTGGCTACCTAAACTTATAGAGTACATCAGTACTGATGAAATTCGTTCTTTTACTGATTGTGCCTCGAAGTTTAATATGAGTGAGTCATCTTTGAAGAGATTGTTAAAGAAAGAATTAGACACTAACTTTACCGAGTTATATCGGCATATCAGGATTAAGAAAGCTCAGAGGTTATTAGCGAGAACATCCATTCCGATTTCGATTATCGCGGAACAAAGTAATTTCAATTCCGTTCGCTCATTTAATGAAGCGTTTAAATTGTACAGCTCAGTAACACCCAAGCAGTTTAGAATTGAGCATCAATGGCGTTTAAACTAGTAGCACTGTTAAAGGTGTGTGTCCTGAATCATTTCTTTAGGAAATTAAAATTCACGTGGCACCCCTTCCACTTTACTTTTTGAAAAATAACCGTAAATATCTAAAATCTTGTAACTAAATAGGGCTGACAAAACGAGGCTACCGACACCCTGACAAACCACGAGCACGAACAAACTCCCGCCAGACATACTTACCCAAAGCGTCAGTGGAATCATGCAAATATAACTAGCAAATGAAGAGGCCTTCATAATAAATTCGGCCCTTTCATGCGCCACAATCACCACATTTAAGTGCTGTTCGGCAAAATAAAAAGGAAAGGAAAGTAAGATGGCAAGTAAGGCAAGTTGCGACAACTCAAACACTTCACTGCCAGGTGTATTAAAGAGCCCTAAAAGCTGATCTGAAAAAGTAAACACCAGCGAAACGACTGAAATTGAAGAGACAAACGAATACGCCAAATAGCGCATTAGAGATTGCTGCGTCCCTTGCCCCAAATGGTAGGCATAAAAGGTTTGTAGCGCTGCGACACAAGCTTGTGGCACTCTAAACATATAGATAGCGATAGTAAACGCGACATTGTAGGCTGCAAGTGCATTTGTACCCATCCAGCCAACAAAAATAGAAATCGCTACCCCCTGTACACAATCATTAAGAATACTAATACTAATAGGGATACCCTGTTTGAAAATATCCTTAACGTAGGGAATCACTTCGCCCACCGCCGATGAGCTCTGGCAATATTTTCTATATATTTTTTTGTGTACCATAGGTAGATAAAACAGCACACCAACAACTTCAGAAACAATTGTAGAAATAGCCACGGTTTCAATCGGCGAGAAAACTTGGTAGTGGAAAAGGAAAAAGTAGTTAAGGCAAAAATTAACCGTCAGAGCAATCCCCACGCGAATGTAGAGAAGCTTATGAATATCCATTACCCGAAACAAAAACGAAGCCCAAGCAACAAAAACAGAAAAAGGTACTTTAAGCCAAATTATTTGTGTATAAACCTGAGACAGTTCAACAACCTCCTCAGGCTGCCGAAGCAATCTCAGAGTTTCCGGCAAGAAGACAATTATCAAGCATATCAGTAAAATCAAGGGCACAAGACAAAACAAGCTTGCCTTCAGCAATTTTGATATTTCCGAATAATCAGCTTTGCTTCCCAGCAACTTTGCAAACTTCATTGAAGTAAAGCTGTAAATTCCCATTGCCAAAACCATGACCACCGCAATGATGCCTGTGGTTTGACCAAGCGCGGCTTGATACTTTTCACCAAAGCCGCCGATCATGATGAAATCGAGCGAACTGAGTAGAAAGCTAGATATGCTGACAAGAAATACGTTGGAAGAAAACTTGTAAAAGTTCGTTAGGTTAATGCTGTAATCAAGTTGCTTCATTATTCCAAAGCTCATTTTCAAAAAAAGTCAAAAAATCAATACATCGGAGGGTTAGTTGCTCTGGTGTCCCGCTCTGTCCATGACCAACATCAGATTGAGTGTAAATCAATGGCTCATGCCCACAATAATAATTCAGGACATACACCAATAAAAACCAAAGGTAATACGTCCAAATAAGGATCATGATGTTAAAGGTGTGTGTCCTGAATTATTCAACAATTTATGAATAAGCTATTTTAGGGAATAGATATTTTTAAAGGTGTATGTCCAGAATTATTTTGCCTTTGCCGAAGACTTTTTCACTATCGTCTTCAAAGTTAACTACCACTTGGATGTCATTTTGATCATCAGACAATTGAACCCAATCAACCCATTCTATAACAGGTGAGGTTTGCCCATTTTCATAGACTATCCGGAATCCT
Organism: Vibrio caribbeanicus ATCC BAA-2122; assembly: GCF_000165125.1. Taxonomy (GTDB): domain Bacteria; phylum Pseudomonadota; class Gammaproteobacteria; order Enterobacterales; family Vibrionaceae; genus Vibrio; species Vibrio caribbeanicus. Next base: position 22,815 of record NZ_AEIU01000046.1, on the reverse strand, counting down.
TCACCCAAATCTTCAGACAATACAGATTCTATCTTTTCTTTATTCATATTTTAAAAGGTGTGTGTCCTGAATTATTTCTAGTGCTGGAAACCGAAATTACGGATATACCCTTTAAATTTTTGGTTATAGTCTCTATGCTCTGTATTGAACGCCGCTTCGTTATGTTGTCTCCAACGACGAACCATATCGTCTGATTGGCCTATATATAACCCATTGATACACTTATGCATGTAAACAATAAATTCGTGACGTTTAAGATCACTTTCCTTAACACCGTTAAGTAATGAAACAGGCAAAGTTGATTTCAATGTAGGCTTTTTCATGCAGAACTCTATGAATTTTTAGGTCTTTCGTACTATAAAAAAACATATCAAGGCGTTCAAGACGTATTCTCAACGCTTGGCATGATATTTTCGGTGATGATTATTCCTATTATGGTAATATGTGTGAGTTTGCTATCAAAAACAGCCATCAGACCGCCTCAAGCACTCATAGCGAAGATTTTAGACACTTGTTCAAGGCCAGCATGCTGCCATAACGACTTGTAAGTTTGTGACGCTTTCAAAGCGATTTACAGGGCAAAAATTAGCAAATTCATTTGAGCTAAGTGATGTATAGGTGTGTGTCCTGAATAATTTATCCTGAATAATTGGAAATTCGTTTCAATAAATACTCAGATATTCAATCAAATACAGTCTCTTTTAATCCAAATCGGCGACGATACCCCCGAAGCGCCATATTATCTCAATAGAAACTTCAAACTGAGAGGAGTAATTTAGCATTATTTTAAAAGGTGTGTGTCCTGAATTATTGTCGTTATTTTAGTACTACAATGTTCAGAGCAATTACATCAAGTTGCCCTAACTCATTAAAATTAAGTCGAAAGTGCTTGTAACCCTCGTTGCTATTGATTATTTCTGATTGAACGTGTTGCTTCAGCCAAATAGATGAACATATTTCATAACAGCAGTCATCTCGCTCCCCCTCTAGCAAATCAAATACCATCTGCCACTTACATGCTACATGATCAGCGAAAAATAGCTTTACCGAGTTTGTCTGCCAATTTTTAAACTCAGCTCGTAAATCACCATCTTCTTGATGGATTTCAGGATATTCTGCATCTGCAGTAGAAAACCCCAAGTCTAGTAGTTTAACTGTTTCCATATCCCTTCCCAGCCCAAGAACATAATTCTATAGTACCGACATAAACTGTCGGAAAACACTAAATATTTTTAAGGTGTGTGTCCTGAATTATCTTACCTCTAGGACTGTCAATACATCTGTTTCATCCCAAACTAACATTTAAAATCCCGATATACATAACGCCCTGTTAAGGGGTGAGCAATGCAATACAAAGGTCGCCGCGCACCACCCTAAACACAGTTAATAACTCAGGGCACATACTAATTGAAACCAAGGATAACACATCAAGATTAGGATTATGTAAAGGTGTGTGTCCTGAATTATTTGAGAAAAAGCTTGGTTCGAATAACTACAGGTAAGGCAAACGTACAGCCGCAGATTTTGAGTAGATATTCGCGCTGAGAGGGAATGGGGCAAAAACAATTCAGAACACACCAAAAGTAAAACGCCCAAATAAGGATCATGATGTTAAAGGTGTGTGTCCTGAATCATTCACCAATACAACCAAAGGTAACACGTCTAGATAAGGATCGTGATGTAAAGGTGTGTGTCCTGAATAATTTCTTATGAGTGCTAATGCTTGCAACAAATAACGCCACATAATTAAACCAAATGTGACCTTACTTTGCGAGGCTAGAGGTTTTACTTAATAGGAAAGGAGCGTAGCTTTTAGATGAGCTATTGATAAATATAGAGGCTTGAGCTTGTTCAACACTTGGGATTTAACGTTGGCTACGCAACGCTTAATCCTTATCTGTCATACCTTTAGTCGGTGATTGTAAAGTTCACTTGTGTGCCATCAGGTATATCTTTGATTTTTAGATTGATTTGACCTGACATCGCAAAGTAGACCTCAATATCCGAAAGCTCATAATTTTCTGGCTCATAAGCTCCGCCTAAGACAGGAAGCTGTTTAAATCCATAAAGCTTACCGTCCACTAAATTTACACCAAGCTCTTTCAACTGAGCTACAACGGGGATTAAGAACCACTCGTTAACTAACTCATTATCTTGAAGCTTTGACTGAAAATCCTCGTATGAGTCTGCTACCTTTTCAAACTCACCACTACCTGTAATGAGCCAATATATTTCACCTGATGCTGTTTGTAGAAACGCATCACCTACGGAAGTAATTAAGATTGGTAAAGCAGAACCAACTAGCCACTGCCAATCTTCAACTAACTTCTCACGTTCAATATGATCAAACCTAATTGTTAGCTCATTCCATGTTAAAGACACAATTTTCTCCTTGAGACATAACGCGTTATCGACAGGTTTTTACGTAATCATGTGCGACCAATCATAACGCTAATTATACTCACGCTCAATCTTATGCCCGTATTGCCTAGCGACGAGGATGTAAATTTCAGAAATTGCCGAGAGTTTCCGTATAACTCCGGCGTCTTCTGAACAATAGGATTTTCAACCTACATACGCCCAAAATGAGCTTGGTCTGCCCCTCTTTCATCGGGTTAGATTTGATAGGTAAAACGCACGCCCCTAAAATGTGTAGAGCATTTGGTCTAACAAGAAATGGGGCATTTTCGTTTTTGATTGCCCCGATAGCAAAGCTTTGGACAGAAACGTGTTGTCCCCCTTTTGGGTGTGTGTCCTGAACTCTTGAATCAAAACCTAGGGTTACACATCAAGATAAGGATTGTGATGTAAAGGTGTGTGTCCTGAATTATTTATCCTGAATCATTTCATCCTAGCTTTACTCTTAACTGACGTGACTAAAGTATTGCCACCCATAGCTTTTCTAAACAGATCCATACCGGCACGTACCATATAGTAGTGCACTAATGTTAATAATTCATATTAAATTGATTTCATATTAAGTTTTTTGTTCTAGTATAAATAGACTTAAGAGGTTTAGTAACTAAAACAAGAGTACAGGGATATCTAATATGGGAAGTACAGACTTAATGACTTATCTAAACTACATGCAGACTTGGGATGAAGAGTCAGACTCAAACATAAATCAGATTTTAGACGAGCATGGCCTTTTTGTAGGGCTTGGCGATTTCGCCTCTGATAAAGCAGTGGATGAAGAGTTTGATTCTTTGGTTGATCTAGCAAAAGAAGTTAGAGACTGGACTGTAGCTGCGGACTCAATTGAAATGGCAGCCGACGCTGCAGCAATTGCTAGCTTCTGGTCTTTTGGTATAGGGATGGCCGCGTTCGTTGCATTACAAGCAGAGGCTGCTGTAGATAAAGCTGTTGCGTCGAGTAAAGCAAAAGAACTTAACAAAAAGCTAGAAAACGCCGACACAGACATATCTAAAAAAATAAATTCAGACGTATTACACTATATTGAAAAATATAAAAAAAATAACAACTTGATAGTTTCAAAAGCACCAGCGGGCTTAGATACTCAAGCGTGTCGTTCGTCTCTACTACAGTTTATTGGTGAAATAGAAAAAAAGGGTGAAAAAGCAACCCCAGATCTTTTTAGACAGTATGCTTCAAGCGCGAGAGTTGTTTTCAAGAGTGATGAAATAAACCAAGTGAAGGATGCACTTGACGAGCTCAACTTTAGCGATAAATCTAAAGAAGACGTTACGAAGTTTATGAAAGTGTTGGCTGACCTACCAGTGTCAACGACTTTTACAAGACAAGTTCTCACCTTTACACAAGGGATCTCTTTATCAATTGCTTTACGAAATCTTAAAATGCAGCAAAACACAATCCAAGAGTGTGCTGAAGCTGCAGGGTTACCATTAGAAGAGGTAGACTCATCTGCTCTGAAAATGATGGACAGTTCAGCTAAATTCGCCCTTGGTATTTCCGCAATCCTTACTGTCGTGAATGTTGTTTTGGACATTATTAATCTGATTGATGTGGTCAAGCAATGTAATAAAATGGTTGATGAACTAAACGGCTCGATGAGAGAAAACTACAAAAAGTTTTTTAATCAAATTAAGGATGCCTCAAAAGCTTATAATGAAGCCATAAGCGGTGCGGATGATAACAAGCTAACTCCACCTAATAAAGCATCTAAAGATAGTCTCCCCGCCTGATCAGAAGTATAGATAAAATGGCCTTCGGTCAAATTGAAGGCCATGAACCCTACCTACACTTAACTCTTTTAATTGAACACATTGAGCGCACCAACAGCATGGCCGCACTACCTATTATCTACCAAATTTGTGGGAACAATGGGATTGTTTTAGGTAACAAACTGAGAATATTTGGGCAGTAAGTTTGACTCGGGTACAAATTCAGTTTGTGAAGGTTTTGGACAGAAACGTGTTGTCCCCCTTTGGGTGTGTGTCCTGAACTCTTGCGATAAAAACCAAAGGTAATACGTCCAAATAGAATCATGATGTTAAAGGTGTGTGTCCTGAATAATTCCGGCCTCTTGACCGGAGAAGGGCTCATTAAAACTGAATTCAATCTATTACTTTGCTGTAAATAATAATACAACTTCCGTTTTCCATTGCGCTTTCGTAAGCTTCTGCCATATCTAAATTATTATCACTCTTGATTTTATCTAAGTCCCCTAAAGCAACTTTCGTAAATTTAAAATCACGCCAACCCTCAACTGTGTCCGCAATTCGCTCAGCATGGTCAAGGTCATCATAAAATCCTTTTTCCTGCCTTACGAGGAACACTGCCGGATGCCTTTCACCTTTTGGGTATCCAAAAGAATTCCCTTCTTCTGAAATTGCAGAGCACAAAAAAACGCCAATTTCGTAGTCCAAAACTTCTCCTTATATAAGCCCCTATAACGGCTAAAAATAGTTGGCTCAAATTTGTGAGGCACGAACAAAACCAACTGTTTGTTGTCCGCTCTTTAAGCACTTTATTATGTGCATTACCTAAATAGTGCAACATTGATACTCGGATTTACGTAAACCCTTACACCATATGGAATTGACTATACACCACTATATCGACCTCCAAAAAACTTTGAAAGCACAAACTCCGAATACTCTCCTGTTTTGTCTTTCTTTCGTAAGACTGCATCACAGTCTATTAGCTGAATAGAAAATATTGAAGTGTTAAAGGTGTGTGTCCTGAATTACCATTAATAAAAACCAAGGATAACACATCAATTTTAAAGGTGTGTGTCCTGAATAATTCCCAAACGCCTTGTTAACCTTTTTATTCACTCTGTTTTAGTTTGACTGCAAGGTCATAGACCTTTGAAGACAGGTCACTACTTGAACCGTACAGCTTAATTAATTCGTTTCTTTCTTTCGAATGGTGAGGGTTGTAGTAGTCATTGAAACTACCCATACCACCATAGACTGCCCTTATAGAACTCGAAAGCTCATACAAGTTTTCTTCGACATAACCATATTCAATTAGATCATTTACATGCTTAAGTTGCTTTTCAAAATGGTTAGTCCAGATACAACTGTCATCTGTCTTTAAATGCAGGCATAATTGTTCAATCGCCAACTTCAAATCTGAAAGAACTATATCTTTGGAGTCCACATTATCTCTCCCTGAAGGTTAACGTTCTTATTCTTAATAACAGGCCGTCGCCTTTTTCTGACTGCCCGACTTTCGCCTAATTTATGATGAGCTACTAAAATCAAACAAAATACATCGAGATTTGTACTCTATCCTCACATAAAAACACGCTAGCGTGTTATCTCTTTTTAACGATACGTGTTATCCAAGATGGGAAAAGCACAAGCCTTTAAGAGACAATAATTTACAAAACCAACCATCGACAAAGCGAGACCAAGATCATTCAGGACACACACCAAAAGAACTGTTAAAGGTGTGTGTCCTGAATTATTTCAATAAAAACCAAAGGTAACATGTCCAGATAAGGATTATGATGTTAAGGTGTGTGCCCTAAATTAGAATTATCTTCCTCTTGTATAAGAGAGTCTTCCTTCCAACCCCCATCAACACTAGACTCTTCTATACAATCCCACGTTTTACTGAAGAAGTAGAACGGATTTATATAAATGAACAAAGCTATCATGGCAGCTAAAACTGTTGATCTTAGGCTAAGTGGTATCTTATCTTTCCAAGTAAGCCCCAACTCAATACAGAACCACTTATTATTGTGCTCAGAAAAGAGCTTGTAATGGGCGTACCAGGAAGCAAGGAAAACGGGGGAAGGTTGATAAACCTCTTTGTGTTCGGTCTGGAGTTTTCGCAGCTCTACTCGGCCTGAAGCTTCTGATTCAGGTTCAGAAGGTTCTATTTCTGAATGGAGCAATTCAAGTCTTTTACTGATATCCGTAAGCTCACCACCAGCTTTACAATACTTATCTTTTTGTATTTCTCGTGGTTTAAGCATTAGCCCAATCAAGCCAGCTATCAATAAGAATGAAGCAAGTGATTTATTGTTAAAAGTTTCAAATGAAAGCCCAAGGATACCTAGAGATAATGATAGCAGGCTGATGATACTAGGTAGCTTCTCACAAATATCCAAAGATGCAAGGTTCAGCTTAGCCCCATAAATTACATTATAATATTCTCTAGCTATCTGTTTTTTAGTTGTTTGTTCTGACATTTAAGTATTACTCCTAAGCAATAGGAACCTCAATTCTATCTCTAGCAACCACTACGTTATTTTGTAATGCATAGCACTCTACTAAGTGATCACCATAAAAATCTGCTGTTTCAGTCTTTGTTCTCGTACCATCATCGTCGACAATTTGACCGCGAATATTATTACGCCTATCAGCGATATCACCTTGGTTAAGAACTTTCCACTTAAGTTCGAAATCACCAACTATATCTATGTTCATTGCTGTAAACTTCAGCTTCCTTTCTGGCAAAATCCGTTCTTTAGAATCTAACATTCGTGACAGGAAATTAGTCATCACATCTGTTTTGACTTCACAATCTAAAGCAATATTATATTTCAAGTCTTGTTCATATTTATGTTCAATAAACTCTTCTGTTGTTTCTGCTTTAGCTACAGCGGTATTGTTCGGGAATTTTCTGCCAAAAACGCTTTTATAGTATCTATTACATTTATCAGCTTTCGCTTCAGCTCTCGCAGTTATGGCCTCATCACAGTCCTCTCTTGCAGCCTTCGCATCACTCTGAAATTTCTTTTTGACCTTTACATGCGAGTTGCTTCCTGGAGCAAGGTAGTATTGTTTATCAGGTTCGTTTTCTAAAAACTCAAAAAAGTCTCTTACTAACACGTCATATTTCCCATAGCTAGTGTTGTCAAAATCTTCATTTTTATCGATAAAACGATAGCAAAGGGTATCAATCAGAAAGCCACTCATTTCGATATTATTCCTAGTTCTCCACGCTCGAACCATCTTAGCTAGCCGTCTTAAGTTGCCATTCCTTTCCTTATTCTTTTCTTTGAACTCTTTTAACTCGGCTTTTGGATCACATACCAGCCAACTACCTCCATTATATGTATCTGGATAATAGTACTTACCATTTGTAAGCTTGAAAACGGGAACAACTTCAATGACGTAGTTACTAAAGCTTACGACGATAACATTGCGATCCTTCTTTGTTTCAGTTTGAGGGTAAACTTTTTTAATCTGTTCTTTGCAGACATCTAGTAAGCCAGATTGATCTTTCTTGTAGGTACCCCAAAGACTAGGGGGCATGATGTAGAGCATATCTAAATCAGAGATACCGTCTATCCCCGTATATCTTCCATAAGATCCAACTTGTAGACTGTTCGCTGTTTTGCTTTCACTATCACGAAAATGCATATTTAGACGGCGGGTGATACTGCCGTATCTCCCACTAATTTGACCTGCGTTTTTAATCTGAAGGTTAGTTAAGAAAGATTTAAAATCACTTTGAACAGTCATGCGGTACTCCAGAGTTCTTTAGCCACCTATTACATGGAAGCATTTATATTAAAAACAACTAGTTGTGGAAAAATTCAGGACACACACCAATAAAACCAAAGGTAACACGTCCAGAGAAACATTTTAAACGCTATTCCATAAAATTGGACTTCATAAGCTTACGAAGTCCTGAATGGTTGCTAAGTTAAAGAGTTCAGGACACATACCAAAAGGGGGGCAACACGTTTTTGGACAGAAACTGGTTAGTCAGTTCGCTGTATTTGGGCTGGTAGATATTAGGAAAAGTATGGGTAAAGACCTACTAACATGAGCAGCACAATACCTATGCTTCGCATAATACCTTAACAACTAAATCTAACGGGTTATCTGCTTCAAATAGCCAGCACCTTCGGCACCCGTCACAGGATGCCTCGCGGCAACTAAAGGTTATTCAGGTTCAGAATCTTCCGAACTTTCTTGCAATGCTTGTTCTACTTTAGATTTAAAATCTATCAACTCTAGATTAAGCCTTGGGTTCTCAAGAGCTTTATTTATTGAGGTTGCATACTCATCTTGGTTGTAACAGAGCATTTTGTCTTTGTTTATGAGCACTGTGACGGGATAGACATCATCACTTTCTTTATATCTAAACAGAGTCACTTTACTAACATTCGTGTCTTTAGCCCCCAACGAAAGTATTGTATATCCTGTCGCAACCCTTGCCGGGTCAACCCAAGCATTAAATGCCGCACCTAACGCTGTGATAGAGTTGCCCGAGTTCATCCCTTTATACTCAAGCCGATCATATAGGCTAACTTTAAACCCAAAGTGCTCACTTAACGTCTTAGTCAGTTCATTGTAGATATCGTCAAGTTCTCTTTGATTTTTCTTTACAAGAGATGCACTAGCCTGCCCCTTGGCCAAGCTTTCTTTAAAATTAAAACTCATATCAACCTCATGGGTGCTTAACTATCTCACATACAACAGGTAAGTGATCAATTATGGATTTGTTATCTAAAATACTAGATTCTAAAGGCTCATCAAACAGCGTTCTTGTTGTTGACTCGTTCAAATGCCATTCACTTGGTCCCAGAAAGTTCCCAGAAAACACCATCTGATCGAATGTATGCCAATACTGGCCACACGGGTCTTGATACCTATGTGAGCCGGATGGAAAATGCGGGGTATCTCTCATTGTATAGTTGTAGACCTCTTTTGATGGCAATGCTCGCCAGAAAGGATTGTAAAACAATTCCGTCGGATGCCTTCTAACGGCTTCATGACACCTCGTTGCATTTAGTTCTTCAAGCATCACACTATCATATGGGCTAGCGTTGAAATCGCCCATAATAATGATGTGCTCATCGTTGCGCATCATATCCCTTACAGCATCATATAAACCTTGAGCCGCGAGTTTTCGTTTAGACTCTCCACTGGAAGTTATCCTGCTAGCCCAATGACACAGGATTAGATTAAACTTATCAGCTTCTTTTAAATCGATAACTTGAAGAGCCTGCCCTAGTTTAATTACCTGTCCTCGTTCAGTCCTCTTTAAGTCCACTTCGTGTGAAACACATACTCTCCGAGGGTCGTATATGACAGCAGTATCAAATTTTGTTCGACCCACTTTGTGATCTAAAGGTAGAACCTGATAGGGAGTTCCCTGAAAATGGATTTGAATTTGGTCCATATCATTAGAGGAGACCTCACATACCCCTATCAGAGACAAGTCATGTTTTATAAGAATCTCTACCAGAATTCGACTTATTGATTGATAGTTTTCGGGACTACCTTTGGTCTTAGCTCTTGGAGGGCTTAGTGAAACGTTCCACCAACCAAACTTCAAATTATGTAATCGCATAGTCCGATTTAACTGATTGATTTAAAATAAGGTAACAACAGCGAAAGTTACCACATAATGCGCGGCTAAGTATATGCTAATAATCACGCATAACAGGATAATCGAGAACTTATTTTAATGTTCCCCGAACATCAAGCTCAAAAATGCTTGTCGTTACGCCTAGCTAGACGATATTGAAGTTCTTTTTGCCACTGAGTTTAGCACTGATACTCGGGTTTTTATCCCCTCTTGTATAAGCCTTGTCGTACTACACTCGGATAACCTTTAGTAGGGAAAATACGTATTAACAACATGTGAGTGAGTAAAAGGTCTAGCTTAAAATGGGGCAGATCTGAGCTAGCATTTTTTTGAGAAGTGTGTTTGAGAAGTGCCATAAGGTCTATGAAGTCTCTGCCACTCAGTGAGCTTACTCGCCTTGAGAAAAGCATCAAGGCCGCCGCCCTTCTAGAGCAGATCGCAAAATTTACTTATATAGAGGCTCGGGCTTGTTCAACACTTGGGATTTAACGTTGGCTACGCAACGCTTAATCCTTATCTGTTAGGCCACTACCGGATTTGAGATCCTAGTATATTCAGCTTTTATCAATTCAAAGCTGTACTTCTTTTCAAGCCTTTTAATGATGAAGTGACCGCGAGCCATATCTTGATAATAGTCGGTGAACATTGTATTTAGTGTGGCACCAGCTACTGCACCAATAATTGGCACAGCTTGAGCCGCTGCCTTTTCAGTAATAACTACCCCAAACCTGGCTGCAATTTTCTCTATTAAAGCAGCCAACCATTTGCCTGTTTGTGTTGGCGTCAGGTGTTGCACAAAATTTGCAGACGCTTGCTGAGCTGCGATTTCCGCAAGTTCCTTGGATAACACTTGCATAGCCTCAGCAGTGAAGCTCCTTGTCACATAGTACGCCGTATCGACGGCGTCATCATCCTCAGACGGTCCTCCCAAGGCAAACACCTCTAAACAAGCCTGTTTTGTTTCTACTTTGTCTAGATCAAAGCCTTCACTTCTTGCTATATCAGCAACTGAGCGAAGCATGATTGTTGTTGAAACTGGGAGTTCTATCGCTAGTGCAGTAAAACCAAAAGCTCCACCGACAGCCCCTGATACAGCAGCAAAAAGCTTATTTGTCTTAGTTGACGCTTCTGTATTTGGCTCATTGTCTAAACTCCACAGTGCAGCATCAGCAGCCTTGTGAAGCGCAGTTTCCACTATACTGTGAATTTTTTTTTCCGCCCCCTTAGGAAGCTTTCCCATCAAGAAGTCTATTGGCTTTCCGATAAACTGAGTCATTTTTTCTGTAATTGTATCCTGCTCCAATAGACCTACTGCTTTCTCTAAATCTCGCAGATCTCTTTCTTCAAGACTCATATTATTAGTCCTTTTTTGATGACGAGTGGCTTAACGCTTATTAGACGGATTTAATCCGTAATTGTACGTGATCAATCATAAAGCTAATTATACTCACGCTCAATCTAATGCCTGTATTACCTAGCGACTAGGATGTGAACTTCAGAAATTGCCGAAAGTTTCCGTATAACTCAGGCGGATTCTAAGCAATACGATTTTCAACCTACACACACCCAAAATAAGCTCGGTCTGACCCTCTTTCATTGGATTAAATTTGATAGGGAAAAACCCATTATAAACACCATTCCATAAAATTGGAGTTCATAAGCTTACGAAGTAGAATGAGATAAATGTCCTTAATGCATTAGCATTCATAGTGTTATAATTTCCGCCACTAAATGAGGTCGGATTGTATACATGAATTTAGACGTTATCGAAAAACGGATACGCTCTTCCATATTGAAGTCAGCTATTCCTGCCATTGCGGCCATGATTATCATGTCCATGGTCAGCATCGTAGACGGCTTTTTTATCGGCAATTATCTGGGTAAATCCTCACTTGCTGCGGTCAATTTGGGTTTACCAATTTTGTATATTTTTCTTGGTGTTGGCTTAATGACGGGAGTGGGCGGTGCTATCCAAAGTATTCGTGCCCTTGGCAGTCAAGAATTTGAACAGGCAAACAACGGCTTTAATCAAACCCTTGCGAGTGTTCTTATCTCATTAGCAGGATTAAGTTTGTGTTTTTCTTTGTTTCTAGAGCCGCTTAGCCATTTGTTCGACGTCGATAACACCGTCAAAACTGAATTCCTTAACTACTATTTTTGGATGGTCTTAGCCTACCCCTTTTCAATTCTTAATATCATTTATGGCATTTTTGCGCGGGCAGAAGGCAAACCCATTTTAGCCTTAAACCTCTCACTTTTATCTCTGCTACTCAATGTTATTTTAAACTATCTGTTTGTTGCGGTGTTTAACGCTGGGATAGCGGGTATTGCTATTGCCTCCATCATTGCAGTGCTGCTTTGTCAGTGTTTTGGCCTCGCCTACTTTAAGTTTAAATCAAAGCATTTCGGCTTCGCTCGCTTTGATTTCCAACGTCTCTTTTGTGCCAATATGCTCAAAAATGGCAGCTCTGAGTTTATCGCTCAAATATCTCTTTGCTTTACCATCGCAGCACTGAACGCCGCCATCATTAAAGTAAGTGGGGTAACAGGCGTTGCAGCCATGACGGTAGTCAGCTATACCTCGATGATTTTCTCCATGATAGTGATTGGATTTAATCAAGGTGTTGGACCTTTAATTGGCCTCTCTATGGGCGCAAAACGTTTCGAACTGGCTAAGAAGCTTCGTAACACCACCATACTGTATGTGGTGGGTCTTGGCGCTGCCTTGTGGCTGTTATTATCCATATTTCATCAAGATTACGGGCAATTGTTTGTCGATAACAGTGATGTGAATGCTCTGATCTCAAAAGGTTTGCCCATTTATGCATTAGCTTTTCTGTTTCTCGGATTCAATATGACCAGCACCAATTACTTTACTGCGCGCGGCAAAGCCAAACAGTCAGCTTTCATCGCGTCATTGAGAAGCCTTGTTGTCTTAATGCCGTGTATTATTGTGTTACCGTCACTACTTGGTATGGATGGCGTTTGGTTAATCGCGCCCACAACAGAGCTTATCACTATGCTAGCGTCAATCTATTTGCTTGTGATGCATGACAAAGTTGCCTTAGATACCGTGCCGTCAACCAATAAAGCATGAGTTTAGCCAGCAACTTTTGGTGGCTCTCAAATGCCTAAGCTAGGACTCCAATATGGGTTGATCTAATACGGTAAACCTATCACTAAATGCATAAAAAACGCTGATTAAAGGTGATAACCAACAAGCAAAGGCAAGCGGAATATATAACAAGTTTTCTATGTTGCCTTCTGCAATACCAAGACCTAACGCACTTATCACCACCGCGCCACCAGCATTCCATGGAACCAGAGGAGAGATCAGGGTTCCACCCTCCTCAACCGCGCGAGACAGATTGAGTTTTGAATACCCTTTTTGCTGGTAAATAGGGGTAAACATTCTCCCCGGCAGACTGATGGATAAATACGGATCGCCGGCAATTAAATTGGTCGCAATAGAGGTACCAATCGCTGAGGTTTGCAAACGCAGAAAGGTCTTACTCTTGTATAAAATCGCATTGACTATCGTTTCTAGGCAGCGAGTACGCTCAAGCGCCCCTCCGAACCCAAGCGAAATCATCATCAAGGTAATGACCCAAGCCATTGACTGAATGCCTCCTCGGGCAAGTAAAGAATCAATTTCACTCACGCCCGTCGCTATCTGATAGCCACTTTGCATATATTTAAACGCATCGTGCAGTCCCACTCCCTGAAACCACATTGCGACCACAGAGCCGCTTAGCACACCGACAAAGAGTGAGGGCAGCGTGGGCAGTTTCAGTAAAGAGCAAAGTAAAACAAGTCCTGGGGGGATCAATAACCAAAGAGACAAGTCAAAATGCTGCTCGATGCCAGAGGTAATTCGATGGATCTTCTCTAGGTTATCAGAGTCCAAGGAGACGCCATTAAACCCAACCAGCAGATAAATCACAAAGGCAATAAGCATGGCTGGCAAGGTGGTGGGTAACATATTCTTGATATGCTCGAACAAATCAACGCCAATCACAGCCGGCGCTAAGTTGGTTGTGTCAGACAGGGGAGACATCTTATCGCCAAAAAAAGCGCCCGAAACCACAGCCCCTGCGGTCCAATAAATAGGAATATCAAATCCAACCCCGATCCCCACCAAAGCAAGACCGACAGTACTGACCGTCCCCCACGAGGTGCCAAGAGACAGTGAAATCACCGCACACAGTAGCATGCTGGCGGCGAGAAAAATCTTAGGATCAAGTAGCGTCAGCCCGTAATAGAGCAATAGAGGCACGGTTCCGCTGGCAATCCAGATCCCAACGATCATTCCAACCAGCATCAAAATTGCAATAGACTGAACCGCCAAACGAACCGTGTGCATCACTCCTTCTTCAATATCATCCCATTGATAGCCACGAATTAAGGCAAAGATGGCCGTGACACAAATTCCAACAACCAAAGGAATATGAGGGGTAAAGTCATGAAAAATAAACAATTGGACTGCCAAAATAGACAGTGTGATACCTATTGGTGTGAGTGCCATTGCTAAACTGGGTGGCGGTATAATTCTCGATTCGGTCATGCTTACTTCTCCTTGTACTGACAAATTTGGCGTGCACAAAGCCCAAGCATGTTTTCTGGTTTAACCGCCAGATATGGCATGCTTTAATGGGTTTTCTGGGTTGATGACGTTACTCAGTGGGCTTTTAAGCCCACCTAGCACCCAAGTTACTTGGGCATATTGTTGCTATGATCGCTCAAAGACAATCGTCTTATCATTGAATAAAAATATCCTTTTCTCAGCATGGTATTGAACAGCGCGGGCTAATGTCTGCGCCTCAATATCTTTGCCTTTTCTGGTGAGATCCTCTGGATAGTAGGTATGATTTACTGTCTCCATCCCTTGAGTAATGATGGGGCCCTCATCCAAATCATCACTGACATAATGTGCCGTCGCCCCTACCAGCTTAACCCCTTTGTTGTAGGCTTGATGGTAAGGTTTTGCGCCCTTAAACCCGGGCAATAACGAATGGTGGATATTAATCGCTTTACCTGCCCATACTTCACACATCTCATGCGAGAGCACCTGCATATACCGCGCAAGCACCAATAACTCGCATTGGTATTGATCGAGAATTGACTGAACTTGAGATTCTTGTTGAGCTTTAGTGCTGGGCGTTATTGGGCAGTGATAGAATGGAATATCATGCCACTCAGTCAAAGACTGCAGGTCGGTGTGATTAGAGATAACCGCACAGATTTCAACAGATAAATTTCCGGTACGATAGCGATATAGCAAGTCATTCAAGCAGTGATCGTACTTTGAAACCATGATCACAACTTTGGGCTTGTAGTCCAGCGGCGTCAACTCCCACTCCATTTCAAATGCTTTTGAGCGCTCGGAAAACTGCTGACAAAATACGTCTCGATCAAACTCACTATCAGCTTCAAGGCGAAACACAGTACGAATAAAAAAGCGCTGGTTCAACTCATCGTCAAATGAATTAAGCTCATTGATATAGCCCCCTGACTCCCTTAAAAACCTCGTCACAACGTCAACTGTCCCTGAACGACTTGGGCAGCTTGCTGTTAATACATAGCTCGCAACAGGCTGATTCATGTTATTTCCTCTCTAGCGTTGGGCTAAGCCGCAGAATTACCACGGCCTAGAGCATCTTGAATTATTATTGTCGACGAAATACCACACCATACTCTTGGCTTGCGTCCATCAGCCAGGTCAATAGATAATTAGCCAAGCTGCGCCTTACAATCAGTTCAAATGACTGATTGTCGACTCGACAAATTCGAACGTTCGATTTTGCCACACAAGTCCCTACCGTTTTGCCTATGGTCAACTTACCCAAATCATAGGACGTCGATTTTTTGAGGACATTTTCTGCATTTTGTCCTTCAAGCCTGAGCAAAACTTGTCCCCCTGACACATCCGTCAGCGCACAATCGTTAGAGAGAGAATTACGTAATATCGATTCCACCCCAATGGCATCACTTGATTGAGCAACAATGAGCCATTCATCTGGAGAAAGCCAAAATGTACGATAAGCTTCCGTCTCGGTGCTAGTATTTGGCACCAGAGGCAGCATAATGTTTAATACTACCTGAGCGCTAGACAGAAATTCAGAATTTTCAGGATTGCCCCTCAATATTAACTGACTTATCCCCCTGACTTCCTCTATCCACACGGTGGGATCCTTCACTAAGTGGGTAGGATTGACACCACCACCATCCGTGAGAGGAGAGCGTTCATAAGGTTGCCACGAGCAATGCTCATCAACGTCATTTTTCGAAATCAACACATCAGACATTTTGCCGTTCTCCTTGTGGGTCATAAAAGACTGAATTACTGATCTTTGCCTCAACCGTCTCTCCGTTTGCAAGAGGGAAATAGACTGTCTCACCCATTCGCGATAACCCTCCTTCGATGACGCCGAGTGCAATTGAATGCCCTAAGCTTGGACTAAAGTAACTCGACGTGACGTGCCCAACCATGGTCATAGGTATAGGTTCAGACGGATCAAACACCGCTTGAGCACCCTCAGGCAAAACCTGCTGGGGATTTTTGGTCAAGAGCCCAACAAATTGCTTACGATCGCTACGGACATTCTCTTGCCTCTGCCAAGATCTTTTGCCAAGAAAACTAAACGGCTTATTTTTTCCAATAATCCAGTTCATCCCCATATCTTGAGGTGACATAGAACCATCGGTATCTTGGCCAGCGATGATAAACCCCTTCTCGGCTCGTAGAATATGCATCGTCTCTGTGCCATACGGGGTGATTTCAAACTCTTTTCCGGCTGCAAAGATCTGCTGCCAAACATACAGCCCATAATTGGCTTGGACATTGATTTCGAAGGACAACTCACCTGTGAAACTAATTCGGAATACACGGGCATCAACACCAGCCACATTCATTCTCTGCCAACTCATGTATGGGAAAGCTTGATTTGATATGTCCTTACCATCGACAAGCTTCTCAAGTAGAGCACGACTGTTTGGGCCTGAAATTGTCATTGTCGCCCACTGATCCGTCACACTGGAAAAATACACATCCAATTCTGGCCACTCTGTTTGGTGCCAGAGCTCCAACCAATCCAAAACAGCGGCCGCTCCACCAGAAGTAGTGGTCATAATAAAGTGATTATCGCTGATACAAGATGTGACGCCATCGTCGAAAATCATGCCATCGTCTTTACACATGATCCCATAACGACAACGGCCAGGCTCAAGCTTACTCCAAGCGTTGGTGTACACTCGATTGAGAAACTCTCGCGCATCTTTGCCTTGAATATCAATTTTCCCTAGTGTGGAAGCGTCTAATATTCCCACGCTGTTGCGGGTAGCAAGACATTCTCGATTCAATGCCTCTTGCATCGTCTCGCCTTTGAGGGGAAAGTACCAAGGCCGCTTCCATTGACCAACATCTTCAAACTCTGCCTGTTGCTCAACATGCCACTGATGTATTGGTGTAAACCTGGTCGGATCGAAAAGTTGTCCAACGTCTCTTCCAGCAAGGGCACCAAAGGTGACTGGCGTATACATGGGGCGAAAGATTGTGGTTCCCACCTCAGCCATATTTTTGTTCAGTAAACGAGCGACGATAGCCATACCATTGATGTTAGATGTTTTTCCTTGCTCAGTACCAAACCCCATCGCGGTATAACGCTTAACATGTTCGATTGACTCAAACCCCTCGCGTATCGCAAGCTCGATTCCAGCCGCCGTCACATCATTCTGAAAATCAACAAATTGCTTTGGTGCTCGACTCACAGCGTGCATGTGGGGCACGCAATATAACGCCATTGCTTGCTCTTCCAAGTGCTCGTCTATCTTTGGCGTAGCCGTAACATAATCATGGTGGTCCAAAGCACCGAGTAATTCTCGAATCGCCACACCACATTCGCTGCCCTCAGCAAACACATCGCTCAAGCGATAAGTGCCTTTTACCCCTCCGACAAAATGTTGTTCTTTCGCAGTTGGATTGGGTACGAAACCCAACACGTTTTCACACCAAATCGGTTTGTTGCCGGTATGACAAGATAAATGAACCGTAGGACTCCACCCTCCGGAGCTTGCCACCGTATCGCAAAGATACTCTCGCTCCTTGCCAGTCACTTTTTTACCATCGACGCTGATAGGCGCAACCAATACTGAGCGAACCCGCTTACTGCCTTTCGCTTCGACAACGGCATGCCCAGTGATGACCTCTATCCCTGATTCTCGAGCTAACTGAACCAGCGGCCCATTTGGCGCCTCTCGGGTATCAATGATCGCTTCAACGTTACGACCACTGGCATGCCAATCAAGTGCAGTATGGTAGGCGTAGTCATTGGTGGTCATCAGTATTAAGTTATTACCCGGCACCACTGCGTATCGGTTGATATAGGTTGAGATTGCTGAGGCTAACATGCATCCGGGGAGATCATTATTGGCATAGACTAGCGGCCTCTCAATGGCTCCAGTGGCCAAAATCGTTTTTTTGGTCCTAATTCGGTGTAAGCGCTGCCTGGCTCCAGTGGCGCATTCTGATAAGTGATCAGTTCGCCTCTCTACCGCTCCAAGAAAATTATGGTCATAGGAGCCAAAGACGGTCGTTCGCGGCAACAGTGTAAAATTATCGTCACTATACAAGGTGCTAAGAGTATCGTTGAGCCAAGCCAAAACTTGGCAACTATCCTGCTCGCTATTGATGGATAAAAGACAGCCGCCAAACTCATTTTGTTCATCCACCACAATGACCTTTAGCCCACTGCCAATCAGTGCTTTTGCCGCGGCTAGTCCCGCAGGGCCTCCGCCGACGATAAGCACGTCGCAATGGTGGTGCATTTTGTCGTAGATATCCGGATCAGGCTGCTCGGGAGCTTTGCCTAGCCCCGCCGCTTTGCGAATGTATTTCTCATAAGTTGGCCACATTTTTTCAGGCTGCATAAAGGTTTTGTAATAGAAGCCTGCTGGCATCATCCTACCTGCGAGCTTTCCGACGCAAGCCATGGCATCGTGCTCGACACTCGGCCAACCGGAAACAGAGCTGGCAACTAAGTTCGTATATAACTCTGTTTGAGTTGCTCTTAGGTTAGGAATCGTGGTGTTGGGCATACTTCCCACTTGAACAATAGCATTTGGCTCCTCAGCACCCGCGGAGAATATGCCTCGTGGACGAGAGTATTTAAAACTGCGCCCTACCACATCAATACCATTTGCTAGCAACGCCGACGCGAGAGTATCTCCACGATAGCCCATGTAGGTTTTTCCGTTAAAAACGAAGGGAATGGTACGACTGCGATCCAAACGGCCCAACCTACTGATTCGATTAATTTGTTTCACCAGCCATCTCCTCGTTCTTTTGTTCACCTACTTTATAGGTTTGCTCAATGACATAGGTAACCGTGTTGCGGCTAACATTAAAATATTTCCGACAACCTGCCGAATGAAGCCAAAGTTCTTGGTGGATACCTTTCGGGTTTTTGCGATGAAAAAGGTATTCACCCCAAGTTTGATCAGAAACCGACTCTGGTTCTTTTGGACGAACAATATGCGCTTCTCCAGCGTAGTGAAACTCATGTTCTTCTCGTAACTCCGCGCAGTAAGGACAATAAATCTGTAACATATGAGCCTCCCTAGTGTGCAACGCCAGCAGCGCCGTGCTCATCAATCAATCGACCAGTGATAAAGCGGTCCAAAGAAAAAGGTTTGGCTAAAGGATGAGGATGATCATTGGCTATCGTAGAGGCAAAAACATGCCCAGATCCCGGCGTGGCTTTAAATCCCCCCGTTCCCCAACCGCAATTAAAATACAGTCCACCAATGGGCGTCTTACTGATGATTGGGCAAGCATCTGGGCATGTATCAACAATGCCTCCCCAATGTCGATTGAGCCTCACTCGACTGACGATTGGAAACATCTCGATAATCGCCGCAATGGTGCTCTCTATGATGGAAAAGGATCCTCGTTGCCCATAGCCAAGGTAACCGTCAATACCAGCGCCAATGACCAAGTCTCCTTTGTCCGATTGACTCATGTAGCCGTGAACATGATTCGACATGACCACTGTATCTAGGCAGGGTTTAAGAGGCTCAGAGACCATGGCTTGCAGCGGGTGAGATTCCAAAGGCAACGACAGGTTGACCATTCGAGCAAGCTCCCCAGAGTGTCCAGCGGCAACGCAGCCGACTTTACTCGCACCAATGAAGCCATTTTTGGTTTCAACGCCTTTTACCATGCCATCAACGACACGGATCCCTGTCACTTCATTTTGTTGGATAAGATCAACACCCAATTGATCCGCCGCTCTCGCAAACCCCCATGCAACCGCATCATGCCTTGCTGTTCCACCTCGTTTTTGCCAGCTCGCGCCTAAAACAGGGTATCTTGCGTCAGGAGCGCAATTCAAAATAGGGACGAGCTCTTGTACCTCTTTCGTACTCAACACCTCACTGTCGATACCGTTCAGTCGATTAGCATTGACTCGGCGCTCAATGTCTCTCATGTCTTGAAGTGTATGGCCCAAGTTCAAAACACCCCTTTGACTAAACATCAGGTTATAGTTCAGTTCGAGAGAGAGCCCTTCCCATAACTTCATTGCGTGCTCATAGAGCTTCGCTGCATCATCCCAAAGGTAGTTTGAGCGCACTATGGTGGTATTTCGAGCCGTATTTCCCCCGCCTAAGTAGCCCTTTTCAACTACCGCAATATTTGTAATGCCATGTTCTTTCGCTAAATAGTAAGCAGTCGCGAGACCATGCCCTCCCCCGCCAATGATGATGACGTCATAATGCTTTTTAGGTAATGGGTTTCGCCATACTTTCTGCCAGTTTTCATGATAGCTAAGTGCATGTTTAAAAAGCCCAAATCCGGAATAATGATTCATCGCCTACCTTCCATCTTACTTGGCTGGGTGGCAGATTTAAGGTAACTCAGATCTACCTCGCAGCCACTCATATGTAAAAAATATGTTAATAAAAACTAGCGAAATACCATCAATGATGAGTTAAGATATGCGACAAAATCTGTCGTTTTTGCGACACGATTTATCATTTGAACCGACCGGAAGAGATAACACTATGGCACAGCAACGTCAGTTTACAGGGCAGCTTCGAGAAACAAATCTGTCATTTCTTCCGCCGGTGGATGGAGAGCAGAGGCCAATAAATGTTCTGCTCATTTTGCTAGACAACTTTTCTCTTATTTCTTTTACCAGCGTCATTGATAGCCTAGTCACGGCAAACTTGGTGACATCGACAAAAAATTTCTCGTTTTTTACCTGTGGTATCAATAAATCCAGTGTGATGAGTGATGTTGGAATTTCAATCACTGTCGATGTGACTTTACGCCCAGATATCCTCAAGCAAGCAGAAATGATCATTGTCTGTGGTGGATACCGCTCCCCACTAAACGAAATCCCTCTGTTATCACGGGCATTAAGAGCCGTAAATGATAAAAAGCAAAGGCTAGGTGGCCTGTGGAATGGTGCTTTGGCACTCTGCCATGCAGGTATCTTGAGTAGCCAAACCTTTGCCCTTCATCCCGATAATCACGCCTATGCCAGAGAACATTTTCCGCACATTAATCTTACCAGCCAAACCTACGTGATTGATGGTCACTTTTTTTCATCTTCAGGGCCGACAAGTTCACTTGAAATGATGTTAAACCTAATACAACTCATGCTAGGTGAGGCCTGTGCAAATGGGGTTCGAGAGATTTTGTCCTGTGATAGAGATAAAGTCTCGGATCATTCAACGACATTCAATGACCCGCTTCCACTACAGGCCCCAGAGCGACTAAAAAAAGCGGTTCATTTGATGCAGCACCAACTCGATGAACCTTTACCCATTGAAACTGTAGCGAATCAGGTAGGCACGTCGCGACGCACTTTGGAGAGGCTGTTTAAACACCACTTAAATACTTCTCCATCTAAGCACTATTTAGAAATTAGGCTGACGTGCGCTCGACAACTGCTCACCCAATCGAACCAAACGATCTCTCAAATAGCCGTTGCGACCGGGTTTATCAGTGCCAATTACTTTAGCCAGTGCTTTAAAGAGTACTTTTCCGTATCACCAACGCAGATAAGAAGCCCGTCTCCAAACGACGGGCAATGCTGGTGAACAAAGACTTTTATTTTTTGTAGATGAGAAAGTGTGGGCTCAATCAACGCCGTGCAGATGACAGCAACAAGACGTGCTTAGTACTTAGCTTTGCATACTGCGATGATCACCGCGGCTAAGTGTTCTGCGCTAACTCCTGTAGGATCGCCTTCATCAGGCGCAAACTTTGTCATCAACCGCTCAGTGAGCTGCCTGAACTCATTACGGTAACGATTCCTAACATCATAATCATTAATCAACTCCCATACCGCGTTATCAATACACTGCTCCACTTTTTTATCAATGACGTTGTTGGCCTTTGAGTTTGGAGAGGCATTGGCGAAAAATGGTCCAGCAAGCATAAATATAACAATGATGAGTGTCGCTTTCATAGTGGCCTGTATGTTCTGCATCTGTTGACTAAAATAACAATTCTGACTAATTAGTATAGGAAATGATTACTGTCTTACCCAAGGAACTTGAAGATCTATTCACTTAGATTGCCCCTGATAACGAACCTGCATGCCAAGAACAATCACCTTTTTGAGGCATAAATCAAAACAAAGTTAACAAAAAACACACTAAATCTTAAAAAATATTTATCATTGTAAAATATAAATAAAATACCAACTTTTTTAAACAAATAAAGCCATTGCAAAAACTTAAAATAATAATTTTAACACTATAATATTCAGATAAATTAATAGATAAAAAAACCATTTTTCAACCTAAAATTTAGAATATAAAAACAATTAAAATCAATCACATAAAAAGATAACGGTTACAGTAAAATAATATAAAAAATAAAGAATAATAATATTAAAAATAATGAAACAATGAATGTTTTATTATTTTATTTGAATTAAAAAGCACATTATTAGAAAATTTATTTGAATTTTCAAAATCACAAACTAATTATTAATTCGAGGATAAATGTCAAAAAGGAATTAATATGATTAGGAATTTAATATT
>NZ_AEIU01000047.1 GCF_000165125.1 Vibrio caribbeanicus ATCC BAA-2122 | reverse complement strand
AAATCTCAAAAATTATCATCAGCTCAAAGACCAAATACCGTTGCTGTAATCAGGCATCAAGACGGAACAATTACCGTCGTTCGAAATCAAGGCGGTGTTCAAAACTCTACAATTCAAAATGCATTTGATAATGCACCATCCAATTGTTTTGCAGGTCAGTGTGCTGAGATAAATGCGCTATCGCGTGCTTTAAATAAGGGCAGAAGTCTAGATGGTGCAACTATTTCTGTTTCTAATGTTCGTGGCCCTGCAAATACAACAGGAATTCATGGAACACCAAAAACGCCATGTACTGCATGTGATAGTGTTCTAGAACAAACTGGAGTGAAATACACAGAATGACAAACAACAACCTTAATATTCGTCAAATGCAAGCATACGCAGCAATTTGTTTGTGGAGTTTTTGTAATCTTTCAGGGATTAAGCATGCTTCGATTAATCAATTGATTGAGCATCTATTGAACATGCTTACAGCTGATAGCCTCCCTGATTGGGAGCAAGCAGGAACGAGAACAGATATCACTGGTAGAGGTGACTCTCTGCCAAGTGATGTCGAAAATGCTATTAATCATGAGCAGTTAGAATATTTCCATTCCCTTGTTGAGTGCTGTGTGGAAATTGGAATTGTCGATATGTACGGTGCAAGTACAAAACTACCTGAACAGTTTTTTCAAAACTGTATCAATACTGCACAACAAGCGGGAGTGTCTTTACCTAATATTGATGGACTGAGAAGTGTAAGTAAAGGCAGTGACT
>NZ_AEIU01000048.1 GCF_000165125.1 Vibrio caribbeanicus ATCC BAA-2122 | reverse complement strand
CTTGGGGGGAGGCCGTTAGTGCGGACGAATTCAAAAGCTTCATTGAATACTATGGGATTAATTTGTCGTAAATAAATAAAATAAATAAAGGACAGGCACCAAATCTAATGAAAACAACAATAACTGAATTTTTAAGTACAATCTTAACTTATTTATTGAAGTGGCAATTTCCAGTTTGTAAATTCTTGAATGACGGTCTTGAAGAGTCAGAAATTAGAGCGTTATTTAACAGTTCAGGAATAACACCAACTAATGAACTCATAGAATTGTACCAATGGAGAAATGGCACAAATATAGTTCAAGGAACGATGCTTGATGATATCCAGATTATTCCGGGATTTCATTTTTTGAGCTTACAGGATTCAGTTAACAATTACTCGGCCATGAAAAATGATAAGCGATGGAACCCTAGCTGGTTCCCTATTTTCGCAAATGGCGGCGGTGACTTCTATGCCGTCGATCTATCTCAGTCGACCGGCGACACCGCTCCTATTATTGGCTTTATTCTGGGAGAAGCAGAACAAGAAATAGAGTATCAAAGTTTAACTACGATGCTCCTTACATTTTGTGAATGCTACGAAAACAAAGTTGTATTCAGAACAGAAGGTGGATACTTAGAAATGGATGATGACGAGCAAGCAGAAATAGCCCTTAAACATAACCCCGAAGTGAAGTTTTGGCAAAGTTAGATAATTTGATGTTCCGGGTGGAGTAAATATATAAAGGACAGGCACCAAATCTAACGCTAGGTTTGGTGCTTTTTTATTTGGTTTTTCTTTTTTAGGACACACACCTTTCGAGGAGAGCTCATTCATTCAGAGGTGTCAGAATAATTCTGTGATGTCTCTAATTTTATTGAGTTTTTTTGGGGGCCATTTTGCCTTATCATGCGGCCTTACTTTCAAAGAGGTCTGCGCATGAATTATGAAAAAGGGTATTTCAGTAACGGCAACGTACAGTACGATGCAGCGAAAGAATTACTTACCCTGATCCCCACAAACCCACGCTCGTTGCTGGATATCGGATGTGGCTCGGGCAAAGTCTCTCACCTCATTTATCAAAATGTTTCCCCAAAGCAAATGCTTTCCATTGATATCTCTCAAGCGATGCTTGAAGAGGTAGAGCATCGCTATCCCTCAAGTCCTATTGAATTTAGACACACTGATATTGTCCAATTTTCTTCGGATGAGGTCTATGATGTCATCATTTCAAATTCATCGTTCCAATGGTTTAAGAATAAATAAGATAAATACAGGACAGGCACCAGACCCTATCATTTCGGATATGCCTATGATGAAAATTTTATGGGTACGACACAGCTATCTGATACGACTATTCCATTAGAGGATGAAATCGCTGAAGACCTGCAATTCGTCCCAGAGTTAATAACAAGAGCCGAGTTTGAAAAGATATGGGAAAAAGCGACAAAAACTAAAACTATTCAGGACACACACCTTTAAATAAGTAATCTAAAAGCTGGTAAACTTGCGACCGTAGTAGTCAAAAGCTCTGATGAGGCGGCCGATTTATTCGGGGCAAGTTCTCAGCTTAGTAAAGCGGATAATTTGGTCTCGGGTGGTGGTGTTGCAAAGGGAACAGGCCCATACAAAACTGTATAGGGACATCATGTTCATGCGAAAGCGGCATTTAAAGATCACGTGTCGTATGGCAATAAAGATGGTTTTTCGATAAGTCAGAAGTTCATGTTTGGATCATGCAGCAATGACTAAATATCAAAGACAAGCATTTAAAGAGCTAAATCAAAACGGTAGGGCTAACACGCTTAAAGAACATACAACAATCGCGGTTGATGCTTTGATGGCTGGGGGCGCCAGTAGAGAGATGGCAAGATCTTTAACTGCTCAATCTCTTAATGCTTTGAGAAATAGTGGTGTGAGAACACCGACTAATATACCTTGGTATAAATAAGGGAAAGATAATGACAAATGACAAGCTGTTAGAAAAGTTTGGCCAAATATTAATGACTGAAGTTCGGGATAAAGCAATTGAAAAATATGAAATGATTGTTTCCGGTAGAATGAAGTCAGCTGCAGCTATAGAGTTCAATAAGCAACTGTCTGCTCTAAGTGATGACCAGTTATCTCTAATAAGAGAGGTTGTTGTAAACTCCATTGATGATGCCATTCATAACTTCTTATGGGTGATTGAACAACATGAAGATCATGTTGAGCTTATATGTTCAGAAGGAGCAAGCAAAGCCAATATGAATGACATCAGTGATGGACTCTCTGGAGAGATCTACACTGAGAATGGTTGGATTGCTCTATTCAGTAAATACAAAGAGAATTATTAAATAGTAATAAATAAAGGATAGGCACCAAATCTACTGAACGAAATGAGGCTTATATTAATGTTCAATCAGGGGAGAAAAGGGCCGTATTTTCAAATTTAAAGGTGATCTAAAAACGGTTAATAATATTGTTAATTGCGTCATGTTTAAGTAGGAATCTAATATGTCATTTGAAGAAGAGTTGTTAGCTGATCTAGATGGTTTTATAAAATCTGGCGATATTTCTATAGAAGATTCAAGTGAAGTCTATTTTGGTCGCCTTGCAGAGGTTTTTCCTTTAGGCGGTTCAAAGATTAACTGGGATCAAGTCACAGATTCAATTGTTGTTACCGCTAGCAATAAAAATGACGTGACGGAATGGGTTGACTTTTTTTACGAAACTATTGATGAAAAGAGTTTAAGTGGGAATCTTGTTTACATTAACGATAGTGCAATTGACTGTGCTTTAACCATGCCAGTTGAAACTTTAAAGCAATGCATTGAGCAGATATTGGAGTACCCTGGTCATCACTACTTAATAGGCGAAAAGTATACCTGGTGTATGACGTTCACAATGGAAGGTGATATGACTTTTGGATTTAAGCCAAAAACTATTCAGGACACACACCTTTAAATAAGTAATCTAAAAGCTGGTAAACTTGCGACCGCAGTAGTCAAAAGCTCTGATGAGGCGGCCGATTTATTCGGGGCAAGTTCTCAGCTTAGTAAAGCGGAGAATTTGGTTTCGGGTGGCGGTACAAACACGCCAGCTCAGCGATTGACTGAA
>NZ_AEIU01000049.1 GCF_000165125.1 Vibrio caribbeanicus ATCC BAA-2122 | reverse complement strand
GTTCTTGTCTCTTAAACTGTATAAACCATCAATCTGTGTGAACACTCATCGCAATAATCATCGTATAAGGAGGTGATCCAGCCCCAGGTTCCCCTAGGGCTACCTTGTTACGACTTCACCCCAGTCATGAACCACAAAGTGGTGAGCGTCCCCCCGAAGGTTAAACTACCCACTTCTTTTGCAGCCCACTCCCATGGTGTGACGGGCGGTGTGTACAAGGCCCGGGAACGTATTCAC
>NZ_AEIU01000050.1 GCF_000165125.1 Vibrio caribbeanicus ATCC BAA-2122 | reverse complement strand
CGTTGACGAGCTAGACGCTGAGCTAGTCGAAGAAGAGTTTGACGTTCCTGATGTTAGTGAAGAGCCTGTCGACGCTGAACCAGCGGCCGTTGACGAGCTGGACGCTGAGTTAGTCGAAGAAGAGTTTGAAGTCCCTGATGTTAGCGAAGAGCCTTTAAAGCCAGAGACAGCTATCGATGAACCGATAGACACAGCGTCACTGAACGAAGCTGAAGAATTGGTGGAGTTCGATGAGCTTGAGTTACCAGAATACGGCGAAGAAGAAGCGCTTGCAGACAGCGAACCTTTACTGGAAGCATCGGCTGAGCCAGAGGCAGCTATCGATGAACCGATAGACACAGCATCACTGAACGAAGCTGAAGAATTGGTGGAGTTCAATGAGCATGAGCTACCAGAATATGGCGAAGAAGAAGCGCTTGCAGACAGCGAACCTTCACCGGAAGCATCGGCTGAGCCAGAGGTAGCTATCGATGAACCGATAGATTCATCGTTGTCTAGTGAGGCAGTAGAGTCAGCAGATGCTTCATCACCAGTGTATGAACTTGAGGATGGGTCTACTGATGAGCCACTGGATGAGCTTGATATTGCAAATCAGCAGTATGATGAAAAAGCTTTTAATGAGCTGCTCTCAGAATCAAGTGATTTAAATGTTTCTCCTCATCTAGATAAAGAGATCAGCTCTGAAGTATCGGATAGCGCTGGAATGGACATTGAGGCCATGCTAGAGATTGGTGAAGACTGGAATGGTTTCCACCTCTCGCCAGAGCAAAAGGCTGAAATATCTGATGAAATTCCAGACTCTGAGCGTGAAATTTGGGATCAAGAGCATGCTCAAGAGCAGGCCAGTGAGGAAAATTGGGAAGACCAAGACGACCTAGACGACTTTCAGCCTCAAGAAAGTGAGTTTAAAACGATCGATGAGCTTATGGCAGAAGTTGAATCTGAAGAAGAACAATCTGTTGATGAAGAGCTTAAGTTAGATGTTGGGCTAAATGAATTTCCGGACATTATTGGTGATATTGGGGATGTGAATGATGATATTGACGCAAACTCTGAGGCTGCTGGGAAGTTAGACCTCGCTAAAATATATGTCGAAATGAATGACTCGAAAGGTGCGATAAAGCTATTGGAAGAAGCCATTGTTGACGGTAGTGATGAGATTCGCCAAGAAGCCAAAAAGCTCATTGATGACATAAATAACAATACGGTGTGAAACTATTGATTGGGTATGGTTTAGGAGCTACTTTTTTTGTTATATAATTACGGCCCAATAACAGTTAGGTAATAAGTTCTGTGAAAATCGCATTAGGTATTGAATATAACGGATCTCAATATTTTGGTTGGCAGCGTCAAAAAGAAGTGAAAAGTGTCCAAGAATGTTTGGAAAAAGCTTTAAGTATTGTTGCAAATCATAAAGTTGAGGTCCAGTGCGCCGGTAGGACTGATGCAGGTGTTCATGGTACTGGACAGATCGTTCATTTTGAGACAACAGCATCTCGAAAAGCTGTCGCATGGACTATGGGTGCAAATGCAAATTTACCTAAAGATATTGCGGTCAGATGGGCAAAAGAAGTACCGGATGAGTTTCATGCTCGATTTTCAGCGACGGCTAGACGCTATCGTTATTTAATTTTCAATGATGCTTTGCGTCCAGGAATCCTTTCTTCTGGTGTGAGCCATTACCACGGAGATCTAGATGTAACTCAGATGCACAAAGCTGGGCAATATTTATTGGGTGAAAATGATTTTACGTCATTTCGTGCAACGCACTGCCAGTCAAAAAGTCCGTGGCGTAACTTGATGCATTTAAATGTTACTAGCCACGGTAAATATATCGTTGTAGATATTAAAGCTAATGCCTTTGTTCATCATATGGTAAGAAATATTGTTGGTAGTTTGCTTGTTGTAGGGCGTGGTGAAAAAAAACCAGAGTGGATAAGGGACTTGCTTGCTATCAAGGATCGTAAACAGGCCGGAGCAACAGCCAAAGCGGAAGGTCTGTATCTTGTCGATGTTGATTACCCTGTTGAATTTGGGCTTCCTGTTGTACCTTTGGGACCTTTATTTTTGCCAGACGAACTGAACTAAATGAGAATCATTAAGTCTGATAAGTCAGTATCTTAGTTATTTAATAATCTTACTGTGGAATAGGTACAACCAGTTTTTTGTCTACACTTGGCATTTAATGTGCTTTAATCCTCCACGCGTAAATTAAGAATTTGTATCCTATGCACTTCTGCAGGGGAATAGAGAGAAAAGGTCTTCCATGAGTTGGCTTGAAAAAATTTTAGAGAAAAGCAACATAGTTAGTTCACGAAAAGCATCGATACCAGAGGGTGTATGGACTAAATGTACATCGTGTGAACAAGTACTTTATCATGCCGAGTTAGAGCGGAATCTGGATGTGTGTCCTAAATGTGACCATCATATGAGAATCAAAGCTCGTCGTCGTTTGGAAACATTTTTAGATGATGCCAACCGTGTCGAAATCGCCGACGAACTCGAACCACAAGATAAACTCAAGTTCAAAGATTCCAAGAAGTATAAAGACCGCATTACGGCTGCTCAAAAATCCAGTGGAGAGAAAGATGCCTTAGTCGTTATAAAAGGTGAACTTCTCGGTCAGCCTATCGTTGCTTGTGCATTTGACTTCTCTTTCATGGCCGGATCTATGGGCTCCGTTGTTGGTGCACGTTTTGTTCGTGCTGTAGAAACAGCGATTGAAAGTAATTGTGGCTTGGTGTGCTTTTCAGCCAGTGGTGGTGCACGTATGCAAGAAGCCCTTATGTCTCTGATGCAAATGGCTAAGACAAGTGCTGCTCTTGAGCGCCTTTCTAAGAAAGGGCTGCCGTTTGTTTCTGTTATGACTGACCCTACTATGGGCGGTGTTTCAGCCAGTTTAGCTATGCTGGGTGATATTAATATCGGTGAGCCCAAAGCACTAATAGGTTTTGCAGGACGCCGTGTAATCGAGCAGACCGTTCGGGAAGATTTGCCAGAAGGCTTCCAACGCAGTGAATTTTTGCTGGAGCATGGTGCTATCGATATGATAGTCGACAGGCGTGAAATGCGTCATCGTATTGGAAGTTTAATGGCCAAGATGACTAATAAACCATCACCATTGGTTGTTTCTGTTAACGATTCGCCAAAAGATGCGCCTTACTCAGTACCCGAAGCCAAAGAAAAAGGGTAAAGTAGCTCAATAGCATTCAACCAAACATGTCTGGTTAAAGTTAGATGAGTCAAATACACATTCCTCAAGCCACATCAGAATTATCTGTGTGGCTTGATTATTTAGTAAATATCCACAGTTCCTCTATTGATCTAGGCCTAGAGCGAGTGCAAAAAGTTGCAAGCGAAGCGGGTCTTTTAAAGCCTGCACCGACCGTTATCACCGTTGCCGGTACCAACGGTAAAGGCTCTACATGCGCTTTGATGGAAGCCATTCTTATTGAAGCAGGTTATAGAGTTGGCGTTTACAGCTCTCCTCACTTAATAAAATACAATGAGCGTGTCCGCATTAATGGATCTGAGTTGAATGATGAAAGTCATATCTCAGCGTTTTCATTTATTGAGCAGCAACGCGGTGATACCAGCTTAAGTTTTTTTGAATATGGTACACTAGCCGCTCTTAGACTTTTCCTTGTTGAAAATGTCGACATTGTATTACTTGAAGTTGGCCTTGGTGGGCGCCTAGATGCGACAAATGTTGTTGACCATGATGTTTCAGTCATCACCAGCTTAGCGATTGACCATGTCGATTGGCTTGGAGATGATATCAATGTGATTGGTTATGAAAAAGCGGGAATTTTTAGACCCCATAGACCTGCTATTTGTGGCCAGCCATGTGCTCCCTCAACCGTTGCTGCTCACGCTGACGATATTGGCTCAGAGTTGTATCAAGTAGGGATCCAATACGACTACCAGCAAACGAGCAGATCGTCATGGCAATGGTCACATGGTAGTTTTTGCCTTGAAAACCTACCACTGCCTAATTTGCCTGTTCAAAATGCGGCGACGGCTCTGATGGCTTTAGCTAAAGCTAATCTAAATATCTCCGATGTTGATATTGTCTCTGGTCT
Organism: Vibrio caribbeanicus ATCC BAA-2122; assembly: GCF_000165125.1. Lineage (GTDB taxonomy): Bacteria > Pseudomonadota > Gammaproteobacteria > Enterobacterales > Vibrionaceae > Vibrio > Vibrio caribbeanicus. Next base: position 67,225 of record NZ_AEIU01000050.1, on the reverse strand, counting down.
AAATAAAGCGAGGCTATCTGGGCGGATGCAGCAAGTTAGCACCGATCCGGTTGTATTATTGGATGTTGCCCACAATCCTCACTCAGCAGATTATTTAGCTAGTAGTTTACATGACAAGTATCAAGGCAAGACTATTCACACGGTGGTAGCTATGCTTCATGACAAAGATATAGCTCAAACTCTTGCTGCTCTTACCCCTAGTTCTCACTACTGGTATCCTGCTTCACTACACGTCGAACGTGCAGCGACAGCGCAACAGCTCGCACAGTACCTTCCATCGGACACCGAACTATATGATACACCAGTAGAGGCTTTTGAAGCCGCACTGACAAACGCTAATGCTGATGATGTCATACTGGTTGTTGGCTCATTCCATACTGTCGGAGCAATTTTAGAGTACTGGCAAGAAAAGAGAGAAATAAATGGCGAGTAAGTTTCAGAATCGATTAGTGGGAACGATAGTCTTGGTTTCAATAGGAGTGATTGTTCTTCCCGATATACTAGATGGTCAGAAAGTACATTATCAAGAGGGGGTCGTGAGCATCCCTATAAAACCTGAGCTTGATAGTGAACTTGAGAGTTATGAGGTTGTTGATCCTGAAACCAGTATAGAAGAACTTCCTCCATCACCCGTAGTTCTCAAATCACCAGAGCCAAAAGAAAGCAATAGCGAAGAGCCTTTAGAGGTCGCAGTTCAAGAACAGCCAGATAAGGTAGATTTTCAGGAAAGTGCCTGGATAATTCAATTGATGGCACTAAAAAATGCTGATAATGCGCGTAACTTAGTAAAAGATTTGCAAAAACGAGGTTATCAGGCGCATGTTAAGCCAGAAAACGGCTTTACCCGCGTTATCATTGGTCCTAATGTATCAAAGACTAAACTCGAAAAACAAATTGTTGAATTGGAGAAAATAACAGGCTCAAAAGGTCAGTTGCTGAAATTTAAGCCAATAAATCCTTAAGAAAACGTTTGCGTCAGCATTTTTTCTGTTAGAATGCCCTCGCTATGAGATGTGATTGAAGATGAATCCTTTAGATATAATCATTTTGTGTGTCGTTAGTATTTCGGCACTTATTAGTTTGGTTCGTGGCTTTGCCAAAGAAGCATTGTCGCTAGTAATTTGGTTTGGTGCTTTTTTTGTGGCAAGTCATTATTACACTAAACTTGCTGTGTATTTTACAAACATCAAAGATGAGATGTTTAGAAACGGTGCTGCTATTGCTGCGTTGTTTATTGCAACACTACTTGTTGGTGCGCTGATAAACTACGTTATCTCTCAATTGGTTGAGAAAACAGGTTTATCGGGTACAGATCGAGTGCTTGGTGTCGTTTTTGGTGGGGTACGCGGCATATTGATTGTTTCTGCGGCACTTTTTTTTATGGATACGTTTACATCATTTCCAGATTCACAGTGGTGGAGAGGTTCACAATTGGTTCCAGAGTTTAGCCGAGTGATTGCCCCTTTCTTTGAACACTTGCAATCAACATCCAGTTTTTTATCTGGTGTGCAGGAGCACATCAGTCACTGAATATATTGAGGGTTAGGACATGTGCGGTATTGTAGGGATCGTAGGCGCTTCGCCTGTAAACCAGTCTATCTATGATGCGTTGACCGTATTACAGCACCGTGGCCAAGATGCTGCGGGTATTTGTACCATAGAAAGCAATCGTTTTCGTTTGAGGAAAGCGAATGGCTTAGTGAAAGATGTATTTGAAGCAAAGCACATGCAAAGGCTACAAGGTGACGTTGGAATAGGCCATGTCCGTTATCCAACTGCTGGAAGCTCAAGTGCATCTGAAGCTCAACCATTTTATGTCAACTCTCCTTTTGGTATTTCACTTGCCCACAACGGTAACCTAACTAATGCGTCGGAAGTTCGCGAGAAGTTATTTATAAAAGACCGTCGCCATGTAAACACAACTTCTGATTCTGAAATATTACTTAATGTTCTGGCGCATGAAATTGATACTGTGAAAGGAAACGTTGCAGCGGAAGATGTTTTTCGTGCCGTGACAAATGTTCATCGGACAATCAAAGGTGCTTATGCTGTTTCTGCATTAATCATAGGTCATGGAATGGTGGCCTTTAGAGACCCAAATGGGATCCGTCCTCTTTGTCTGGGTAAACGCGACGTGGGTGAGGTAACTGAATACATGGTTGCTTCTGAATCGGTTGCTCTTGATGCTGTTGGTTTTGATTTTGTGAGAGATATTGCTCCTGGGGAAGCAGTGTATATTACTTTTGAGGGTGAGCTTCACACGCATCAATGTGCTGATAATCCAGTCCTTAATCCTTGTATTTTTGAGTTTGTCTACTTTGCTAGGCCAGACTCTTTCATAGACAAAATTTCTGTTTATAGTGCTAGGGTTGAAATGGGCAAAAAACTCGGTAAGAGAATTCGAGATGAATATTCACATCTTGATATTGATGTGGTTATCCCGATCCCTGAAACGTCTTGTGATATCGCTTTGCAAATTGCTCAGGCTATAGATATTCCTTATCGTCAGGGCTTCGTGAAGAATCGTTATGTTGGCAGAACATTTATCATGCCAGGTCAACAACAGCGTAAGAAGTCAGTACGCCGAAAACTCAATGCAATACGTTCAGAGTTTAAAGGTAAAAACGTATTGCTTGTCGATGATTCAATTGTTCGAGGAACGACCTCAGAACAAATTATTGAGATGGCGCGGGACTCTGGAGCAAACAAAGTTTATATGGTATCTGCTGCTCCTGAAGTACGCTTTCCCAATGTCTATGGTATAGATATGCCAAGCGCAAGTGAGCTTATCGCACACGGAAGGGATAACCAATCGATTTGCCAACAAATAGGTGCGGATGAGTTAATATTCCAAACAATTGATGATCTTGTTGGTGCTGTTGGTTGCGGTAACCCAGAAATAGAAGTGTTTGAGGCATCGGTATTTACGGGACAGTATGTGACTGGAGATATCGACCAAAAATACCTTGATTATCTTGAATCCTTACGAAGTGATGATGCAAAAATACAGCGTGAAATTCAGCAAGACCTCGCGAACCTTGAACTTCACAACGAGGGCGCATAGTTAAAAAAATTCAAAGAGCCTTGAAGGCTCTTTGAATATCGGCATATTCTTTTAACTCTGAATTTTTTTCGCTTGACTGAGCAAAAACAATGCTGCTGCGCTAAGAACAACAGATGGCCCTGCTGGTGTATCAAAATGCCATGACAGCGCTAATCCCAAGATGACAGACAAAGAACCTAAAGCTGAAGCTAGTAATGCCATTTGTTCTGGCGTATTTGCGAACCGACGCGCGGTCGCAGCAGGTATTATCAACAGCGAAGTCATAATCAATGCGCCAACGAACTTCATACCAATCGCAATAACCAATCCCACCATAAGCATTAGAATTAAGCGCATAAGGTCCGTATTGTGGCCCTCAACGGCAGCAAGCTCTTCATTCACCGTTGTTGATAGTAAAGAGCGCCAAAATATCAGCATAACAAAACCAATCACTGCGGCGCCAAGATAAATGTAGATTAGGTCACCTGGTGTTACAGCGAGGAGGTCACCAAATAGGTAACTCATTAGGTCAATTCTGACATCATCAAGAAAACTAACCGAAACGAGGCCAAGTGATAATGCGCTATGGGCAAGTATTCCAAGTAGTGTATCTGTTGCGACCAACCTTTGTTTTTGTAGCGTTACCAAAATGACCGCTAAGGCAAGGCAGCAAATGGTTAGCGCAAGGTAGAGATTGATATCAAGTAGGAAGCCTAGAGCGAGGCCCATTAGTGAAGCATGAGCAAGTGTATCACCAAAGTAAGCCATTCTTCGCCACACGACAAATGAACCAAGTGGACCAGCGATACAGGCAATTCCGAGCCCAGCAAATAAAGAGGGGAGTAGAAATTCAATCATGGTGATGACCGTGAGAATGATGCGAACAATTTTCTGCTTGGCCAGAAACTGGTTGGCCAGCGAGATCGTGATGATGATGGTTGTGTTGATGGTGATAAAATGCCAGAGATTGCTGGTGAGCATTTCCAAACAAAGCAATGTATTTTGGGTGTTGTGCGATATCTGCAGGTGCACCAGAGCAACAAATATGATGATGAAGGCAAATTACATCATCAGTTTTCGCCATGACAAGATGTAAATCATGTGAAACCATAAATACAGCGCAGCCAAAACGATGTCTGATCTTGTCAATTAGGTCATAAAGATCTATTTGTCCCTGCACATCGACTCCCTGAGCTGGCTCGTCAAGAACCAAGAGTTCTGGTCGTCTTAATAAAGCTCTTGCTAGCAATACGCGTTGATTCTCTCCTCCAGAGAGCGCATGCATATTGCAGTGCAAAAGGTGCTCCGCTCCAACAAGGTTAAGCGCATTATTTATTTCTTGTTTGCTGTATTTCCCGGCCAGAAGAAGAAATTTCTCAACATTTAGTGGGAGCGTATCATTAAGCTTTAATTTTTGCGGGACATAGCCAATTCTGAGTTTTGGCGACTTTTTTATTGAGCCTTGAAATTGACGTTGTAGTCCTAGCAATACTCTGACTAATGTCGATTTTCCTGCACCATTTGGTCCAATTAGAGTAGTTATTTCACCCTTTTTTATTGTTAAATTAATCTTGTCTAGGATGACTCGTTCATTAAATTGAACGAAAATGTTATCGAGCTCAACTAGGATCGACATGAATAGAACTCATTTGCAATTGATTAATGTTATAATGTAACATTTGAGGTTCCTGATAACCAGAGTTAGTACTTGAGATTTATGAAACGTATTTTATTCGCTTGCAGTCTCTTTATTGCAAGCACCATGTCGGCGAATGCAGCATCAGTGTTGACGAGCATTAAGCCAATCCAATTAATTACATTAGAAATTACCAAGGGTGTGTCAACACCAGAAGTGTTGCTTGGTACGAATACATCACCCCATGATTATGCCCTTAAGCCGTCAGATGTAAAGAAGATTCGTGGATCTGACCTTGTGATTTGGTTTGGCCCCAACTTGGAAGCATTCCTTACCAAAACACTAGCTGGCCAAGACAATGTTTTAGCTTTAAGTTCATTAGAAGACTTAGATTTAAGAGAGTTTGAATCTGAACATCATGATGACGGTCATCACCATGGCCATCATGACCCACATTTTTGGTTAGGCTACAAGCCGACTCTGCAGGTAGCAAAAGCAATTTCACAGAAGCTAGCAAAGCTTGATGCAAAACATAGTCACGAGTACCAGAAGAATTTTGATGCTTTTTCAGAAAAGCTCTTTGAACAAAATAAGCAGATACAAGCTCAGTTAGAAAATGTTCGCTCTCAAGGCTACTACGTCTTCCATGATGCATACGGTTACTTCGAGGATGATTTCGGTTTGAAGCAATTGGGACATTTTACCGTGAGCCCTGAACGAAAGCCCGGAGCCAAAACTTTGATAGCAATCCGTAGCACTTTATCTTCAGGAAAAGCGCGATGTGTTTTTTCTGAGCCACAATTTACCCCGGCTGTCATTGATTCCGTTGTGCGAGGAAGTGATGTAAATAAAGGTGTTTTAGATCCACTTGGTTCATCCATTGAAGCCTCGCCTGGAGGATACTTTAAGTTTAAACAGACGTTAGCCGATAGCTTCGAAAAGTGCCTTACAAAATAAACGCAATCGTTACTAAATTTCAATCTATCACTAAGGATTGATTTAAGTGTGAAGCTACCAGAAAAGCCTATACTCTTTTGGTAACTTCACCTGTAAAAGCAGCAAGAAATCTATGATAATTAGGGAAAAAATTATAGGTGTAGCTAGTCTGTGGCTTATACCTTCATCTTACACCTATTATTAGGAAACAAATTCAGTGGTAAAAGCGCTACTCGCATTTTTCCTTCTCCTGCACACATCCTGTACTTTGGCTAGCCCCATTTCATCAGAATCTTTATTACCTCTTGAGATAGATTATCAGGGAGAGTCTCTCGTTATAAAAGATATCTTCCGCGCTCAAGGAGGAGGAATCTGGATAACGGATATCTTCGATCAACGCTTTTTTTTTGACGGTCATAGTGCGATAGCCCTGAAAAAAGGCGACCCCGCAGCGGCCCCCAAAATAACTACTCATATTTACGACGAGCTTTGGTATGTCTCAAGTAACCTCGTTTACCGGAGTCAATATGATAGGGGAGGGCAAATGATATTCAAGTTGCCTGCCACTGCAGAAATTAACAGTATGGGAAGCTCCGAGGATTACATTTGGTTATCAGACCAGAATAATTTCTATTTTTACAACATGAAAAACGCTCAGTTAACTGCGTTATCACTCAGAGAGCTCTATCAATTCTCCAACGTCTCTGGGGTAAAGATCAGTGACGCAGAATTTATTGCATCAAATTGGGTATTGGCAACCAATATTGGTATTTTTCGTTTTAATGGCTCTACGGTCGCTCCAATTTCTGGAAACGAAAATGGCGCCATAGAAGTTCTCTACGCAACACAAGATAAGCAATATCTGCTTGCTGGTGGCGAAGGAGGGGCGTTTTTAGTTGATATTAATAAACAATATCAGATGGTTATGCTAGATACACAGAATAAAGTATCTAGCATAACTGAAAGTGAAAGAAACTATTGGTTCGGAACAAGTTCAGGTGTACTACTTGTCGATAAGTCAGATTTCGATAATAAAAGAAGATTACTACAAGGAGCGCAAGTTTTTGACCTTCTCAATGATACAGTGACCGGAATATGGCTAGCTACAGAAAATAATCTTTATCACTACCCAACGCAATCTATCTCTATCGAGCGTTTTAAATATGATCAGCTTAAATTTTTGAAGGTAGAGGAAAAGCCGCTACGACTCATCAATATTGAGGGTTCAAGCCAATATTGGCTCATTACCAATAAAAGCGTCTTCAAACTTAGCTTTGGAAATGCACCCTCTGCCAAATTAATTTTTACGGGGAATATCAATGACGTTGATATGGCGAATGGAGCTTTGTGGATTGCAACAAATAATGGGCTGGTTTATTTAGATACTAAAAGTGAGAGGGTAGTCTCATTAGGTCTTCCTCATTTTTTGTCGGAGAACAGTATTGAAAAGGTTGCTATTGATGGCCTTACTCAGTTATGGGGTATTAGCCAAAACCGGCTTTGGACATACAACTTTGAGGCAAAACTCCTGTTAACTTATGAACATGATTGGTTGATTGAGAGGGAAACTCTAGCAAGTGTTACTCACCTTTTGAGTTCTGATTCTGGTGAAGTAATCCTTGGAACAGCACACGGGCTGTATATCGTCAAAAAGGGACATATTAGTTTTATTGTTGATAGTCGATCTTATGGCCACGTGTCTGATATTGTTATTACAAAGGATAAAAATCTGTGGGTAGCTGCGCAATTTGGTTTTTATCGCGTGTCTCTTAAAACCGAAAAGGTAGAGCCTTTATTACTTCAATTTCCCAAGTCAGCCCATACCTGTTCGTGGCGAGATGATAACGGCATATGGTTGTCCTCTACTTCTGGATTGGCTCTCTACGATTTAAAGGGTGAGGTAAGGCGTTATTATGGTCAGGAACTTGGATTAAACAACGATGTTGTGAGTGGCAGTATATGCAGTAGCAATGGGAACGATTCGTTAATTATTGGGGACAGAGAAGGTTTCGTTGAAATAAATGAAAGCCAGATTATTGAAGATCAACGGCAAGGTTTAAATGGCGTTATTAGTCTGGTTAATCAAAGTGGTCAGCTGGAAGCCACGGCATCGGATAAGAGTCAAAGTTTTGTCTTGGCACTCGGAACACCGCTCACTTTTAAAGTTGGCTTTTTTCCAGAAATGCCAAGAGTCGTAATTGAATATCGTCTTGGGGAAACTTGGCGTAACCTCTTGGGGCGAAGTCTCGTTTTTGAGAACCTTGGTCCAGGGGATTACCAGTTGGAGATAAGAGCAAGGCGCATCAATACCTCAAAATGGACCTATTCAACGCCTTTTAGTTTTTCAATAAATCAGAGTGTTTATCGAGGTTCTTATTCCCCTCTTTTGTTCACCTCTGTCCTTATAGGTATTCTATTTTGCCTATGCTTAGTTTACCTAACGCATTTATACCGTTTGAAAACTCAAAAATGTGAAAAGCTTACTTCAAAGATCATTCAACTAGAACATCAGAGCCTTACTTTGAAAGCAGCCGAGAGTATGTTGAGGAAGAATTATCTGTTGAGAGGGCTGATATACACAAAATGTATTTCTAAAGTAAGCGATACAACTAAATGTTTATCTCCTTTAGATAAAAGGTATACAAATGAAATAGAACACTCAATGGAGGGCTTAAAGCAACTCATTCATTCTGCCCATAATCCAGACCCAATTATGCAGGCCTATAGTCTCACTATGATTATTGATTGTGTTATAGAAACTTGGCGTGTGGAATTATCCAACAATGGGGTAAATATTGTTTTAGATTCTGATAGGGAACTCTATGTTCAACTGACTCGGTTTAATCTCGATCAAATTTTTAATGTCATTTTTGATTCATTTGCCCTGAAGGTTAATCAGGGGGCAAGGATTTTTATAGGCCTGCGGCAACGTGAACGACGAGTCGTTTGTTCGTTTACAATGGCTGAGGCGGACAGCCTTTCTTTGCAGCCGTTTCTTGAGTTAAAGCGAGCTATTGAAGAGCTTGTGTTACTTAGTGGTGGGAAGATAAATATTTATGATTGTGACCAAATCATGGGCTTTGAGATAAGCTGGCCAGTAGCATCAACTCAACCGTTGCAGATTGCTCAGAAAGAAAAACATATTTCACAAGATCAACAATGGTTGGATAGAGTATTTCATTTGGTTGAAAAACGTTATGCGGATGCAGATTTTGGCACAACCACAGCTGCTAAATTGCTTTTTATGTCTGAGCGAAGCTTACAGCGCCGTTTCAAATTACATTTCCAACAAACATTTACAGAATACCTTAATGATGTTCGCCTAGTTAAAGCTGGTCAAATGTTAGTGAAAGGCCAAAAAGTCTCGGAAGTTGCTTTTTGTTGTGGGTTTAACGATCCCTCTTATTTTAGTCAGCGCTTTAAGAGTAAGTTTGGAGCTTCTCCGACACAGTTCGTCGAAGAGAGAGAAGAGAAAGTAGAAGGGAGCATGGTCTTATAAAAAAATTATCGTGGTATAGCCATGGCTATACCACGGGTGTCAAGGACACCTTCGCTTGCTGCCTGAGTGACATGTAACTGCCACATCTGGTGTTAAAAATTGTGTCGTTGGTTGACTACTCCCGACGCCTGTAACTATAGCGAGTGATATATTTTTGCTACATAAAATAAGCGACAATATGCTACGATAAAAGCGACACTATGTAACCTGCTGTTATTAATGGTTTATTTTTGATGCAAAAGCAGCTCTTAAAATAGCTGAGTGAAAAAAATTATAGTTAAGCCGCTTTTTTGACGTTTTTAACGATGACAGTTTTAACGTTTTTATTAACAGAGTGGTTCATAATATTTCTTTTTTGTTTTTTTATCAATGAAAATGAAAATGTTTATTATTCCTAATCTTTTTTCAGTTCTCTGACATCAAAAGTACGCTGTCTGATATAAACAGCGTCAGATTTGACTCGAATCGTCAGCTAACAATCAACTGAGATGATAGCGGGCGTACGCTATACATCTACTGTCGAGTTACCTTGGTGTCGATTAAAAATCAACCGATTAAAATAATTAACATTACACTGGCTTCGCTATGAAACTCTCTCAACTCCAACCAGGTCAGAAGGGTACTATTTCTGGCTTTGGTTCACTGTCTAAAGACATAAGAAAAAAGCTCATGATTATGGGGCTTTTGCCTCAAACAGAGGTAACAATTATCAGACGAGCACCAATGGGTGATCCTATACAGGTAGAAGTTCGTGACGTTTCTTTGGCTGTTAGAGTGAATATTGCTGAATTAATTTCGGTCGAGGTGGCGTAATGGAATATAGAGTACTCACCGTTGGTAATCCCAATAGCGGAAAAACGACTTTATTCAATGGTCTAACTGGTTCGAAGCAACAGGTAGGTAACTGGGCAGGAGTGACTGTTGAGAAAAAAACTGGACGATACACTCATTCAGGGGATCAATTCCTGTTAACAGATTTACCAGGTATCTATGCGTTGGATAGTGGAAATGATGCAAACAGTATTGATGAATCAATAGCATCAAGAGCCGTTTTAACACATCCGACAGATTTGATAGTGAATGTTGTCGATGTAACTTGCCTTGAAAGAAGTCTCTATATGACCTTGCAATTGCGTGAGCTTGGTCGACCAATGATTGTTATTTTGAATAAAATGGATGCTCTGAGACGTGAAGGTCAGAAGATTGATGTGCAAAAGCTTGAGGTCATATTGGGTTGTCCGGTATTTGCAATATCAGCAAACAACAAAGAGCAAGTCCAGTTACTTAAAGAGAAAATTCATAAGTCTCTCATACAAGGCATCGCAGCAAATGAATTGCGTTTGGATTATGGAAAAGATTTAGAAAGTGCGATTAATACTTTACTACCTAGTTTTGGCAAGGAGTCAGAGGTCGTACCCCGCGCGCTGGCGATTCGAGCTCTAGAAAATGATTTATTAGTCATAAATTCGTTGTCGCCTAAAGAGAGAGCCTTGGTTGAGCAAGTTAGAAGTTCACTTACGTTGGATATCGATTTAACTGTTGCAGATGTAAAGTACACATATCTCCATCAGCAGTGTAAAAGAGTCAGGCGCACAGAGGGTAGGCTGAGTCGTAGCTTTACTGAGCGAGTAGACAATATTATTCTCAATAAGTGGGTGGGCATTCCATTCTTCTTTTGCATCATGTATCTGATGTTTATGTTTGCGATTAATGTTGGTAGTGCTTTTATTGATTTTTTTGATATCAGTGTTGGCGCAGTTCTTGTTGATGGTGGACATTACTTATTGGATGAGCATTTACCTATTTGGCTTGTCACTCTTCTTGCCGATGGTATTGGAGGTGGTATACAGACAGTTGCTACCTTTATACCTGTCATCGCATGTTTATATCTGTTTCTCGCGGTACTTGAAAGCTCTGGCTACATGTCTCGGGCTGCGTTTGTGCTAGATAAGGTTATGCAGAAAGTTGGTTTACCTGGTAAGGCTTTTGTGCCTTTGGTCTTGGGTTTCGGCTGTAATGTACCTTCTATCATGGCAACTCGGACTTTAGATCAAGAAAGAGAACGAAAACTCGCGGCCTCTATGGCTCCCTTTATGTCATGTGGGGCCCGTCTGCCTGTATATGCACTCTTTGCAGCAGCGTTCTTCCCCCAAAATGGGCAAAACATAGTATTCGCACTCTACTTATTAGGTATTGTTGCAGCTGTATTTACAGGCCTTATTTTGAAAAAAACCATTTATCCCGGGTCAAGTGACAGTTTAGTCATGGAAATGCCAGACTACGAGTTACCTACGGTTCGTAATGTCATTATTAAGATGTGGCAAAAACTCAAGCGGTTTGTGCTTGGTGCTGGTAAAACCATTGTGCTTGTTGTTACCTTACTGAGCTTTTTCAATTCACTGGGTATTGACGGAACTTTTGGTAATGAAAATAGTGAAAAATCTGTGCTCTCCAAAACTGCTCAAATAGTGACGCCAATTTTTGCGCCGATTGGTATAAAGGAAGATAACTGGCCCGCAACTGTGGGTATAATTACCGGTATTTTTGCAAAAGAGGCCGTCGTTGGTACGCTAAACAGCCTGTATGCTCAGGCAAGTGATGGCGATCAAGACTACGATTTGTGGGGTAGTTTAAAAGATGCTGTGATGTCTATTCCTGAAAACTTAGCTGATTTGAGTTATTCGGACCCACTGGGCATTGAAGTTGGTGATCTGACAGATGCCCAAGCCGTCGCTGAAGACCAAGAAGTAGACACTACAATATTTGGTAATATAAAAAGCTATTTTGTTTCGGGTAATGCGGCATTTGCTTACCTGATATTTATCCTATTGTATACACCGTGTGTTGCTGCAATGGGAGCGTATGTGCGAGAGTTTGGGGCAAGATATGCTCGTTTTATTGCAGTCTGGACAATGGGACTTGCCTATGCCGGAGCAACACTGTACTACCAAGCGACTCATTTTATGCTCTCACCCTTAACCAGTGCTACGTGGATCTTGGGAATTATAGGGCTCGGGATCGCCACATTTTTAGCTCTTCGAGCTGAAGGTAAAAGGCAACAAAATACCTTTCAGGAGCAAGGAATATGATCCTAACTGAGTTAAAACAATACATTGCGAGTAAAGTATGCGTGTCACGCAAAGAACTTGCCCGAGAGTTTGGCCTTAGTGAGGATGGTGTTGATGCTATGATGTCCGTCTGGATAAAGAAAGGCTCGATCTCTCGGCTAGTGGATACTGACCAAAGAGACCGAGTGAAGAGGGTTCGCTATACATTGGTAGCAGATAATGCCATTGCGCTAACCGTCAGTATGTAAACACGCTTGGCATCGCTTTTGGTATACCTATATATCGAGCGATGTCACTCTCCGCCTTGTCCTAGGCCAAGCAGTTTTATACCAATACATAGAAGTAAGATAGCTAAGGGAAGAATAAGTATTTCCCAAGATAATTGGTCGAACTCTATCAATACTAGCTCAAGAAATTTTACGAATAGGATAACGATGATCACTTCGGTTAACTTATTCTTGAGATGCCCCATATTTGGAGTTTTCACCCAACTTAATACGCTCTTAGTGTTATCTTCAGAACCATTTTTTATAAATAAAGTGAAGATGCCATGAGCGAAGATAAATAGAACTAAAGCAACGAGAAAGGTATCTAAAGATTTGGTGATATAACTAATTGCGATGTCGGCACTATCTAAATGTTTAAGTTGTGGCGATGGCGCTTGGTCAAATAGAAAAACAGCGAAGGCTGAGTATGACTTCTCTGCACCAATGACAAATAGGAGTGCTGAGCCTGCGAGAGAACAAATAATTGCAATCCAACTGATGTAACGAAAATAATAAAATGTACTTTGACTCATAAACTTTCCTCTAATTCTAAGCCAGCAATTCTAGGGGAAAATTTGTTGCGTGATAATGGGTATTTTTAAAAAAGACTATTACATTGTCAGGGTATATACCCAAGTAACCTCAAGATGCTAGGTTCAGCGAGACTGGCTTGCTTGACAGGCAAGGCAACGATTTGAAAATCTAGTCATCTAAATTGAAAATCGGTAACGACGTATGTAAAGCAAGACAACTCGCCCTTCGGGAGCGTGCCACAGCGTCGATTTCATCGTCAACTAACTTGGTAAGAATCGACTATTACGCTGCGTTATTTTCCTTGAACTCAACACTGTGGCATCGCTCTGAATACTGCATTTTGAAGTCACTTGGGTATACCCAAGTTAACTAGGAGTTGCTTGAGGAGGATTTCTACATTTAACTCGATTAAGCTGGAGTAAAAATGTTACTGAGAGAGAGTAAGCTAGAAACTTGGGCTTGCATTCTTTTTTGTTCTTCTTCCGTTCTGAATTCCCCTTTTGTATTACCCCAAATAGGTCTAGGCCAGGCCATATCATTAATGTGGCGGGCAATGTGATGGATATGTAGCTGTGGAACTAGGTTGCCGAGTGCCCCTAAATTGATTTTATCCGGCTGAAAGAGAGCTTCTAATGCTTGGCTAATAGCCTGAGATTCAATTAAAAATTGCTGTTGTTCTTGCATGGGCAAGTGATGTAGTTCTTTCATTTCTGAGCGCTTTGGAACCAGAATGATCCAGGGGGCTACATTGTCTCTATGAAGGAGAACCAAACATAATGGGAAATGTCCAATAATCGTTGTATCTTTGGCGAGTTGTGGGTGGAGCTGAAAACTCATAACTGGTCCTCTTTGTATAAAAAAGGTTGGTCTAAAAACCAACCTTTTAGGTAGGATAGTACTATTGGGTTACATACGTTCCAAAGTTTCGATACCGAGTAAATCTAAGCCTTGTTTTATTGTCTTTGCGGTTAAGGCTGCTAGCTTTAAACGACTTTGCTTGATTGACTCATCTTCATTATTGAGTATTGGACAAGCTTCGTAGAAGCTAGAGAACTGCCCTGCCAACTCAAATAAATAGGTACATAAAACGTGAGGTAAGCCTTCACTTGCTACTGCCTTAACGGCTTCCTCAAACTGTAGAAGTTTGGTAATGAGTGCTTTTTCTTTTTCATCCACAATTTTTATGTCGCCTTGCAAAGAGTCCATAGAAATTTCGGCTTTAGCAAAGATTGATGCTACGCGAGTATAGGCATACTGCATGTAAGGTGCTGTATTTCCCTCAAAAGCTAGCATATTGTCCCAATCAAAAACATAGTCCGTTGTTCTATGCTTTGATAGGTCTGCGTATTTAACCGCTGCCATAGCAACCGTGTTTGCGATAGCTGTTTTTTCTTCGGCACTGAGTTGGGGATTTTTTGATTCAATCAGTTTTGCTGCACGCTCTTCTGCTTCATCTAACAGGTCTGTCAGTTTGACTGAGCCGCCAGCACGAGTTTTGAAAGGCTTACCATCTTTACCCAGCATCATACCAAAAGCATGGTGTTCTAATGTTACATTTTCGGGGATATAACCTGCTTTACGCACGATAGTCCAAGCTTGCATTAAATGCTGGTGCTGACGAGAGTCTATGAAATACAGCACTCTATTGGCACCTAATGTCTCATAACGGTATTTCGCACATGCAATATCGGTCGTTGTGTATAGGAACCCACCGTCGCTTTTTTGCACTATGACGCCCATTGGTTCGCCATCTTTGTTTTTGAATTCATCAAGGAAAACAACTTGTGCGCCCTCATCCTCCTCAACTAATCCTTTTTTCTTCAAGTCAGCAACAATACCACCGAGCATGTCGTTATACATACTCTCTCCCATGACATCATCGCGACTGAGAGAAACATTCAGGCGGTCATAGTTACGTTGGTTTTGGATCATGGTGATATCAACCAGCTTTTTCCACATACCAGCGCAGTATTCATCACCACTTTGCAGTTTTACAACATAGTTCCTTGCTTTAGTTGCAAAGGCTTCATCTTCATCAAAGAGTTTTTTTGAATCACGATAGAATGCTTCGAGGTCAGAGAGCTCCATTGAAACTTCACCAGACTCTTGCTGGACACGCTCTAAGTTGGCAATGAGCATGCCAAATTGAGTTCCCCAGTCGCCAATATGATTGGCTCTAATTACTTTGTGCCCTAGAAACTCCAACGTGCGAGTGACAGCGTCTCCAATTACAGTGGAGCGGATATGATGAACCGCCATTTCTTTGGCGACATTAGGTGCTGAATAGTCTGTAACAACCGTCTGCTGTTTCTCTTTGTCAATACCGAGTCTATCATCGCTTAGAGCATAGTCCGCTTGTGTGGCAAGAAACTCCTCACTCAAAAAGATATTAATGAAGCCGGGGCCTGCAATTTCAGTTTTACTTGCAATACCGTCAAGTTTTAGTTCGTCGATGACTTTCTGTGCGAACTCGCGAGGGTTCATTCCCAACTTTTTGGCGACGCCCATTACGCCATTTGCTTGATAATCACCAAACTGAGGCTTTGCTGATTGACGAACAGCAGCAGGGCTGCCTGCAGGTGCACCAGCGGCTTCTAGAGCCTGAGAAACTTTATCGTTGATAAGTGCTTGGATGTTCAAACGTATTTCCTTCAATATCTTTGGAGTCAAAAGCTATGCAGAATTTTGTGCTTGACTCGAAACGTCATAAAGCACCGAGAGTCCAAATAGGAACTTCACGCATACTGTATTGATTTGATAAATTTTCGTACATGATAACAACTTTAGAGCTCGCCTTGTAGAGAGGAGATAATAAATTTTCTACTTTTGGAGTAGCCTGTTGTTAATATACCCAGGCAACCTTAAAATGCGAAGTTCAGCGAGGATGATCGCCCAAACGTGGTAAGAGTACACAATTTCGCTACGTTGTTTTCCTTGCACTCAACGCTGTGGCATCGCTCTGAATCCCGTATCTTGAGGTCACTTGGGTATATGATAGAAAATTCAATATTTTGGAAAAATAAAAATGCAAACTAAGCTGAGTTTAAAGGGGTTGGCCCCCCAACAAATGACGCAAAAGCTAGATGGTTTTATGCAAAAAATTAAGCAGCTTAGCGATTTGATCTCGTTAGATTTGACGACATTTCAGGCTGATCACATTGCTTTACGGATCAATGAACAAGATTTGGCAATCTGTGCTCATCGTGAGTGGCAAAAGCATGGGACAGTTATCTCAAATGCTTGTATAAATGGCCGTCCAATCATTGTACTTTTATTTGATGAGGCCTTGCTCTGGGGCGACTGGCACATTGAGTGCCTTGAGCTTCCTTATCCAATAGAAGGAAAGCACTATCCTGAGCAAACATGGGAACATGTTGAGTTTGTCATCCCCTCATCAGCCCAAACCGCTGATGAATACCTTGAAGACTTACAAACAAAGTTGCCTAATTTTGCAAAACAATACCACTCATTATCGGAGCTTGGAGTGGAGATCAAACTCTCGAGCCCTAAAGCTGAGGGTGAAAGAATATCCAACCCAACCATTGCGTTTAAGTGGGATAATATTTGTATAAAACTTCACCCTCATTCACTTAGAGAGATTATTGAATCTGAACAGTTAGGGTAATTTTGGTATCAATTAGCCGAGCTCAATATCCCTTGGTCTAAGTTGAAACTCGTCTATGGAACCAATTTGAATTCCAATATCGAGATTTTTTTCTTCTTGGTGAGAGTTTCCTTTGCTGTGCATGATAAGTCTGTTGGCTGTTCTTGGTTTCAGTTCATCGATAACAAATCGGATCATATCAGCACGGGAGAGATTCTTGAGTTCTTCCAAAACTTTTTCTTTTTGGTCAAAGAAGTGATCTTTATTTCCGATAGCAACCCACAGCCTTTGAGCTCGACCTCTAAGGGTTTTATCTGGAACTGAAATCTGATTCCAGAGGCCTTTTTTGCTGCTGTGCCACTGATATTCGTCTAACTCCATCAGTACCAGGTGAAATGCGTTGAGAAATTCATCAATGGATGCCATCAAATTAATCGGCGCAACTTTGGGAGACTGCACGTAAAGCACGATACCTGGGTGACGATTGAGAGGGAGGTTACCAGTTCCAACCATATAGCCTAGCTGTTGTTTAGTCCGAATTTCGTGAAAAAATGTCGCAGACATTAAGTGATTGGCTAGTGAGTAAAGTGCAATACTCCGCGGGCTTGTGTCGTCACATTGATAATAAACAACCGTTGCAGAGTCATCTTGTTCACATCGAACTTCATGTTCAAACGTCCCATTTTTACCAAGCATAATAAGAGGCCTTAAAGCTTCTTCATAGCGTTGATTTTTTACTCTCAGCGCATCCTTTATCATTGTGCCCAACGAAAGTGCGTCCGACTGTGTCCAGTCACCGAATACAAACATCTCAACATGAAGGGTTGCGAGTACATTTGACACGAAACTGGCGAGTTCATCAACTTCAATCATTTCCAGTTCCTTTACCAGAGTGGAGTATGGAGGATTGTTGGGCTGTAAAATACCCGTCAATGCGCTGAATAGCTGAGATAGTGGACGGTCTTGAGCTGAGTTTTTCCAGTTCCTCATTAATTGATTTTTTATATTTTCAAAGCGTGTGGGATCAAAGTCTCTTTGATTAAAGCGATCTAATATTGTTTTTATTAATTTTTCCTGCTTTTGAGTAAATCCTGATACCGTCAATGTGACACCACCTTGATGCGTATACATGGTGTATCCCATGCCCGCTATCTCGGCTTGGTAAGTATCTACGGAAAGGCTATCAAGAAACATCTCTACGCATAAGCGAGTTTTTACAATATTACTGGGATTGGAAACTGCATATGGACTATCTATAGCAATATACACGACACCTTTTGGGACTCTAAACTCGTTATCCTGCATATGCCAAAGTTTAAACCCTGGTAACTCATCGATTACTGTCGGGGTTGGGTTTAAAGTCTCAAGAGGTTTTGCCTTTAATACATTGCAAATAAAAGGATTTGCCTCGGGTAATTGTAATTCAAGGTCACTTGAGTGAGTGTAATTCTTAATTTGGGAAGCGGTAATTTTGCTTACTGAATAGGGCGTATCGTACCATTTTGCTTGGTTTGAGTAATGTTGTCCCTTTGAGAGTAAAGTTAGGCGCATGTTGGACGGATTGAAAAAGTCTAGCAGTGAACGAATCTGTTCCTCATCGAATTCCATCATCATGTAATCGCCATAGATTATGTCCTCAGAGCTGTAGTGTTGCATATTGACGACGAGGTGGCTCACCAAATCTAAAGCATTCGCTGGCTCTCTGAATTGAAATGCAGCCTCAAGAACCGACTTTTTTTCTTGGTATCTCCACTCTTCGACTCCAGACGTTTTTATCAGGCTAATAAAGTTAAAAATAGCCTGTACAATGCTGTCAACAAAAGCGAGACCATCTAGAGTGAGTGTGCAATTAATTGTAAACTCGCGGTAATTACTTCCGCTTGTTCCTCCCCCAGCCGACAAAGAGGTGATCCAGCCTTTTTCTTTAAGAGCAAGCATAAGACTTCCTTTACCTTCGTAACCGAGTAGGTGGGCAATATAAGATAACGGCTTAGAGCGATAGTACTTGTCGATGCTCGGTAGTGGGAAAGTAACGATAAGTTTGCGGATTTCTTTTAGTGGTTCAACTGCAACAAATATAGGAGTGGAGTTTGAGTCTTTGTATGGAACCTTGATGACTTTCCCTGCTGCACTTTTATTAGAAATGGCAGAGAAAAGTTCGTCAGCCCATTTCTCAAGCTCATTGAGAGTTTGAGGACCTAATAAAACCAATGTCATAATGTCGGATGAATACTGACTGGAATAAAACTCAACAATTTCTGGTCTGATTGATTCACCGCTTCGATCGCCCAGTGTTTCCATATTACCAACAGAAAATTTGCTGAAAGGATGAGCTGGATTAATCACTTCTTTGTGAACCTGATAAAGCCTGCGAGAGTCCTCTTTGTATTTCAGGCGGTATTCTGACTCAACCGCTTGGCGCTCTTTATCAAGTGCTTCAGGGTTAAACAATGGGGAAATAAAAAATTGGCTAAACCTATCAAGTCCACGATAGAAAGCATTTGGTAATATATCAAAGAAATAGCAAGTATGTTCTGTTCCCGTCCAAGCATTATTCTGTCCCCCATGTTGACTAACGTAATTTTGAAAGTCACCTACTTCGGGGTATTTCTCTGTTCCAAGGAACAGCATATGCTCGAGAAAATGTGACAAACCTTGGCGATCGGTGGGATCGTCAAAGTGGCCAACATTTACGGCCACAGCAGCGGCAGACTTTTTGGCAGTATGGTCATGAACCAGTAACACTCTCAGACCATTAGATAGCGTAATATGTCGGTATTGGTTGGTATCGTTAGGGCTGATGTGCACGGAACATCTCCGAAATTAAGTATGTAGTCAATAGATAATAGTGTAATTATGACGGAGATAGACTCGACATCAAACTATCTATCTGACAAATATGTGAAAAAAATTAAGTATCACGCCAAAATCCTTGATGGAAGCCTTTGAGGGGAGTGCGATTGTGTGATATTTAAGGTTGGTAGGATAGAACCCTCTAAAATAAGTTACGGTTTTTGCTGATAGTTGATTGGTAGATGAATCTAAATAGCCCTGAAGAACCCTCTGACTCATCTTTATTCCAAAGGAACAGTAATGAAAGTTTTTATAATGCGACATGGTGAAGCACAGCAATTTGCCAGTAGCGATTCAGATAGACAACTGACGTTTAAAGGTAGGCAGAGATCCCAAGAGATAGCCAGAGAATGCTCGGAGTTAGGGTACGTACATTTTGACCGAGTCTTGGTTAGTCCTTACATTAGAGCGCAGCAAACTTGGCACGAAATTTCTGCATATTTATCGGTTGGACATTATGAGACATGTGAGGATATCACCCCCTACGGTGATGCCGAGCAAGTCGTGAGTTATATAAGTGCACTCGCTGATTTACATAATGTGCAAACTCTGTTGATCGTATCTCACTTACCACTCGTTGGTTATATCGCTGCTGAACTTATCGCAGATATTTCACCACCGATGTTTTCAACGTCAGGGTTGATGGGTATTGAGTATTGCCCTGACAAACAAAAGGGCCATATCATTGCGGAAATGAATGTCTAATGGGCTCAAGCTATCTCCAAGCGCTTGTCTGAGTTGTCGCCTTGATAAGGCTGATTCTTTGAAATTGTAAATGAGTGATAAAGTCCGAAAAGTGAAAGAGCCTACCCTTTACGATGACATAACTGAGTTAATTCTGTCGTCAACCTCCTAAGAAGAGGTCTAGTCAATATCGTTATTTTTCCTGAACCCAGAATCTGGAAGTCTCTTGGACAGGTATGCCATAAATTTGACGGCTTTGATGGACTGGATATTGCATCTCCGGTCGTCAACGGATTTTGTTAGAAGATTTGAACGCGTATTTGACTATGAAATTCTCCATCCCATTTGCTAATAAATTACCACCCATTCCACAGAGGGCGATGCCAGCTGTAGGCGCGCCCATTATGGTACTGGCGACATTGGCGATGGTTATTTTACCAATCCCAGCGTTCCTACTCGATTTATTCTTCACTTTTAACATCGCATTAGCGATGGTTGTCCTACTTGTCACTGTTTACACAAGAAGACCTCTGGATTTCGCAGCTTTTCCCACTGTGCTACTGATTTCCACGCTACTTCGGCTTGCTTTAAATGTGGCTTCTACTCGTGTTGTTTTACTTTATGGTCATGAAGGCTCAGGTTCAGCCGGTAAGGTTATTGAAGCTTTCGGAAGCGTCGTTATCGGCGGGAATTACGCGGTTGGTTTAGTTGTTTTCTTAATTTTAATGATCATCAACTTTATGGTGGTTACCAAGGGGGCTGGGCGGATTTCAGAGGTCAGTGCACGCTTTACCTTGGATGCGTTACCCGGTAAGCAAATGGCGATAGATGCCGATTTGAATGCCGGCTTAATTGATCAAGATCAAGCTAGGTTACGTCGTCAAGAAGTGACGAAAGAGGCAGACTTTTATGGTTCGATGGATGGTGCATCAAAGTTTGTGAAGGGTGATGCAATTGCTGGTATTTTAATTCTTTTCATCAATATTATCGGTGGTCTATCCATTGGTATGATTCAATATGATTTAGGTTTTAATGAAGCACTAAAAATTTACACACTGCTCACGATAGGAGACGGTCTAGTCGCCCAAATCCCATCTCTTTTACTCTCGATTGGTGCGGCCATCATGGTGACTCGCCAAAATACCGACGAAGATATGGGTCAGCAAGTCGTGTTCCAAATGTTCGATAACCCTAAAGCTCTAATGATAACTGCGGGTATTTTGGGCGTAATGGGCATAGTCCCTGGAATGCCTCACTTTGCTTTTTTGTTACTTGCGCTTATCTCTGCGGGTGGAGCCTACTGGATCCATCGCAAGAATAAGAAAGCAATAGAAGCGAAGAATGTTCCAGCAGAAATTGAGCAAGATACACCTACTCAGAAAGAGCTATCATGGGACGATGTTCAACCTGTCGATGTTGTTGGCTTAGAGGTAGGTTACCGACTCATCCCATTGGTTGATAAAGACCAAGGTGGTGAATTACTTGAGCGCGTGAAGGGTGTACGTAAAAAGTTATCTCAAGACTTTGGTTTCTTGATCCCAGCGGTACACATCAGGGATAACCTTGAATTAACGCCGAACAGCTATCGCATTACTCTGATGGGGGTTGCTGTTGGTGAGGCTGAAATCAAGCCAGATATGGAACTGGCTATCAACCCTGGACAGGTTTATGGGATGATAGAGGGTGAACCTACAATTGATCCTGCATTTGGTCTGGAAGCAACTTGGATCAAAGAAGAGCAACGTGAGCACGCGCAAGCGTTGGGTTACACCGTGGTTGATTCGTCGACTGTGCTTGCCACGCACTTGAGTCAACTATTGACCAATAATGCATCACTCTTGATAGGTCATGAAGAGGTTCAGAATCTACTTGAGATGCTGGGGCGCAGTACACCTAAATTAGTGGAAAGTTTTGTTCCTGATCAACTCCAACTTGGAGTTGTCGTTAAAGTGTTACAAAACTTACTCAATGAGGCTGTTCCTATCCGTGACATCCGAACCATAGTACAAACCTTGTCTGAATATTCGAGTAAAAGTCAAGAAGCCGACATATTGACGGCTGCTGTTCGTATCTCATTGAAACGATTAATTGTCCAAGAAATCAATGGTATAGAGCCTGAACTTCCGGTGATAACCCTTATTCCAGAGCTGGAACAAATATTGCATCAAACAATGCAAGCCTCTGGTGGTGAATCAGCAGGGATCGAACCGGGACTGGCAGAGAGGCTTCAATCTTCTTTGAGTAATGCAACTCAAGAGCAAGAATTGAAAGGAGAGCCTGCCGTTCTATTGACATCTGGAGTGTTACGCTCCACGTTGGCCAAATTTGTGAAAAATACGATTCCTTCTTTAAGAGTGCTTTCTTATCAGGAAATTCCTGACGAGAAACAAATCCGCATTGTTCAAGCTGTAGGGAACTAATGCTAGTACGTTGATAAACGGAATGTAATTTGAAGATTAAACGATTTTTTGCCAAAGACATGCGTGCGGCCTTACTTCAAGTAAAAAGTGAGTTGGGCGATGATGCGGTAATCATGTCGAATAAAAAAGTAGCGGGTGGCGTAGAGCTTGTTGCGGCTATGGATGGTGATGCGGGCTCAAGTCAGGCCAAGACAAAAGCCCAAGAGCCTAGGCAAGCGCCTCAATCAAACGTCCGCCAACTTGATGACGATCGCGTGAGCTTAGGTAGCAAAAATAGTTCTGGTCGTACAATGACAAACCGATTTGCTAATATGCTCAAGCAATACAGTGGTAACCCTCAGGCTGATATCGAAGATATTGCTGACGATAAGACGGATTCGTTGTCTGGCTTGCTAAAGAGACAAAATAGTTATAAAGATCAAAATGAAGGCGTCAAATTAAGGGAAGGTTCTCCTTTGGCGCGTCTCATCGCAGAAGATAATTCGCGTTTTAAATCTCATTCCTCTCCACATGAACATTCTCGACGTGATGATGTCGAAGTAAAGAATAATGATCTTGAGGAAATGAGAGAGGAAATGACGTCGATTCGTCAATTATTAGAGCATCAGGTTTCTGGACTGATGTGGCAAGAAGTCGAACGTAGAGAACCTTTGCGAGCTATGCTCATTAAACGTTTAGAACGTATGGGGGTATCCTCCGATTTAGCTGACCAACTTGCCTGTTATATCCCAGAAGATACTGCTCCTACAAAAGCTTGGCGAGCATTACTAGGTTTGGTTTCAGACCAAATCCCTATCGCCAAGCAAGATATTTTGAAGCGTGGAGGTGTTGTTGCACTTCTGGGACCAACAGGTGTTGGGAAGACAACAACCGTTGCCAAACTTGCCGCTCGAGCGGCTATGGAATTTGGCTCTGATAATGTTGCACTCGTTTCGACTGACACATATCGTATCGGGGCGCATGAACAACTGTCCATTTATGGTCGGATTATGGGGTGCCCAGTAAAAGTAGCTAAAGATTCCAGTGAGTTAGCCGATGTAATATATCAGCTACGAAATCGCCGCTTGGTTCTTGTGGATACCGCTGGAATGGGGCAACGTGATGTGAGGCTTTCAGAGCAACTTGATACGCTTATGCAAGAGAGTGGTGAAATCATCCATAGCTACCTAGTGTTACCTGCAACGGCTCAGAGAAAAGTTCTTCAAGAAACGATAGAACATTTCAAAAGAATTCCTCTCTCAGGCTGTATTATGACAAAGCTTGACGAGTCGCTGAGTTTAGGTGAGTTTGTTAGCGTTGTCGTTCAGAATTCATTACCCGTGGCATACATTGCCAACGGACAACGAGTTCCGGAGGATATCGTGATTGCTAAACCAAAATACATGGTTGCTAAGGCGAACGAATTACTTGAGAAGTCGACAGATGATGAACCACACTATTGGAACAGTGAAGCTGAGGGGTTCTAGGCGGCGGATGATATGACGAAAGATATGATACAAGATCAAGCAAGCGGATTACGCCGCTTAACACAGCCTTCACTGACCAAAGTTATCACTGTTACTGGCGGGAAGGGTGGTGTTGGTAAATCAAATGTAACTTTAGGGATGGCAATTTCAATTGCTCGCCAGGGTAAAAAGGTCATGGTCCTTGATGCTGACCTTGGTCTTGCAAATATTGATGTAATGCTAGGAATACGACCAAAATTAAACCTTGGTCACGTGTTAGCAGGAGAATGTGAGCTTAAAGATACGATTGTAGAGGGACCACATGGTATTCAGATTATTCCTGCCACATCGGGTACTCAGGCTATGACAGAGCTTTCACACGCTCAACATATTGGCTTGATCCGAGCATTTGGGAGCCTTGAGGATGAAACGGACGTTCTTTTAGTCGATACGGCAGCTGGTATATCTGATATGGTTGTCAGCTTCTCTAGAGCTGCTCAAGACGTTGTGGTTGTGGTTTGTGATGAACCGACTTCAATAACTGATGCCTATGCGCTGATCAAACTTTTGAGTAAAGAACATCAAGTACAACGATTTAAAATTGTTGCAAATATGGTCAGGAGCTACCGAGAGGGTAGGGAATTGTTCGCAAAGTTGACCTTGGTCACAGAGCGATTCTTGAATGTGAGTATAGAGCTCGTAGCATGTATTCCTTTAGATGATAAAGTAAGGCAATCGGTTAAGAAACAAAAGATTGTTGTGGATGCGTTCCCAAGATCTCCCGCTGCTTTGGCATTGAGTTCGTTAGCAAATAAAGCGTTAACATGGCCAATTCCTAAAACACCAAGTGGACATCTTGAGTTTTTTGTAGAACGCTTACTTAATAGAACTGAGATGCTAGAGGAACCATTTGGTGAATAAGGCTCTTACTTATGAACAATACACTAAACAAGACAGTCAACGAGACTTTCTAGAAAAGTACTCGGTGCTTGTTCGGCGTATTGCTCACCACTTACTCGGTCGACTTCCTCCTAGTGTTCAAGTTGAGGATCTTATTCAAGCGGGCATGATCGGCTTACTTGAAGCGCAGAAAAACTACGACGGTAATAAAGGTGCCAGTTTTGAAACATATGCTGGTATTCGCATCAGAGGTGCTATGCTTGATGATATACGTCGTGGAGACTGGGTTCCAAGATCTGTTCACAAGCACAATCGTGAAGTCAGTCAGGCAATAGCAACACTAGAAGGAATCTTAAATCGGGACCCAACGGATGCGGAAGTAGCGAAGAAGTTGGGATTAGAGCTTGATCAATACCATAATATTCTTACAGACATAAATTGTTCGCGGCTGATAGGAATAGAAGATTTAGGTGTTTCTGAAGACACGATCACAATGGGTGGTTGTGATGAAGAAAACCTTCCATTTCAAGGGGTTTCGGACGAGTTTTTTCGAAAGGCACTCGTAGATTCGATTAAGTCTCTGCCGGAACGTGAATCATTAGTACTTTCGCTCTACTATGATGAAGAGTTAAACTTAAAGGAAATCGGTGAAGTAATTGGTGTTAGCGAATCTAGAGTAAGCCAAATACTGAGCCAATCTATGCAGCGTCTGCGCACAAAACTAAGTGCATGGACTAATAATGAGTAAACATCACTGATATCGATCTCAGTGGAGGCAATTTTGAATACAAATATGAAGATCCTTATTGTTGACGACTTTTCAACAATGCGCCGTATCGTTAAAAATCTACTTCGTGACCTTGGCTTTAACAATACTCAGGAAGCGGATGACGGCTTAACGGCATTACCAATGCTGAAAAAAGGTGATTTTGAGTTTGTCGTTACAGACTGGAATATGCCTGGGATGCAGGGCATCGATTTGCTCAAGCATATTCGTGCGGATGATGAACTGAAGCATCTACCAGTGTTAATGATTACAGCCGAAGCCAAGCGCGAGCAGATTATTGAAGCCGCTCAAGCTGGAGTGAATGGTTACATAGTTAAACCATTTACCGCGGCGACGCTAAAAGAAAAACTAGATAAAATTTTTGAACGTTTATAGTCAAATATTTGACTGGAAGCTGCGAAGGCCATATTCAATATGATTTCATTAGAGCAGGCAAAACAACTCGTAAATATGCTTGAGGAAGGACAGCAGCATGAAGCTGACCTCCTTGTCAAGGATATTCTTGAGAAAACGTCGAACCCTATGTTTCAAGAAATTGGAACGTTAACTCGTGACTTACATGAATCTATCAAGCATTTTAGCGTCGATGATCGAATGAACACTCTTGCTAATGATGACATTCCTGACGCGAGAGAACGCCTTCAATATGTTATTGAAAAGACTGAAGGTGCAGCCAACAAAACAATGGATGCTGTTGATCGTTGTATGCCAATTGCGGACAACTTACATGAAGGGCTTTTGCAGGTAAGGCCTCAGTGGGACGAGTTAATGCACGGCCGCATTGAGTTAAATGAATTTAAGGCGTTATGCCATAGGATAGATACATTGCTCGGCAAAGTCGAAGGTGATAGCTCTGAGTTGCGTGGACAACTTACTGAAATATTGATGGCTCAAGACTTCCAAGATTTAACTGGGCAAATTATAAGGCGAGTCATTAGTTTGGTTGATGAAGTCGAGGGCCGCTTAGTTGATATACTGACGGCTTTTGGCAAGACGGAAGCTGATTCAGGTGCGCCAAAGGATATTGGGGCAACTGAAGCGGAAGGCCCGATCCTTAACGCTGAAACAAGGGAAGATGCCGTTTCGTCACAAGACGAAGTCGATGACTTGCTCTCAAGTCTTGGGTTTTAGAGGTAATATATGAGCTTTGATTTAGACGAAGACATTCTTCAGGACTTTTTAGTTGAAGCAGGAGAGATTTTAGAACTTCTCTCCGAACAATTGGTTGAACTAGAAAATAATCCTGAAGATACTGATTTGCTTAATGCCATATTCCGTGGTTTCCACACTGTTAAAGGTGGCGCTGGCTTTTTAGCGCTTTCTGAGCTGGTTGATACATGTCATGGTGCGGAGAATGTGTTCGATATTCTTCGCAACGGTCAACGACATGTTACGTCAGGCTTAATGGATACCATGTTACAAGCTTTGGATACTGTAAACGCCCAGTTCCAAGCAGTTCAAGACCGTGAAGATCTACCCAAAGCTGATCAAGCTCTATTGGACGAGTTACATCGTTTGAGTAAACCGGAATCTGAGGATGAGGAAGGCCCTGCTGCATCAACCGAGGTAGCTAGTGATATAGAGCCGGAAATGGAAGATATCGTTATTGATGAACCTGAACCTGAACCTGCTGTTGCTGAGTCCTCTCCAGCTCCTGCTGAAGATTCGGAATCTATCGATGAAATCACGCAAGATGAGTTTGAGAAATTACTCGATGAACTACACGGCGATGGTGGGGGGCCTGCTAACGGTGGAGGTAGCCCAGCAGAGCAAGCGCCAGCAAGTTCACCAGCTCCAGATGCTGGCGCTGATATGAGCGGAGATATTACCGATGATGAATTCGAGAAACTTTTAGACGATCTTCATGGCTCTGGAAAAGGCCCCGGAGAAGAGAGTGAAGCGGCAGCCCCACCACCACCTCCAAAAGCAGAAACGCCCAAAGCTTCAGCATCTGGTGATTCAGATCTTATGACAGATGATGAGTTTGACAAGTTACTTGATGATTTGCACGGTGATGGTAAAGGGCCATCTCCTGAAGAACTCGAGGCTGCAACAAAACCTGTTGAATCTGCTCCTGAGCCCACACCCGAGCCTAAGCCAGAACCTGCGCCTGCTCCAAAAGCGCAGCCTGCAGCTCAGCCTCAAGCCAAAGCTGCAGCACCAAGTGCAGCAGCAAAAGAAGCTCCCAAGCCACCTGCTAAGAAAGAAGCAGCGGCCCCAGCGGCACAAGCTAAGAAACCACAAGCGGAAGCGACGGTTCGTGTAGATACATCGACACTTGATGTGATTATGAACATGGTGGGTGAATTGGTACTAGTGAGAAACCGCTTACTCAGCCTAGGTCTTAATAGTAACGATGAGGAAATGGCCAAAGCTGTATCAAACCTAGACGTCGTCACTGCTGACCTTCAAGGCGCGGTAATGAAGACTCGAATGCA
This sequence comes from Vibrio caribbeanicus ATCC BAA-2122, assembly GCF_000165125.1. GTDB lineage: Bacteria > Pseudomonadota > Gammaproteobacteria > Enterobacterales > Vibrionaceae > Vibrio > Vibrio caribbeanicus. The sequence goes on along the minus strand of NZ_AEIU01000050.1, from coordinate 39,112 downwards.
GCCAATCAAAAAGGTATTCGGACGTTTCCCTCGGGTTGTTAGGGATATAGCGAGAAGCTTGCAAAAAGATATCGAGCTAGAAATGCGTGGTGAAGAGACTGATCTAGATAAAAACCTTGTAGAGGCGTTGGCTGATCCATTGATTCACTTAGTACGAAACTCTCTCGACCATGGTATTGAGATGCCAGACGTCCGAGTAGCAGCGGGCAAACCTCGTACGGGTAAAGTGATTCTTTCTGCCTCTCAAGAAGGTGATCATATTGAACTCGCCATCGTCGACGATGGTGGAGGTATGGATCCGGATAAGCTCAGAGGTATTGCTGTCTCCCGAGGTATGATGGATGAGGATGCAGCCTCTAGATTAACCAACAAAGAGTGCTTCAACCTTATATTTATGCCCGGATTTTCCAGTAAGGAAGAAATTTCTGATATTTCAGGTCGTGGTGTAGGTATGGATGTTGTTAAAACAGCAATCAATACGCTCAATGGCTCAATTGATATCGATTCTGAAATGGGTAAAGGTACGACCATTAGAATTAAAGTGCCGTTGACACTCGCAATCCTTCCGACACTTATGGTAGGCGTCGCGAACCATCCGTTTGCTCTACCTCTTGCAAGTGTTAATGAGATTTTCCATCTTGATTTAAGCAGAACCAATGTTGTTGATGGACAGCTCACAATTATTGTTCGTGAAAAATCAATACCACTATTTTATTTACAAGATTGGTTGTCGCCAAAAGCTGACAAATCTAATGAGCGAAAGGGCCATGGTCATGTTGTTATTGTACAACTTGGCAGTGATCGTATCGGTTTTGTGGTGGATACATTGATTGGTCAAGAAGAGGTCGTCATCAAACCTTTGGATGACTTACTAAAAGCTACTCCTGGTATGGCGGGCGCAACCATTACCAGTGACGGACACATTGCACTTATATTAGATGTTCCAGACTTACTTAGAAAGTATGCAGACGTGTCTCGGATCTAAAGAATTGAAGGATAAACATGGCGATCAAAGTATTAGTTGTTGATGATTCGAGTTTTTTTCGTCGTCGAGTTAGTGAAATTATTAACTCGGACACGCGGCTAGAGGTGATCGATGTTGCTACTAATGGCAAGGAAGCGGTAGAGAAAGCAGTAAGAATTAAGCCAGACGTTATTACAATGGACATTGAGATGCCAGTAATGAATGGCATCGCTGCTGTAAAGGAGATTATGGCAAAGAGTCCAGTACCAATCTTAATGTTCTCTTCGTTAACACATGAGGGTGCTCAAGCAACTCTTGATGCCCTAGAAGCTGGCGCGTTAGATTTCTTGCCTAAAAAGTTTGAAGATATTGCACGAAACCGTGATGAGGCAGTTGGGTTACTACAGCAACGTGTGATTCAAATTGCTTCAAAGCGTGCCATAATGCGACGTACTGTCCCTAAGCCTCAGCCAAAGGAAGCACCAAGCAACAGAGCCGCTACCACGCGCTCAACAGCTCCGGCACCTAAAAATAAACCTGCGCCTTCCGGACGATTCAAAGCGACAGGAAAAAAGTACCAAATTACAGCGATCGGAACCTCAACTGGGGGGCCAGTGGCTTTACAGAAAATCCTGACAAAGTTACCACAGAACTATCCACACCCGATCTTATTGATACAGCATATGCCAGCGACATTCACTGCGGCTTTTGCAAATAGGTTAAATTCACTTTGTAAAATTGAAGTGAGAGAAGCCCAAGACGGTGATGCACTTAGGCCGGGGGTCGCATACTTAGCCCCAGGGGGTAAGCAAATGATTATCGAGGGCCGACCTGGTTCGGCAAAGCTCAGAGTCATTGATGGTGGCGAGAGAATGAATTATAAGCCTTGCGTCGATGTTACCTTCGGAAGTGCTGCAAAAATATATTCTCAACAAGTACTTTCCATGGTTCTTACTGGTATGGGTGCTGATGGTCGTGAAGGAGCACGAATGCTAAAGCAAGAGGGTGCCACAATATGGGCGCAGGATGAGGATAGCTGTGTTGTTTATGGAATGCCGCAGGCAGTCGCAAAAGCGGGAATATCGTCTGAGGACTTACCTCTCGAGAGAATTGCTGAGCGAATGCTGGTTGAAGTTGGGCTAGCCTAGAGGTCTGTCATGATTGTATGGAGTATTGCAAACCAGAAAGGTGGAGTTGGTAAGACTACCACGACAATAACACTAGCAGGGTTGCTCAGCAATCGTGGCAAAAGAGTATTGCTAGTGGATACGGATCCACACGCTTCACTCACCACCTACCTAGGCTATGATTCGGACAGTGTTCCTTCAAGTTTGTTCGATCTTTTTCAATTGAGGGAATACAACGAGCAAACTGTAATGCCTCTCATTATGCAGTCTGATATTGAAGGTGTGGATATTGTGCCCGCTCACATGTCATTGGCTACTTTGGATAGAGTTATGGGGAATAGGAGCGGTATGGGTCTTATGCTCAAACGTGCTCTAATGGCAGTCGAAGAGCATTATGATTATGTTTTGATTGATTGTCCGCCGATTTTGGGAGTCATGATGGTGAATGCTCTAGCTGCGAGTGATAGAGTACTCATTCCTGTTCAGACAGAGTTTCTTGCTATGAAAGGTTTGGAGAGAATGGTTCGAACTTTAGCGATTATGCAGAATTCACGTAGTGAGCCTTTTAACGTAACGATTGTACCTACTATGTACGATAAACGCACTCGCGCCTCGCTTCAGACATTGCAGCAACTAAAGAGAGACTACCCAAATCAGGTTTGGACTTCCGCAATTCCAATTGACACTAAGTTCAGAGATGCCAGCTTGAAACACCTTCCTGTATCTCACTTTGCGTCAGGGAGTCGCGGAGTATTCGCATACAAACAATTGTTGATCTACTTAGAGAGACTTGCCATCGATGACTAATCATTCTTTGCTATCAAGTGAACAAGCGTTAGATGATTACTTCTCTTCATTGTTAGAAGAGTCGGGTGACCTCGAAGATAGACAAGCGCTTGAGGAGAGCGCGCGGTTAAAAGTCGTTTCTGAACCTGATCCACAAGCACAACCTGTGGAAGAGAAAAGTTATCTTAAACGTCCCACTGAAGAAATTGAAGTGCCAAACCTCGAGGACGTGGAAAGGTTACTCGAACAACTTGAGACCAGCAATCCCGTTGCAGAGCTTGACTTAGAAGACACAATGGTTCAGAACACGGCAGATATTGCCCCACCTAAATCATTTGACGAGATTGAAGAGATTCAGGAATGGAACATTGTTGAACCAAAGGTTGAAGTTGACGTTCAACCAGAAGCTGAGATTGAGGTCGCCAACTCTTTGAGCGAACCCTCTCATGAGTATGAATCTTTAGCGCCAGAGATTGAGCCTGAAATTGCTGCAAGTGCGAGTTTGGACGACAATGAAGATGGTGATACCGTTTCACAAGCCGACATTGAACTTGAAACCCAAGCTGGTGATGGTGAACTAGGGGCTTGGAAGTCAACCGAAAGGAACTTAGACTTCCAAGTGCTTTATTTTGATGTCAATAGTGTCACTTTTGCTGTCCCACTCGATGAATTAGGTGGGATACACAAAATAGCAGAGTTAAACCATTTAATAGGGCGACCCGATTGGTACTTGGGGTTACAAACTAGCCGTCAATCACAGCTTGATGTTGTTGATACTGCTAAGTGGGTAATGCCAGAAAAGCTCTCTAACGATGAGCACAAAGAAAAGTATCAATACATCGTCATGTTAGGTGAGAGTGCATGGGGGCTCGCATCAACTAAACTGATGGGGACAGAGTCACTCGAACCCGGAATGATCAGATGGCGTAAAACCGCAGGTAAACGCCCATGGCTGGCCGGGATGGTAAAAGAAAAAATGTGCGCTTTGATCCATGTTGAGGCATTGACAGCTATGCTTAATGCAGGACTCGATGTCAAAGCTTTAGATAATTAGAACATTTATGCCGAATTAGGCTTTAGAGAGGATAAGGTATGTCTCAAACTAATGAAGTGGAAGTAAGAAAAGAACAGTCTAACGACGAAGTGCTTCAGTGGGTGACGTTCCAACTAGAAGAAGAAACCTACGGTATCAATGTAATGCAGGTACGAGAAGTACTGCGTTACACTGAAATTGCTCCAGTTCCAGGCGCTCCAGATTACGTGCTTGGTATTATTAATCTTCGTGGTAATGTCGTGACTGTCATTGATACTCGTTCTCGCTTCGGTCTAATGGAAGGGGAAATTACCGACAATACCCGGATTATCGTCATCGAATCGGAGCATCAGGTCATAGGGATACTGGTAGACAGTGTCGCTGAAGTTGTGTACTTACGTTCATCTGAAATCGATACGACACCAAGTGTTGGTACGGATGAGAGTGCTAAGTTTATCCAAGGCGTTAGCAACAGAGACGGCAAGCTGCTGATACTCGTTGATTTGAACAAGCTACTCACTGACGAAGAGTGGAATGAAATAGAGCACATGTAATGTTTGAAAGTGCAGTTACACACACTCCGGTTATTGCCGGAGCTGTTGTTTTTTTTGTTTTATTGTTTTTAATTGTTTTGCTTCGGGTAAAAATGTCTCAATCCGCTTTGATTAGACGCATTCGGCAAGAGCAGCAGCAGTTGGAAAAAGATCTTCTCAAATCTTCCAAGCAAGTACTTGAAGTACGCTCCGTAGTTGTTGGCTTGGGACAAAAGGTGGGTGAGCAGCAAGATATTATTCAGCACCTTAATGAGCGCATCACGGAGCTAGAGCAAGTTGATAATGATGGAAGATTGTATTCTCGAGCTTCCAAGATGGTAAAGTTAGGCGCTGACATCAACGAACTCATTGAAGAATGTGAGTTACCGAAAGCGGAGGCCGAGCTTATGATGTCGTTACAAAACAAGATAGCAGGTAAGGAAAGAGTTCCACCATTGGAAAGCAGTCCCGAGTCACAAAAATATCGCCAGCCAAAACGTGGAAGGGATTGATAACCCCTCCGACGTTCTTATCCTAACGTATTGTCCACATAAGATTAAAATTTAACAAATTGTTGTTTTATTTCGTGAGCCTCACACTTGTATTTGCCTGTTGATAAAACAAGGCTGTGCTAATATATCATTCTCAGAACTATCCAGAGATTCGTATGCTAGAAGTCTCGCAGCTGACAATAACAAAAGGGGAATATACCCTTTTCGATGCTCTGTCCTTCGCTATTTCCCCAGGTGAACTTGTACAAATTGAGGGGAGAAATGGAACAGGAAAAACGACACTACTTAGACTCCTTATTGGTCTGGGGCAGTATGACAAGGGCTTGATTCAGTGGAAGGGAGCCACCATCCGTTCCAATAGAGAGGAGTTCCATCAGGATCTTTTGTATATCGGTCATCAAACCGGCATTAAGCCAGAACTTACGGCTTTTGAGAACTTAGCCTTTTTTTGCTCAATGCAGCGAATAACCAAATTGGGCAATCAAGAAATATACGATGCCCTGCTCAAGGCTGGGTTAGTTGGAAAAGAAGACATCCCAGTGTCCAAGTTATCTGCGGGTCAACAGAGGCGCGCTGCGCTGGCTCGCTTGTGGCTAAGCGAGCAGATACTTTGGATTCTAGATGAGCCTTTAACTGCGATTGACAAGCAAGGTATGCAAATATTGGAGTCCCTTTTTATACAACATACCAGCAAGGGAGGCATTGTGGTGTTAACAACACATCAAGACATGTTTAAAAATCACCCGAAACTCAGAAAAATAAGACTTGGTGATTCATAAATGTTGGGAATAGCGCTAACTATCATTCGTCGAGAACTATTGATTGCCTATCGTAAACAAGCCGATGTGCTCAATCCTTTGTGGTTTTTTATTATTGTCATCACGTTATTTCCTTTGAGTATAGGTCCTGAGCCACAATTACTAGCCCGCATCGCAGCAGGTATTGTATGGGTGGCCGCGTTACTCTCTGCTTTGTTATCCTTGGAGCGATTATTTCGAGATGACTATAGAGATGGCTCCTTGGAACAATTGATGTTGTTACCCGTTCCTTTATTCGTCGTTATTTTGTGTAAGGTAGCCTCTCATTGGTTGTTGACTGGCTTGCCTTTGATCCTAATTAGCCCAATTTTAGCGATTTTATTATCCCTTGATTTTCAGACTTGGTTGGCCATTGCATTAACCTTACTTCTTGGAACGCCAACATTAAGTTTTATTGGTGCCATAGGTGTGGCGTTGACGGTAGGAATACAGAAAGGAGGAGTTTTGTTAAGCCTGTTAACTTTGCCCTTGTATATACCCGTCTTGATTTTTGCAACGTCCGCAATTGATTCGGCATCACTCGGAGTAGCGTATAACGGACAGTTAGCTATTATGGGTGCTATGGGCGTTGCGGCTTTAACTTTTGCACCGTTTGCTATAGGGACAGCACTACGTATCAGCGTTGACTAATGAATAGATTTGACGAGAAGTCAGAGCAAAGAAACTAAATTACATTAATATAACGATAAGTAAAGCGAGAATGACAATGTGGAAATGGCTCCATCCTTATGCAAAGCCAGAAACAGCATACCAGCTATGCAGTCGATTGCTTCCTTGGTTTTTTACACTAGCGCTCATTTTATTATGCACTGGTACCATATGGGGTTTGGCGTTTGCTCCCTCTGATTATCAACAAGGTGATAGCTTTCGAATTATATACATTCATGTTCCATCAGCTATTTGGTCGATGGGCGTCTACATGTCAATGGCAACTTGCGCGTTTATTGGACTCGTTTGGCAAGTAAAACTTTCTGAAATGGCTGTTTGTGCGATGGCGCCAATTGGTGCTGTGTTTACCGTTATTGCACTGTTCACTGGCGCAACTTGGGGAAAGCCTATGTGGGGCGCTTGGTGGGTGTGGGATGCGCGGCTCACTTCCGAGTTGATTTTATTATTCTTATACCTCGGCGTTATTGCGTTGTACAATGCTTTTGATAATCGACAAGTTGCCGCTAAAGCCGCTGGGGTGTTGGCAGTAGTTGGTGTTGTAAACATACCAATCATCCACTTTTCAGTAGAGTGGTGGAATACGCTTCACCAAGGAGCGAGTATCACGAAATTTGAAAAACCTTCCATTGCAAGCAGCATGCTCTGGCCTTTGTTAATAAACATACTGGGTTTTGCGTGCTTTTTTGCCGCAGTCACAATGATACGTCTTCGCAATGAAATAATTAGCAACGAAAGTCACCGCTCTTGGGTTGTTAAACTCGCCATGCAGCTATCGAATAAGGATCGCTAATATGCACTTTGAAACCTTATATGAATTTCTCCTGATGGGTGGATACGCAAGCTATGTTTGGAGTGCATTTGGCCTGACGTTCTTGTCAATGCTGGTTTTGCTGCTAATTAGCTTACGTAAAAAGCGTATCCTTTTGGCTGAGGTTCAGGCAAGAGTAGATCGACAGGCGCGCATCGATGCAGCCAGTGAGCATAAGGATACATTATGAATCCGAGACGTAAGAAAAGATTAGCGGTTATTTTGAGTATTTTGCTCGGGATCAGCGTGACTGTCGGGTTGATGCTCTATGCGCTTAGCCAAAATATGGACCTTTTTTATACCCCGACTGAATTAGTCGATGGTAAACCCAATGGAACAAAACCTGAGATTGGTCAGCGTTTACGCATCGGAGGCATGGTCGTGGCTGGTAGTGTAAAACGTGACCCGGAATCATTGAGAGTATCATTTTCTCTTCGTGATGTTGGACCTGAAGTTACCGTGGTTTACAACGGGATATTACCCGACTTGTTTCGTGAAGGGCAGGGGATCGTTGCGCAAGGTATTTTGAAAAACTCAACCACGGTTGAGGCATTTGAAGTATTGGCCAAACATGACGAGGAATATATGCCACCGGAAATTGCCGAGGCAATGCAAAAGAACCATCAGCCTTTGGAGTATAGTGAAAAACAGTTAAAAGGAAGTTACTAATGGTTGTTGAAATTGGTCACTTTGCACTTATCCTGTCTTTGGCGCTTGCTTTACTACTGAGCGTTTTGCCTCTTTACGGAGCGACAAAAAATAACCTTGTGCTAATGAACAGTGCTAGACCATTATCTTGGGGAATGTTTGTACTTCTAGCTTTATCGTTTAGTGTTTTGTTGTGGGCTTTCTATACCAACGATTTTACGCTCAAATATGTTGCCGCCAATTCTAATAGCCAGCTTCCCTGGTACTACCGCCTAACTGCCGTGTGGGGGGCGCATGAGGGCTCTCTACTACTATGGGTACTTATTCAAGCAGGTTGGACAGTAGCTGTTGCCTCTTTTAGCCGGGGAATGCCTCAGGAATCAGTGGCGCGGGTTTTAGCCATTATGGGCTTGGTCACTGTCGGCTTCTTACTCTTTATTATTATCACGTCTAATCCATTTTTACGTACCTTGCCTAATTTTCCTGTCGATGGTCGAGATCTTAATCCATTACTGCAAGATCCCGGTTTGATTATCCATCCTCCAATGTTGTACATGGGCTACGTTGGATTCTCTGTTGCGTTCTCTTTTGCAATAGCGTCATTAATGACAGGACGTCTCGATACTGCTTGGGCAAGATGGTCAAGGCCGTGGACCATTGCAGCGTGGTCATTCTTAACTCTGGGCATTGCTTTGGGATCATGGTGGGCATATTACGAGCTTGGATGGGGTGGCTGGTGGTTCTGGGATCCAGTAGAAAACGCGTCATTTATGCCATGGCTTGCTGGTACGGCTTTGATGCATTCGCTGGTCGTCACCGAAAAAAGAGGGACCTTTAAAGCTTGGACTGTGCTATTAGCTATTTCTGCATTTTCTCTGAGCTTGTTGGGTACGTTTTTAGTTCGTTCTGGCATATTGGTGTCAGTGCACGCTTTTGCCTCTGATCCTGCACGTGGTATGTTCATTCTGGCGTTTTTAGTGTTTGTTATCGGTGGGTCTTTATTACTCTTTGCTATCAAGGGTAACTCTATTCGTGTTCGTGGCAAGTTTGACCTTGTATCACGAGAAAATGTATTACTGGCCAACAACGTCATACTTATCGCGGCATTAGTCGTTGTTTTGGTAGGTACCTTGCTTCCCCTTGTTCATAAACAAATAGGATTAGGTTCCGTTTCTATAGGTGCGCCTTTTTTTGACCTGCTTTTTGCTTGGCTGATGATGCCGTTCGCGTTTTTGTTGGGTATTGGACCTCTGATTCGTTGGAAAAGAGACAATCTTTCATCGTTGTATAAGCCATTGATAACAACTGCGATCGGTTCTGCGTTGATCGCCGCAATAATGGTTTATGCGCTAGCTGAGCATTTTATTTTCATGGCATATGTAGGCTGGCTTATGGCGATCTGGATTGTTATGTTACACGGTTACGAATTGCATCAACGCTCGACTCATCGACACACTTTCTTGCATGGCCTAAAAAAAATTCATCACGGTCATTGGGCTATGATGTTGGGCCATATCGGTTTGGCTGTTTCAATCATTGGCATCACAATGGTACAAAATTATAGCATTGAGCGAGATGTGCGCTTGGCTCCAGGAGAGCACTACCAAATCGAGGGCTACGACTTCTACTTTAAAGGACTTCGAGATAAAGACGGCCCTAATTATGACGGTTATGTCGCAGATTTTGATGTGACCTACGACGGAGAGTTCATTAACGAGTTACAGGCAGAGAAGCGTTTTTACACAACAGCGCGCTCGATGATGACGGAGGCGGCGATTGATAGTGGTATCACGCGAGACTTGTATATTGCTTTAGGCGAGAGGCTTGAGGATAAGCGGTCTTGGGCAATAAGAATCTACTATAAACCTTTTGTACGTTGGATCTGGGCTGGCGCTATCTTAATGGCATTGGGCGGAATTATTGCCATCAGTGATAAACGTTATCGTTTTAGAAAGAAAATTCAGCATCAGGTGGCCTCATGAACAACAAACTTCTCTTCATTCCGCTCATCATTTTTGTAGGGTTAGTCACTATCTTTGGCACCCAGTTGCTGAAAAATCAGCATGGGGATGATCCGACTAAGCTTGAGTCAGTGCTGATTGGCAAACCTGTTCCTGAATTTCGTCTAGAAGATTTGGCTGAACCCGGAAAGCTCTATGACCAAGCTATTTTTAAAGGAGAGCCGTTACTTTTAAATGTTTGGGCTACTTGGTGTCCAACATGTTATGCCGAGCACCAATACCTTAACCAACTCGCGGGTCGTGGAATTAAAATTGTCGGGATGAACTACAAAGACGATCGGGTAAAAGCCATTGGTTGGCTTACTGATCTGGGCAACCCTTATCTCATTAGTTTGTTTGACGGTGACGGTATGTTGGGTTTGGATTTAGGTGTTTACGGTGCTCCTGAAACCTTTCTTATCGATGCAAATGGCGTTATTCGCTATCGGCATGTCGGTGATGTGAACCCACGTAATTGGCAACAAACACTAGAGCCCATCTATCAATCTTTGGTTGAGGAAATAAAATCATGAGAGCGTTTTTTCTACTCATTTTATCGCTCTTTTTTTCTATAGGCGCCCAAGCTGCGATTGAGGTGTATGAGTTCGACTCTACCGAACAAGAACAGCAATTTAAAGAGCTTGGTAGCCTTTTGCGTTGCCCAAAATGTCAGAATAACACTATTGCAGATTCAAATGCTGAGCTTGCTGTTGATTTGCGAAATAAAGTTTATCAGATGACAAAAGAAGGTCAGTCAAAGCATGAGATTATTGATTACATGACCGCACGTTATGGTAATTTCGTCACTTACAATCCTCCTTTTACCATCGCCACTTCTATTCTTTGGCTTGGACCACTGAGTGTTATTATTATCGGGTTTGGCTTTATTTTTCTACGAAGTCGTCGCGATAAGTCCAGTAATAGCAATCAGGAATGGGGTGCAGTCCAAGAAGCTCGCTTGAATGCTTTGCTGGATGACCAAAAGACGAAACAAGAGGCTCAAGAGGAAGACAGTTAATGACATTATTTTGGATCTCTACTTGTGTGGTTGTTTTGGTGAGTCTGTTTTTTGTGATTTTTCCTATGATTCAGCGCAGTTCATTAGACAGACAACTTCAACGTGATGAATTGAATAAGGCGTTTTATAAAAATCGTCTTTCTGAGCTCGAAGAGGAAAATAACGAAGGTCTGGTTGATAACCAAGAAGAATTGGTTGAAGAGCTTAAACAGTCACTACTGGATGATATTCCGGAAAAAAAAGTCAGTGGTCATGTTATTAGTCGCTCATGGCCGTTTTTTCTGTTGTCTTCTTTATTTGTCATTGCCTTATCTTACGGTTTATACGCTCAGTTTGGTGCCTCTGGTCGTGTCGATGACTGGCAAAAAATCAGTGATCGCTTACCTGAATTATCGAAAAAACTATTGTCACCGGAAAGCCCAGTTCTTACCGATCAAGAAATGCAAGATCTCACTTTAGCACTTCGTACGCGGCTTCACTACAGTCCACAAGATTCGACGGGCTGGCTGCTTCTAGGACGCATTGCGATTGCGAATCGGGATGTTGAAACGGCAATAGGTGCGATGCAAAAGGCTAACAAGCTGAAAAAAAATGATGTAGACATCATGTTGGGTTATGCTCAGGCATTAATGCTATCGGGTGATGATACTGACCGCAATCAGGCAAGAGAACTTCTAATAGCGCTTGTTCAGCGAGATTCAGTTGATTTGCGAGTCTTCTCATTGTTGGCTTACGATGCCTTTGATAGAAAAGACTACACCGGAGCGATAAAATACTGGAGTGCAATGCAAAAAATGGTAGGTGCCTCTGATGACCGTTACATCATGCTTTCACGTAATATTGAAGAGGCAAATAGGCAGTTAGCTCAGATGAAGGGCACCACCGAGGTCGTAAAGGTGAAGGTATTATTGTCTTCAGAGGTAACCCCAAGTGAGAATGCTGCTCTGATTGTATCAATTCACTCGGCGGACGGCGCTTCGATGCCAGTGGCGGCAGCACGATACCCATCTAATGATTTTCCAATTGAGGTCACGTTAAGTGATGTAAACAGCATGCTTCCAGAACGAAAACTATCGTCACTTGATCAATTTTTAGTCCGTGCTCGTCTTGATAGTGATGGTAATGTTGCTACTAAAAGAGGTGACTGGTACGGTGAGAGTAATGTGATTGAAAAGGGTAAAATTGTAGTACTTACAATTAACCAGCAGTACTGATAGAATCTTCAAAAATCTGGTAATAGATGTGATATTACCAACACTGGATTAAGTAATGAACAGCATATTTAATTGGCGAGGATTGTTCCTGATTCTCGCGATATCTTCCCTAGCAGGTTGTGCAAGTGCCCCTGATGGCACTGAGAGCAGTGACTCTGGAGTTTCGGATCCACTCGAGGGGTTTAACCGTTCGATGTGGACCTTAAATCAAGATTATCTGGACCCATATTTTGTGCGGCCAGTTTCCCTGGCGTATGTCAATTATGTACCTACACCAGTCCGCTCTGGATTAGGCAACTTTTTTGCTAACTTAGATGAGCCTGCCAGTATGATCAATAACCTACTTATGGGTAATGGTCGTAAGGCCCTCGATCATTTTAATCGCTTTTGGATTAACTCAACCTTTGGCTTGTTGGGGCTTATAGATGTTGCTACAGAGGCCGGGATCAGCGCTCATAATGATAAATCGTTTGGTGATGCGGTCGGGCATTATGGAGTCGGAAATGGACCCTATGTTATGGTTCCAGGCTACGGCCCTTGGACTGTTAGGGAGTCAGCTGATTTGGTTGATTCTACCTATGTTCCTCTCTCTCTGCTGAATATTTGGGCTGGCTTAGGTAAGTGGGCAATCGAAGGTATGGAGTCACGGGCTGCCTTGGTGAGCCAAGAGCCTCAGCTTGAAAACTCTCCCGATCCATACTCTCTGGTTAGAGATGCGTATATTCAACATCAAGATTTTAAAGCTGAAGTTGAAAAAGACGATTATGATGCGGCTGAAGAAGAGTATCTTGACGAATATCTTGACGATTACTAAAATAAAAAAGGCTTGGGTGACCAAGCCTTTTTTTATCGCTGTTAGAAGATGTAATTGGCTTGAAGTCCAACTAGCCAGATATTACCGCTGACTTCACCAGTGAACTCTCCCGCAAGCGCTTGAGCTGTATTATCAGAGGCATAACCACGAGATTCTCTAATCGATGCATCTCTTGCAATCATATACGTTAGTCCGGCATCGAGAGTGAATTGCTGGGTAACCTCATAGCTAGCACCCAAGCTTAACCAAGTTCGGTCAGTTTCTGGAATCGTCGTTGTACGATTTTTATCGTCAACTGCTGAAGTATCGTAGGCAAGGCCCGAGCGCAGTAGGAGTTTAGGGTCTAGTTGATACGTTGCGCCTATGGCAAAACGGTAGTTATCCTTCCAATGTTCTTCTTTAACAGTTTGGCTTCCTTTGGTATTGAGCTGTGCTTCAAGTTTTTCAAAACTGCTCCAATCTGTCCAGTTGACACTGGCATGGAGGGCAAGCTTATCGTTGATCTGATGATAGCTTGCGAGCTCCGCGGTAGCCGGTAAGGCCAAGTCCATCGAACCATTATCTCGTTGATCGTTAAAAAGACCAAAACCAGCGCCGGTGGCGTAGCCTTCAAGTTTCAGTTTTACCTCGGATTTATAAGTAAAACCCAAGCGGTGGTCAGAATTAATTTGCCAAGCCGTCCCTATTTGCCAACCGAAGGCGTTGTCATCCCCTTCCATATATTTCAGCTTGGTACCTTGAGGAAAAGCAAAAACAGCGCCAGTTAATGGGTTTTGTGCGATGTTCTTTGCGGGTGCAGATGCGCCAAAGCTTCCTTCTCCTTGAACGTAGCGCAGTCCTCCTCCCAAACTCCATTCGGGAGTAAGTTTATAGCCAAGATTGAGATTGGCTTCCATCGTTTTTACACTGGCTTCATTTCCAAAATGGGAAGCCGCAAAATCGTTGCCTAGGTTTGTCTCCATGCCATAGTTAGTACCAAGCGCGAAACCGAGCGCAAGCGCATCTGAGTAGCGGTGTGAGATATACAGATTGGGGATCACAGCCGCATCGGCAAAGTCATGAGCGTTGGCTGGTGTTTGTCCCATTCTAGGGTTTGCACTTTTCGAGCCGTCAACTTGACCTGTTAGATCAATATTTGGATTGACATAGATTGCGCCAGTAGAAATCTGCGTTCCTTCCAGATAGGTGAGCATGGCAGGGTTACGCCATTGTGTACTGGCATTATCTGCGATAGCTGCCTCTCCAGCATAGGCACGGCCAAGACCTGTGGCAGAGTATTCTGCCAGTTGAAATCCAGCGGCACTGACCATAGCTGATGGCGTTATTAAACCACTGATGATGGCCAGAGAAAGAAGCTTTTTGTTGGTTTTCATTGTCATACTCACTTAATGATTTGCGTAGCATGATAATAAAATTAGAGTCATTACTTTAAAAATAAAAAGCACCATAAGGGCGTGATTTAGGATTTTATAAAGGAAATCGACTTTTGGTAGAGAATCATTCGGCAAGAAAAATACGCAGATCACACTTTTAGCGCACGTGTGTAAGATCAAAATGTTAGATTAGGTAACAGTTGTTCGCTCAAGCAAATAAAAAAGCCAGCATGTCGCTGGCTTTTTCGATATAAAATTTAAGCTTAGAATTTGTGCGTGTACTGCAAGCCAAACAACATCGCGGTAGCTTTGGTCGTCGTGTCAAGAGTGATATTACCGTTGGTAGTCTGTATGATATCACTGACTTTTTTGTCTTTACCAACAAGGTAGGTAAAGCCGGCATCTAAAGTTTGGTCTTTACTGATATGGTAAGAAGCACCTATCGAGAACCAATTGCGATCAGAATCTGGTACAGAGACAGAAGTTAGGCTGTCTTGTACACCTTGGTCATACATATAACCTGCGCGTGCTTCCCACTCATCGTTAATATAGTAGGTGCCACCAATGGCGTAGTGGAAAGTATCTTGCCATTTATAATCTTTGAGTTTGACTCCGTTGGTAGTCTCTAAGCGCTCAAATGAGCTCCACTCAATCCATTGCAAGCTGTAGTGCACAGCAAATTGGGTATCTTTAATGCGATGGTAACCAGAGAACTCAGCCATTGAAGGTAGTGGTATTTTTAGGTCGCCGATGTCCTTATTGCCTGCATATTCAACTGTGCCGCTGACTTCTTTTTCTGGGCTGTAGTGGTAGCTTAATCCGAAACGGTTATTTTCGTCCATTTCAAACACGGTACCAAGGTTAAAACCAACTGTGGTAGCTGATGCATCAACGTTAGTGAAAGTAAAGCTTCCATTAGTTCCCGTTGCGCCACCATTGACTAAAGTCGTCATGTTAGTGGACTTTCTTTTCAGCTCTCCTTCGCCATAAATAACGTCAATTCCACCACCGATACTCCATTGCTCATTAATGCGGTAAGAACCGTTTAACGCAAAGTTAGTCGTTTTCACATTAGTAGTACCACCAAAAGCATCAGCGCCCGGGATTGGAGTCGTGCCAGCTGTTGGCCCTGCTGTGATTGTTGAGATCACCCCCGTCCCTTTACCCCAGCTATCATCAAATTCATTGGTGGTGCCAAAATTAGAATAGATACCTAAACCAACCGCAAATTCATCATTAATTGGGTGAACAACATAAAAATTCGGTACAACGGAAGTTGCATCATTGGTTGTTCCGGAGACGGATTGGGAACCAGCAAGAGCATCAAATCCAGCAGGTCTGGTGTAAGTGCCATCTTTAACTTTTACTTTAGAGTCGATGACATTGACACCTAATGATATTTCGGTGCGATCAAATAAAGCCATTGCAGCAGCGTTGCGAGACATAACAGAGGCGTTATCAGCGATAACAGCATCACCAGCAAAAGCACGGCCAAGACCTGTGGCCGATTGAGAATTCAGTTGAAAACCTGCAGCAAGCGTTTGTTGCGACGCAAGAGTAGCGGTGGCAATGGTCACTGCAAGAAGTGATTTTTGAAACAGACGCGTCTTGTTCATTGGTGCTTTCCTTTTCGCTTCGCCTCTATTATTGGGCGATATTAGAAGTAAATAAAAATCCAGAGAAGGCCGAATTTCGCTTTCAATTATACAGGATAGAGCTCTGACCATTAGCGATATGGATGATAAAATTATGGAAATGGAGAATATCTGGCAAGAAAATAGGATAAAATTGCTTTTTTTAGAGTTAAGACTCTATTTTTTGTTTAAAAAAATGGCTTGAAATAGTGCTTCAAGCCATGATGAAAGTCACAAAATGTTATCTTTTTGTTAAATGATAGGTTTGATGATTTTAGATAGATTTTCAGCGATGTTCGCTAGATTTTCGTTCTCATCACCAACAAGTATTAAACTGGTCTCACCCATAGGTTCAATGAATCCAGCCATGCCTTTCTCATTAAAATCACGAGTATTCTCAGAGCTGATACGGGTTAAAAATAGTGTTACCTTACCTTTATCACCCTGAAACACCATGTGCACTGCATTAGTATGACCAAAACCACAATGATTGAGGTAATAAACGTGGTAGGGGAAAGTTTTAGATAGTTGATAAGCGAAGGGCAACATTTTGGCATTAATTTGTGATGAAGGGACCTGCTCGTCAATTGAACTGACAAACGCTTTTTCATTGAGTACGTGGTCCATGGCCGTTGCTTCTAAAGAGGCTTGTGCCGGTTTCACAATAAAGTTGCCCCAATTAACCTGTCCAACAAGTAATCCAACGACAAAAGCGACTGAAGCCGCCATCGCCATTGCGCGGCGAGCAAAGTTTGGCGTTACCAAGTTATCTTCATGGGTTGAGGTGTGAGTAAATAGGATCCGATCGGCCAGATCATCCGGAGCATCGACCGACATGGCTTTGGATATTTTTTTATCCAGTTCCATGACCTCATCAACGAATTGTGCGTTTTTGTCACTGGCATTAATGGCAGCACTCACCTCTGGGTCACGATTTTTTGGATCGGACATAATGCGGCGACGAAATTCTAATTCATCCATTTTGCTGCCCCTTCTGTGTGTTGCTTGAATCCAACATATCTTTGAGTTGATTTCTGGCTCGGAATAAACGTGTCATTACGGTGTTCTTATTTAAATCAAGGATTTCACTGATTTCATCACCACTGAACCCACCAATTACTTGCAAAAATAGTGGCTCTCGATACTCTTCCTCAAGTTTCATTATTTGAGCCTGCACCCATTGGTTTTGATGGTAGGGATCATCGGAGACTCTTGCATCGTGTGCGTGATCATCGATATCCACTAACTCAAATTGTTTACGCTCAAAGCGGCGAGCATTTTCACGGCGTAATATCGTAATTAGCCAAGACTTTGCCGCTTTTTCATCTTGTAGGCTATCGAGTGACTTCCATGCGCGTAGGCAAGTTTCTTGTACCAAGTCTTCTGCAATACTGCCATCTTTACATAGCCAATAGGCGTAGCGATACAGGTCCCTATGATAGGCCCGAACTAGCGCTTCATATTTTCTTTGTCTGTCCATATCCGAGTTGACCGGAGTACTGGACTTTTTCTTTCCAAAAAAGTCAATAATTGACATCTTTCGCCACCTTGATCCGATAGACTCGATTGGTACGATTTACAACACATCATGTGTTATCGATTAGGACTATTAATACCAAAGTTTATCATACCAAGCTTATCTCCTTTACCAAAGAAATAGCCGAGTCAGACAGAGGTAATTTTAGTCACTTTTAGATCCTATACCCAAGTGACATTAAAATGCAGGATTCAGAGCGATGCCACAGTGTTGAGTCCAAAGAAAGTAGCATCGTAAAATAGCGAATTCTCTCTAACTTGTTTGATGATGAATTTCGCTCTTTTAACCTCACGAAGAGATGAGCTGTCTGTAAATCATTGGGTAGTACCAGAATATTATATCCAAGTATGTTGTGGTCGCTCAGGTATAAGGCTTGTTTTTTGTGTATTTGACCGCAATTCATAAAGTATGGGGAGTGGGGAGGTAAAAACAAGTTAGGCTTCTCATTCCTAGTGTGGTTAATTTTGTGCACAGTTTGAGAGTCGAGTGTCTTTCAACTGGGTTTAAGTCACGTTTATTTAAACGAGCGTTTGATTGGCTTAACATTCTCGTTACAATGGTTCTGGTCAGACCTCTATTTATTAAGGAGTAATAATGAGCAAGCAAGAAGTCAAAACTCGCTCAGGTGAACGCGTCGCAATTGTTGCAGGGTTGCGAACCCCGTTTGCACGCCAAAGCACAGAATTTAGTCAGGTGCCCGCCGTCGACTTGGGCAAGATGGTTGTGAGTGACATGCTTGCTCGCACAGACATCGATCCAAAACTAATCGAACAAGTGGTCTTTGGTCAGGTAGTACAAATGCCAGAAGCGCCTAATATCGCACGAGAAATTGTGCTCGGGACGGGGATGAATATCCATACCGATGCTTACAGTGTGACTCGAGCATGTGCAACCAGTTTTCAGTCTGCCGTGAACGTCGCCGAAAGTATTATGGCTGGCACCATTGATGTCGGTATTGCCGGAGGTGCAGACTCCTCGTCAGTATTGCCGATTGGTGTTTCGAAGAAGCTCGCCGCAAATTTACTGGCATTAAGTAAAACCAAAACAATAGGCCAAAAACTTAAAGTGTTAAAAAACCTATCGTTTAAAGATCTGATGCCTGTTCCTCCAGCCGTTGCTGAATACTCAACGGGGTTGTCTATGGGACAAACCGCTGAGCAAATGGCAAAATCACACGGTATCACACGTCAAGCGCAAGACGAGCTTGCTCATCGGTCTCATATGCTAGCTGCTAAAGCATGGCAAGAAGGTAAGATTGAAGGTGAGGTCATGACGGCATTTCCTGAACCTTACAAAAAGTGGATCATGAAGGATAACAATATCCGAGAAGACTCAACGGTTGAGGGCTATGCAAAACTACGCCCGGCATTTGATCGCCAGTATGGTAGCGTTACTGCTGCAAACAGTACTCCGCTAACCGATGGTGCTGCGGCTGTTATGTTGATGCGCGAAGGGCGAGCGAAAGAACTTGGCCTTGAGATCATGGGTTATATCCGTTCTTATGCATTTTCAGCGATTGGTGTTGAACAAGATATGCTGATGGGGCCATCTTACGCAACACCGATTGCTCTTGACCGTGCTGGTATTACGCTTGCCGATCTGACTTTAATTGATATGCATGAGGCATTTGCTGCTCAAGCATTGTCCAACGTTAAAATGTTTGCTAGTGAAACTTTTGCCAGAGAAAAATTGGGTCGCTCCAGCGCCATTGGTGAAATTGATATGGATAAATTTAACGTGCTTGGCGGGTCTATTGCCTACGGGCATCCGTTTGCCGCAACCGGCGCACGCATGATGACACAAACATTGAGAGAACTAAAACGTCGTGGCGGCGGTCTGGCATTGAATACAGCTTGTGCTGCTGGTGGCTTGGGTGCTGCTATGATTTTGGAGGTAGAATAATGACTGAGCAAACTGCATTTAAACTATCAATTGATGAGCAAAATATTGCTTGGTTATCTATCGATGTCGTTGGCGAGAAGATGAATACCCTGCAAGCGGCTTTCGCTCAGGAGATGGAGGCGATTTTTGCTCAGTTAAGTGAAGCAGGGAAGGGTATTAAGGGCTTGGTGATCCATTCACTTAAGCCCGATAACTTTATTGCGGGTGCCGATGTTCGCATGCTTGAAGCGTGCAAAAGTGCAGAAGAAGCACAGGCCTTGGCTGAAAAAGGCCAACAAATGTTCCAACAACTTTCTGATTTACCGTATCCAGTGGTCGCCGCTATACATGGCCCCTGTTTGGGTGGCGGACTGGAACTCGCACTCGCTTGTGACTATCGAATCAGTACTGATTCTGGGAAGACTAAGCTTGGTCTTCCTGAAGTTCAACTCGGCTTACTTCCAGGCTCAGGTGGTACACAACGCCTGCCTCGTTTAATTGGTTTGCTTCCCTCTTTAGATCTGATCTTAACCGGTAAGCAGCTTCGAGCAAAAAAAGCGAAAAAGCTGGGTATTGTTGATGCTGTTGTTCCTGAGACTATTTTGTTAGAAGTTGCGAAAAGCTTTGTTGAAAAAAATACAGGTAAAAATAAAGCTAAACAAAAAGTCTCTACTAAAGAGAAGCTTATTGCCAATACAGGTCTTGGTCGTAAGGTGATTTTTGAGCAAGCGACCAAAAAGACCCATGAGAAAACACGGGGTAACTACCCAGCGGCTGATGCTATTTTAGAAGTGATTCGGTTTGGTCTCGAAAAAGGCTTTGAACAGGGACAAAAGAAAGAAGCGCAGAGATTTGGTGAGTTAGTCATGACCCCAGAATCGAAAGCACTACGTTCTATTTTCTTTGCTACGACCGAAATGAAAAAAGATCTTGGTAGCGAGGCGTCACCCACAAAGATAGAGCGCGCAGCCGTATTAGGCGGTGGTCTTATGGGCGCTGGAATTAGCCACGTGAGCGTTGCTAAAGCAAAGGTGCCTGTACGCATTAAAGATGTCTCTAATGATGGCGTACTGAATGCCATGCAATACAACTACAAGTTGTTCGAGAAACAAAAGAAACGTCGCATCATTTCGAAAGCTCAATTGCAAAGTCAAATGTTGCAGTTGTCGGGTGGTGTTGATTTTACGCGTTTTAAACACACCGATATTGTTATCGAAGCAGTGTTCGAAGATCTAGAGCTCAAGCAAACTATGGTGTCGGATGTTGAGCAAAACGCAAAGCCCACCGCTATTTTTGCTACTAACACGTCATCATTACCGATCAAGCAGATCGCAGAGAAAGCGGCCAGACCCGAGAACGTTGTTGGTCTTCACTATTTCAGCCCAGTTGAAAAAATGCCTTTAGTCGAAGTTATCCCTCATGAAGGAACTTCCGCTGAGACAGTGGCGACTGTGGTTGAGTTTGCACGCAAGCAAGGTAAAACGCCGATTGTGGTCAAAGATTGTGCGGGCTTCTACGTCAACCGTATCCTTGCGCCGTATATGAATGAGGCGGCTCAGGTGCTTATGGCGAACGAGCCAATCGAATCACTCGATAAAGCATTATTAAACTTCGGTTTCCCCGTTGGTCCTATTACTCTTCTTGATGAAGTGGGCGTCGATATTGGAGCGAAGATTATCCCGATTTTGGTTAATGAACTCGGTGAGCGATTCAAAGGCCCTGACGTATTCGATAAGTTACTCAATGATAACCGTAAGGGTCGTAAGAGCGGTAAAGGCTTTTATACCTACAAGGGTAAAAAGAAAGAAGTCGATAAGTCTGTCTATAAATTGTTAGGTCTCAACCCAGAAGCCAAACAAAGCGAGAAAGATATGGCTCTTCGATGTGTGCTACCAATGCTAAATGAAGCGGTTCGCTGTCTGGATGAAGGAATTATCCGCAGTCCAAGGGATGGGGATATCGGAGCGATATTCGGCATCGGTTTCCCTCCATTCTTAGGTGGTCCCTTCCGATACATGGATCAGATTGGTTTAGCCAAATTAGTTGAAATAATGAATGATCATGCGACTCAATACGGTGACCGCTTCGCGCCATGCGATGGTCTATTGACTCGTGCGGGCTTAGAGCAATCATTTTACCCATAACATTATAATGAGAGATTAGGCGAGCCATTAGGTTCGCCTTTTTTTGCTCAGCCAGTTATCATCTGTGTCAAATTCAAACATGCATAAAAGGATCTCAAATGGACGCATTAGAGCTATTGCTTAATCGTCGTTCGATTGCCAAATTATCTGCCCCCGCGCCAACAGGGCAAGTATTAGAAAATATTCTGCGAGCAGGTTTACGTGCGCCCGACCACGCCAACCTGACACCTTGGCGCTTCGTTGTTGCAGAGGGCGAGGGGTTAAATACCTTGTCATCGATATTGGTCAAAGCGGCTGAAACTGAAGAGAGTGACGCATCTGTTATCGAGAAGCTAAAAAATGCTCCCTTCCGCGCTCCTATGGTGATCACAGTTATTGCTAAAGTGACCCCGCATGATAACGTTCCCGCGATTGAGCAGCATATATCTGCAGGTTGCGCAGCTCAAGCGATGCAAATGGCCGCTGTTGCACAGGGCTTTCAGGGCTTTTGGCGATCAGGAAAGTGGATGTTTCACGAAGAGGTGCGCCAAGCATTTGGTCTTACTGGTGACGATGAGATTGTCGGGTTCTTATATATTGGTACGCCAGGCTGCTCACCAATGAAGATACCTGAGCGTGATTTGCAGCAGTTTGTTGAATATCTATAACTATACCCAAGTGACTTCAAAATGCAGGATTCAGAGCGACGCCACAGTGTTGAGTTCAAGGAAAATAACGCAGCGTAATAGTCGACTCTTACCAAGTTGTTTGACGATGAAATCAGCACTGTGGCACGCTCCCAGAGGGCGAGTTGTCTTGCTTTACATGCATCGTTACCGATTTTCAATTTAGATGACTAGATTTTCAAATCGTTGCCTTGCCTGTAAAGCAAGCTATTCTCGCTGAACCTAGCATCTTGAGGTTACTTGGGTATAAGTGACTTCAAAATGCAGGTTTCAGAGCGGTGACATTGCGTCGAGTTCTAGAAAAAAGCTTGGCTTATGCCAAGCTTTTTATTTTTCAGCTTTTGCCAAAGGCAATGGCAAAATCAATGAATAAGCGAACCTTTTCTGGGAGGTGATCTTTATGATTGTAAAGCATGTAGACTTCCCGAGGGTTGGCACTCCAGTCCTCTAATACTCGGACAAGGCTGCCATCGTCGGTATACTCTTTCAGCATAACGTCTGGCATCAGAGTAATACCCAGCCCTGCAGAACAAGCCAATCTTACGACATCAAGAGTATCCGCCTGTATCCGGCCTTTGTCATTATTGACAATACTTTCACCAGTTTTATTCGAGAGTTGCCATTTTAATAATGGTGAGCCCTTCAGCAAAGAGTGTTGATGTAATTCTTCTGCATGTTTAGGTGCAGGGCAGCGGCTTAAATACTCTGGGCTTGCCACTAAGATATCAGCCACAGAGCCTATTTTCCGAGCAATCAGGCTAGAGTCCCGCTGTGGGCCAACACGGAAAATAACGTCCCACTCTGTTGGATCTAACTGCTCAGCATGATTACTGGTTGTCAGTTCAATATTGATGTCTGGGTATTGTGCCATAAACCCATTAAAAATCGGCATTAACAGGCGTTTAGTCAGATTTGAAGGTGCGATAATACGAATTTTACCTGCAGCTCCACGACATTCGTCTGTTAGTTCTTCGGTCGCTGAAGTCAGTCGATTGAGTAATGGAGAACACTCTTGGTAAAACCGTTCTCCAGCTTCTGTTAATGAAAGTTTACGAGCATGGCGGTTGAGTAGACGAAGATTAAGAGAGTCCTCCAACGCCTGAATGCGTCGGGTTATTGTCGCAACAGGAATCATTGTCTTTCTGGAAGTCGCAGTGTAACTGCCATTTTCTACCACTAGTCTAAACAGGTTGAGATCATCGAGTTTCATTTTATCAGACACACATTTCGGTAGTGAGGATCGAGTTATCTTTATATCAAATGTGTGAGCTTGAGTCACACCAATTACGCTGCTTTAGTTCAATATTCAATACATATAGTATGCAACACGACTTAAACGTGGCAGATTTGTATAAATAGTCTTTCGAGGCTACTTTTTAATAAGCGTTTAATATTGTCAACTATAAAAAATATAACGTATCGCAAACCTGTTGTAGTGAGGTAAGGTTTATGCACAATTCAATTGACGTTGGAGCCAGTCCGACCACCTCGGTGGTAGCCAACCAAAAAGTCGTTATGCTGGTAGATGATGACCCGATATTTCGTCGTTTAACCTCTGGGTTTCTTGAGTCACAAGGCTACCGCGTGATAGAAGCGGAAAATGGGCTCGATGGCTTACAACAGCTACGAACAGAAGAGCCCGATGTTATCTTATGTGACCTATCCATGCCGATTTTGGACGGGATAGAGTTTGTTGAAGAAGTGAGCCTTGAATATCCCTCCTTACCTCTCATCGTTGTGTCGGCCACCGATGAAATATCAGACGTTGCGAAAGCCTTGCGCTTTGGCATAAAAGATTTCCTCGCTAAGCCGATCGGTAATTACGAACACTTGGCCAGAGCCATAGAAAGCACCATTGATGATACCGATAACCATTTGTGTGACCAGAGAGACTTTGCAAGTCAATGGTTTAGGGTGGACAGTGGTGATATTCCAGAGGAGCAAGAGCTTCATTGGCACCTAAGATATCTGGAAGATAATCCAAGTGCAGCAAAAGACCTGTTGCATGCTTTGCTGCCTGAAATCGACACTGCTCAAGGTGACTGGAAATGCAGCTATCGTCTCCTTCAGTCAACAGAAGTAATGCCCTTGGTATTCGATTACGCATGGCTAATGAATGGTCAATTTGCCTTTTATCTTGTTGATTCAAACTGCGAAGGGGAGCACGGAGCTGCCACGACATTGTTGATTCGTGCGCTATTCCACGACTACTTACGCAATCTCAAGTGCTTCAATGCCGATTTAAAAGACATTTCTTTAATGCTTGAAGAAGGGATGCGTTGCTCAAATTGTAGCTCACCTGTGAATGCAATTTTCGGTATTGCAGATTTATCTGAAGGTACTTTATCTGTGCTACCTGCTGGTATCGATGCGCAGTGGTCCAATATTTCAGATACAAAGCACTTATCCGCCGGTTCACGCCTTGGTGAAGGGTGCAGCGCAAACTTGATGACCAAAGATTTACCTATACTCTCGACTTGCCATTTGTCAGTGAGCTGTCTTGGCTCAAGCAGTTTTAGTTTAGATATTATTAATGGGGCAAGCGATTAAATTAGGGTGTGTGGGCGTGGTAATAACCTCGATTGGAATAGGTGTTTTTCACAACACCAATGAGGTATAGTATTACCGATTTGGATGAGCCAATCTAATCGAGATTGGCTCGTTGTGAGGGCTTTATATAGGACGTGAGAAGTAAAAAATGGACAAAGACTTTAAAGAACCTTTTAACATTTATTATGCTCTTGGCGTACTCGGGGCACTAGTCATTGCAACTCTTCCAGCAACTTTGACTTGGCTCAGAGTTCTCAACGGTTACATGACATTTTAAAACCACCTTTTTGGAGCATACCATTATCGTTCGGCAATTTTTACTCAATACGTTTGGTGTGCTTTGCGTGATACTTGGTGTTGCGGGGATTTTTTTGCCCCTGCTACCTACTACCCCTTTTATTCTACTGGCGAGTGCGTGCTTCATGCGTGGGAGCCCACGTTTTCATCGCTGGCTTAACGAGCACAAAACATTTGGTCCAATCTTATCAAACTGGCACCAACATCGCTCAGTGTCTTCAAAAGTGAAAAAGCGCGGGGCATTATGTATACTAGCTAGCTTTGCCTTTTCCATCTGGATTGTGCCACATTTTTGGTTAAAAATTGCACTGGTTCTCATGTTAATCTTGCTTTTACAGTGGTTCTTGCGTTTGCCCACGGTTGAGTACCTTGCCGATAAGCCAGAAAATCACTAAGATTGCGGTTTAGAAAAATGGCAATGACCTGAGCGGTGAAATTGACACACAAGATTACACTAATGCCATCAATCTCATGGATATAATAGAACAAAGCCCGCAGGGTATGTTCTCCGATACAGGCAGTTCATATGTCCACCAACGGAACGAGTAAAGTTATCAATGACATCTATTGAAATGATTTCCCAAATTAAGTCAAGCATAAAGAGTATCCCTGATTACCCCAAACCTGGCATCTTGTTTCGAGACGTAACCAGTCTGATGGAGGACGCGTCAGCATATAAGGCATGTATTCAAGTCTTGGTTGAGCAATATAAAGACGCAGGTTTTACCAAGATTGTTGGTACAGAAGCGCGAGGCTTTTTATTCGGAGCCCCACTTGCGCTGGAACTCGGCGTTGGTTTCGTACCAGTGCGTAAGCCAGGTAAGCTTCCTCGTACCACGATTTCTCAGTCTTACGAGCTTGAATATGGTACCGATACGCTAGAAATACATACTGATGCGATAACCAATCAAGATAAGGTTCT
Organism: Vibrio caribbeanicus ATCC BAA-2122; assembly: GCF_000165125.1. Taxonomy (GTDB): domain Bacteria; phylum Pseudomonadota; class Gammaproteobacteria; order Enterobacterales; family Vibrionaceae; genus Vibrio; species Vibrio caribbeanicus. Next base: position 13,165 of record NZ_AEIU01000050.1, on the reverse strand, counting down.
GGTTGTCGACGATTTATTGGCGACAGGGGGCACGGTTGAAGCAACGGTCAAGTTGATTCGCCAGCTTGGTGGAGACGTTAAGCATGCCGCTTTTGTGATTAACTTACCGGACATCGGTGGAGAGCAACGCCTAAAATCTTTGGGTATTGATGTTTACAGTATTTGTGAGTTTGAAGGACATTAATCTTCCATGAGCTATCTTGCCTTAGCCCGAAAATGGCGACCGACTCAATTTAACCAAGTTGTTGGTCAAAGACATGTTTTAACCGCATTAGAGAATGCACTGGCACAGAACCGCCTTCATCATGCTTATTTATTAAGTGGCACAAGAGGTGTGGGGAAGACTACGATTGGTCGACTATTCGCCAAAGGTCTAAATTGCGAGACAGGGATCACGGCTCAACCTTGTGGTCAGTGCTCGACGTGTCAAGAAATCGATCAAGGTCGTTTTGTTGATTTATTAGAAATTGATGCGGCGTCAAGAACTAAGGTAGAAGATACTCGGGATCTTCTCGATAATGTGCAATATAAGCCTGCTCGTGGCCGCTTTAAAGTTTACTTAATTGATGAAGTGCATATGCTGTCTCGTCACAGTTTCAATGCCCTTCTGAAAACGCTCGAGGAACCGCCAGAATACGTCAAGTTTATTTTGGCAACAACCGATCCACAAAAGCTTCCGGTGACGATACTGTCTCGTTGCTTACAGTTTGATTTAAAGCCGATTGAAAGCGAAGAGATCCAGCAGCAGCTCACCTATATATTAGGGCAAGAGCAGGTAGAATCAGAAACACGAGCGCTAAGTTTACTTGCGCATGCAGCAGATGGCAGCATGCGAGATGCATTGAGTTTAACCGATCAAGCCATTGCACTGGGCAATGGGCGTGTGATGACAGACTCTGTGACTTACATGCTAGGTACACTCGATACGGATCATGCGCTTCGTTTGCTTGCTGCGATAGGAACCCAGCAACCTCAAGAAGCGATGGACTGTGTCAGCTTCTTGGCAAAAAATGGGGTTGATTGGGATGGATTGTTGGATCAACTAGCAACGCAACTTCATCGCATTGCAATGTGTCAGGTTTTGCCCGAGTCTCTTGACCCTCAGCATGCAGATGCGGAAAAAGTAAGACAGCTTTCGCAAGCGCTGGACCCGCAAGATGTGCAGTTATACTACCAAATGGCATTAAAGGGGAGAAGAGACCTCCCACTTGCGCCCTCACAAAGAATCGAAGTCGAAATGGTGGTGTTGCGGATGATAGCCTTCAGACCTGCTACGATATCGCCACTCAATGTGATTGCTCCGCAGACTCAACCCGTTTCACCAAATACCTCTAGTGAGAACGTTTCAGCCGTTCAACCCGCAGTTGCCGCTGACCCGAGTCCATCGATACCGAGCTCACAGACAGTCGATGAATCAAAGCAGGCTACTTACGCGCAGCCCCCGTCAGTATCGGATCCTACACCAACACCGCCAGTCGAAGACGTTAAGCCAGTGAAAGCCAGTGGCCTTCGTCATCAGTTGCGCTCACAAAGAAAAGGGCTGAGCTCCAACCAAGGTGGTGAAACAAAAAAGACTGAAGCGACATCGGTAAAATCGGTTTCTGTGCTTGAGCGCCTTGCGCAAAAGCACGACACCCTTGCGCCGGTGTCGCCTGCTCAATCTGACGTTGAGGTGCTGCCAGCGACAGAGAAGGATGAACCTTATCAGTGGAAACCAAGTCGGGTTATCGCTACTGAAGAAAAAGTGAATCCGATAACTCCGAGTTTATTAAAGAAAGCGCTCGAACACGAAAAGACGCCAGAAATGACGGACAAGCTGCTCGAAGAGAGTCTGGCCCTTTGTCCTTGGTCACAAGTGATCAGTCAGCTTTCGACGGCAAAAATGACCGAGCAATTGGCGCTCAATTCAGCATTTGAACAGCAGGGCTCAACCATACTTCTCACTCTTAGACCTTCTCAAGCGCATTTGAATACCGATCGTGCCCAGAGTGAGTTACTTGCTGAATTAAATCGTGTAATGAAACAAGACAGCCAATTGAGCGTAGAAGTGGGTGACCGTGGTGAGACGCCACTTGAACTGAGAGAGAAACTCTATCAAGCGCGGCTTGAAAACGCATTCGCCAGTTTAGCCAATGATGCTAACATTCAGTTTATCGAGCAGCGTTTTGCTGCTGAGCTAGACAGAGAAAGCGTAAGACCTATTTGATTTTTTGGGGTTGAAATTTTATCGCTTAGCCCCATTATTAACGTAACAAGCTAACGAACCAGAGAGATTAACATGTTTGGTAAAGGCGGTATGGGCAACCTGATGAAGCAGGCCCAGCAAATGCAAGATCGCATGCAAAAGCTTCAAGAAGAAATTGCGAATATGGAAGTAACCGGCGAATCCGGTGCTGGCCTAGTAAAAGTGACCATCACAGGTAGTCACAGCGTGCGTCGCGTTGAGATTGATGAGAGCTTGATGGAAGACGATAAGGAAATGCTTGAAGATCTTATCGCCGCGGCTTTTAATGACGCTGCACGTCGTGTTGAAGAAACACAAAAAGAAAAAATGGCGTCAGTGACAGGTGGAATGCAACTACCACCTGGCATGAAAATGCCATTTTAATCGGTGATATCTGATTTAGCGGATTCTTAATGCGTACCAGTCATATGCTGGAACAATTAATGGAGGCCTTGCGGTGCCTGCCTGGGGTTGGTCCCAAGTCAGCACAGCGTATGGCCTTTCATTTGTTACAGCGCGATAGAAAAGGCGGTCTGCAATTGGCCGATGCCTTAAGTCAAGCAATGACAGAAATCGGTCATTGCAGTGAGTGCCGAACCTTTACAGAACAAGAAATATGTCACATTTGTACCAATCCTAAGCGTCAGGAAAATGGCCAGATATGTGTGGTTGAAAGCCCTGCTGATATTGCAGCGGTGGAAGCAACAGGCCAATTTTCAGGGCGCTATTTTGTGCTTATGGGCCACTTATCTCCATTAGATGGTATTGGTCCAAGCGATATTGGTTTGGACGTTCTCGATTATCGATTGAGGCGTGGAGATGTGTCTGAGGTAATCCTCGCTACCAATCCAACCGTTGAGGGAGAAGCGACAGCACATTACATTGCAGAGCTTTGCCGCGAGCATAGTGTTGAGGCTAGCCGCATCGCTCATGGTGTACCTGTGGGAGGGGAGCTTGAGCTGGTGGATGGTACCACCTTGTCACATTCGCTTTTAGGGCGACACAAAATCTAATATGAAGCCGCTGCTTGTCAGCGGTTTTTTATTTCCTTGATCAATACTTCAAAATGCACTTGGTGATAGCAGTCAAGTCAGATGCTCTAACTCAGTAATATTTGCCAGGGCTTGCTGAGTGGTGCTGCCACAGATCACTGGGCATGGCTTAAATTGAAGGCATACCTTTGGTCGCTCGGGCTTGCCAAATAACCGACATAGGTTTTCATTGTTTAATTGAATGCAGCGTTCACCAGCGGGTTTACCATTTGGCATCCCAGGGATAGGGGAAGAAATACTCGGTGCTATACAGCAAGCTCCGCAGCCCAATCGGCAGTCCATCATAGTTCACCTGAATGATTATTTGCGCGAATGGTAGCAAAAACAGTTAAAGATAAAAAGATCAATAATGCTCACGAAAAAAAGTCACACTTTTGCAACTGGTAGCGTTATTTGTCCCTTATCTAGGTTGAATAGGTTATTGTTCAAGGCGTTGAGCCGAGCCCTCAAGTGCTGCGATAAGGCGGCTTTTGTGTTTCTGCGCTGCCAGCAAAATAGGGGTGTTGATTTGAGTATTTTGCTGCTTCATAAAGGTGAGGTAATCAACCGGAGAGTCATTGACCCATACTTCAATGTGTAAGTGAGCGCCCGTAGTTCGGCCACTGTTGCCGGACAGTCCAATGGCTTGGCCTTGAGTAATACGATCGCCCACCTTGACCTTACGTTTTGACAAATGTAGGTAGCGTGACACCACATTATTGTTGTGGCGAACATTGACATAATGGCCCGCAAAACGATTGTAGCGTGATTTAATGACGATACCATCGGCAATACTGAGTACTTTAGTACCAGTAGGAACTGCAAAATCGGTTCCCAAATGTGGTGTAATACGGTGAGTTACTGGGTGAAAACGTTCCATATTAAAACCAGAGCTGATGCGGTATTGTTGTGTTAAAGGGGGCTTATATTGTGTATTGTCTAGGCTATCTCCGTATTCATCATAAACGGTATCGCCGTCTTGGCTAATAAAGAAAAAGTGCTTTTCTCTACCCTGATAGTAAAAAGCACTAATGTAACTTTCATTATCACTATTAATATCCTTCATTATAGAAAATTTATCTCCTTTTTTAGCTTGATTAATAATGTCAAACTTATTTTCTATTCTCGATATTAAAGTCGTAATTTCATGTTGCTCTAGCCCAGCCTTTATTAATGTTGTGATAAAAGAGTAGTGAATTTTTCCGGTAATAATTTCTGGGCTTGGTGCTTCTGCATTTAATGAATCAATCTTTACTGACGCCTCGACAATGTTAGGCTCAGGAAGCAGTTGCTCAATCTCTTTGTGCTCTGAATTGCGAATGCTGTTGGCACTAATCACTGCAAGAGTAATGATGCCTGCGAAGCCGCATAAAATAAGATTAGGGCTTGGCATGTATTGTTTAAGTATCAGAGTTGTCATTATTAAAGAGTGTAGTAATGAGGAAAAATTCTGGCTCAGTATAATATTTTAAAAAAAATCTTACACCCAATGAAGTCAAATTCCCTCCTTTTACCTAACTAAATATTAATTGATGTCAAGTTAAGGTGAACTTACCCCTATTAAATAACTATTTTTACCGTCATTATGTGTTATTTAGTGGTGAATTCGCAATGTTGAGAAAAATTTAATCAATAATATAATCGCGAAAAATTGACTCTTTTTTCTGATTATGTTGACACAAAAATTACTGAAATTATTCCTAAGCATACTTATTATTTTGCCTTTTTTGAACGCGTGCGGCGGCGGTGGTGGCGGCGGTGGCAAAGACAATAGTCCACCTTCTCGTCAATCAGGCACAATTTCCGGAGTGGTTTTTGATGCGCCTGTTGATGGTGCAACGATCAGTGTCTGGGAATATCAGGCAGGGAAAATAGGCAGGAAGCTTGGTCAGAGTGTCACTGATAAGCATGGAAACTATACCGTCAACATTAACGGTGCGGCATCAACTCCCATCATTGTTTATGCCGAGGGTGGTAAATATTTTGATCCTTTCACCAAGGCTGATGTGGCTATGAACGCTGCCCTAAGAGGTGTTGCTATGTATGGTGAGGGCGAAACCCAGACTTTGATGATTACACCATTGACGAATTTAGTCGCCGGTCTCGCTCATCACAAAATTAAAGATGAATCAAAAAGTGTCGACTCTGCAATTTCGGAGTCTTTGAGCACATTTACAGAAATGTATGGATTTGATGTCAATCACCTTGTTCCTTTTGATATTTCTGATAATCGAAGCACCACGCCAAGGACGGCTGAAAATTATCAATATGGTAGCCTATTGACCGCCATGTCTGCGATGGGAGCCGATTGTTTGGCAAAAAATAGCGGTGATGTTGCGAATTGCTCATCTATCCATCTTGCTGAACTGGGTTATCAAGATATTGCTAATGACGGCAAATTAGATGGCCAGAGTGGTAGAGCCGAACTTGTCATTAATGGCTATAAATTATCAAGTTCAACATTTACTGATGATCTTGCTAATTACCTCTTAGTTGCTCTAAGTGGTCCGATAAACGCGACAACCCAAACAGCGGATGCTTATGTTGATTATGCTGAACGGCTTCGTTTTTACGGAGCTGATACAGCCTCGGTTATTTTTCCAGAAGATTCACGTAACAGAGAGAATATTGAGGGTAAGAAAGACAAAACAGCACCTAAAATTGCTCGCTTGAATCGAGACATTTTGTTTGGTGATAGTGCACAGCTAGAGCTTGAAGTTAGCGATGCAACTGGAGTTGGACTTCTGAGCGATATAGAGCTTAACATTTCGTATCAGGACAAAGATGGGAATTGGACATCACCCCAGCAGTGCAGTGATTTGTCAGGCATCTGTTTTATCGCTAAACCTGATGAGTATCAACCGGGTCTCAGAAGCACCAAATTAGTGGTGGGCATCAACACAAAAGAATTGAATAAATCGGCTCCAGATGGTGGTCCTTTTAATGGCCGCTTGTCTGCTTTTCTTAGCGATTCTATCGGCAATCGTAATATATCAAAAGAGCAAATGATTACCTTTAACTGGGATAACTCAGGCCCTGCAATTAATGTGACATCAGATCTATATTTTAATAAAGGTCAAGAAGAATACACACTAGAGGGTTCAATTAATTCCAAACCGAGTGAGTTAATAAATAAGAGTGTCCAACTTATTAAAACTAATAATGAGGATACAGATGCTAATGAGTTGTCGTGCAAAGCTGGTATTGACGATAAATGTCAATTTAGTCAGACTTTTGCATTAAGTAATAGTCATAGTGTTACTAAATACACGTTCAAAATCACTGCAACAGATAAAGACCATCGCTCTAAGAATACTAGTTTTGATATTTTCCCCGATACAAATAAGCCAATAATAGCATCAGTTTCTTTCCCTAAAATGGATATGCGTTTCTATGACAATAGTAAGGATACAGTCTCCTTTGGAAAGTATAACGCAGATACTTACACGAGCCAAAATATTGATATTACAACAAACTTGCTCAAAATCTCAACAGTTGATGCTGTTATTGACGACGATAAATTTATTCCGAGCAACAACCCCTTCATGCCTTATATAAAAGTTAAAGTGCAGTGGCCAAAGATTGAACAAGAGAACGGGCAAAATATTAAACAAGAGTTAATGCTTAAATACTCTTGCTCTGGCTCTGGCTCTTGCTCTGGCTCTGGTAAAGACGCAATATCCGTTCCAGGACAATATAAGATTTCTTCGAGCGAGGAGAATTCAGCGGAATACTACATACCTTACGTGAAACAGTTATTGAAAAAGGCTTTTGAAGATAAACTAAACAAACCATTAACTATTCACAAGCTAGAAATTTACGCTGAAACTAAGACGGGTTTGACAAGTGCCTCAGAAGTTTCGACAAGTGCCTTAAAAGTTTCGACAAGTGATTCAAAAGAGGTGGTCTTTAGAGCCTTTCGACCAGAGAAGCTTAATATTACTTCGACGGTAACAGACACACTTAACCTTAAAGGCTATGGTGATGGCAAATTTTCTCAATCCATTAACTCTACTGCTGAAACACCGTATATATTACCTGCCAATTTTGAAGCAGAGCAGATTGCAAAGTTAATTTTTCAGAAAAAATACTGGATCGGTACCTACATTGATGAAAAGGAAATCAATTATAAAGGTGAAAATCGATACTATCTTACTGAATTGTCCTCCTACGCTATGGGATTATTTGATTATCACTGGGGAAAGGAAAAAGATAAAACAGCCGATAAAGCGCTGAAGTTACTTAATGAGATAAAAACAACGATGGTAGATTGGTTTGGCTTTGATCCAGCGACCACTCCTTACTTTTTAACGATGGATGACCCTCAGTTAACTTTCAATGAGGCGACCAAAGCGAAAATTCGCCACACCTTGCTCCTAGAAGCTTTTAAGAGCCTCTCAGCAAGTGATTTATATACAGATGCCATTGATGATGGTCTCTTGGACGAAAAATATAGATTTAACCTGGCGCAGAAATATCGTGACTTATTGGAGAATCATTTAAACCTATCCTCAAGTGAGGTGCTGGCAGAAGCGAACCGAATTGCTCTGCATATACCCAAAATTAATGATGTGTCTCTTTTCAAAGGTGACCCAACAAACGTCGACCAATCACCACCATCGGCTATTCTTACCATAGATAAGGATGTTAACCATTGTTGTGAGCAAAAAATCGATCATGGGCTTTCAGACCACAATGGACACACTTTTAAGGGTTTGGTTAAGGGGAAAATAACGTTTATCGACCCGTCAGGATTAATGAGCAAAGAATTGAGTGACAACTTACAAGCCATTTTGAAAAAAAATGATGGCAACGATACGGTTATTGTTATTACAGATAAACTGAGCCTCAAATCTAATGATGATAGTGATGGTAAAGAGAAATACGAATACTCCTTTACTATACCAAGTTCAATTATTATACCGAGTTCAACGGGAGGCAATGGCGATGAGGTTAAGTTTGAAATATTGAATGGCGATAGAATTGAATTTAAACTATTGGCCAAAGATACGTTGGGTAATGTTTGCCAGGAGACGGTCACCGATCCCTGCTCATTGGTGCTAACCAAAGATACACAATTCCCTGATGCAAAGCTTTCAGTTAAAGCGACAGTAGGTAATGAAACAAAATCCTATTCCCCAGAAAATTACTACTTTAATGCTTCGCCCGGTGCAAACCTAAAGCTGCATTTTGAATTAACGGATAGTACAGGTATTGCAGACTTCTCCGATACTCTCCCTTCGGTGATTTTCAGTAAAAAGCTTGATGGCTCGGAGAAAACGGTAACGTACAACATAGACAGTTTTTCAGATATCGAGGCGGCTAGCTTTGATTTGTTATTATGCAATGGTAGTGATGAACTATGTAGCGGCGCAATCTATCCAAAGATAGAGAATGTATCAGATGGTAACGAGAATTGGACGGTCTATGTTAAAAGTGCAGATAGATTGGGATCAGAAGGCCCATCAGAACTGTCGGTCAAACTTGACTCCCGATTACCTGAACTAAAAGGGTTTAAGTGGGAAAAACTAAATGAGCTCTGGATCCCCGATATCGATTGGAATGCGAGTGAGGATCTTGAGAAAGAGATACAGATAGCATATAAACAGCAGGATAAATGGCTGGCCCTTAAAGCTTGTGGCGATGGTAATTTTCCTTGTTTGGAAAATGAGTCAGAAGGCAGTGTTAAGCTTATTGAAAACGTCGCTAATTATCAATTCAAAGTCACGGCAACTAAAAAGACGATACCAGCGATCACGGTACAGTCCATCATCGAGGTCAATAAAGACAAGACTGGACCAAACATTAAGTTGGGCGATCCTCAGGTTAATAGTGGCAAAGAATCATATGTGGTTGGTAAAGAATTCACAATCAATATTGCCTCGATTACAGATGCGTCAGGCATCGAGAGCGTGGGCGTCTATCAGGGCAACAGCCTAATTAAAAACGTTACCACAGAGGATTTCTCAAAGCCTTTTTCTGTCAAGATCTCTACATCAGAGAGTAATAACATTACTCTGGATGAGAACAAGCTGGCCACATTAACTATTCAGGCCACAGATAAAAGTGCCCAAACAACGAGTAAAAGCCTTTCCCCCATTTTACTCGACAGAGAAGGGCCATCCTTTAATAGTGGTGATGTAACTTTGCCTCTCTCTGCTTTGTATGTGGATAACAACATTAAGAAAGTTTTTTTCTCACTAGAGTTTAACGACATATCTGGCTTGTCAGACGAGCACAAGCCTTCGCTGAAGAGCAACACTTTAGATGAAATTATTGAACCCTCTAGTGAATGTACATCGCTTGATGCCCAAAAATGGAAGTGTACCTATCGGATTAGTTATGCAGACTTATTCGACGGAGATGCACCAGAAAAGGCACTTACTATCCAGAACTTAGTGGATAGAGCTGATAATAAAGCTGGCGATATTATATTCACGGTAAAAAAACCTAAGGATGGAATTGGTTTAACATTGATAAATCCTGCGGATAATAGTAGCTCCAATTCAGCAAATCTCAACATGGAGCTAAGCTATATCACGCAAACTCTGGAAAGCATTGAGGTGAGTTTTGATGGCCAGACATATGGAAAGGACCAATTTGACAGCAGTCTCTACTGTTCGATAGATAAAGATAAGCTGTGTAGAAAGGCAAGCTTTCCTCTAACCCCAGCCCAAAGAAACACCATGCTTGAAATTGTTGTTAAGGCTACAAACTTGTGGGGATTCTCTGAAGTAATACAGCGTAAATTCATAACAGACAATACGCCTTCTACTATTGGTGACCAAGTGACAGTAGCAAGTACTCCGGGTACTGACTCTAAGTCGTGGCGCTTTAAATTTGTAGTCAGTGATACAGGAAGTGGCGTGCAAAAGGTAATCTACAAATTTCTCGATAAAACTATCGAGAAAACAACGGATACCGAGCCAAATGCATTTAGTTATCTAGATATCAAGAGCGATAGTTTAAAAGACATCGAGACATTGCGGTTTGAAGTGACTGCCTTCGATAAGGCCGGCAACCAAGCCTCGAAAAATATCGATGTTGATCTTAGTACCGCTAAGATCATGTTGAGTATCGGTGAATTTGCTACTGGGGAAGAAAATGGCTCTTTGCTGCTTAAAAATAAGAAACAGTCTTTCAAGGTAAAACAAGCGTCGGGCGTAGAGGTTGAGAACTTCAGTTTACTCTTTATACAAGATAACCAAGAGAAGATGAGATTTACCGGGCGCCTTGAGGATATAGCAAGGGAGATTGACTTTGATGAATCGCAACAAGGAGAATATCAGCTGAAGTTAATTGCCAAAGATGTGATTGGCCGAGATCTCACTAGCTTTGCTCTTTCGGATGGTGAAAAAACGGGTGATGAAAAAACAGAAGTCGATGTTGTTGTCGACTTTGAAGCTCCATCCGCGAAATTCGTCACTGAGACTCTCAAGGTAGAGAAAGTTCTCCCGGATGCTGAATACAACGTGAAAGTCGAGATAGAAGCAAAAGACACAAATTTAGAGTCGGTAACATCAACGCTAAGTCGGACTGATCAGCTCACAATATACGAGCCAGAAACAGTAAAAACAGATGGGGACCATTCTATTTTTACTTTTAAGGTTCCGAACGGTGAGTACCTGGCTCAGTATGAAGTGAAAGACTTAGCAGACCACTCGGTTCAAAACAGTTTTAGTGATGTTTTATCAGTGCCTAAGGTTATTACCATTTCGAGTGACAATAAAGTTCTCGGAGGTAATAAAGAGACCTACATTAATTTTAAATTCTCAGAAGCCATCGAAGGATTTACCATCGATGACATCAAACTGACTTCAGATAGCAGTTCATCGACGTCCAATGGCGAACTCACGAATTTTGAAGAAATCTCAAACCTTGAATGGCGGGTTAAGTACACCAGTCCTTCTAGTGAAGATAAAGAAGTAAAAATATCGGTTGATGATGGCCAGTTCACCAATAATAAAGGCATACCGGGCAAAGGTGCGAGTCTAATTTTGGATGTCAAAGGAGCCTTGCCTACGGTTAAGTCTGTCAGCTTCACTGAGCAACTTGCCCCCGGAAATTCTCTCGATATAGCCGCTGAGTTTAGTACTGAGGTTGAACCAGATTTTTCGGTGACGCTGGGTGATGCAAAGATTAGCATGGAACAAGACGGTAGTAACAAAAAAGTATGGGAAGGCAAAATAGAGGTGCCTGATACTTCAGAGCAAAGTCTACCGATTAAAATCGAGGGATACCAAGACAGCCTAGGAAACACGGGTAAGTTAGTTGAAAGAACCTTGACCATATTGCCTTCATTGACGGTTAAAGTGATTGACCCTGAGTGGGTCAATGTAGAGAGAGCAAAAAGTCTTGAAGTTTCTGGCACAACCGAGCGTTTTGAAGACGGCGCCTTATTGCTTTTGAGTATTGGTGATCAAAAGGTGCAGGTAAAAGTAAAAGACAATGAATGGAAGAAGACGATAGATGCCTCAACGCTCCCTGACGGGGAAGTGACCTTCACTGTCTCGGGGAGGAATAGCTTGGGTGCTACGGCGCAAGCGCAAGGGAGCTTTAAACTTGATAAGGCTTTACCTGTCTTAAATCCCGCAACTGACCTTAATTATCAGTTAACTGGGGATAAGCTAACGGTGACGGCGAGCTTTAATGAGCCAGTGACAATTCCTACTGTCTCAGTGTCGAATGGGTTACAGCTGACTTGGGACACTAATGGAGAACTTGTCAAAAAGGAGTGGGTCAGTGAGCCGTTATCTTTAGCTTCTCATAACAACGTCGAATCATTATCTTTCACCTTCACAGGCTTTCAAGATAAAGCGGGCAATCCAGGTGCAGAGTTAACAAGCACTTATACGCTGAATCCAAAGCTGACGTTAGATGATATTAATGGTGGTAATAATGTTGGGATAACGCCGGATGCCAAGTTAGCTTTAAGCGGCACTTATCAATTTCTTGAAAACATCACCTTAGTGGTGACCGACAGCAGTAATGCAAAGGTCGAAAAGACGCTGAATCTGGATAATTCAGGGATTTGGACGTACGAGCTTGATCTGTCCTCGATAGCGGCTGGCGAGGTTACGGTTACGGTTAAAGGTCATGGCGTTGATGATGTGAAGAGCTCGTTCATTTACGATAATCAAGCGCCTACCCTTGATGCCCCTAATGATGTTAGTTACCAGTTAGAGGACGATGCTTTAACGGTGACGGCGAGCTTCAGTAAGCCAGTGACAAAGCCGACTGTCTCAGTGTCGAGTGGGTTACAGTTGACTTGGAAAACGGATGGAGCCCCCCTCAAAAAAGAGTGGGTCAGTGAGCCGTTATCGTTAGCTTCTGTAAATAAAAACGTCGAATCATTAGCTTTCACCTTCACTGGCTTTCAAGATAAAGCGGGCAATCCAGGCGCAGAGGTAAAAAGCACCTCTACGCTGATGCCAAAGCTAACGCTTAATAAGATTGATGGCGTGATAACTCAGGGCGCGACGTTAGACTTGAGCGGCACTTATCAGGCTCTTGCCAGCACCACCTTAGTGGTCACTGACAGTAAAGGATTACAGGTCAGTGAGCCGCCGACCATGGGTAAGAGTGGGATTTGGACGTATGAACTTAATCTATCTTCTATAGCGGTTGGTAAAGTTGATGTTACGGTTAAAGGTAATGGCGTTCCTCCTGTGAAGAGCTCGTTCACTTACGATAATCAAGCGCCTACCCTTGATGCCTCTAAGGATGTTAGTTACCAGTTAGAGGATGATGCTTTAACGTTGGCGGCGAGCTTTAGTGAGCCGGTGACAAAGCCGACTGTCTCAGTGTCGAGTGGGTTACAGCTGACTTGGAAAACGGATGGAGACCCCCTCAAAAAGGAGTGGGTCAGTGAGCCGTTATCTTTAGCTTCTCATAAAACGTCGAATCATTA
>NZ_AEIU01000051.1 GCF_000165125.1 Vibrio caribbeanicus ATCC BAA-2122 | reverse complement strand
TTACTAAGCTCGACTTCTTGCTGTTCTTTGAATAACTCGATAGCGGATTTGACGGTTTCAGCCCACTCAGCTTCGCTCTGTCCATCAGTCTGTTGTAAAGGAAGAACAAGATAGTGGATACCTCCTTGTTCATTGCGTACACTGGTGGCCAAAATCACATCTCCTTCTGCCGCACTACCAAAAAACTCAGAAACCACCTCACTTTCACTCAGACCATAGCTGTCCAAATAATCAGACTCAGTATTGTCAAACATCAACATGGAACCATCTTTAGATAACGCCATAATCGCATTGCGCTGCTCTTCACTAAATGGAACATCTTCAGTACTCAAGTAACTGACCTGCTCTGTTTCTATAAACTCATACAAGGCATTACTTAACGCATTGGTTGGTTGGGACAACCAAGCCTGAGCAGGTTGTTCTGATTCTGACTCAAGAATTAAAGATCCCTCAGCTAACATCTCAGCAGTGCCTGGCGAAGTTTGCATTACCTGGTTTTTTTCAACGTTGGCTTGATTCAACGTGGGCACCTTAGTTAATTCCGCCACAGGCTCGATGTCAGAAATAACATCGGTCTGTTCTTTCACCGTCTCTGGCCAGATAATGAAACCGAAGGCAATAAGCAACGGGATCCCTATCAATAAAAAATTTCGCATAGTAATAGGCATTAAGTCCTCCCCAAATTATCTTGCCCACACCGAGTTTAATTCGGTATGGGCAATCAAATTAACGATATAAAGCATCTCTCCAATTCACTGCAACATAGCGATTTGCGCTAGTCCAATGATGGGTATCTGTTTTATTTTCCCATGTGAAAGTTGTGTACCAGCTACACCAGTCTTGAGCAAAATAGTAGTCCGTTTTACGCCACTCAGCAGTTAACTTGATATAGCTTGTGTTATAGCCATCATTAATGTTCTTTTTCCGGTAAACTGTTCCAACTTGAGGCTTGAAGTCAGAGCGCATAACGACAGGCAATTTATTAAATGGAAGAAAGTTATCGCCACATTTCGTCCAGTGACGAATAAGATTCTCTTTCGCAGGGTAGCGGTTATTAATGGTTTGGTTTTCTATCATCCACTCTACACTCTCATCACTTTGGTCAAAATCTGCCGTGGTTCTGAACTCTGGCTGATCGTACGTTACGCGATAAGCGTAAGAAACACCCGCTGATGCTCCAAGTGATGGATCTGCTGCGGCTGTACCACTAAGCCCTAAATTAAACTCAAGGTTTTCGCTGACGGTCGATTTGCTTATGGTATTTTCTGGTGCGTGGCTGATATGACGGAGAGGCGAACCTCCTACAGAACTTATTCCCAATTTAAACGCAGTTGGAACTGTGTAGCGATAATCTCCCCCAGCATGGAAACTGTATGTTGTCTGTTTGCTTGGAACATTAGTCATATCAAAGCCTGAGCCCCCTTTCAATACCAGGCGTACTTCTTTATGACCACTTGGCCAGGCGGTTGTATTCCAGACATTTTCCAGTGCATAGATCAGGCGAATTTTTTTACTTCGAGCATCTCTATCGTCGAGTTTGTACAAAGATGTCGTATACGCCTTGGTGATATCAGCAGCATAGACGGGGAGTATCGCGAAAACAGTTGTTAACGCGGTAATAAAACCGATTTTTTTTCTCATGTTGTGTTCCTATATGCATTGTTATTAGGTAAACGTAAACGCTTACCACTTCCATGAGCTGAACAAAAAAACGGCAACTTGTTCAACTTTCAAACAAATCGTGCATCAGGAATAAAAATCCACAAATGATAAAACTATTACTATGAGATCTATATTGGATTATTTATTAGTGATAGATGTATAAATTAGATTTTGATCAAATAATAATCATAGAAAAAGATACCTCAATACACAAATAACAATGAATATATGTCAAAATTTCGAACCATAAATTTTAAAAAATCCATTTAAAAAATAAATACAAGAAGTAAAAGAACGAAATACTTATTTTTATCAAGCTAGAAGTTCAGTCATTACTCCACAAACTAAAAAAAACAAATTAAAAGCATTAATAATCAGCGATTTATCAACATAACAACAAGAGAAAGCCAAAAAAAATCCATATTTTACTTTTATCCTATATTATAGAAAAATGACAATAAATTTAGAGCTAATAATCTATAAAATTATTGTAAAATTTATCAAAAGTGACACAAAATAGTGTTAAAAATAAAACAACCACATTAAAAATTTAAAAATCAATTATATTTGATTCTTATTAAATTATTTTTTAACAATGAGAAAAAATCTATTTTATAACATTTCATTCTCTTTAGTATTGATAGTACTCCACAGCACCAAACGGATAACTCAGCAATTATTATGAATCGATAATAGTCGCTTGAGAAAACGAGTGGAAAGACACACGAATCTGTTCATGTGCCTCAAAAGCTAAATAACAACCGTGCCGTCTACAAGTGAAGCCTAAACGCCAAGTCTTCATATTTTGCAATTATCCCTCAACAAAACTTTCCTTATTACGCTCGACTTCTTGTTGTTCTTTGAATAACTCAACAGCAGATTTCACGGTTTCAGCCCACTCAACTTCACTCTGTCCATCATATAGCATTCAAAGCCAAACTATAAGTTTATACAGGGTCATCAGCATATAAGTGCCAGAGAAATGTCTGGCGCTTATAAAATTAGTAATCATGGCGATTAGGTAGGCTCTAAAATAATTCCCTATAACTCCTTACCTAGCCCCTCCTTGATAAAAAGAGGCAGATGTTACTTATTCTGGTGAAAGAGTGGAATTTCTCTCGGACGTTTTGATCTCTGAACGCCTATTTTGTGCCCTTCCCTCTTCTGTTGAATTGGTAGCGATAGGTAAGTTTTCACCATAAGAGCGAACAACAATCCTGTTTGCATCGACGCCTTCGGTAAGTAATGCCCCCGAGGCCGCCAACGCTCTTCTTAATCCTAGTGCTTGATTATAACCCTCAGAGCCCTTGTTATCTGTGTGCCCCTCTATGGCTATCGCACTGTCCTCATTTTTTAGGCTTTCGGCAAGCTGACTTAGCGCATCACGTCCCATGGCCGTTAAGTTAGATTGGTCAAAACCAAAGTGCAACCGCGCAACTGTTCCATCATTTTGATGTCTATTTTGGTTGTTTATCCAAGTTCTACAACGCGACCTATCCAATCCAAGCTTTGACTGACCGACCAACATTTTCTTTAGCTCGCTGTCGTTGGAATTCTGCTCGATCTGCAAGAAACCCTGCCGGTGTTTTGCTAAACCAATAACATCATCAACGATAATATTATGTTGGTATTCACTAAATGTAGCGTCGCAATAGACGCTTCGTTTTTCGTCTGCCTGAACTATTGCACTTAATGGCATGGCCAAAAGAGCGACTGTATTCATGACTAAGTTTTTCATATTTTACCTCTGATATAGCCTAGTGATTCCCAGCCCTCTTGAGCCTTTCATTATGAGTTCTTCTATCTTTTCAATCAGTTCATTTAAATTCGATACATCAATAATATCTTCGTCTTCGTTTTCAACACATTCTTTAAAACCGTTTTGATCTGATGCCGAAAATTTGATACCGATTACACCAATGTAGAGTCCCGGAATTTCTTCTCTTGCCTTATCACACATTTTATTTTTGACAAGCTCATTTATTATTCTCTCATCTGTTTCCTGCCCGTCACTTAAGATTAGTAACATCTTATTTTTGTTCTGGTATGCTTGTTGAACTTCTTCATCGGCATCGATAGAGGGCTGACCTTGTTTTAACACCTGTAGCCCTCTCAGTATCCCTTGGTAAGCCGCGGTATTACCGGCTGCTGTCATGTTTTGGATAGCTTCTAAATCTAATAAGTCGTTGGTGAGTAGAATATTTTGAAATTGAGCATGCAGGCTTCCACTATATAACCGTACGCCTTTTGTCGTTCTATAAAAGTTAGATTTGGACCGTGACTTGTCGTTAAACATATCTGATACTGTGGCATCAAAGTCAATATAATCAAACATATCCGGATCACTATAATCTCCAACCACATCAAATATTCGTTTAGCGCGTTGATGATTTTGCCATTGAGGAACATTACAATTGAAATAATTCTGCGCACACTTTTCGACACTTTCTTTAGAAGACATACGCCACCGATCCCAATCGATATCATTGTAAGTGTATGTAGAAACGCTAGCATCACCATTCAAGTAAACCAACTGACTGACCGCACGCCCATCTCTGCTCCAGATCATTTCTCTGGTTCGTATATTGAATGGCACAAACCCAATTCGATTGACTCCAGTCGCCCTTTTGTCATCACAAATGTAAGAAGATATTTGCTGGTCATAACGAGGTGACTCACAGAGGATTTTTATTGAAATTTGATCGATTGAACTTTTTAAAACTCTGAGTTTACTGCCATACATTGAAGTTGAAAAATCAGATACAAACACAATATCGATAGTATCTTCCCCTGGTTGAATCGGCTCCTTTCCCGCAACTGAGCGCCCTGCCAACTCTTGTTTTCGGTCAAATGAAGGGATGAAGTTGCTTACAAACCATGATTTATGGGTGGTTCTTGCATCAACGGTATACTCTATGTACTCTCTAATACCCTTCGCATCGTCGCGCGCTCGGTAATCTCGCGAAGTGGTTAATGCTGTTGATTCAATATCTCTTACATAGCTCCGCACGTACTCTTCTGCCATTGAGTCAGCTCTACCTTTTCGATCCTCAATCGTCACTGCGATCGCTGCAGCCTCAGCGGAGTCTCTCAACCTACTTGACTCTTGTACATAACGTGAACCTTCTACTGCCCAAAAAGTCACCCCCATAATTGGTACTAACAACAAGCCCATCCATACTGCAGCAACACCTTGTTGTTTTTTTAAACTACTATTTTGAGTCTGCCTAATCAGCATTGCTTACCTCCCAGGCATTATCGAAGACGACTGAATTTTCAATCTTGTATCTATCCCACCATTAAAAAACGGCGTGAACCAAGATTTGTGTTCTATACAAAGGCTCACTTGATACAAGGGATAAATGATGCTCTTTTCAACTGGTGCTAATGTCTTTCGCTCAATTAAGGGTTTTGAGCTACAGTTGAGAGCGAGGAATTGTCCACTTGTGAATTTTATTGTGCTAGTTTTATTGGTTAATGACTCTATCTGTATAGCGACATTATCTTCTGCCACATTCAACATGCGACTGGCAACCTTTTGCAAGTTTTCTAAATCCCTTTGGCTAACCTCAAGTTTCAACCCTCTAGAAATATTCGCATTAAAATACCGAGTACGCTCTTTAAGTACATTTACCAATGCAAAACTAGAACGATCGAGCTTTCCACGTAAAAGTAGCTGCTGACTCAAGTCTGTTGAAAAAAGATAGACTCCCCATAACGCAATAACAACAAATAGCAGCTCAATCATAAATGAGCCCTTTTGATGCTTTTTAATCGATGAAATTTGTTTAAGACGCATCCCTGCTCCAACCCTCGTGCTCAAGGTTTAAGACCATGGTGCTCGAAATGTCTCGATCAATGGCGCTAACAAATTTAATAATCGGAGAGTAACGATAGGTCACTGTAATCTCAGCTAAATTGTAATTTTCACTAAAGGCCTGGTCAGAATGACCATTATCATCGATAAAATCCTGATAGGTTCGGTAATATCGACCGTTGAAAGAAAATTTCGAGCTATCGATGAGGAAATGCCATAGATTTGTTCTGTCTTTTATTAGTGTTTCAAATTTTTCTTTATATTGTTGGTTAACACTTTTTCCTTCATGGATTTTAGTGTTTCTGATGGTTTCTCTGAGTGAATACTCTGTCATGTTAACCACATAGGTGTAATAACTTGACTCGAAAATGGCAAAAGTAACAAAAAACAAGATAAAAGCACCTAAGGAAAACTCAACTGCCGTTACCCCCTTTTGCTTATTAATATTCCTCATGATTCACTCCAGAGCGGCCTAATTCAGAAGCAATACTGTTCAATTCTCGTTTAGAAAAATCGTCTTCAAGTAATTGTTTTGCCACGTCTATCTGTTGATCTCTCATAAGTGCGATAGCAAGATTTGACTTTAACACTTCATTTTCTGGGTTGCTTCGTAGAGCTGGCGCTAATATTCCTATTGCTTTTTCGTATTCATTTTTAGCCATATGAATCATGGCAATATTATTTTTGATTGCCAAATCATCATAACCGCGCAAACGTGCATTATTTAGCTCCTCATAAGCCTCATCATACTTACCTAATTTTGCATAAGAAACGCCGAGTAGGACATGAATGTGTCCAGATTGATTGCCCGACTGAATCGAGGATAAATAAGCATTAATAGCATTTTCGGTTTTATTATCAGCATCAAAAATTTGTCCTTCTAGCTGATATAAACTTGCGGTTTTTATGCCTTTTTTTCTCAAATACTGCACATAGAAATTTGCCGACTCAATATCCCCTTTCTGAAAATAAGCCTTAGCAAGCTTTTCCTTCACTTTGGGATCGTGTTCATTTTGTTCCAACTCCGATTTATAATGCCTAATTAAGCCGTCGTAGTTTTTAACCTTTTCCATGCGTGTGACAGTGCCATCTTTCAGATTCTGGTTGGATGGGGTTGACTGACAACCAATCAAAGCAAATAAAGAGAGAAATAAAATAAAGATACGCTTCATGACAAACTAAGCTCCTACATATTGATCATCATTTGCATAATTCCTGGTGCAAGAATTAAAACGACTATTGGAAACATAATTAATAGGATCAGAGGTAAGCTCATCTTCGCGGAGAGTTTACCTACTTTTTCTTCAACCGTCAGAATCTGCACTTTCCGCATATCCTCAGAAAGATCACCTAATACCTGAGCAACAGATGTACCATATTGAAGATTCTGTATAATAGTGAGCACAAAGCTTCGTACTGCTGTGGTAGGTACGCGGTCAGCAAAATCATTCAACGCTTTTTCTAATCCATGTATTTTTGCGGAATCAGATGTTCGTTGAATTTGATAACATAGATCCTTATCAAACTCTTCAAGCTCTTCACCCAAATAAACCAAAGAAGCCTCTATTGTCATCCCTGTTTGTATACAAACCGCCATCATATCAAGCAGATATGGTAACTGCGCCGAGATTTTACCGATTAACAACTTACCTTTTATATGAAGTAATGTATCTGGCAACAAAATTACTCCAATCAAATTCAATATCCCAAACATTAATTGGTTCTGCATTGTCATATCGGATATCAATATCAAAGAGGTTACAACTATCAATATCATGAGTTTTGCTGGGAAATAGAACTTCGCTAACTCTCTGTTATAGATGCCTGCATCTATGAGTTTTTTCTCTAGCTCGTGCCGATGCTCTTTGCCAAAACGAACAAAAAATCGGTTGACCCTCGACGGAGTCCGTGAGCTCTGTGTGCCAATTAAAAGTGCAACTTTCTTATTTCGTTGTGTCATACGAAGTGAATCAAACAACAAAAATAGTAAGACCAATAATAAGACTAAGATAGAGCCGACTAACATCATGCACGAACCCCTTTCACTAGTAGCCAAACGATAAACAGCCCAAGGAATTCACTACCAACAACGTAATAAAGCAGCCCTCGACCAGAAGGATCATGCAGAATGAAATCTATATTTTCAGGGTTTATATAGTTGAGCAATAACATAAAAATCACAGGAATCATTGCCACAATCTTGGCAGAAATCCTAGCTTCGGATGTCATGGCCATTTTCTTTTTTTCTAAGGTTCTGGATTCAACTAACACCCTAATTAACCTTGCTAAAACGCCCTTAAGCTGGCCACCCCGAGCTATATTTGCTCTGATAGTCACTGTAAAAAATAGAAATTCGGGATAAGGGTAAGTTTTACATGCCCGATGCAGTATTACATCTGGTGATTCACCTAGCTTAAATCTATCGCCCATACGTTTAAACTCGCGACCAATCGCATTGTCCATAACGTCACCGACATATATAATCGCTTGCATCAAGCTGTCTCCAGCGGAGACTGCGCTCATCAAGATATTCAAAGCATCTGGAAAGGTGTTCTCGAAGTCACGTCGCCTTTTTGTCACAAGGGAACGATAACCCGCAAAAATAAAAACACACGAAAGGCCAACAACTAAAGCCTTATTTTCAATCATTAGCAATGTGATGACTATGTACCATGAAGCTGCCACACTAAGCACAACGTAAAAGCTAGCCCAAACTGAAGAACGAGGCCCCAAAACTCTTAGTGTTGTCAAAATCGATGCACCAAGCTTTTGCCATTTCTTTCTCTCAACCAATGACTTAAGGTTAACCGCATTGAAGCTCTCCGCTTCAATCTCTTCACTGTTGAAAAATGAATCGATCTTTTTAGATTTAGGGCGAATAACTAAAAATAGGATGAACACAAGAAGAATAAATGAGAGCCAAAGCATTTTATACCACCTTAAATGATGCCATTAACTCATCATATAAACCGAAAAACTGAGCTTTCTTAACAAGTTCAGAACGTTGCATGAGACCATTGGTAAAAAAGTCACCTTTAACGGTTCCTCCAAAATGTGCATCATCGAAACGGAAGTTATAAATTTCCTCCAGAACGACATTGTCACCCTCTAGACCGATAATTTCAGAGATGCTAGTGATTTTACGGGAGCCATCACGTAGCCTGTTGACCTGCACAATCATTTGAACCGCACTAACAATCGTTCTTCGAATCGCATCAAGAGGCTGGTTCAAGTTCGCCATCATGACCATCGACTCAACACGCGAGATCGCATCTCTCGGAGTGTTGGCGTGTAATGTAGACATAGAACCATCATGACCCGTATTCATAGCTTGCAGCATTTCGAATGCCTCAGAGCCACGACACTCGCCAAGAATAATTCTGTCTGGGCGCATACGAAGCGCATTGATTACCAAGTCACGCTGGGTAATCGCTCCAGTCTGCTCAACACTGGAAGTTCTGGTTTCTAATCTAACCAAATTAGGTTGTTGTAAGCGAAGTTCGGCGGCATCCTCAATCGTAACGATACGTTCATCTTCTGCAATATAGTTAGACAAAGCGTTAAGGAGTGTGGTTTTGCCTGAACCAGTACCACCAGAAATCAATATGTTCATCCTACAACGAGATGCAATCATCAATATTCTGGCCATTTCTGGAGACATAGAACCAAAACCAATCAAGTCCTCAAAATCAATATTTTGCTCTCTAAACTTACGGATTGAAATTGAAGTTCCATCTAAAGCAATGGGTGGGATAACAATGTTAACACGACTTCCGTCATCGAGCCGCGCATCAACCGTTGGAGACAATTCATCGACACGCCTACCAACACGCGACGCAATACGCTTCGCAATCGCTAACAATTGCTCTTCATTAACAAACGACACTTCTGATTTTTGAACTTTACCATGCCGCTCAAAGAAGATGTTATCAGGTCCATTTACCATGATATCGGAAATAGATTGGTCCTCTACTAAAGGCTGTAAAGGACCTAAACCAAATAGCTCATCGATCAAGCTTTTAACCAGTCCTGATCTCATCGTCGAAGTAATAGGACGCTGGTAGTTATTTGCAAGAAGATCTACGGCACTTTGTATTTGTCCTTCGAGATCAGCTCGGCTCATTCTCTGAACCGCCTCAGCATCTAGAGCTTCAAAAATCTGGCCACGAAATGCAAGATATAACTCTTTATTAGAATTCACTTAGTACGCACCTTATTCAACCAAGAACCCATACCTTTATTAAAAGGTTGGCCGTTAATTAGCTTTACAAGGAGGTTTATTGAACGGCTAATCTGACGATCATGTTTGTGGCCGCTCTTACCATCAATAATAATATGTGACAGTGTCTTACAGTGTGAAATTTCTAGATCAACCTCGGCCCCTAAATACTTGGCCAAATCTTTACCTTTCAGGACAAACGAGCTTTGTGGGCGATGATAATTCACAAGGGTTATAACGCGAGTACGAGAGGATAAAGTAAGCTGTAGGTTGGCAATTTTTTCAATGAGACGTTTCGCATTTCTTACCGAAGAGACCGACGCATCTAACACCAACACTACAATATCAAAATTTTCTACCAATAACTGAGGCTCAACTTTAAAATCAACCCCACCGGAAAAATCTTCAATAATAAAGTTAGTGTTGCGAGCCAAGAGATGACATAGCGTCTGGCTGTAGTTTAGAGTATCTTCACTACGCATCTCTCCCCCAATAGCGAGTAGACGCAAGTTTTTTCGCACATCAGATAAGTAACTCAATGCACCTTCTTCATCCATGTCGTGTAGGGGGGTCGAAAACTCGTCAACACTGCGGGTACTGAAATTCTTCAGACCCAATAAAATGTCAATATTAGTATCTGTATACTGATGGTCGACTAATATTGTATCGGAGCTCTGCGTAGATAATAGTGAGCTTAACTCCGTCGTTACGAAGGAGGTTCCAACACCACCTTTTGAGCCAACGACTGCGACACGCTTCGCCTTGCGCTTTTTGCTAACACCAGAGAATGTCTCCAAGTTTTTTCTTACATGGATCAAAAAGTCAGCAAACTCTTGTTTATCGACTGGCCAAAATACGTAGTAAAAGCCCATCTCTTTAAGTGAGCGTAGTGTAGAAATAGCGTCCTCTTTACCAATCACAACTACCCCTTTATGCGTAGGTAGTTTTGCGGCAAATGACTTGGCATCCTCAACCACATTGTCTGATTCAATCAGCTCGAGGATGACCATTTTATTAGCATGGTTTTCAGTTAACTTAGTTGAACCTATTTTGGCTTTTTCGTATTCCGGATCATCCCACCCCTCGAATCGAAACACTTCTTGAACTAAGTCCAAACAATGTTGTGACTGATAGAATAATGTACATCCAGAGCCACTAGATGTTAATGAATGCGTTGATTCTTCTTTATTTGTCAATGCTTTGGTTAAATCAAACATCATTGTTCTCCTACCAACTTAGACTTGTAAGACACTTGCTTCAAGCGCGTTGATTCCAGAAAACAATCTGGTTGTCTTGACTCGACTTCAATCTGCGCTGGGAGGCACTGTTGCGTCTTCATAAGTCTTAAGGTTACTCGAACACGCAAATCATTAGGTAAAGAGTTGGCATGGCGATAAACAGCTCTCTTAGGATCGGCTACGTGTGCTGGGTATTGAGCAAAAATGTTCTCTAGCATCCTTTTACTGCTTATTTTTTTATAGTCGATAACATAGGTAGCTTCATTATCTGTTGACTCAATCTTTGCCACTAGCCGTCTTAACTCTCTTTCGGTTTCGGTTTTATTTTTAATCACAAAAGAAAAAGAATGATGTTCTTTATAAACCAAGGCTTCTACGCCATTTCCACCAAAGTACCGCTCTGTTGCGCATCCCAATAGTGATGAGGCCAATAATGTAGTAAGTAAAAGCTTCTTCATTGAATAAACCCTCCCTCGGATAATAAACGAATTGTCGCGTCCGATGACGGCTGAAAACTATCATCCGAATTAATATTCAACCAACGCTCTAGCGTAGAAGTTTTGTTGATGTATGGAACTTGAATGTCGTTAGGTCTGACTGGCTCAACAAGATTTACCGTAGCAACTATTATCAACTCGGTACGTTTTCTCTCAGTCTTTGCTTTTCGAAACGCGGCACCGAATAGTGGTATATCTCCAATTACAGGAACCTTTTGCATTTCCTCAAAATCAGCACTGCTCATTAAACCACCTAATATAAAACTGTCGCCATCTGATAATTCGACTGTTGTAAGCGCTTTACGCAGAGTAAATTGAGGAACTTTTAAACCTTCAAATTCCACAAAACCTTCTACCTCACTTACCGAGGGCGCAAGCTGCATTTGGATTTTATCTCGGCTAAGAACTTTTGCCGTCAGATTTAGTCCAATGCCAAACTGCTTGAAGCTAACCGTCAAGTTACGATCGTTTAATACGATTACTGGTACTTCACCGCCAGCAAGAAAACTTGCTGACTCACCTGACAACACCGTTAAGTTTGGTTCAGCCAACACTTGGGCTATTTCATCATTACCTAATGCAGATATAATGGTGCCTAAGTTAGCTGCATTAAATTGATCAAAGACGAAGCTTCCAACACGGGCACCGATAGAACCCCAATCAATACCAACCGTTTGTCCAAAAGATTCTGTAACATGGGCAATAGATATTTTGACATTAACTTGCTGCGTTGTTGTTACCTTTATTCGCTCAATGATGCCTTCCCAAGTCATATTACGAGCAAAGACCATGCTCTCAGGCTCTTCATAACGAGTGTTTTCAGACTCAAAAGTGAGCTTCTCTACCTGATTCCATTTCTCAGTTTTTTCACGACCGAGTAAAGTAGCAACTAAGCGGTAAATATCATCACGTGTTTCTTCTGAGTCAACAACACCACTAACAGCAACCTGTGTACCGATAGATTGAACCTTTACCTGAACATCAGGATAGTGAAATTTAAGTTGGCGCCTTACTTCGCTCAAGTTAAGGTCAACAACAATACGATCAGAAAGTAGGACACTAGAGTCTGTGCCATAGACAATCAGTCGTGATTGCCCTACCTCATTCGCATAGACGACCAAGGTGTTTTCGTTGATAACTTTATAGTCGGCAACCTCTGGATTACTGATAAATACTTTGCCTATTGGCATGTTTACTTGGATATGTTGGCCATCATTAAGTGTAATAGAACGATCTGTGGCATAAACGTGCCTCCCGGCCAATAAGCCAAATAATATAAAGACAAATGAGACACATATTGCCTGTTTAAATCGATTATCTATCCACATTACAAAGCCTCTCTTCGTTCTTTTTCGTTACCGCGTAACTCTTCAATTCCTGTGTAATTATCAATGATATTGCGCACTTCAGCATGCTCAGACTGCGTATAGGCTTGACTTCGATAAACCTCTATGTGCATGGTTCGCTGAGCTAAAGCGAGTCTTGTCAACTCATTGGGGTCAACTTCGATAACAACCGTTGTCACCCCGTCCTCTTCAACGGGGGATTGAGCAGTAACATAATTATTTTCACTGTCGTCACCTCCACCACCAATATTGAGAACCTTGACATTCTTAAGGAACATAGTTGCTTCCACACCCTTGAAACGTTTGGGCTTATCAAGGTTCCCAGCGAGATTTTCGTTGGGTGAACTTACGGTAAGGATATCTATATATGAGCCTGGACGTATGTAATCCTTAATTAGGTTACGGTTACTGATTTGTAGTGGATATAAAGTCATTCCTGGGGACACCAAAAGATCAACATAACCAGGTTGGTTCGGAGCTACTTGATATTCTGGCAATACGACTTCACCCGTTTTCAGGCTCCGGTTAAGCAAGACAGAAGGTGAAAAACTAATTTCCGCGTCTTCTCGTATGCCCAGCTTTAAGGCTTCGTTAAGTGGAAGCTGTTTTTTAACCACTCCTTGCGATGTAACTTCATCACCTCTGTTATAGAAATTTATCGTTACCCATACAGCGACATACTGATCTTCTTCTGGACTGACTACTTCAGTGATGACTGTAGGTTTATCCTTAGTGTTTAAAAAGTCAACGACACCGAGAGCACCTACTATTAAAGCGACAATCGTAATAAATATAATCAGCGGAGTTCTCATAGTTTACCTATTATCAGAGGTTTAAATGCTTGGTGATTTTTGAATCAAAATTATTAGATAGAATCCAATACTTATTGCTATTCCAAAAGGAATCCCTTCTTGATTAAACCGTTTTTTGCTCAGTAACTTTCTAGACAAAAAGTAAAAAACCGCTAAAAAACCACCAGCAAAAGACGTTGTAATATAAGCCCACAATATGTCGTCAAAAGCGACCGTAAGTGACATAACAGAGGCATATTTGATATCGCTCGCTCCAATATAAATCAAAGCGTAAAGTATCAGCCCTATCCCTAGTACCAAAGCAAAGCTAGTAAAGTAGATATCTAATGGTGAAAAAAAGACTTGAAAAATTAGGAGTATAAGTAAAGCTGAATTATGTATTTTTCGATAAAAATAATCAGAAAAACATATACACAGACATATAAATGCCAAAACTAAAAAGTAAACTTCCAGACTCAAAATTAGGACTCTTCACCTAGTAAAAATAGAAAAGCAATATCAAAGAATAAATAATGTAAATTAGAACAACCAGACCAATGTAAATACAAAGGCCTGGTAAGATAATTTAAGTATTATTTAAATCAAATATTACTAATTGCCAGCTGTTTCAATAGCTGTAGCTACAGATGTAAATGCAGTTTCTAATCTTCCTATAAATCCTTCGGTACCAACTGCTGTAGTTACTAATACTGCCATCGCAACAGCAATCAAACCGTATTCAATTGCAGTAACACCGCGCTCGTCATTTTTAAACTGGGACAAAAATACAGAAGTTTTAACGTATAAGTTAGTTAGCATAATTTAATTTCCTTTGCGCCACATTCTGGCTGTTTATTGAGGATTCGAACAATAGCACAAGGATTCGTCTCATTTGTAAGAAACATTCACAGGACGGATGGTTTGGCAATCAAACCATCACTATAAGATATTGAAACAAAACGGATTATCATTCTTTAAAATTATTTTTTAGAAATAGAAAAATATTAAGAATTTATAATTTACTTTCATTTTTTCAATAAATCTTTCATATAAATACATTAATTTTCCCAGCCCAACTATAAATATATAACCAAAGATAAATTATTGTATCAGAGTGTTTCAGTGTTATTGACAGTGATATTTAATACTAAAGGTAACGATTGCTAAAGTAAAAACTTATATTTCATGAAATATTTTACCTCAAGTCAAAGTATAAAGTATTTCACATAAAGCATGAGTTAATTAGATTCCCTAAACTCTTTGATAATTAATCTCACTTACAGACTAAGGGGATTTTATTTCTGTAACAGGTACATAACGCAAAGATAGGTAAGAGCACTCTTCATAACTGACACATAAGAACGTATTCCATCCGATAACAGCCACAATCCGAGCTGTATACGATAGAGCAACAAACATAGAAAGACTCAAGCAACCAAATTCAACCATTTGGGTTAGTGAAAAGCTTCCCCACAAAAAGTTATCGATTGCCCATCATGGTCAATAAACGGTGACTTTTCGTTAACTCTGCTAACCATCATATCTACATCTATATGATAAGCCTCACTGTTTGGGAAATCATTCAGTACTACGAGACGGTCTGCACCATCCCAACGGTCATAAAAATATACTCTCTCGGCCCTATACCAACATTCGGCCCCATGAGATCGATATGCTGTAAACCAAACACTTTCATTCTGGCTATCGTCATAGTCAGCTAAATTTGCAATTTGAAAAGAGTAAAAAGAGGCCCTCCTAGTTCTAATCAGAAACCAACTGCGCCATGAGCTTACATCATAGCCAACCACCAAAATATCAACCATAATCTCATCATCAAACCACACGTTGACATAGCTATTATCGGTATTCAGGTAAACAACGCATAGCCCTGCTGGCGCCTGTCTACAGTTGTTATCATTGGCTAAAGAGGCAAAACTTATTGTAAGAGCAATGAAGAAAACTAAATAATGATAGGCAATAAGTTTGCGCATAGTGATTCTTTTATAATTGGGTTGGTTTTTTTCGTTCGTAGCTATTGAGCGTCATGAATGCTGCCTTTGGTCAGCAACTTTCCAAATAAATCGACTTAAACTCGCTATAGACAACACTTATGATTCGATGTTGATTAAATAGGTTTCCATCATTATTCAAATTAATTTCGGACTAACGCTTCATTCTATATACACTCTAACACATATAATCTATGTAAAATTTGATGATTACTGCAAGTCTTTAGTAAAGCGTTAATTTCGATCACAAGGGGAGAAATTCGTTATAAGAAACCTCTTAAAAATTGACACGCCCATTTGTAGTCAATGCTATAAACTCAAAATACATATCGTTATACTGAGGTAAGTAGATATAATTGTTTCTTGTATCTGTGTAAGTGAAGTAATTTTATTGAAGAAGAAGCCTTTTAAGTTTCTCTTTTGTGGATTCAGATAATCCTTCCTCTTGGTACAGATTTTCTGCTACATCTCTGTATTCAAGTTCATTAGAGGACCCTGCGAGTAAATATTCAAAAAGCATCTCTTTTGTTGGCGTGGAGAGGCTTTCCTCCATAATACGCTTACGAAGCCGGTCTTGATAGCTCGAGTCAAATAACTGCATACCTGGCTCTGATAAATAGACTTTCAAAATTTCGCGTACTACGTTCGGGTTGCTGTCTTTTAAAAGTTGCTCATTAAGCAACGGTTGCATTTCTGGGTTTCTTGATAACACTCTTGCAGCAATCATACGTTCATCAAAATTTTCACTTTGAAGATAGTCGGAAACTTGATCATCCAACGAGCCATCTTTTAAATTATCGATAGAAATTAATGTCAGGTAAGGGCTTTCTCTTGATTGTAATTTTTCGCTTAGATATATCGAGACATCAGTTTTTAAAGCTTCCGATTGGCTTCCTAAAATACCGATATTAATCAATGCTGTTTCTGAAATAATTTGGTTACCCATATTATTTGCGGTTTTTAGGGTCTCTAGAGCTTGGGCCGAGTTCACCTCCCCCATTTTTGATATCGACATGATTGCACGTAGTCGATTTTGCTCGTCTAATGAGTCGTCTTCTATCAATTGAGAAAGAATATACTCACCCTCAGGAACCTGTGATCGTTCTAACGCAAAAATTAAAAGTGATTGCTGATGATCAGTTAGACCGCCGTTTTCAATTAGATTTTTCACCATATTAATACCTTGTTGGACAATATAAATTCCGACATTATTTGCGTTGTCTAAACTAGGTGAATCTGAATATAGCTTGAATTGCTCTCTGAAATTAGCTTCATTTACTTCACCAATCTTGTTGGTATTTTCAGTTACTAGCTCCTTCAAATATTGATTAGTGTTAGTCCTATATTTATTCATAGACCAATTGATCGTCGTTTTATCGGATATGGGTAAAATGTTAGTTTGTTGAATAACCGTCAGTTCTTGGTTTTGATAATCAAAAGTTCGGGTATGAGTATATGCCAATGTTACTGGGAACCCATAAGTATCGTGATTCAATTTCCACAGTTCTTGTTGTTTTACAACTTGGTAATTTTTTGGCTCAATAACAGGACCAAGCCATTCTCTTTCAAAGGTAAATGCATCTTTTCTTACAAAATGAAAACGATGCTTTCCATCAGCTAACTGTAATGTTTTATGACCTAAAAAGTAAGAAAACTGCGTAAATATTGAGTTAATAATTGTCATAGGATGAGCAGCATCCAATCCCAATAAATCAACATCCTCGAAAGAACCGTCTAAAAACTTTACGGTAAACGGTAGAAATTTAAGGCGGTTTCCTCCGAATGAATTGGATCCCCATTGGATACCATAGGCCTGACCTAGGTAGACACCTGAATGATCATTGGTCGGTTTCAGTGCCAAGTTAAATCGATATACTACCTCGCCCAATTGAGTTTTGGCATTTCCCATTGTCGTTGTAATAATCACTCGATAACGATGAATAGTTGCGGGCTGAATAGCTTGCGAATTGTTGGTCATTTCACTGGTCGAGTACAATTCTTCATTTTCCTTAATTACCTTTATCGGTATGTCTATTGAGGTTTCCCACTTATTATTTTGTTGAAAAGCCATAAATGCCGATGTACTAATAAAAATTAGAGCTAATAATAAAATGATTGGTTTCATGTAAAGTTCCAAGTAAATACATTAACAACTACTACCCCAATAGACAGCAACGAGTAGTTTGCTCGTGCCAATTAGGCTTTAAATGTAAGTTTTCTTGTCGTAAATCGTATGCTCAAGCTCCCAAATTGGAGACCAACTGACGAGCGATGTCTCTGCATTGAAAATATCTGCAATTCCAAATGCTTTTACCTTACAGTACAAGCCTATTTCACCATCTCCGCCCTTAGCACTAGCGTCCCACTTAAGGCGTGTATAATATTGGAAATCCTCAGAGCTGCCCTCTCGGTATGTTATTCCCGCTTCAGCGTGTGCTTTTGTTCCAGCATTGATTAAGTTAATTTTACCTTTCACTCCTTTTTCTACAGTCTTAACGATAGAGTTAAGCATGGCGTAACCTTTGGCCGTTGCATCACCAGAAACAAAAGGCCTAACAGAAGCGTAAACAAAGTCAGGTCGGCGATTCCCGTTGATTTCTATTGGGTTATTCGGCTTGTCAAACCCTCCCACTTCCAAACCCGCAGCGAAGTCTGCTCCGGTTTTCAATACAGCACCTACCTTCACACCCAGTTTAAACACACCGGCAGGATCAATAGGTACTTCGGAGATCGGCACCTCAAGCGTTGCAACTGTATGTGAAAACGTGCGTTTAAGGTCGGTTTTTAAAAGAGCCTCACAAGTCGGACTTATCGAAAAAGGCGTAGTTTCATTGACTGTTAATGACAAATGCAACCCTCGGACACAGTCGATTTCCTGTGGATTGAATGACAAATTTGAAGTCCCTATCACAGTACCAATGCTTGTATCGTGGGGCCCAACCTGTAGTGTAAATTCGTTATCTGTATTACCTAATATCTGTCCCCCGGTATAGGTCAAATATCCAGATGCATGTCTTGTCTGTCGAAAATTACCAACAAGATCATGAACTTTCGCTGAGTGAGAATTATCTAAAACAGTTCCAGAATTAATATTAGCCGAAGCTGGAAAAGAAAGTGTTCCCATAGCAAGAGTATGGAAAAAAATTAACGTCCTAATTGAAAAATTTTTCATTATATTATCCCTAAAGAATTATATTCATTAACCATGATATGGCTAACATGTGAATAACAATAAACACTTATTAACTTCATATTTAAACCGCACAAAATAGTGCTTACAATTAGTTACACTCTTTAAATATATTTATCAATAAATGGGTAAACTATTGTTTATTAGAGAAAATAAATAAAATTGAAGTAATTATTCAATTTTAAGTAATTGATAATATTGGTTTTAAATTAATTTTAGGTGCAAAATAATTTTTATGATTTAATTGATTTTATGAGACCAATATCAAAGTGAAACATAAATTTTTAACAATAATGAGTGTCTTCTCGATTTTTAAATTAACTATACTCTGCTAATAATACAAATTAGTACTCTCTATTAATTTTGAAGAAAATTTACTTTCTATTTGTAAATAATTAAATAATTTTGAACAGGATCTCAATGTAACAAAGCTTCTAATAAAAGAAGAATTATATAAAGCAGTAAGTTAAAGCATCGTTTTGTTTTCATACAAATCATATAAAGCCACTAAGATCAAAAAGTAGCTGATCTTATGGTTATAACCCTACTCAATTTTACAAAAATTAAACTAGGGCATTAAGCCCTAGTTTAATTTTTATCACACAGCGTTGTTTCTTTGAAGAAGGGGGTGAGCTCTCTCTTTGATGAAGCCAAGAGCATTGACGTGACCTTTCCGTGCATCAAGAATATCATTCCTAAACCTTTCCTCACCAACAGCGCTGATGAGGTGCCACCAAGCGTTGAGAATTGTTTGATAACCCAGTTTTCTCGAGCGTGAAATAAATGCGTCGTAGTCTAACCGATTCTCAAAATACATGATTGGTTGGTTTGGGATGAATGCAATCGAATCGTATTCTATATTATCAACCATTGGTCTTCCTGCCTCATCACTGTGGTGAACCAAGTCCCCACCGCGATAGCCTGTATGTTTAAACTTATTATTGAGTGAGAGACGTATTGTCTGTATACGTTGAGTAATGTTACCCCTATGCTTATCTTCAAACCGATTAAACATCTTGTAGTTAAACAATTGGGAGTTTGAATTAGGGACCATTCGTGCATCCAGCCCCTCAGGTTCATAAACAGAAACTTTAGGAAAGCATCCCCACAAATCATAGTCTCCAGTCATAACTCCGCGATATGTCGCCATGGTGGGTTTATGCCCTCTTGGGTCGGTAAGCCCCATTACCTGATTTAGAACACCAAAATTTGTTGTCTCGACAACTGCTCCAAGAAACCTTTTAGCCGGAAGTTTTTTATTGTCACGATAACACACAGCCCAAAGGGGGATGGAACCTGCCCCAGGCACATTATATTGACGCTTGAGCACAAATTCTAATATGGTATCGTTTTTTCTAGCTGTGATTAAACGTTCACCATTACAGACATAGGTTTCACTGTAACTCGTAGTTGCATCACCCTGAAATAAAAGAGGAAGTGCACTGCGCCTGTTCTCTGTAATATAGAGCCCCTTTAGTGTGGCTCCATGGTTAATGATTGCACTCATTGTACTTTTATATTGGCTGTCTTGAGCATTTCTATCTGCCCCATTCTTTGAAAAGCGAGGGTCGGCAAGAACAAAGCCTGCCATTGGTCCCCAGTTACATGATTTAGTTTTTACATGAAATCCTTTCGTTGCATAACTTTCTTCAATAAGCTGAGTGGCATATTTACCAACTGATCTTGAAATAATAATCGTATCACACTCATTCGCCACTTGCTGAAATACAGTAGCATGCGCTTTTGGGATACCTGACTTTATAACTGCAGCATCATCGTATTGCACGATTTCTTCCTCTCTCTTTTATATTATTAAAATTGATAATAATCACTTCATTCCATTAGCCAAATGTGGCAATGCTAGATAATAGTCCTCTAATCTAAAACAGGATTATAATCAAAACCTAAATATGAAAATAAACATGAAGTATAAGTCCATGAAAAAATAATTATAAATAAATATGTAAGTGTAATTTTTATATGAACATTATCTATTATTATTTAATCATGTCTATAAGTTCAACACTAATATTTAATATAATTTATTTTCTGGCTTCCCAATCATTACAATAAATTTAACTATTCAGTTGTGATTGATAATCATACGTTAATGATATTTATTATTAATATCAATCCATAAATTAAACACTAGTATGGATTATATTTAATATAATATATTTTAAAGGGTTAATTATTTAAATATGATATATTGAGATGAGGTAAGATAAGGGGTTTAAGTATTACTATTGTCATTTTTGATGCCTGACACTTCCGAGTAACTTCAAGAAATAAGCTTATGTGGATTTAGAGCTAAACGACACGCTCGAGTAGCTCGTTGGGCATATACTTAAACTGATTTTGATTCAAAGGCTTTCACTACACCTGTCTGTCTTTTAGTTATCAATAACCTTCGTATCAAAGCAATAATAAATAGTGTGCTTTGGATTAATACGATCGTTGGGGCTGGAGCACTATCAATATGGAAACTAATATAAACGCCAATCAGCATAGTGGCTAGATTAATAATACAAGCAACCCAAAGCATATTGGAAAATTTTCTTACCAATAAAAAGGCGATTGCGCCAGGAGCGATAAGTAAACTGATTGCCAAAATAAGACCAATAGCATTCAGCGTTGCGACTATGGTTAGGGAGAGAAAAGTGAGTATCGTATAGTGAAGTACAGTGACGTTTAGCCCGCTTACTCTTGCTTGTACTTCATCAAATGAATGAAGTAAAAAATCTTTCCAAAATAGGGTTATCCCGGATACAACCACAAAAGAAATAATTGCTGATGTGGTAATTTCATGGAGATCAACACCAAGCATATTACCGAATAATATATGGTCAAGATGTGCATTGGTGTCTAATGCTACGTAAAGTACTATCCCAAACGCGAACATCCCCGAAAACACCACTCCCATGATCGTATCTTGTTTTATCCTTGAATTTTCAGACAAGAAACCTGTCAAAACACTACACAGCATCCCAGCAATAAATGCTCCTAGTAACAAAGGTAAACCTAGTACATACGCGACAACAATTCCTGGGAGAACTGCGTGGCTTACAGCATCACCCATTAACGCCCACCCTTTCATAACCAAAAAGCAAGATAGTAGAGCCGTAGGTAGTGCAACAATCAAGCAAATCAAAAAAGCGTTCTGCATAAATGGAAACTGAAATGGTTGCAAAATATCCATTGTTAGCACTCCTCAACGGTTGACGTTTTGTCGTTACTTGATTGGCTATCGTGTCGATATTCGTTGAGCGCTTTTTTCGCACGCCTTTTTGCGGCAAAATAACCATGTTTAGGTGCAAAGAAGAAAGCGATCATAAAAATGAGTGTCTGTAGACAGATAATAATGCCACCTGTTGCACCGTCTAAGAAAAAGCTAATATAAGCACCCAAAAAGCTTGTTATGCTACCCACTAAAACTGACACTATGATTAACACTGGAAACCTATCGCACAGAAGATATGCTGTTGCGCCGGGAGTGACAACCATAGCTATAACCAATAATGCTCCAACTGTTTGCATTGCGGCAACAACAGATGCTGATAGTAAAGTAAAGAAGATCACCTTCAAAAGAGGAGGATTCAGACCGATCGAACGCGCATGACTCTCATCAAAAAAAGTTACCATGAGATCTTTCCATTTTGCGAGCAATACAATCAGTGTGATACAACCTATTAAAGCGAGCTGTATGGTATCTTCAGGTGTAATCGCTAAAATGTTACCCATGGTAATAGTTTGGACGCTCACAGATATCGGATTGACTGAAATAAGAAATAGACCTAGCGCAAAAAAGGAAGTGAATACTAGTCCTATTATCACATCAATTTTCAACCCTGAACGTTCTGAAAGAAACAACATACTTGCAGCAGCAATACCACCTGAGATAAATGCACCGAACGCAAAAGGAAGCCCTATCATATACGCAAGGGCAACGCCTGGAACAACAGAGTGCCCCAATGCATCTCCAATCAGTGACCAGCCTTTTAACATCAAGTATGACGATAAAAAAGCACAGACTCCACCGACGAGTGCGGATACCCACATGGCACTGTTCATGTAGCCGTAGCTGAAGGGTTGTAACAATAACTCAGTCATTGCCAGAATCCCTTTCTTTCGTTGTTACGGCCTTACCTCCGTATTGAACAAAAGGACGTTCGTCATCGGTAAGTATGATAAGTTCTCTTGAGTCTTCATCATGGTGTAACGTATCTCCACCAAGAGTAAGGTGCCGTAACACACCGCCAAACACACGTTGCAGATTTTGCTGAGTATAAGTAGTTTCAATTGGGCCAGAAGCAATAACGGTTTTGTTGACCATAATAGTTCTGTCGCAGAACTCAGGCACTGAGCCTAGATTGTGAGTCGATACCAACATAACGTGCCCCTCCTCCCGCAACGATTTGAGGAGGGCGATAATTTGGTGCTCAGTCTGAACATCAACGCCAGTAAAAGGTTCATCGAGTAGAATTACTTTAGCTTCCTGAGCCAAGGCTCTAGCAAGGAAAACTCGCTTTTTTTGGCCTCCGGATAGCTCACCAATTTGACGCTTGCGGTATTCCGTCATATTTACGCGCTCTAGAGCTTGGTCAACCGCCGCATAGTCGGACTGTTTGGGCTTACGCAACCAGCCCATGTGACCGTAACGTCCCATCATCACAACTTCTTCAACTAAAATAGGAAAGCTCCAATCTATCTCTTCAGATTGAGGAACGTAGGAAACAGTATTATTTTTAAGTGCTTTCTTAACACTATCTCCCATTATAGTAATATCCCCCTGCGCCATGGGAACGAAACCCATAATCGCTTTGAACAAAGTCGACTTACCTGCTCCATTAACGCCAACCAAAGCCGTCACCGAACCCGGTGGTACCGAGAAGCTTGCATCATACAAGGCTGTGTGTCCGTTGCGATACGTTACTGTCACATCGCTCGCTGATATTCCCAAGTTTCTTTCGTTCATCACAGACGTTTGGCTCCAAAAAATCTAGTTGAGGAATGATTCCTATCTGGCCTGTTACAGCCTTACTTCAATTACTTTGCCGAATTTAGGCCCTTTGCCACGGTTTCGGATGTCACTGTTAATAAATCTAAATACGTTGGTACGGGCCCATCGGTAGTAGAAAGAGAATCAACAAAGAGTTCCCCACCGTATTTTGCTCCTGTTTCCCTTGCAACTTGCTTCGCTGGCGATGTATTTACAGTCGACTCACAGAATACCACGGGGATGTGATTTTTATTAACTCCATCAATCACAGAGCGTACTTGCTGAGGTGTTCCCACTTGATCAGCATTCATCGGCCAGAGGTAGAGTTCTTTGAGTCCAAAGTCTTTCGCCAGATAGCTGAATGCACCCTCACACGTCACCAACCAACGATCTGCAGCTGGTATACTTGCAATTTGATCCCTCAATGGTCCAATGGTTGCTCGTAACTTTTCTTTATATGTTTTAGCATTTTCTATATAAATAGCTGCGTTGTCAGGGTCCTGTTCAATAAAAGCCTTAACAATATTATCGATGTAGATAAGCGCATTATCCAGCCCCATCCAAGCATGGGGATTGGGTCTTCCTTTATAAGCACCTGAAGTAATAGGGATCGGTTCTATACCGTCCGTCAGGGTTACAGCAGGTACATCTTTTAGATTGGATAAGAACTGTTCAAACCATAATTCCAAGTTCATCCCATTCCATAGAATCAGATCCGCATCTGATGCTCTAACAATGTCTTTCGGTGTCGGCTCATACCCATGGATCTCGGCGCCAGGCTTAGTAACAGAGACGACGTCTGCAGCTTCACCGGCAACATTCGCAGCCATATCAGCTAAGACGGTAAATGTAGTCACAACCTTCATCTTCTCATCGCTGGCATTTGCAATAGGTGAAAGTGCAAACAAAAGAGCGGAAGATACCGCTGCCAGCTTAAACCTAGTCATACATTTCTCCTTGAAAAATTTGAGCTGCGTTCACTCTGTGGGAGTGAAACGAGCATTATTATTGACACAGTCTTGAGATTGATTCTCATTTGCAGTAACGTTAAAACAACCAATTGTTATTTGCAACAATAAAATACGCTAAAAACAGATGATTTATGGCAACGAAACAAAAAAAAAGCAATATTGATAAGACGATACAGATCAAATACCTCGAACAGGCCCTACGAACTGAGGGAATACGTATTACTCAGCAGCGAACGGCCATTTTAGCTGCGTTAGCAGGCTCCGATGACCATCCGACTGTTGAAACCTTGTATCGAAGAGCGAACAAGTTAATGAGTCACGTTTCTCTTGCTACCGTTTATCGTACTGTCACCGTTTTAGTCGAATGCGGCGCCGTAATTAAAAATGAATTTGAAGGCTCAAATACCAGCTTTGAGCTCGCCAATAAACCGCACCACGATCATTTAATTGATATCGAAACTGGTGAGGTGATCGAGTTTGTCTCTGACGAAATAGAGACCATTCAAGAAAAAATAGCGAAAGAGCTAGGCTATGAAATCGTTTTTCATAGACTCGAACTTTATGCTAAGAGACGGAGTTAATTTGTCAGAGTGACAAAATAACTACCTTTTTCTTATCAGGAAACCTACCCGGTATAACTATTCGATCGCGGTACAGGTCTATCCGACATTGTACATACCCAAGTAACCTCAAGATGCTAGGTTCAGCGAGAATGACTTGCTTGACAGGCAAGGCATTTATGCTTTTGCTTGTTGATAATTACTTAATTCAACATGCGAGTCAAAATTGCGCAAAAGCTTACTCGGTTAAAGCAGCATCTATAGAAATGAAATATTCGTGCAGTTTTAGACTGAACGGATGAATACACACCTTTGATGTTTCTTTTATGTTCCCAACTTCAATTAATTTAAATCTGCCCGTTTAGCGTGAAAACATTGGTGCATGGGGATCAAGTGAAAGCGTCGAGTGAACAAAGAAGCGATCATCCCAATCATCTTGCGATTCTTACAGCCAATCACCATCGCGATAAATAAACGATAAGCCTGAACCAAAAGTACCGATGATTATATCTGTCATAACCAAAACAACGGGGCGGCTATTACTATCGAAAAACATCTGGTCTGAGCATTGAATTGTATGTAAACCTAAAAATATAATCATTAATAATATTTTTATTGTCAAACTAAAAGATTAAAATACGAGAATACCTTTTCAATAAGATAATGATTATTTTATGGTTAAATTTTAAAATGACGGATTAATTTAAAAACCAATTAAATATAGACACAAAAAAACCCACCAGCATTAATATAAAAAAACATATTAAAACAAAATGAAACATACTCATTAGATAAAAAATTAAATTGATGAAATAAATGAAATCTCTTGCAAAAAAACCAGGAAGCAATGTACCTTAAAATAATGACATAAGAATAACAATGGCAATAAAAACACAAATATCAGTAATTAAATCAAATCCCAATCAATAAGAAAATATCACTTTAAATTTTTTAAAACTATAGATTAATTATGAAAAATAAACTAATAATAATATCACTGACACAATTAACGTATTTTAGTCAAAACTGTTTCGCCCAGCCAGAATCTGAAAGCATTGAAAATTTACACACAGTTAACCCAATATGCGTTCACCCAAACCAATATGATGTCTTTCACATCGCAGGAGAAAGTACGCAACTCAATATAGGTTTTCATCCAATTCTATATTTAAATAGTGAGGGGAAATACGGTATCGATTACACCAGTGTAGATAATAACCAATACCAAAGTTGGCTCACTCAATGTCCAGAGGAATATTTTCTTGAAGCCTATTTACCGAGTGTTAATTCTCGTACCGTTTTTAAGATTATTGATAGAAAAAAAGGAGAGCAATTTGCTCCGGGGGCTTCGGTTAACCGAGTGAAAAACGGCTCTAACAATGAGTATGAGGTTTTATCTCAAGCGTATGACGTATTAAGAAAATTAGCCTACAACAATACAGATGAGGATGTAAGACACTTCCTACAGAGTGCAGACAACGGCTATACCATCAATTTGACTACACTTCAGGATAACAAAGGTAGTTATGTTGACTTTGAGGAAAAGTGGATTCAAATAAACCTACTCGAATTAGGGATGCCTTATACTACCGTAGCTCAACTTGAGAGCGAATTTACGCTTCAGCGCCTTATTACACATGAAGTCGTCCACGCTGCCGCACAATTCGGAACCTCAGAGGCAGAGGTCATAAAAAGAACCAATTTGCTTTTGTCTGATTTTGATTACATAGATGCTGAAAGAGTGCCCGACCCAACAAGCATGAATGACGACTTGCGCTACGCGTTCATTCAAGCTAGTCCACCACCAACCCCAAATCAGAGATTTAACGCATTTTTCAATCGGCCAACCAAAGAATTTGTGAGTGACCCATTTATGTGGCTAAGCGCTATATTTAGCGCTCCTGCATTTGGTGGAGCATCAATGAGTTTATCGAGAATAGCGACGAATATTGCCAAGCCAAGGATCCCCTATCAGGCACTTGGCGGGACAAGCGTTATACCAAGAGCAAATTCGGTAACATCAGTAAATAGTTTAACGGCATCTATCGCCAGTAGCACTTCATCAAGTATTGAAACTGCGTCAATTGAAACATTGAGCTCTTCAAGCATTGAGACAGCATCAATAGA
This sequence comes from Vibrio caribbeanicus ATCC BAA-2122, assembly GCF_000165125.1. Classification (GTDB taxonomy): domain Bacteria; phylum Pseudomonadota; class Gammaproteobacteria; order Enterobacterales; family Vibrionaceae; genus Vibrio; species Vibrio caribbeanicus. The sequence continues at coordinate 528 of NZ_AEIU01000051.1, read as the reverse complement.
AACACTCGCTTCTTCATCAAGTATCGAGACGGCATCAATAGAAACACTTGAATCTCCCTCAATTGACGTCGACCAAGACGGGCCTATGTCTCCTATAGAGCAACAAGCTTTCGTTGACAAAGTCGACGATGAACTAGAAAGCCTACCTCTTGAACCACACGAAAAAATGACGATGCAATTCAGATTGAGTCCGACTGCACACTACCTGAATCAAGCACCAGATTTAGCACGCCAATTTCTAAGGAGTGAAATTACAGTGGTAGATCTCTACCGTCAAATGCCATTTTGATTTTACAATCTCAGTAAGTAAACCTTGAATAAAGAATAGGTTTAAGGACCCACAACTCTATTGAGTTGTGGGTGAATCCATTTATACCCAAGTGACTTCAAAATGCAGGATTCAGAGCGATGCCACCGTGTTGAATTCAAGGAAAATAACGCAGCGTAATAGTGAACTCTTACCAAGTTGTTTGACAATGAAATCGGCACTGTGGCACGCTCCCAAAGGGCGAGTTGTCTTGCTTTACA
>NZ_AEIU01000052.1 GCF_000165125.1 Vibrio caribbeanicus ATCC BAA-2122 | reverse complement strand
AATTCAGATGACTAGATTTTCAAATCGTTGCCTTGCCTGTCAAGCAAGCTATTCTCGCTGAACCTAGCATCTTGAGGTTACTTGGGTATACAAGACATTACCTACCTCAGCCCTTTCCCCACATATCGATACGCTCTAGGCGTATACCCAGACAACCGCTTAAACTTACGCCGAAAACTAGACCCATCACAGTAGCCGAGCCGCAAGGCAATTTCCTCAATCGTAAGGTTCGTACCCAGAAGGTATTCTTTAGCAATGTCGCCACGTACTTCGCTGAGTAAAGATTGATAGTCGGTACCACATTGTACCAATTGCCTTCTTAATGTTCTGGTTGAACAGCCAAACTGCGTAGCAAAATACTCAAAAGATGGAAAATACCCAACATGCTGATATAGCATGGATTTGATTTGATTCGGGAGCGTATAAGGCGACTGTAAAGACTGTAGAATTCGGTCACACTGATAAAGGTAGTTATCTACCACTGACACATAACTTTGTTTCAAAGAGCGAGAAAAAAACGAAGTACAAAACTGCATAATAAGTTTTGGTTGGTCAAACCTCACGTCTCCACAATTGAAACTCGCCATATATTTACTGGCGTATAAAGGCTTGCTGTAGGGAAATGACAGACATTTTATATCGAGAGGTTCTCCTGAAAGCTCATCGCAAAGTGAACAAAGCGCACTCAAAAAATACTCACAACAGAAAGGCAAAATATCATCAACTTGCAGTACATTCTCAGCAACTAACATGGTCACATTTTTTGACTTAAACAGTTTCACTGTGAATATTGGTCCATTGAGGTTGAGGTATTTAAACCCTGTTATCACCGCTTCCTCTGTACTCCTACTATTGATGATCGCGTAACCCAATATTCCGAAATCGCTCAACGTTGCTTTGCTACCGACCAACAAACCTACACCTGTGGTTGGTACAACTTCTATAAAACGCCTAAAAAAGAACAGCTTGTCTGCATAAGTCATTTTATCATGGCCAGTGTATTTACTTGGAAACAACGCTGAGGCATCAAGCCTCAGATCGATAGAACCGTCCTCCATGCACCGTTTACACAAATCAATATCCATAGTTCCCAACTGATGGCGAGAATCATTTGGTTGATATTGAGCTATCAGTTTCCATACATCAGAATCAAGTGCCATATGGTATGTCCTTTCATTTTACGCCACTACTCGCTCGTGGTGTTAGGTCGAGGTCTAAGCAGAATATTGTGCTCCGTAATATTAAAACGTGATCTTTACGTTCTTTTTGGCCCCAAATGACCTAACAATAAAAATAAAAAGCCGCCAATATTATTGCATATCTAATCAAATGAGTTGATACATGGATAAGATCAGACTTGCACCCAAAGATTTAATCAACCATCAGGGCATGCCAATTTTTGGGCACTTTGATAATATTCCCCATACAATCAGTGACGAAAAGTTTTTCTACAAAACATGTATGGATAAACCAGCATCAAGATTTAGAAAATACTTTGATTTTAAACAATTTCAATTCGTCAGCATTGTAACTAAAAACAATATTATTGGCTTGGCGATTGCCGATATACGCTACTTATCCTCTTCTTTTATTTATGTTTACGATAAAGAAAGCAATACGTTAATCGATATTAAAACGCTTCGACCATTATGGTTTGATAGAAAAACATCCAAATCTCCGTTCTCCGGCCTAACTGAAATCAATAAATCAAACTTACAATTTCACATCCAAGATGGACATTGGCGTGTAAAAGTGTCTCACCCATCGATCAAAATAGATGCCTTTCTTAGTCCGATTAAAAACAGTGCACCTTTAGCTTTATGTACACCGACCGGATATTCAGGGTGGACCTATACCCAAAAACACAACACGCTCAAGATAGAAGGACAAATTACTGTCGCAGATAAACTCGTAGACCTCAATGGAGCACTAGCAAGTTACGACTTTTCATCAGGCTATATGAGACGAGAAACTAATTGGCAATGGGCGAATATCAATAGCTGTAATGATTCTTGCACTTTGGGCTTAAATATTTCATCTGGTGTCAATGAAACGGGCACAACAGAAAATACGCTTTGGGTGAATGGACATAAACATGCTGTCAGTCCCGTCATGTTCAGAATAAAGCGAGAAAAACCCGACGATGCATGGGCAATAAGCTCTTTACAGGGCGATATCAATCTCACTTTCAAGCCGCACAAAAAACGCAGCGAGAAAGTCAATTTATGGTTGCTCAAAAGCAACTTCCGCCAGTTTATCGGACAGTTCGACGGCTTTATTTTTGACCAACAAGGCCAAAAACATTGTATCGACGGAGTATGGGGATTGACTGAAGACCACTATGCCAAGTGGTAGCATTCAGCGCAACGCCATCAAGAAAGGAGATCTGCAATGAAAAACTTAGATCAGGTACTCAACCATCCAGAATTACTCCTATTACTACTGGCCCCAATATTTTGCATACTCATGGCTGCTGAGTATTTGATAGGACAGAGACGGGGTAAGCTTCCACGAAATTCAGACTACAAAGTTGCAGAGGTGGTGTGTAACTTTTGTTTAGCCGGCATGCATCAGATGACCGATTTGTTAACCGGCCTATTAATCACCAAACTCTACCTGTGGCTGTTCGACTGGCGCTTATTCGATATTAAGTTGAGTATAACGAGTTTTATCTGTTTACTCATCTTGCAAGACTTTTTTTACTATTGGTTTCATCGTGCAAGCCATCAAATCCGTTGGATGTGGGCTGCACACGTCACGCATCATAGTTCAGGGAGAATGAATTTCAGCACCGCATTTCGCCAGAGTTTAATGTATCCTCTAGCCGGGATGTGGTTGTTCTGGTTGCCTTTAGTGATCATTGGTTTTGAACCTAAATGGGTTATTTTTGCAGTGCTACTCAATCTAGGTCTTCAGTTCTTCGTCCATACTCAATGGATTCGCTCGCTAGGTATTTTTGAACATTTCCTTAATACTCCTTCCCATCATAGGGTACATCATGGTCGAAACCCACAATATATTGATAAGAACTTCGCGGGTGTATTAATTATCTGGGATAAAATCTTTGGAACATTTGAACCTGAACGAGAGACAGTGCGCTATGGTATCCCCAATCCAGTTAATAGCTACAACCCTATCACGGTGACTTTTCAAGAGTGGCTTGTTATGTTGAAAGAAATCCGTAATAAAAATTTGACTTTTAGTGAGCGGATACACGTAGTTTTTGGTAAACCCAATGATAAAAAGTAAATAAATATTGAATATCAAAGTATTTGCTGAGGTAAGCTAATATGACAAATCAACCCCTTATCAAAATAATAACTACCTACGATAACACTTAAATGAGGGCTACAATATTACAACAGACGAACGACGACCGCGTCAGTAAAATATAGCGCTACTTTTTATCTCAAAGGTAATGGGCATATACTTATCGAGAAGCTTCAGCTAGGCACGGGCAACGTTGAAAAATCTTGTTGAATTCAAGCCATACCTCTATTGAAAATTTTCAGCTTAAATTTTGAACCAGCTCTCATTAACCAACATACTTCCCGTCACAAAAATTTAACAAAAAAATGATGAAAAACCACTCTCATCTGACTGTTTTTTGAGCAATCATAAAAAAAAACATCCCAAAAATCTGTTCAAAGAACCGCCTCACCCTAAGTAGAGCAACAACTCTAATTAACAAATGTAACAGTTTATGTATATGGAATTCAGTACTTTAAAATCATAAAAGATATCAATGTTACTTAAATAGATAATTAACATGACATATATCACATGATTGTTCCCAATTTGAGAACAATAAATTCTTACAATTTTGTTTTACATTAATAAAACATGTGATAACTTTGCAATTAATGTAACTTATCAATTAGGGACTCCTCTAATAGTTACTATCAATAAATCCCCGTATTTTTTGGGGGTTCAGTTCCATTAATTACAAGGTGTTGTATGCTAAAGCGTTCCTTTATAGCCCATTTGCAAGTTGTCTGTGTCACTGCTATTGCTGCCTCAACAGCAACTCAGAGCCATGCTAATGATGTCAATATCAGTCAAATAGAGCAGGCTAATCGCCAAGCAATAGAGAAGACTAACCGCCAAGCATTACAAGAAAACCAACGCAGGATAAACAAGCAACTGCAGCCAAAGCCAACTCAGAGTGTTGATACTCCTGAAGTAAAAGAAGTTGAGGCCGAAGGAAACCCTGTTCTTAAGGAAACTCATCAATGTCTGCCGATAAGTGGAGTTTATATCACTGATACCTCCCTACTATCACCTAAAGATTTTGAAAAACTAACGCCGATTAACGATAGTTGTATCCTCCCCGAAGACGTGAATCAGCTGATCAGAGAGATCACTGGGTTATACATTTCAAAAGGTTTTGTTACGGCTCGTATCGTACTTATTCAACCGGGAATTTACGGTGAACTCGGATTGGATGTTATCGAAGGCGAAATTGAAGCTATTGTCGGTGATTCGGAAACGATCAATGTAGATTTGTTGTTTCCAAATGGTGTCGGTAACCCATTAAATCTAAAAGATTTAGAGCAAGGTATCGACCAAGCTAACCGTTTACCGAGTAATAAGGTCTCTATGCGACTTCTTCCCGGAGAATACCGCGGAGGGAGTGTCATTCAGTTGTCAAACCCCGAGCTTCCCCGGTGGTCAGGTAATGCAAGTATTGATAACCATGGACAAAAGAGCACAGGTCGAGAAGTACTGAGAGCAATGACAGTATATTCAAGCCCTTTTGGTCTATCGGATTATGTCATGTTAAGTGGTTCTACAACCCTAGGTTCTAATCCGGACGTTTACAGCCGTTCTGTATCAACACTTTACTCTATCCCATACGGATATTGGACATACAGTGCTTTTGGTTTCTACTCAACCTATTCTTCAGAAACTCAAACAAACACTGTTTTAAACGCACACGGTTGGTCTTCCAACATCGGCATCAGGGCCGACAAAACACTGAGCAGAGATGGAAATACCATTAATACTCTCAGCGGACAGTTTAACTACAAACAAGCCAAAAACTTCCTCGAGACGTTACAACTCAATATAAGTTCACAAGATCTGGCTGTTTTTTCTATCGATTATAGCCATTTTAGAGTTTTGACATCTGGTGTGTTTAGTGCAGGTGTGGGTATCGATCGCGGTACCTCACTATTGAACGCCCAGACACAGAGTGATGCCGTAAGCAACGTCTTCACTAAACTACGTGGCAACATATCGACCTATTATTACTTCAACTTTTTGGAAAATACCTACCTATATCGAAACAAGCTCGTTGGTCAGTACTCAGAGCACCACTTACCAGGTGTGGAGTGGTTTGGCATTTCGGACAACAGCGCTATTCGAGGGTTAGACAAAAATAGTCTTTCGGCCTCTGACGGCTGGTACTTTAGAAATACGTTGTCACGAGACTTCTCAGTGGACTCTATAAAGTTCACACCACGTGTTGGCGCGGATTACGGTCAAATCAATGCCGGGATTGAGAGTGGTTTTGATAAAGCTATCGGCGTAAGTATGGGTCAACGGATTACTTATAAACAAGCAAGCTTTGATTTGGAAGTCAGTAAAGCTTGGGTGCTTAACTCACCAGAATATAAACAGGAAAGTGTGTTGGTGCTCGCCCGTTTGGGCATTGAATTTTAGAGCCTAATTGTCTTGGTTCTGTCGCAAAATTTATAAGGTGGTTTTATGAAATTTAAACTTTCTTGTCAGGGTATACTTAAATACTCAATAGCAGTAGCGCTTTGTTCACTACCCGTTGGTGCAATGGCAAACGGTGGTATTCAAACCTCGGGAAGTACTAATACACAAGTTGACCATGTTGGCAACACGCCTGTGGTCAATATTGCTAAGCCAGAAGGTGGTATCTCACACAACCAGTACAACCAATATAATGTGACTTCTGCTGGTGCAGTTTTAAACAATAGCACTCAAGGTCAGTTACAATCTCAACTTTTACAGCAATTGATTGCAAGTAACCCAAACCTTACTGAGGGTGCAGCATCCGTTATTCTGAATGAAGTAATCTCACAAAACCCTTCACTTCTTAATGGCGCTCAAGAAATTCTTGGGCAAAGTGCCGACCTTATTTTAGCCAACCCGAACGGTATTACCTGTAGTGGCTGTGAATTTATTAATACTAACGCCGCATCGCTAGTCGTTGGGAAAGTAGATTTCACAAAATCAGGACTTAAATACAACACATTTAAGAACCAAAATCGTTTAAGTATTACAGAAAATGGCGTACGGGGATCAGAGACACTCAACCTAATTGCCCCTTCAATAAATGCAGATGGGCCAGTACAGGCAAATCAAAACATCAACGCTATTGCCGGTAATAATATTGTCGACCAAAAAACATTAGCCGTCGAAGAAACAGAGCAATCTAGTGAAAGCCTTATCGATAGTTACTTCCTTGGTGGGATGGTATCCGGTCGAATTCAGTTAGTGTCTACTCACGCAGGTAGTGGCGTAAATATATCTGGAAAAGTAAAAGGCTCGGATATTGATCTTAATGCTAAGGGAGACCTAAGACTCAATGCTGCAAGTGTCGGCGATAAATCTACCGAAAGAGTTAATCTCGTCGGAAAAAATGTTGACTCATCAGGTAATATCACGACAACAACAAGTACTGTAAAGGATGGTGATAACAGAGATGGGTTCCTTCGCCACAACAAGTATGGTGAGACTAAGACGTCAACAGAAAAGATAGAGCGTTCGAGTATCTCTGGGAAAAACATTAATATTGGAGCTCGCGAAGGAGCTTTCCTCAAAGCGACACAAGTTAGTGGCGACCAAGTAGCCATATCGGGCAAAAATGTTGATCTCAGTGATCAAAAAATCACTCAGACAACAGACAGAACCAATAACAACTGGTACCTCTCTTGGAGAAGTGATTACAACAAGCAAACAACGGAACAAACTTCCGTTGGTACTGAAATTAATGCAAAAGAAAACATAACAATCAACGCTACTGGTGGTGATGTCACTGTGAAAGGTAGTCAGCTTAACGCAAGCCAAAACGCCAATGTCAGTGCACAAGGGGACGTCAAACTTTTAGGCTCGATTACTCAAAACTCTACTCAAGAGTCGGGGTACAAACGTAATGATGGCGCAGAACTTAAAACAGGAAGCTGGAAAGAAGGTAATACTGTAGAAACTTCAAACGCCTCAAGCATTAATGCGGGTCAAAACGTCAACATCAGTGCTAAAAACAATGTTACGACACGTAACGCCCAACTCACAGCAAATGACGTCAACATCAGCGCTGGTCAGACGGTTTCAATTGGTGCAGATAAAACAACCAATACGGGTGTATCACAAAATGATAAAACCTATTGGGGAGGTATTGGTGGAGGCAACAATAAGAATGTCAAAGACAGCAAACAAACCGCTGCAGGTAGCCGTGTCAATGCGAAAAATGACTTAGAGGTGAAAGGTAAAGACCTCGAAATCACAGGCTCTGAAGCGATTGGTAAAAAAGCAGCACATGTTGAAGCCGACAGAGTTAAAATCGATGGTGCCGTCACACAAGACACAGAGAGCAACAACACAAGACAGGGTACCGTTTTCAACATTACTAAAGACAGTAATAACACTAAAACTACCCAACAAAACGTGACATCTAGCGAAGTCTTGTCCAATACAAATCTCAGAGTGAGAGGCCATGAGAGTGTCGAGATATCCGGAAGCAATGTTTCAGCTAATGACAAGTTGGACATTTCCTCAAATGGCAATGTGACGGTCTCAGGACAGGCTGCAGAAGGAAGCAGTACTGTTGATACGACTTCGCTTGGTGTGAATTTTTATGCGAAGGAAAAAAGTGATAAGCAGTATGCTGCTGGCGTTCGAGTCGAACATAACTCGACAGGAAAAACACAAACCTCAACGTCGCACACAGCTTCCAATATTAAAGCGGGCAATATTACAATATCTTCAGGTAGTACCGCGACAGTCGCAGGTTCGAACATTGATGCGAAGCAAGATGTATCTATAACTGGTAAAGACGTCAATGTTATTAGCAGTCACGATAAAAGCAAAGAAACCACAAACAGTACAACTGTTGGTGGCGGCTTCTACTATACTGGTGGAATTGACAAATTAGGTAGCGGCTATGAAGGGAGTGTTGATACAAACAACACGACTGTTAATACATCAACAGCGAATACTTCATCAATTAAGTCTGGCGGTAATACTAATATAAACGCTACCAACAAGATTTCTAATGAAGGCACAGCGTTTGATGCCAATGGAGATCTTAACCTTCAAGCCAAACAAATTGATAATAAAGCGGCAGTCAGCAGCAGAACTGAGACAACTGACAAAGTCAGCGTGGGCGTCGATATTGGTGCCAATGTTGATTACAGCAATATTTCCCGCCCGGTCGAACAAGGTGTCAAGAAAGTAACTGAGGGTGGCATAACTGCGGTACCAGGTGCTATTTCAGAGACAGCGCAAAGCATTGATACACCGAACTTAGGCGTAGACCTTGATGTCGGTGTGTCAAATGGAACAGAGACAAAAGCGCAAACGACATCACAAGTTAGTTCGATTAAAGCAGGCTCAATCAATATCAATGCTGAGAAGAGCGTGACGGACCAAGGCACACAGTATCAAGCGAAAAACGGTGTTAATATTAACACCAAGCAGTACCAAAATACTGCCGCAGTTAACACGCAAACTGAAACTAAGAATATCACCGATGGCACGGGCAACCTGAGAGTCTATACCACAACAGGTGCCGATGTAACAGGTGATGGCAAAGGTGAAGGTGGCAATACTCAGGAGACAAAATCGAGTGAAAAAGCCATTGTTAGTAATATTACAGCCGGAAATGGTGTCAGTATTACAGCCAATGATGGTATTGAACTTACAGGCACCAATATTGATGCTGGGTCTGGTAAGGCTGAGTTAACAGCAAATAATGGTAATGTCACTATTAATCAAGCGACAGACAAACAATCTGAGTCTTCAACAAGCTACCGTGCGAATCTTGGCCTGAAAGCAGGTTATAGCGCAGAGAAAACCAATTTTGGTGGCTCTGGTGGTGGCAGCTATGAATCCAATGAGAAATCCGATACTCAAGCTATTACCTCGACAGTGGCAGGTAAAAATGGTGTTTCGGTAACCGCTGGTAAAGACGTCAACCTGCAAGGCACAAATATCGTCGCCGGTGATACAGGCAACGTTGATATCAATGCAGGCAACAAAGTTAATTTCCAGCAAGCAGAGAGCTCTAGTACTTCATCGAAGAGAGAATACTCAGGCCAGTTGGAGCTCAATCAGTCCAAAGCAGACAGCGGTAAATCAAAAACCTATGGTGGAAAGGTCTCCGGTGCCTACGTGACTAATGATAAGTCCAGTACAACAGGTCAAGCGGGCTCTATTCAAGGCGCAAATAACGTTACTGTCAACGCAGGTGAAGACATCTACCTCCAAGGTACACAAATTGGAGACAAAGACCAGAAAGTTGGCAATGTTGCACTCAATGCTGGCGGGGACATTAAGCTTGATGCTCAAAAATCCACATCTTCACAGAGTGGTCTGAGCATAAAAGGGAAGATTAATGCCACGCAAGGAAATGTCGACAACACTGAGGCAAAAACAGCGAGCAAAGGCGCTGGTGGTTCTCTTGAAGTGGATTATATTGACGAAAGCAAATCAGAACAAAAAGGTGGTGTGATTGCGAGTAGCGGTAACGTATCTCTTGACGCGAAAGGTCAGCAAGGTATTGAAATGACGGGTACGAAAGTATCGTCTCAATCCACACAGCTTTCTGCAGAAAATGGAAAGATCACCGCACAATCGGCACAGACGATTGAAAAGCGTAACAACTATAGCGGCAATCTCAATGTTGATGCAAATCGCACCAAGGATCTGAACAATAGCGGCAACATCTTAAGCAGTGCAACAGGCGTAGAAGCTGGTCTCAAAGTCGATTATAAAGACGGTGTCACCAACGACAATGCTGTCGTACAGGGTCAAAACGTTTCAGCATCTAGTAAAGGGAATGTGACACTTTCTGGTGCCAACATCCAGGCCGACTCTGTAGACATCAAATCAAGAGAAGGTGGATTAGTTGTTGAGAGCAGACAAAATAAAGATGTCTCTGTAGATCTAGAATTCGGAGGAAAAGCGTCGAAAAGCGTTCAGCCAGCATCAAAGAGCCAATATGACCAATTAAAAGAAACGGTCAATGGTTTACCGGGTGGTGATAAAACCAAACCTTACAAAGAGAAGATCACTAATTACACCGATGAAAAACTTGGTAAGGCAAAAGAGAAGTACTCTTCTCTCAAAGACGATGCTATCGATAAATACAAGAAGACCGCCGATAAAGTTGACTCAGACTGGGAAAACAAAGCACACGAGCCACGCTGGTGGGATAAAGCGGCTCGTAAAATTGGTGGGGAAGTTGATAACAAAGTTAAAGGTCTTTACACAACAGGCTCGGAACCTGTCAAAAACAGCGGTGTCGAGGCAACTAAGCCCTTCTCTCTAAAAGTGACGGACAAGGTGAGTGTTGAGCAACAATCTGGTATCTCGGGTACGAACGGAGTCTCCATCGACACAGCGGCACCAACCCAGCTTAAAGGTGCGGTGGTTGAGTCTAAACAAGGTACAGTTGATACTGGTAGTCAGAATGTTGTTACTGAGGAAATATCGAATAAAAATAATAGCTTTAGAGCCGATATCAAAAACGATGGTATCGAGAACATTAAGCAAGCGGTTAGCGATATCAAACAAGGTCAAACACCTCTGATTGGGATAAAAATAGACTCCAGCAAAACAGAAGGAGGAGTCAAACAAGCTGCTCCTGCTGACTCGGAGTAATAACAAAAAACGCGCTCAATTGAGCGCGTTTTTTTTGTCTTCACCAAAGTGGGAGAAAATAGCCACTTCATTGACTGCAAGTCGTTTATACCTTTTCCACAATTTGATAGCTGCGCTTCACATTGACTGTCACTCTACCCCAATCGGATACCTTAACTCTTTGTTGGTGCGCTTCAAACGCAGCTTTGTCGACAAATTCTTCATATACATCGAAGCGAGTTGGACGAGTGTTACACTGCGTTACCTCAAAAACTAAACAGCCGACTTCACGCTGAGTTAGCTCAATGTGAGTAACTAAAGCTTTTTTAACCTGATTCAGTTCATGTTCCGGTACATCAATAAAGCCCGATAGAGTAATCTTACCCATTTATCCCTCTATAGATTCAATACTTATCAATACGATCTTTTAATTTAGATAACATATCAAGAGACGAACTATTTAACGATAAAATTAACGCTTTAGCACACTCCCAAATATACAGTTTTCTTGAAATTACTTGAGTATAAATCACATTCAAGACTTTGCTTGTATCGCTAACCACTCAATAAAGCGCTTAACTTTTTGACTGTGCCTCTCCGGCAACGTCGCGACATAGTATTTCTGCTTACAAACCACTTGTGACTCTGGAAAAGGCGTGATTAGTTCACCAGATTGAAGGCGATCTTTTATCAAACTGATTCGCCCCATAGCAACACCAGCATGATTAATAGCAGCGATCATCGCTAAGTCCGAACGATCAAAACCTATGCTAGAAATATTTGATATATTCTCAACTTGATTGGCTTTCGCCCATTCCTGCCACTCATCCCCATTTGAGTCATAATCCCATGCCTGATTATCATGCAGTAATGTGGTTCTGTTTAGGTTTTCGATTGAGTTGATCAGACAATACTTTTCGGCGTACTCGTTGGTGCAAACAGGTATGATCGTCTCGGAGAATATTTCTTTACACAAAAGCGTATCGGGCATGTGATCATCGAAATATATCGCTACATCAATACCGTAGCCTTGAAAGTTTATATTCTCATTTCCTGTTAATAATTTCAGTTCGATAGATGGATAGCACGCTTTGAAAGAACCTATTCTCGGTACCAACCAATATTGAGCAAAAGATGGACGAGCGTATACAGTAAGTGAACCAGACACATCACCACTTCTTACATCGAGAATTTCTTGATTGAGTTGATTCAATGTTCTTTTTAAAGACTGATAGATGCGCTTACCTTCTTCGGTCAGCAGAATTTTTCTATGAGTACGGTCAAAAAGCTTAATACCAATTTCTTGCTCAAGCTTGTTAATTCGATGAGATATTGCACTGGGCGTAAGGGACAGTTCCTCAGCAGCCAAAGAAAAGGAGCAGTGCCTTGCTGCAACCTCAAATGTGTGTAGTTTAGATAGCTGAAAACTATTAAGTCGGCTATGTTTGGTAAAAATATTCTCTTTGGTGTACATAATAACTCTGTTTGTTTAGGCACAGTCCGGCGTTTATACAGCTTATAGCCAATAGACTTTAGTCAGCATAAATCATAAGGCATGTTATGAAATTAATGCACACATTAAGTATTTTTTATTGAAAAACTCGAACAGTTCACGCCTTTGTTTAAATCTAGCTCATGTGAAAATGATAATTTATCATTTGTCAGTATGACTACTTTTATCGCATCATTCTTAGCAGGTTCTTCCTCGCTTTCATTAAATAACAATAAGGTACTATGATGACGACTAACATTGATCAACTTATCGAGCGTTACCCGCTGGTAAAAGATCTTACCGAGCTCAAAGAATGTGCTTGGTTTAATCCATCAATTACTAATCTAAAACACGCTTTGCCTTATGTTAGAATGGACTCCAAAGATATTTTGGACGCCAGTCAACGACTAAGTAGATTCGCTTCTTATCTTGTCCAAGCATTTCCTGAAACAGCCAAAACAAATGGAATTATAGAATCTGACCTAGTTGAAATTGCTAGTATGAAAGCCCTTGTTGGACATGAAAACGGCACCAAGATATCAGGTCGATTATTGCTTAAAAAAGACAGTCACTTACCCATTTCTGGTTCTATAAAAGCACGGGGTGGGATTTATGAAGTGCTGACACATGCTGAAAGACTTGCCATGGAAGCGGGCCTACTGACGGAATCAGATGACTACAGCAAATTATTTGATCAAAAATTTCGCGATTTCTTTAAACAGTACAGCATTGCCGTCGGATCTACTGGAAATCTGGGTATGTCCATTGGGATAATGAGTGCTAAGTTGGGTTTCTCTGTTTCTGTTCACATGTCAGCAGATGCAAGGGAGTGGAAGAAAAATACACTTCGTTCTCACGGAGTCAATGTAATTGAATATCAGCAAGACTACGGTGTTGCTGTGGCTCAGGGGCGTAAAGAAGCCCAAAATGATCCAAGGTGCTTTTTTATTGATGACGAAAACTCACCAACCTTATTCTTAGGTTACTCCGTCGCTGGTGAGCGCCTAAGAAAGCAATTTGATGAAAAAGGAATTTTGGTTGATGCCCATCATCCCCTATTCGTTTATCTACCATGTGGTGTTGGCGGGGGCCCCGGAGGTGTTGCATTCGGCCTTAAAATGGCTTTTGGTGACCATGTTCACTGTATTTTTGCTGAGCCAACACACTCTCCATCGATGATGCTTGGTGTCTATACCGGCCTGCACGACAACATAAGTGTTCAGGATATTGGTATCGACAACATTACCGCAGCGGACGGTTTAGCAGTGGGCAGAGCATCTGGCTTTGTTGGTCGAGCGATGGAAAGGTTAATAGATGGTTATTTTACCATCACTGACAAACGCATGTTTCGATTATTAGGTCAGCTCAACCAATATGAAGATATCCAGCTTGAACCCTCTGCACTCGCTGGTATGTTAGGGCCTATCGTGGTAACCAATGCTAGCGATTACAGAGAACGAATGCAGTTCGACGATACCGTCATGAGCCGTGCGACTCATCTTGTTTGGGCAACAGGTGGCGGCATGGTACCTGAGGCTGAAATGTCTTCTTATCTGGAAAGCTCCGGAATCTAATGATCAAGTTGCCAGTGAAATACCTTCTGTTCAATGATATACCCAAGTGACCTCAAGATGCTAGGTTCAGCGAGAATGGATTGCTTGACAGGCAAGGCAACGATTTGAAAATCTAGTCATCTAAATTGAAAATCGGTAACGAAGCATGTAAAGCAAGACAACTCGCCCTTTGGGAGCGTGCCACAGTGCCGATTTCATCGTCAAACAACTTGGTAAGAGTCGACTATTACGCTGCGTTATTTTCCTTGAACTCAACACTGTGGCAACGCTCTGAATCCTGCATTTTGAAGTCACTTGGGTATATACCGATTTACTCATAATTTCCGCTTTAGTGGATGTCTCCTATACAAAACCAAACATAAAGATAATAGAAGCACAGATACAATCATGGGCACTACCGTTTTAGTATTCAATTCACTGGCCATCGTCAAGTGATAATCGTGAATCTTAAAATAAACAAGGTGTACAAGGAGAAAAAGTAAGTTATAAATTGCATGTGTGGCTATCGAGCCTACCAACCCAAACTTTTGATAGATAAAACTTAGCCCAATGGAGGCTAAAAAAGGAATTAAAAAAACGTTATGATAAAGACCAAATATAACACTGGACACAACAGAAGATAATAAGAAACCATGATTTATTATAAGCAACTGGAAAATAACTCGACGAAAGAAAACTTCCTCACAAATCGGCACTAAAACACAAAATAAAAGAATGCTCTCACCAAGCGATACCCAATCTACATCACCATCGCTGGTAGGAATGACCGTTGTTAATTCAGAGTAAAGAAGTTTAAAGTGGTCATTAAAAAAGTAAAAGCAAACAGATTCATAGGCGATGTTAAAAAATAATAAAAAGGACAAAAAGCCAAATGAAATTACAAAGAATGAGTAAAAACTGAACTGTTTTCCTTTGTTTTTTTCTATCTTAACAAAAAAAAAGGAAGCGATAGAGATAACAAAAAATAATGTTATTTGTATCATGAAATAAGCACCATCCATTATTTTTGGTGAACTAGATGAAAGATATTTCATTACAACTTCCAAACTAATAAAGTGAGGAAGAAAGAAACCAATTATCCCTAGAAAAATTACTTGAAGAATTGACATTAATTATTAAACCCAAGTTTGAAATATAGCTTAAATAAACTGTATAAATTTTATAATATAGAAATAAACATGCCATTTTTTGCTTGTAAATTCAATAGAAAATTAAGTGATATATTACCAATGGGATTGTAAATAAATAAAATTGGGAAAGATGAACCAAGCACTTTGCTGACATTATT
The DNA here is from genome assembly GCF_000165125.1 of Vibrio caribbeanicus ATCC BAA-2122. Lineage (GTDB taxonomy): Bacteria > Pseudomonadota > Gammaproteobacteria > Enterobacterales > Vibrionaceae > Vibrio > Vibrio caribbeanicus. The sequence continues at coordinate 53,947 of NZ_AEIU01000052.1, read as the reverse complement.
GTATATATTTTTAATTATTTAAAATATAATAGAGAGCGGAAATCAGGGAGAATATCACTCCAACGTCAAATAACCTGAGATATATACTCAAGTGACGTCAAAATGCACGCTCCCAAAGGGCGAGTTGTCTTGCTGAATCTTACATCTTGAGGTTACTTAGGTATAGAAAAGAGGCTCTCAAAATTAGAACCTCTAATGTCATATCTAAAAACACCTATAGGGAAATCTTCTTGATCATCCCCCCTTCGGCATGACCTGGAATATTGCAGGCAAATTCGACCTTATTCTCTCCATGAAAATGCCAAAGAAGTTGCCTTGCCTTGCCTGGTTCAACGGTGACAACACTGCCAGAATCATGTGCATGGTGAGCCATACCCTTCATCATTTCTCTGTGCTTTAGTTGTTCAGCTTCTGAACCAATGGCGAATTCATGCTCCAATTTACCTATGTTCATGACGACAAATTGAACCACGTCATTAGGTTCAATCTTGACCTCTTGCTTAAATTTGATGGTCATATCATCACTTAACAATACATGAACCACTTTGTCTGGCTTTGCCCCTACTGCAGGCATCCCAACTGCAGACATGCCCTCCATGTTCATCATGGAGTGATCCTTCTTGCTATGATCCATTTCTCCATGATTCATTTTTGAATGACTTATCTCTGCCCACACAGATACTGTCGGGGCCAACAGTAACATTACGAAAAGTATCTTTTTCATAGTTTGCTCCTTACTCATTTATATAAATATCAAGGGCTAAAAATCCCTTCAGCTCAAAGACCAGTCGCGCTCTCAAGTCTTGTACGTTTGTTGAATTTCATGCGTTTTCCAAAGATAAAAATGTAGATATAGCTCAACCCACACTGAGTGTAGATTTGAGTGCTGGCAATAATTGTTATTGAATTAAGCGGAAGGTGGGCGCAGTAAGCTTTGTATACATGATACTTTATTACCGATCTTTATGGGCTTATGCAGAGCTAAGGTAGGAGCTAAAATACTTGGTGAATCGGCGGCTTGTATTGGGTAAGAGACAGTTGTACATACAGAAGCGCAGCAGCTATCAAAACTGAGGCTATCACAATGACTACCGTCCCTCTCCAACTGACTAGCTAGCGGAGATAAGAACTTATCAGAATGACAATCCATTTGCTGACTGTTGCTATTAGCGGATGCAGTTGTATCAAGATGATCTGAAGAAGTGTGGTTGTGGTGAGAACTTACCACCTTAGAGTTAGCATGAGGCGTGCTATTGATCACCATCATCGGCGCACTCGACACAAAGCTTGACATCAACATCGCAAAGATACTGAAGAGAGTAACCCATGTGTTTTTAAAAGAGTGATTCATAACATACCTTTACAAAGTAACACTGGAAGTGTAGACCTTGCCCCTGGGTTAAGGTCAATACTTTTTAAACTCAACTACCTCATATGCAATTATATTCTTAAACGCAACACAGCTTATCACTTACGATGAAAAACACCGATTTTCTTATTTCTCTATTATTTTCAAGTTTTATCAAAGGCGCGCTGCTAAAAGGTGTGTGTCCTGAACAGTAAAACTAATCAACATGCCCATCAGAACCAGATACCGTCTTTAACTTTTTTTTATGCCCCAACCAGCCAATTTTTTCGGCCACTTTGATAAGCAGAGGCATAACCAGTACCAATCCAGAGATAAGGATAATGGTAAGCGTTAGCGGCCGTTCCCATAGGAAGGAGAGGCTTCCATCTGAGATGATCAACGCTCTGCTAAGGTTATTCTCCATAATGCCGCCAAGAATGAAACCTAGTAACATCGGTGCCATCGGAAAATCCAGTAGCCTCAGAAATATCGCAATCACAGTAATGATCACCATCATATGAATATCAAAGGTATTGAAACTCACCAGATATACACCAGTTATTGAGAAAAACAGGATTAGAGGAGTGAGAATAGGCCTTGGTATAATCAATAACCGTGATATATAGGGAATCAGTGGCAAATTAAGAATCAAAAGAACCAGGTTGCCGAAATACATCGAAATGATGACTGACCAAAATACATCTGGGTTATCAACAAACAAACGAGGTCCAGGCTGTATCCCATAGGCAATCAATGCACCAAGCATTATTGCTGTTGTCCCTGAACCGGGAATACCTAAAGTCAATAGTGGGACAAATGAGCCTGTTGAAGCTGCATTGTTGGCGGTTTCAGGTGCAGCTAGACCACGAAGCGCTCCTCGACCAAACTGTTTTTTTAAGTGCTTGGGCGCCAGGTTTCTTTCCAAACCATAAGCAAGAAAAGAGGCAATGGTTGCACCTGCTCCCGGTAAGACTCCAACAATAAAACCAAAAATAGATGATCGAGCGACAGTTGGGGCGACCTCTTTGATCTCCGCTTTGGTCAATGTCATGCTACCAAGCTCCGCCATGTCCATATCCGCTTCTGGTTCTTTATATTGACCCTTTAGCACCGTCATAATGACTTCGGCAAGTGCAAAGGTTGCCATCGCCAGTAGAAGAAAACTTATCCCATCAACCAAGTCTAGGTTATTGAAGGTGAATCGTGGCGCTCCCGAGATCACATCAGTACCTATTGTTGCTATCATTAAACCAAATACTGTCATGCTCATAGCTTTGAGCACTTTTCCTTCACCAGAGAATGCAGATACAGCCGTGAGTCCAAGCACCATCAATGCAAAGTAATCACTCGACTGAAAACTAAGAGAAACAGATGCCAAGGCAGGAGCGGCGACCAACAACACTAATGCCCCTATCGTTCCACCAGTAAACGAACTATAGGCTGCCAACGCAAGTGCTTTCCCAGCATGTCGCCCCTGTGCCATTGGATAACCGTCAAAAGCAGTGACTACCGTACTTGCACAACCGGGGGCATTGATCAGAATCGACGAGGTTGAACCACCAAAAACCGCACCGTAGTAAACGCCCGCCATCAAAATGATACCTGAAGCGGGGTCAAGACTGTAAGTAATTGGGATCATGAGAGCGACCGCTGAAATTGGCCCGAGCCCAGGAAGCATTCCAATAAAAGTGCCTGCGAAACAGCCTAAAACGACCATCATAATATTGAAGGGCATAATGGCGGTAGTCAGGCCCGTTGTAATTCCATCCCACATAATTTAGCTCCCAAAGCCACTTAATAATCGTCCTGGTGCCAGATAAATATCCAGCAGTTTTACCAACACAACCCAGATGCCAATAGCAAAAGGGACAGAAGCGAGGATCAACGTTTTTATCTCTCGTTCACCAAGCAGCCAGTACCCAATCATTAAAAATAAAATCGTTGCTAACGTAAAACCAATCCACTCCAAGGCCAGAGCAAAGAGCACGATGTTTGCTAAAAGCTTCGCCACTAATAAAAAATCTAGCCCGACAACATCGAAGCTCTTTCCGACCGACCCTTTTGCGGTCGCCAACATCGCTATACCAAGAATTCCGCCAAGGTAAGACAGCGCGATGGGCAATGTCTGAGCATGAAACGGTTCAAACTCATCACCGGGAAGCATAGGTATACGCTGGGCGTAATAACCGTATGTGACCGACAAAACTAAAAAAATAGATCCGCCAATGTGGTCTCTACTAATAGACATTGCGCCCTCCTTGCTCCATTCCATCCATGAGCAACTACCCTCTACATCTAATTGAAAATAAGAAAGGCCTCGGATCAAACAGTAGAGCCGAGGTTATTGACTACAAGAAACCAAGCTCTTTCATGAGTGAACCAACTTCTTTTTCCTGCACCTCAAGAAATGATACAAACTCATCACCGGGCTTGTAGATTTCAGTCCAACCATTACGGTCACGTACGGTCTTCCAGGCCTCAGTGTCATACATCTTTTTAAGGATCTCTTGATACTCTTTTGCTTGAGCATCTGACACACCCGGAGCAGCAAAAAAACCACGCCAATTCACAAAGGACGTCTCGTAACCAAGTTCTTTTAGTGTTGGAACATCGGGAGCTGAAGGTGAGCGTTTATCTCCTGTCATTGCAAGAATTCTTACTTCACCTGCATTTTTTAACGCCAGTGCTTCACTGAATCCCGTCGAAAGAAGATGCGCTTCGCCTGATAGGATTCCCGCCATAGCTTTACCACCAGCGTCATAAGCCACGTATTTGACCCTTTTAGGCTCTCCGCCCGCAGCTTTGAACGCCATAGCAGCGACAAGATGGTCCATACTTCCCCGTGCTGATCCACCTGCTACCGCAATCGATCTTGGGTTTTTGTTGTAATCGGCAACCACCTGAGTAAAGCTGGTATATTTAGAATTAGCAGGGACAACAAAAGCTGCATAATCACCAATAATGGCAGCAATAGGGGTCAAATCTCTGAACGACTGAGGGAAGACTTTAGATAGAGACCGAATAACAATCGGAGTAGAGTTGACCATCAAGGTATTTTGGGCTTGTTCTGCGGTTTCAATCAGGTGTGCAATTGCCTTACCGCCACCACCACCGGACATGTTTTCGTATGATACCGTCTCAAGAATGCCAGATTTCGTTAAGGCCTCTCCGGTCCCCCTTGCAGTGCCATCCCACCCGCCGCCTGCTCCACCGGGAATAAGAAAGTGGATACTTTCTGTGCTTGCCTGCACAAAAGGTGAAAAGCCTCCAAGCAACAATGGCCCTGCTATCGATAGAGTCTTGAGGCTGTGTGCCAATACCCTACTTACCTTATCTAAATGCATCATGATTTTGTCCTTTTCGTTTGTGAGTAGATGGTCCTTTCATCATGAGCATTAAACTAAAATAGACTTCTGATATTTCCCATATTTAGAAAATAATATTCTTTAACCATATAAAAGTTATTTTGTTCATATTGTTCACTCCCGTATTTTCAGAAATTCACTTAGGCTATGGTTCAAAGGTGATGTATTTGTTGCCTTGTATCCAGACAATTAAGGAGCTCCAGTGACTAGGGGAATGAACAATAAAAGACAGGCTCATTGGATAGCAGGTATAAGACTCAGAACCAGAATGATTCTGCTACTGGGGATGATGTGTCTGTTGCAGACCTTAGTGATTGGAGTTTTCACGCTTACCTATATCAGCCAATCATTGGATGAGCAAATTGGCCAACGTGCGCTCCATGTTGCGAAGACAATCGCAACAATGCCTACAGTGATAGGTGCAATCGAGCACAATGACAGTGATACCTTACAATCTCTTGCATCGCAGTTAGCGCAAAGAAATGATGCTCTTTTTGTCGTTATTGGTGATAAAAAAGGCATTAGACTGGCCCACCCTACGGCCGCAAAACTAGGCAAACCTATGCACGATGATGAAGGAGATGACAATGTGTCAGCCTTAATTCATGGCAAACCCTATATCCAGAAAGCAGTTGGCAGTCTGGGGCCGTCTGTGCGCGGCAAAGCGCCAGTTTTTGATCCCAAAAGTGAACAAGTTATCGGTATCGTATCCGTTGGTTTTTCTCTTGCAGCAGTTGAAGATATCCTTAACCGCTACCAAGTAACCTTGATGACCGTCATTATGGTCAGTTTTATCGCGAGCGTATTCATCGCTATTGGCTTTGCCAACCACTTTAAAAAAGCCATATTCGGACTTGAGCCAGAGCAGATTGCTCGACTATTTCAGGAAAGAAACGCAACACTAGAATCTGTTCGAGAAGGGATTATAGCTATCAACAATGATGGCGTTATTACCACCTTTAATCAGGCGGCGATCAACACGTTAGGCCTCGACAACAACGTACCTATAAAAGGAAAACACATCTATCACGTACTTCCCGATAGTGAGCTCATGCAAATATTGGATACAGGCAAACCAGATTTTGATAAAGAAGTTTGGTTGAAAGAGAAAAAATTAATAGTCAACAGGTTGCCCGTTATCTCAGACGAAAAGATAGTCGGGGTTGTCTCTAGTTTTCGGAGAAAAGATGAGCTGGATGCGGTTACAAGCAAACTGGCTGAAGTTGAGGCGTATGCTGATTCTCTTCGCAGTCAAGCCCATGAATACTCCAATAAACTACACACCATTGCAGGCTTAATTCAAATCAATGCCTTCGAAGAGGCTTTATCCTATGCAGGCCAGGAATCTCGTAGCCACCAAGCATTGATAAACTTGTTGTTAAAAGCGGTACCAGACCCAATTGTTTCAGGGTGTTTACTCGGAAAGTTCAACCGAGCAAAAGAAATGGGACTTGAGCTTTTCATTGATCCTGACAGCAGTATGCAGGCAATACCTGACTCACTTTCACGGGAAAAGCTAGTATCGATTCTCGGAAATTTGATAGACAACGCCCTTGAAGCGACATTGAATAACCATGGCAAAATGATATCATTGTCAATGACAGATTTAGGTAATGATTTAATCTTCGAAATCGAGGATCAAGGTAAAGGACTCACCGATACAGAACAGTCCAATATGTTTGATAAAGGAGTGAGCAGCAAAGAAGAAGCAGGACACGGATTAGGCCTACATCTTGTTAAACAATTGCTCAATGACCTTTCAGGGTATATCAGTTTCGAGTCTGTCCTAAAAGAAGGAACCCGATGCGTCGTAACCATTCCCAAAATAAGACCAGTTTGACGCAGCGATATACGAGTATTGCTCATTAAACCACTAAATCAAAGATGCTTTGACCATGGATGAGGACAAGTAAACGATGAGTGACATATCGGACAATAGTAAAAAGATCAGCGTCGTTATTGCTGAAGATGATAAGCAAATAGCAGCGATTCAACAGCGTTTTATCGCAAGAATACCAGGATTTGAAGTGGTGGGAGTCGCATATAACCTGAAGGATGCTGAGGAGTTGGTTGATATTCTAAAGCCCGACTTATTGATGCTTGATGTTAGATTTCCATCCAGTACAGGGCTTGATTTACTTCGCCGAATCCGCGCTGAAAATGCAGCAACAGACGTTATTCTAGTTACGGCAGCCAAAGAAGTAGAAACACTGCAGGAAGCAATGCGATGTGGTGTATTTTATTATATTGTAAAACCGCTCATCTTTGAGCATTTGCACGACGTATTGTCTAACTTCATCCGGCATCGAGAAAAAATTAATAACGTCGCGTCCCTTCGCCAAGATGATATCGACAGCTTTTTACCCCACCGTAACAACTCCTCAGATGAACCTATTGTTCACCGCCTTCCAAAAGGTATCGATGCGATTACATTAAAAAAGATCGAATCTGTCTTCAATAACAAAACGGAGAAACTCAGTGCCGAAGAAGTTGGCCACATCATTGGCGCAAGTCGGACTACTGCGCGACGCTATTTGGAGTATATGATCGGTAACGGGCATTTAGAGGCAGAAATAAACTATGGTTCTGTTGGTCGGCCAGAAAGGCGCTATAAAAAGGCCTTAGTTTAATCGCCACCCTTCGTGGCACTTACACCCAATTAAATGGCCACTGAAAGCGTTCCAATGTCTAAAAAAACTTCTAAAAGTGGGACTATAGTTGATAGGACAGTAATTAATGGAGACGCAGATGCGTTGGCTTTTACTTTGTTGGGTCTTTTCGTCCCAAGCTTTTGCGGCTAAGGTATTACTTATTGAAAGCTATCATTCGGAATACCCTTGGGACCAAAGTTATATCCAAGGTTTAACCGCAGCCCTAACCAATACGATAGAGCTGGACACCTTCCAAATGGATACCAAACGTATCCCCAAATCAAGCTATGCGGGAAAAGCGATTCAGGCCTACGCAAAGTATAAAAGCTTCAAACCTGATATCGTTATTCTCGGCGATGATAACGCGCTCTCCTATATGTTACCTATGCTGTTTGATGAACCTATTTCAATTGTTTTTCTCGGGATAAATTCCAACCCTAGGAAGCTATTATCAAAATATCGTGGCCAAGCAAAAGTCACGGGGGTTTTAGAACGCCCGCTTTTTACCAAGTCACTTGTCGAGCTTAGAAAGCTATTCGGCACTCAAGACTTCAAGGTAAAAATCCTCTTTGATTCCGGTATCACGTCGCACATTTCAAAGAACTATATTAAGAAACAATACGCCTTGATTCGAGACAACTTAGGGATAGAGGTTGATATGAAAACCATCACAACTCAACAAGCTTGGCAACGTGAGGTATTAGACGCAAAAAGAGACAGTTTCAAAGTCATTATTGTTGGACTGTATCAAACCCTAGTCGATGAGCGGGGCAACAGTATACCAGCGGAGCAAATTATCCGTTGGACAAACCAACATTCCGAGTTGCCACTTTTTGCTTTTTGGGACTTTGCTGTCGGTAAAAAGAAAGCCGTCGGTGGCGTGGTGTTATCCGGTTATAGCCAAGGAGAACAGGCTGCACGCCTAGTAAACAAAATAATCAGTAGCGGTCACAATCAACCAATCCTTATGGTGACGGGTACTAAAGGCAAAGCAATTTACTCGGAAACAGAGCGAGCTAGATGGAATATAGAAATCCCTCCTCATTGGCAATCTATTGATTAAATCACCACCTTGTAAGAGCCCGTTAAGGACACACAAAATCAACTAGGGCTAGTGTGTGTCCCAAATAGTCATAGAGTTAGCCAGTCTACTTAACAAGGCAACTCTTGGCCAAATGGCCTCATAGTTCTCTGTACACCAGATTCAGTAACAAAGTCATGATCATGACTTATCAGAATATAACCACCACGATATTTGAGCAGCGCCTGTGCTAGGCTAATTTTTGATTCAAGATCAAGGTGGTTATCTGGTTCATCAAGTAGCAGGAATGGTTGCTCGGGCTGATGACTGACAATAAGCATCGCCAATTTCATTTTCTCTCCGCCACTTAACACCCTCCCCAACCGGAAAACACTATCACGGCGAAATCCTATCCCCGCAAGTAAAGTTCTTGCCTCGCTTACCTTAATCCCACGGCACTGTTGCAGCAGATTATCAAGCATCGATAATTCAGATTGAATCATACCAAAGTGTTGATCAAGCATACACAAGGGTGCATTCACTCGACATTCTCCGTGCTTTAGAGACTTTTTTCCTGCTAACATTTTCAATAACGTCGACTTGCCGCATCCATTAGGCCCAGCCAAATGAACCTTTTCATTGGCATAAACTTGTAGCGAAAACACATTGCTATAACCGTAAGCCAACACACCATTGAGAATCGAAAGTATGACTTTACCCGAGCGACAAGCACCATCTTCAAGATAAAGCTTTTGCTCTTTGAGAAGTTCTTTTCTTGCCATTAACGCCTGATGTTTATCATCCAGCTTCATTTGTCTGTGTTGCTGGTTTTTGTTGCGTTTTGAAGCGCTCGCTTCTGCTTGGTTTTTTGCACCATCAAGAATCATCTTTGCTTGACTACCCTCTTTCCGCAACCTATTGCCTTGAGCAGCTCTTTGCTCTGCTTTTTCTCGATTACACTGAATTTGAGACCGCAAGTGTTTTCTCTGTTTATCAAAGCTGATGAGTTGGCGTTCTACCGCTTGTATTTCCGCGTGTTTACGCTGATGGTAAATATCATAGTTTCCACCAAACACTTGCAATCCAAGTTCAGAGATTTCCCAAATCTCTTCCATTTCACGCAATAATGTCCGATCATGACTGATCAGAAAAATCGCGCCCTTAAATTCACACATTGACCCCAACAACCATTCTTTCGCCCCAACATCAAGGTGGTTCGAGGGTTCGTCAAGGAACAGCAACTCAGCATCACTCTCAAACATATTCCATAATTGCAATCGAGCAAGTTGCCCCCCACTGAGCTGAGCACAAGGAAAGTCGGCTTGTTGCGGTAGACCAAGTGCTTTCAATTGCTGATTGAGTTGCTTAGATAAAGTCCATTGATCACCAATAACATCAAAGCAATACTGTGAACAATCCCCAGCTTCAACACGCTTTAAAGCCTCAAGCACGTCGTGCTTCCCCAAAAATTGTGACAGAGAAAGAGGCATAGCAAGCAAATCAGAGGCTTGCTGACGGTACGCCAATACAGATTTTGCTTGGGTCACTGTTCCGCTTGATGGTGTTTTCTCGCCACTTAAGATTGACGCAAGGATCGATTTTCCTGCGCCGTTACGCCCCACGAGTCCAACGCGGCGCTGTGTCATTGAGCAGGATAAGTTATCGAACAGCTTCTCGCCGTTTTCAAACTGATAACTAATATTGTGAGCTTGTAATATTGGCATAATACGCCTCCGGTATGGCGAGGGCGCACACGACAGCTCGTTATTGATGACAATTAAATTAATTCAAACAAACGATATTGAATAAACGACAGAAGTCTAAAAGGAATATCTGAAATTGAGCTACGCACACTAACCCTGTAAATCCAAAAAATGAAGTAATAAGTGGATAACAGGTTTAATTATTCATGTTTGCGTAGGACCTCGATTGAAGATTTGACAAACCAGAGGTTAATCCAGTCACGCTGGTTAAGTCAAGGAAGGAATTCTAAGTAAGGTAAAACAACCTTTTACTTCGTAGTCGGCAATGAATCATTACATCAGTTGTTCAGCAAACTGCTCCAGCGCGAGAGTAATTTCAGACTCAGTCAATGCGCCAAAGCCAAACCGTACATGCGTAGGGAATATCGACTCTGCACTAGTGAACAATTTACTGCCTGACAAAACCGGCAAGTGTGACAAAAGGTGCTCTGAATTATTACTACCAGCGGCTATCAATAATTGCGAAATATCGATCCAAAGTGCTAGCCCCCCCGGCGGCAGACAAAACGAAACTTTATCGCTGAAAATACGCTGTAATTCACTCGCAGCGTGGTCTCGGCGAACTTGGTATATCTTGCGAACTTTGCGTATGTGTTTTTTGACATCCCCCGATTGCATCAGATCCGCGACAGCGAGCTCAGTCACCGTACTACCTTGTCTATCAATCAGAGTAATTTCCTCAGCAATACGGTTGATAAATACCGAATTTGCCACCACGTATCCAAGCCTCAAACCTGGGACAAAAACCTTTGATAACGACCCGATATGAACCACGTTTTCACTATTTGGAAGACTGGCTAGCGGTGGAATGGGTCGACTCTCATAATGAAATTCATGATCGTAATCGTCTTCCAATACGGCAAATCCGTGAATTTTAGAAAGCTGCAAGAGTTTAAGACGCCTGTCCATAGATAGACTAACTGTCGTTGGATACTGATGATGTGGTGTTGTATAGACACCTGCCACCTGGTAGCAAGACAGGATCTTTTCCAAATCTTCTACATCCAGCCCTCTCTCATCTTGTCGACATCGAACCACGTTAAATCCATTGGATTCAAATGCAGAAACTGCTGGCGAATAAGAGAGACACTCAACCACCAAGACCCCTTTTGCCGGATCCAATACCTTAGATGAGAGATAAATTCCCATTTGACTGCCGCGGACAACGCATATTTGGTCTGTGGTGACATTCATAAATCTATCCATATTAAGCATACGCTGGAGTGACTGACGCAATGCTTCTGTGCCCTTAGGATCACCGTAGCCAAAATAAGGTTGTCTGCTAGTTTGTACTATTGCTCTGCGAAAAGCACGAGACAACAATTCAAATGGAATCAGCCTTGTATCAGGAACACCATCATTAATAGTACTGGACCCCATAATATGATGGGAGGAAAGTAGTTTGGCTTCGAACGAGCATCCTGCCGAGGGAGCTCCTTGTGCGCGGCCCACTAATTCTTGGTTCTCACATGACAAAGACAGCTCAGGCAACATGTCCGCTACATATGTGCCTTGGCGTGGTTTAGAAACCAACCAACCTTGTGACTCGAGTTCCTCATACACCTGCTGAACTGTTTTACGGTTAATCCCTAATTGGAGTGCCAACGACCTAGAGCCGGGCATCATATGACCGGGAGCTAAACGCCCAGAACAAATGTCCTCTGCTATCTGATTACTCAGCGTTGTATAAATAGACTCTCCATTTTTACGCGAGAGCCAAATTTTAGTCTGCCAAGGACGTAACACACACACCTCCATCTGGACCAGTAAAGAAAGATAATCTGGCTGTTATTAAGGGTCCAGAAAAAACATATTATGAGAGTGAAATTTAGGAGACGCAATAGTCTTGGGAGGAAAGATAATGAAGACCGATACATTCAGTAAACAAGCCCTGATGGAAATGGCACAGAACAGCATGAAAGCCACCATCCCTGATCTCAATTTAACCGATAGGCAGAAGCTAGCACTAACCTGCCGAATTTTATTCACAAAAGGGCATGATTCAGGACTGGCGGGCCAAATCACTTGTCGCTCAGATAAGCCTAACACCTTCATAACCCAGAGATTTGGCTTAGGTTTTGATGAAATTACTGCTGATAACCTTCTCGAAGTAGACCAGGACCTTGAACCCTTGGATCAGAAGGGTATGGCCAACCCTGCCAATCGCTTTCATACCTGGGTATATAAAGAGCACCCCGAAGTGAATTGCATCATTCACACCCACCCAACTTATGTTGCGGCACTCTCCATGCTTAGAGTCCCATTAACGGTATCTCACATGGATACGTGTGGTCTCTACAATGATTGTGCCTTTCTCGGTGATTGGCCGGGTGTCCCTGTGGGTAACGAAGAAGGCGTGCTGATTTCGAACGCACTGGGAAACAATCGGGCCATTTTGCTCGCTCACCATGGTCAGTTGGTAACAGGAAAAACGATTGAAGAAGCATGCAATCTCGCCATTTTGATTGAACGAGCTGCAAAACTGCAACTGCTTGCGATGGCAGCAGGACAGATCCAACAAATCCCACCAGCTCTCGCCAATGAAGCTCATGACTGGGTATCCACTGACAAACGAAACAAAGTGAATTTTGCCTACTACGTAAGACAAGTACTGAAAACGCACCCCGACTGTATATAAGGACAACAACGTGAAACTATCTGGTATTATTTCTTATCCCATTACCCCATTTAGCGCTGATGAGCGCAGCATTAATTTTGATGTGCTTGGTGAAACACTGGAACTTCTTCTTCAAAATGGAAGTGACGCTATCGCTCCACTTGGCAGCACAGGAGAAAGCGCTTATTTAAGCTTAGAAGAATGGCGTCAAGTCGCTGACTTTACAGTTAAAACTGTCTCTGGACGAGTCCCTGTAATTGTCGGTATCTCTGAGTTAACAACACTACAAGCGATCAGCAAAGCGAGATTTGCACAATCTATTGGCGCGGACGCAGTGATGATCATTCCCGTTTCATATTGGAAGCTCACAGAACAAGAAATTTTCGATTATTACAGAGAGATATCTGAAGCGATTAGCCTACCTATCATGGTATACAATAACCCGGCAACAAGCGGCATTGATATGTCTCCCGAATTGCTGGTGCGGATGTTTAATGAAATAGACAACGTCACTATGGTGAAGGAAAGCAGCGGCGATATTCAACGAATGCACAAATTGTTTACTCTGAGTTCCGGTGAGCTGCCCTTCTTTAATGGTAGTAACCCATTAGCCCTAGAGGCACTTTGTGCCGGTGCTTCAGGTTGGTGCACAGCGGCCCCCAATCTCATTGATAAGCAGCCCAAAGAACTTTACCAGAGTATTGCTACCGGTAAGCTTGATGAAGCAAGAGAAATATTTTATCAGCAGCTCCCGATGTTACGTTTTATTGTTTCTGGAGGTATACCGAAAGCCATTAAAGCGGGGTTGGCACTAAAAGGCATTTCTGCTGGTTTACCGCGCCGTCCATTGAGAGGTGCTACGGATAAAGAAATTGAATTGCTCAAATCTTTGATGGATAGCAATAACTAGCGAAAAAAGAGTCTTTGATACCATTGAATATCGAATAGGCGCTTTTACAAATTAACAATAAACCCAGATTTATCACTCTGGGTTTATTTTATTGTTTGTTGCACAAACTAGCGTCGGCCTAGGCATAGGTATTTAATATTCATATACTCATCGATACCTTGCTTCGCACCCTCTTTGCCGATACCAGAGTGTTTCACGCCGCCAAAAGGCGCAACTTCTGTGGATATAGTTGCTTCATTAATACCCACCATTCCATAGTCCAACCTTTCCGACATACGCCAAACACGATTTATGTTTTCGGTATAGAAATAACAAGCCAAACCGTAGACGGTATCATTGGCCATCTTTAACACTTGCTCTTCGCTATCAAAACGTATAATCGGGGCGACCGGACCAAAAATCTCATGTCGATTGATATCCATATCATGTTTTACGTCTTCTAAAATGACAGGAGACATAAAACAACCGTCGAGATTCTCAGGTGCGTTAACTCGCTTCGCACCTTGAGCGATTGCACCATCGACTAGCTGCTCGATATTACGCTTGGCCTCTAGACTAATAAGTGGCCCAATGACGACATCCTTATCGAGTCCATTGCCAACTTTGAGCGTGGCCACCCTAGCGGAAAATTTAGCAATAAATTCATCATAGACCTGAGAATGAACGTAGAATCGGTTAGAGCAAATACATGCTTGTCCTGAATTGCGAAACTTCGAAGCAACCGCACCTTCTACCGCCAAGTCAATATCAGCATCCTCAAAAACGATAAATGGAGCATTACCCCCCAGCTCCATCGAAGTACGCTTCACATCTTTCGCAGATTGCTCCATCAAAAGTTTGCCAACTCGAGTAGAACCAGTAAACGATAATTTCCGCACTAATGGGTGTGAGGTGAACACTTTGCCCACTTCCTCTGGTTCGATTGCTAATACGACTTGCAAGACGTCTTTTGGTACCCCTGCCTGATAAGCAAGCTCAGCAAGTGCGTAAGCAGAGAGCGGAGTTTTTTCAGCAGGCTTGACGATAAAACTACATCCCGCGGCTAATGCAGGCGCTGCTTTGCGAGCAATCATCGCCAGCGGAAAATTCCAGGGAGTAATTGCACTTGCCACACCAATGGGCTGTCGAATAGTCATCAGTTGCCTATCACCATTAGGCGAAGGAATTGTTTCTCCATAGGTTCGTCGAGCTTCTTCGGCAAACCACTCGATAAAGCTTGCCCCATAGAGAACCTCCGCTTGTGCCGCTGATAATGGTTTTCCTTGCTCAAGGGTAATCAATCGGCTTAAATCTTCTTGGTTCTCTATGACCAATTGGTGCCATTTTTTTAAGATTCCACAGCGCTCTTTGATTGGCTTTGCGTTCCACTCAGTTTGACCTTGGTGAGACTGCTCAATCACTTGGTAAATTTGGGTAGTTGATAACGTGGGCACAAAGCCCAAGCATTCTCCTGTTGCCGGGTTATCGACCCGAATACCACTTGCCTGCTCACTCTCTTGGAGAATTGCAGTGAGAGTGCGGTTAACTATCGCTTTCATACATTCAACCTAACCTGATTAAGATATTTTAACTTTCAATGATTTACCATAAATCATTGTGGCTGAACAGCCGATTATGAGCAAAACACCAAACAATACAATTAGTCATCAATATTTGCTTGAGCTACCGTCAATTGGTCGAAACTTTCTTTAACTGGCGCACTTTTCATAATTCTTCCATGTCCTTGGCCCTGAGTCGTGACTAAACATACTCGCTCCATTTGCAGCGAGGCCTTGTGAGAAATAGAATAGTTGGCGAATTTGTCATTTTCATCATGAACAATAATGGTCTTAGCATTTCGCTGACCTAGCTTCGCGAAAGGATCGACTGCTTGGACTGGATATCGATATTGGTCGGCGATCTCATTAACGACAGAATTAAATAGTTTCAGTGAATAGCCTGAACGAGCAACACTAGAAAGCAGGTTTTCAACATAATTAAGGACAGGTGCAATCAATAAAAATGGCTTATCAACCAACTTAATATGATGGCATTCTAACGCTGCAGCAGTACCCATACTGTGCCCGACTAAGCCTGCCACTTCATCAACACTATCCAAAACAGCCTCTAAACCAATAATAAAAGCTGGCATATGCCCGTATAAGCCCCCGCTGTTACCATGAGCAGGATGATCATAAGCAAGAGCGGTATAACCTTGACTGGCAATATACTCCATCAAAGGAAAAAACTGACTTGCGCTACCCGACCAACCATGTGTCATTATCCATACTGGCCCTTCACCCAACTTATAGGTAGTAAGTGCCCCCTCACTTGAATTAACCCGCCCTACAACCAATCCAATCGGCTTGGCATTCTTTTCGGTCATCCTTGACGGTGTTAACAAGAGCTTGCGGGCTACCCTACGAGCATGATTCGGCGCAATAGAATAATGCAGGCGTGTAATAAGGTTCACCGCGCTTCTTTTAACACTAAACTTCTTCGGATTACTGAAATAAATTTTTTCACTCATACTTTCCTCAACTAAAAATAGAACGACCGTGCTTTTTAACGTCAAAAAAATACTCATCGATACACTTGAACCATGGTTCAATTCTGCCAACTGACTAAAAGCCGATCGACTCCTGTCCAAAAGTGCTCGCTACTTACCTCTTCACCATAAGCGGAATAAAATAAATGTGCGCTTAGGTACATACCATAAAGCTCAAAAGCGGCCTGCCTGGAATTTAGGCTAGATTGAAATTCGCCGCTCTCTGCACCTTTCTCAATCTGAATGCTCAGGTAGTCTATCCACGAAGTAATGGTACGCTTTAGTGCACCTTGGATTAGGGGCGTTTCAGAATTGCACTCTTTCCAAGCATCCAAGAACATACAGCTCCCCTGAAATGAGTGATTCCAGCCCAACCAACTTTCTAATAAAAATCGTATTTTTTTCTCTGCGCTCCCAGCGCCAAGTTCCCTCGCTGGAGTAACCACTCTTTGAGTAAAAACCTGATTAGCATGCTCTAATACGGAAATTTGCAGGTTTTCTTTGGAATTAAAGTGGGCAAACAAGCCACTTTTAGACATCCCACAATACTTTGCCAGCTCACCAATAGTCAGACTATCTAGACCATTTTCGCTAGCCAGTACAAACGCTTTACTCAAAATACTCTCTCGAGTTGCTTTGCCTTTACTCATATAACAAATCTCTGTATTGACTCTGTCAATTTAGCACAGTCGTACTATTTTTGAAGCTGTGTGATCAAATTTTTGTTAAAAACACAGCCCTCAAAGTCACACCCAAGTTTAAGCAAACTCAGAAAAAGTTTTGCCAAGGTAAGCAAATCACGTTAATTACCATTAAGGCTTGCATTACTGAAAAGGTACAATACATACCAAATCGGCGTCCAGTTAACGTGTCAGATAAAATCGAACGCCCATGGCATATTCTACCAACGATAAAAACTAAACCACATAAATGAATCGTCCATAAGTAGGCGCCGTTATACTCCGCAAGTACCAGCATTAGCATAGTAATAGGCATGTATTCAATTGCATTACTGTGAGCACTTCTTGCTCTTATCAGGGCCTCTTCACCCCCGTCCGAATACTTCACTTTAGACTTTCGCCTTTGTTTAATGACCTCAAATGAAAGCCACATTAATACGGCACTACAAAAAACAATATAAAATACGCTAATCATGCCTATTTCCTCTCCATTTTGTGTTGTTTAAAATCATGAGTAATTTATCGATAGGCGTACTCTAAATCAGCCAGTTAGATAAAAAAAGACGCGTTTTTAAGAATGCTAGATAATCAACAAATTCGCACCAATACAACACAAAAAATTAGAGCTTATACTCAATAGAGATCTACAGAAAATCACTTCAAAACCCTTAAATTGGTATTAATACCGTACCAGATAAACAAGACATTATTCTATAAAAGGGCATTTTATGATAACTAGGTCAATAAGTGGCCATTAAATCCTCACTAGCTGTTGAAATAAGCATCAAAGTCTGGTTATTTTACCCTCAGTTAACATTTTAAAAACAAGTGTGACGTTAGAAACGGACAAGCAGAGAGCAAACTGGTATTAATTCAATGCCAGTGAACTCAACAGAACAGGCGCCAGATAGAGGGAAGTAAATGCCGCTCAAACTTACTGATATGCCGAACGAAAGTTCAAATGTGTCTCGGTTGACGCTCAAAGCGCAAATTGCCGACAAGTTGAGTGCTTTGATCGTGTCTCAAATGATCAAAGAGGGTGAACCTTTGCCATCTGAACGAGATCTTGCCAAATCGTATAACGTCAGTAGAGAGACAATACGTGGTGCGCTTAGCCTACTCAGTCAAAAAGGAATTATTGCTATCTCTCGGGGTAAAAAGAGTACGGTAGCGATAGGGTCAGAACAAATCGTTCAATCTAATAATATTTTAGACTCTCTACAAGACTACGACGTCTTAACCATCGTAGAGACGAGAAAAGTGATTGAGTCAGCAATACTGCGCTCAGCTGCAATCAATATCAGTCAAGAAGATTTAGACAAACTCTCTACGCTGATTGAATATCAAGAAACGGTGACCGATGACCACATTGCCTTTCAAGTCTCAGATAGGGAATTCCATACCATAATCTATCAAGCTTGCCGAAATACACTGCTATCGAAAATCGCCATTGAAGTCTACTCCTACGCTCTTGAGCACAGGACCGCGGTTTTATCAGACGAAAAATCAACCGTACGAAGTCTACGCGAACATCACCAAATTTTAAGATCGTTGAAAAATCATGATCCTGACGCCGCAGAGCGTTCCATTTTGGGGCATGTTGATAGCATCTTCAAATCAACATTCATCATGCAAAATACAGATAACGAGTAACAATGTATGCCTTTAATTACCCTAAATAAACTCACCAAAAAATACCAGTCGACAGAGGTTATTCGCCAAATCGATCTGACTATGGAAGATAATGAATTCACTGTGTTCGTTGGTCCATCTGGTTGTGGTAAATCGACCACATTAAGGATGATTGCGGGCCTAGAGACAGTTACCGATGGTACGATAGAAATGGATGGCAAGTGTATTTCTGACTTAGAACCCATTGATCGCGATATTGCCATGGTGTTCCAAGACTATGCCTTGTACCCGCATATGGACGTTTTCAAAAATATGTCTTTCGCGCTAAGGCTTGCAAAACATCCTAAAGATGACATCAAAAAACGCGTTACTGAAGTCGCTGAAATGCTTGGTCTCAAAGAGTATCTCTATCGTAAACCCGCTGAACTATCTGGTGGTCAAAGACAACGCGTTGCAATGGGTCGAGCCTTGGTGCGAAATTCTTCGACCTTACTGATGGACGAACCCTTGTCTAATCTTGATGCCAAACTTCGTGGGCAAATGCGTGCAGAGTTGGCGATGATGAGTAAAAACATTAAAAAGAACATTATCTATGTAACTCACGACCAAATCGAAGCCATGACGCTTGCCGATCGCATCGTCGTGATGAAAGATGGCTACATTCAACAACATGGTACACCTAGAGAACTGTTTGAAAAGCCTAGCAACAAATTCGTTGCCGGATTTATTGGCATGCCGCCAATGAACTTTCTGCAACTGACCGTTGAAAAAATTAACGATAAGTTTTATGCACTTGGAGAGAACATAAAATTTGAACTACCCCACCTCTCTACAGCGAAAAGTCTTCCACAAACCCCTGAAGCAATTATTGGGATCAGACCATCTGCTCTTACCCCAGGCAGTGACTCAGATATAGAAAATGCGATCACTTTTACCATCAATGTTAACGAGTATATAGGAACACAATCCGTTCTCATTTCAGAAGTACAAGGACAGCGTTTCATGGTTGAGGTTGACTCTTTACATGACTTCAAAGTTGGCAAGACCGTGCGATTTAAAGTGGACCCTAAAGATATTTATGTCTTCGACAAAGATACGGAAGAGGCCATTTATTAATCATTTTGGTCAATTAGAACATACACCCTCAAAACCCGAACATTTACTTTTCTCTATTGGAGGCAACATGCTTATATATTTGAAAAGGATTTTTTGTAAAGCAACCGTCGTGGCATTGGCGACCGGAACATTCGCAACAATGTCTTCCGCAAGCCCATACGATGAATATAAAAATACAACACTAGTTGTTAACTTCCCCGCTCACCCGCACTACAAGGCGGTGATGAAAGTCTTACCTGAGTTTACGAAAGAAACAGGGATCAATGTGGAAGTTGACCAACTCCAATATCTTCGTATGCGTGAAAAGCAAACCTTAGAGTTGACCAAACGTAAAGGGGACTACGACCTTATCGCTTACGTTGTTTTCTCCAAGGCTGATTACGTTTATGCCGATCAACTTGAGAACCTCGCGAAATACTTCATGAACCCAGCCCTTGCCGACCCTAATTTCGATGCGGAAGACTTAATCGACGGTTATGTTGCCAATATTGGTGTCGCTGGTGGTAAAAAAGGCTATCTAAAAGGTCCTACAGGTTCCTTGTTTGGCTTACCCTTTGGTGCAGAAACCTCTATTTTGGGTTATCGCAAAGATATCTTTGAAAAGCACAACCTCAAAGTCCCTGAGAATTATCATGAGCTACTTAAACTTGCATGTGAAATACCTAAGTTAGAGCCAGGAATGGGCGGACTCGCTTCCCGAGCGGCTTCTGGACATCACGCCTCTCATGCCTTCTTACTTCACTTAGCACCATTAGGTGGACGCATTTTTGATGATCAGTGGAAACCAATCTTAAATAATGCGCAGGGAGTAGAGGCAGCGAAAGCACTTAAGAAGATCGTTAACTGTGGTGCAGAAGGCGCTAAGACGTTTGGTTTTGCTGAGGCGGGAACGTCCTTCCTACAAGGTGAGTCTGCAATGTTCCTTGATTCAACGGTGTTTGCTGGGCAAGTTAACGACCCTACTCGTTCAAAAGTGGTCGGAAAAGTTGCGTGGGCTCCGCATCCAAAAGGCGTTAAACAAGCATCGCAAACAGGTGGGTTTGGTATTGGAATTCCCAAAAATGCTCAGCACAAAGAAGCGGCATTTTTGCTAATGCAATGGCTAACATCGAAAAAAGTCGACAAACTGATCGCGCTGCAAGGCGGAAACCCATCACGTTACTCAACGCACTTTGATGCAGAGGTCAATGCTAAGTTCCCTCACATGAAGATCTTTGGTGAAGCACTAAAATATGCTGATCCAGATTGGCGCCCGATTATCCCTGTTTGGGGGAAAATCAACTCCGACCTTGGAACAACACTATCAAAAGTGCTCACTGAAGATATAGATATTCAAGAAGCCCTTGATGGCGTTGCTAAGCGTGCTGAGAAAATTATGTCAGATGCAAAATACTATTCTTGGAGTGAAGCTAAGTAATTCATAGCAAGGTACTTCACTATATAGTCATATGGTGAAGTACCTATTACTCCTTGTACATTAGGTATGTTTTAATGAAATTTAATAATTTAAATCGCATGACGCCGTATATGTTCTTATTTCCGGCGGGGATAGTATTATTATTTGGACTGCTTTATCCAATTGTTTACATGATATATGCGAGCTTTTTAGAGTGGAATCCAAGTCAATTAATTAGCGAAGCTGAGTGGGTTGGGTTTAGAAACTATACCACTTTATTTTTTGATCCTTCATTCCGTGAATCTCTTGGTGTCACATTAAAATTTGCTTTTTTTGTTGTAACTATCGAAATGTTTATCGGTGTTGGCTTAGCATTATTGCTTGACCGAAATATTCGAGGTTTATCTCTACTAAGAACAATTTTCATATTACCAATGATGATAGCACCTATTGTTGTTGGACTAATGTGGCGATACATGTATCACCCGACCATTGGGATATTTAACCGAACGTTAAATGCGCTTGGTTTTGAGTCTATTCCTTGGCTGTCTGACCCAAGCTGGTCTTTAACATCCATTATCATTGCTGATATCTGGCAATGGACACCCTTTATTTTCATCCTGTCTCTTGCAGCGCTGCAATCTTTACCCAAATCGACGTTGGAAGCCGCTCGTATTGATGGAGCAACAGCTTGGCAACAAATCCTCTATATCAAAATTCCTTTGATGCTTCCTGTATTAATTGTCACGTGTCTACTGAGATTAATCGATGCATTTAAGGTGCTTGAAGTTATTTTAGTAATGACAAATGGAGGGCCAGGTCTATCAACTGAGATTCTCGCTCTTAGAATTTCTCGCACAGCGTCTGAGTTTAGAGAATTAGGTATGGCTGCAACCATGTCAAATCTATTACTAATTGTTCTTCTCGTACTCACATTAACCATGTTTATTTATAACAAGTTTAATGAAAAAAGAACTGCCAAGAAAACGCTTATAAATGAGGATGAAGAATAATGAAAAAAATAAAGGAAAATAAGCAAAACCCTGCATTTTACGCATTATTAGTTGCTTTGGTCGTCATGTCGATTGGACCTATATTACTTATGATAATGACATCATTTAAACAAAATGTTGATATCATGAATGATATGAGTGGTTTATTTTTTACACCCACTCTCCAAAATTATGAAACCGTCTTATGTGATGTTCTTTGGTATGAACCTGAGCATGTCGATTTCTGTAGTCCTACGTTTACCCGTTCATTAGGTAACTCTATCTTCATCGCTCTGGTATCGACAGCAATAACCCTCATCATTGGGTGTATGGCTGCCTACTCACTAGTGAGATTCAGGTTTATGGGCAGAGGCGTTGTATCTCTGACAACCTTGATGATGCGAATGGTACCACCAGCGGTTTTACTTGTTCCAGTATTTGGTATTTGGACCTTCGACTATCAACTTGATGGCACCTATAGCGGAATTATTTTGCTTTATGTTGCTATGAACCTGCCCTTCGTGATTTGGATTCTCCAGAGTTTCATAGTTCAAGTACCGATGCCACTAGAAGAAGCAGCTAAAGTCGACGGTGCGAATCCGTTACAGATCTTTTTCCTCGTCGTTTTACCAATCATTAAACCCGGTTTAGCTGCCGCTGCAATCTTTACATTTCGTATAGCTTGGAACGAGTTTCTACTCGCTAACGCATTACTACAAAGGGATACAAGGACCGTCCCTGTCACCATCGTTAATTCATTAACCGAGTACGACATTGACTGGGGCGTCATTATGGCCACTGGAATGTTATTAGCAGTCCCACCCATTATTTTTACTTTTGTCGCTTCAAAACAAATCATTACAGGCATGACTGCCGGCGCAGTAAAAGGTTAATTTTAATTCAACAGAAATTAGGTATTGTTATGAATTTAGAAAAAAATTATCAACTAGTCATCGGCACATATAGCGATATTGACGCTTTGGCGCACCAACCCTACTCACCAAAGCCAGGTGAAGGCATGTACTGTGCAACATTGACCAAAGCAGGCAAGTTGATCGTCAATGATTCAGTAGCTGCGACAAACCCAGCGGTATTGATCCCAAGCCCAGATAAAAAGTATCTGTATGCTATTTTAGAGACCATTCGCGAAAATGGCACCGTTGTTCAATATGAGGTCCAAAATGATGGTAGCCTGGTTGAGATCAGTAGTTTTAGGGCTAACGGTAAATCTACTTGCTATATCTCTTTCTCTCCCAATCGAGATGCCGCGATTGTGATCAACTACTGGGATGCCATTATTGATGTCGTCGACGTTGATGAAAATGGTAAGTTGGGTGAAGTGATTCAGAGCTTTAAACAATTCTATCGTCCCGAAGAGCAATGGCGACAAGTAGAGAATCGGGAGGATCACTGGGGTAACCGCCAAGTCGGTCCTCACGCACATTGTGCCCATTTTTGGCATGACTGGGTGTTTATCCCAGATCTAGGTGAAAACGCCGTTTTCCAATACCGTTGGAACAAAGAAACTCGCCAGCTAACTAGGGAAACTTGGATCGAATTCGAGCCCGGCTCTGGGCCAAGGCATATGGTCCTTCATCCTACATTAGATATTTGCTACGTATCAAACGAATTGTTCAACACCGTTTGTGCGGCTAAATTGGATCATTCAGATCCTGACAGCATTAAACCGCGTTTGATCCCATTCCAATACGAGTCGACGATCGAAAACCTCGATCAGATTAGTTATGTTTCAGAGATAAAGCTTTCTCCAGATGCCAAGTTCCTCTACGTATCTAACCGTGGAGATAATTCTATTGCGATCTTCAAAGTATCAGAGACAGGCGAACTGACACGTGTGGATATCGTACCAACCAATGGCAAGTTCCCGCGTCATTTCGCCATATCTCCTTGTGGTAAGGCTGCCATTATTTCCAACCAAGACACGGGAAATGTCATTGTTTTCGATCGAGATATTGAGACAGGAATCATCAAAATGACGGATGAAGTCATTGAGGTGCCAGCACCTAACTACATCCGCTTTTTGGATTAAAACTAACCTACCACATGCCCTCACAGCTGTGGATGGATAAAACAATTTTATACAGTGGCTTGGTCTGATAAAACGCAACAACCTTGTCAAAGCCATCAGAGCAAGTCACTAATTTAAAGGTGTTTATATGTATAACGAACTTAAACGACGTGTTTTGGAAGCGAATTTACAGTTGCCCTCTTACGGCTTAGTTACATTTACATGGGGGAATGTATCCGAAATAGATAGAGAGAGAGGCGTGATCGCTATTAAGCCATCAGGTGTTTCTTACGAAACCATGTCGGTCGATGATATCGTGGTGATCGATCTGGATGGCAACATTATCGAGGGTAGCCTTAATCCCTCAAGCGACACCCCTACCCATGTCGAGCTCTACCGAGCTTTTGATACCATAGGCGGTATAGTTCATACCCATTCAAGAAATGCAACCATATGGGCTCAAGCTGGGCTCGATATTCCTGCTTTAGGCACAACTCATGCTGATTATTTTTATGGTGACATACCTTGTACTCGACAGTTATCTGCCGACGAAATCCAGCATGACTATGAGTTGAATACCGGCAAAGTTATTGTCGAGGAGTTTGGCAAACGCCAACTTGACCCTACTGCACTACCTAGTGCAATTATTTCAGGACATGCACCTTTTTCATGGGGTAAGGATGCATTTGATGCAGTGCACAATGCCGTAGTGCTAGAAGAAATTGCAGCGATGGCGACAAGTACTCGCATACTTAATGCTTCGATAAGAATTCAAGACGAATTACTCGACAAGCACTACAACCGTAAACATGGCAAAGATGCTTATTACGGACAGAAAAAGGGATAATGATGTACAACGTATTAGCTCTGGATCTGGATGGTACTGTTCTTAATTCGAAAGGAAAGATCAGCCAACAACTAAGAGACACCATAACGTCGATACACAGTGGTCCCACCCACGTCATTCTTGTCACTGGGCGACACCACACTGCTGCAAAACCTTATTATTATGAACTGGGTTTAGATACAACAATCATTTGCTGTAATGGCACTTACGAATATGACTACCAGTCAGAAAAAGTTATCCAACATAATGCCATCCCAAAAGATCTTGCGGCTAATTTCCTTCACCTAGCAAACTCGTACCAGCTTAATTTAGTCGTCTATATCGCTGATGCAATGCTGTATTCCAACTCTAGGCCCATCGAGTATATGGAACGCCTCAAGTTATGGTCTGAACAGTATCAAGGACATCTAAAGCCAAACATTCAAAAAGTAGACGACTTCCACAACGAGATACTCAACACCAATCACGTGTGGAAATTTGTCGTTGAAGGCAGCCAAGAGGCACTTAAAGACTTTATGTCAGAAGCCCTAGTTCAAGAGCATTTCACAGCGGAGCGCTCATGGGTAAATCGATTCGACTTTGCCATGAAGGGTAATGTCAAAGGCACAGCACTAGAACGGTATGTAAAAAAAATAGGCGTTAGTTCGAGTCAGGTAGTCGCAGTAGGTGATAATTTTAATGACCTCTCTATGCTGCAATATGCTGGGCTTGGAATTGCGATGAAAAATTCCGCCGATGGGGTCAAAGAACATGCTCAACTTGTCACAGAGCATGATCACGATAGTGAAGCTGGGCTCGCCGAGCTATTGAGTTCAATATTTGAACACCAATAAAACGATAGTAGAGCCATATTGGACTTAGATAGATTATGAGGTAAACGATTAATGAATTATTTCATCGGGTTGGACTCTGGTGGCACGTTTATGAAAGCTGGACTTTATGACAGTGCAGGAGAATTACATGGCCTTGCCAAAGTCAGTGCCAGTGTTATCACTGAAAAGCCAGGCTGGGTAGAGCGAAACCTCGACCATTTGTGGAGCGATGCATGTAGCGCCATCAATAATCTTCTAGATACAACGGATATTTGTCCGACGAAAATCAAAGGGATCAGTATTTCCGCGCAGGGTAAAGGTGTATACCTTATCGATAAAAAAGGAGATAATCTACGCAATGGTATTTTGTCTTCAGATAGCCGCTCATTGTCGATTGTTAAACAATGGCACCAAGAAGGCCTAAATACAGAAATTTACCCAACCACCAAACAAACATTATGGACAGGCCATCCTGTTTCGATTATGCGTTGGTTAAAGGAACACGAACCAGACAACTATAAAAATGTCGGTGCTATCTTTATGGCTCACGATTATTTACGCTATCGACTTACAGGTTCAGTCCATGCCGAGCTAACAAATATGTCTGAGAGTAATTTTTTCAACGCCCAGACAAGTGATTACGACAAAAACCTTCTGAGTATGTTTGGTATCGAAGAAATGTGGGAAGCCCTTCCACCAATTATCGCTTCCGATAATCTTGCAGGGTACATTACCGACGAAGCCGCACTCAAAACTCGTTTAGCTCCCGGAACTCCCGTCTACGGCGGACTATTTGATGTCGTCTCGACTGCGCTCTGCTCGGGCATTAATGCCGATAACGAGAAACTCAATTATGTGATGGGAACGTGGTCGGTTACCTCAGGCATCACTGATAAAGTCACACAAGAAGAATACAATTTTGTCTATGGCTACCACGCCATAGCAAACCAATATATCGTACATGAGGCAAGCCCGACTTCAGCCAGTAATTATGAATGGTTTTGCCGCTACTTTGGCGATGAAAATGCCTTTGACCACGATACCATTGCTAAAGAAGTCACTGAGGTCATCGATGAGGAACATGACGTACTTTTCGTGCCTTTTCTCTATGGCTCTAACCAAGGCCTTGGCCTCCGTTCAGGCTTTTATGGTTTGCAGTCGCACCACACTCGAGGCGACCTGGTAAAAGCTGTTTGGGAAGGCATTTTATTCTGTCACAATCTGCATTTGAATAGAATGAAGCATCGTTTCCCTAATACGGATGTGTTGCGGGTTACTGGCGGGCCAACTGCATCCGATGTTTGGATGCAAATGCTCGCGAATGTTACGGGGATGAAAGTTGAAATTCCAAATGTACAAGAAACTGGCGCATTGGGTGCAGCAACCATTGCGATGGTGGGTGCAGGAGATTATGCCGATGTCGTTTCTGCGATCAGCCATTTTGAAAGCGATGTTCGTCACTTTGAACCCCAGCTTTCAAAAAAACATTATTATCAAAAAAAATATGCCCGCTACCAAAAACTGGTGACTTTATTTAAAGCAATGGAGGAATCAAAAGATGCCGAATAAGCCACTACTACAAATCGCTCTCGATTCACCCAATTTGGCCAACGCATTAGAACATGCAAATAGAGTCAGTCAGTTTGTTGACGTGATTGAGGTCGGAACGATCTTAGCGTTTAGTGAAGGAATGGAAGCGGTCAAAACATTAGGCCTGAAATACCCCAACCATATTCTTGTCTGTGATATGAAAATCACCGATGCAAGCAAAATATTAACCGAGATTGCGGCCAGAAATGGGGCGACTTGGGTAACAGTCAGTGCTGCGGCACATATTGAAACCATTCGTGCTGCAAAAGAGACCATGGATCAGTATAACGGAGAAATACAAATCGAGCTCTACGGTAATTGGACTATGAAAGATGTTCAAAACTGGCGTGATTTAGGTATTTCTCAAGCAATATACCATCGCTCTCGTGATGCTGAATTGTCAGGAGTCACTTGGAATAAAGATGACTTAGAAAAAATGCACCAGCTTTCCGAAAAAGGAATTGAACTCTCGATTACAGGGGGGATTTCCCCTCAAGATATCGCCTTATTTAAAGATCTTAACGTAAAATCATTCATTGCTGGTCGTGCTTTATCCAGTGATAAAGGGCGAGATATCGCCAATGAATTTCGTCAAGAAATCTCGCGTTATTGGTAACACAGAGTTTCACCACTTATTAACTGAAACATGCATTTTCGTAACAAGGACAATATATGATCAATCACCAAAAAAAATTCCGTTTAGGGATCTACGAGAAAGCAATGCCAGCTTCATTAGATTGGGAAGCTCGTCTTCAAAAAGCCAAAGAAGCTGGATTCGATTTTGTGGAAATTTCGATCGATGAATCTGATGAACGTCGTGCACGTCTAGATTGGAGTGATCAAGAAATCTATCGTATCCGAGACTTGTGTGAACAGCTCGAGATGCCGCTCCAGTCTATGTGCCTAAGCGCTCATCGAAAATTTCCTTTCGGATCGATGGACGAGGCCACTCGTGAGCATGCATTTGTTATTATGGAGAAAGCCATTACCCTCGCGTTCAAACTTGGCATTCGATGTATTCAAATGGCTGGGTACGATGTTTACTACGAAAAACAATCTCAAGAAACGCATTTACGCTTTATCGATGGTATGCAAAAAGCTGTCAAAATGGCTGAACGGGCTGGTATTGTGCTCGGTGTCGAAATTATGGATACACCGTACCTGAATTCTTTGAGTAAATTTGAGGTACTCAAGCGTCACATCCCATCTCCTTATTTTATGGCTTATCCCGATGTCGGAAATATTACAGGGTGGAACTATGATGTTGTAACTGAACTAAAACTCAGCCAATCACATATTGTTCAAGTCCACTTAAAAGATACACTTAAAGTAACCGATACCCACCCCGGGCAATTTCGTGATCTTGTTATCGGTGAAGGCCAAGTCGATTTTCACTCAATCTTTACGGCACTTAAGGATATGGATTACTGTGCTCCTTTGGTCATTGAAATGTGGGCGCAAGACGAGCATTGGTATCAGAACATGATTGATGCCAAGACCAAGCTTGAAGAGATCGCCCACGGGGCTGGTTTCGACCTATAGGCAGCATATTTTACAACAAGAATTTTCTCTACGTTGTCAGAGATAACCTAAGTCATAATTAAACCGGAACAAATTTTTTATTTGTTCCGGTTTTTTTGTCGCTGGACAATTTAATCTCATCTGACTTCAATCAAGAGGAATTATGATGAAAATATGCAATCATTTCGCCGAGATACTTAATCGATCACACCGTTACGACAAAAAAACTGGATGGTTGGCTCAGTGTTTTTATCTCACTCCAGCACAAAGAATTGAGCGACTCAATGAGATATACGCCACGGATAAATTTTGGGAAAATACCCCTGAAAATAATGGGCATCAAGCAAAGCACAAATGAACAGACGAAAACTAGAGCTCTATGAAGCACTTTTTAAGCAATACGGGCCACACACCAGTCATACTATGATGGCAGACATTGCTAAAGCCTTTGTTTGTAGCGAACGACATGCCCGGACATTACTCAAGCAAATGTCGAGTTATCTATGGTTGAAGTGGTTACCTACAAAAGGTCGTGGGCAGAAAGGACAAATCACCTGTCTCATCGAGCCTGAAAGTGCCTGTTACCTATTAGTGAATCATGCCGTCGCAGCAGAAAAATATGACCAAGTAGATCATCTTTTGGGCTTTAATCAACGAGACGTCTCAATGGGTCTCAAGCGTTATCTAGCATCAAGTGTTAAACAAAACTCCAGCACTATTTTTGCGAGATTCCATCGTCAAATAAACCAGCTACATCCTCATTTGGCTTTTGAAAGAACAGAGCGGCATCTTATTCATGAAATTTTCCAAACTCTCGTTAACTCTGAAAACCACGAGATCAAGCCTGAACTAGCACATACTTGGAAGTGTAGTGATGATGGAAAAATATGGACGTTTTATCTGAGAGAGTCGGCGACCTTTCATGATGGCTCACCCATAGACGCATACGAAGTTGTGAATAACTTTAAAGCCCTATCTATCTCTGATTACTGGCACTCCTTGTACCAGCATATGATTGAGGTAAAAGCCATTTCTTCGCATGTGGCTCAGTTTACACTTTCAGAAACTGACTATAGCTTTGCTCAGCTCCTTAGTAGGGCAGAAACAGCCATCATGCCCAGTAATCAAATATACCAACCAAGCCATGCCTATACGCCCATAGGTTCTGGTCCTTTTATGGTCGACATTCATTCTAGTCGTCTTATTCGCCTAAAACGCTACCCCCAATACACTGGTGTCACAGCACTTATTAATCAAATCGAGCTTTGGATTTACGAAAACTGGGCTGAGGAAAAAAAGTGCGACCAGAACTTCTTTTTTATTCACAATCAGGAAGATAGTTACCAAGTATCAACCAAAGAGATTGGTTACTTTTTTTTACTGTTAAATCGCAGAGAACTTCAGCGCAATGAGATAAAAGAGCCGCTAGTGCGCTTGCTAGAAACGGGAGAAACACCCAATCTAAACCTGACTGTCCCGGTCAACTTGAGCCATGAGAATAATAATGAAAGCAGAAAGTTAGCGAAGAAACTAAAAAGCATTTTGCCAAACGTAATAAGTGAAGAGGTAACGTTTGGGCACTCAACTCAACGTCAGGATATAAGGATTGGTGGCATTCGCTGTGAATATGACAAAGTGACTAGCTTTGTTGCTTTTTTCAAGCTTTACCCATACTGGAAGAGAGATTTAAGCTGGGATCAGCATAGTAAGTTACAAGCCCAAATAAGAAAAATACGAGCCAGTTACTCGCCTCATGAAAGGGAATATATCGTCGATAAAATACTAAAACAGCTTGATGATGACAATATAATGACCATTATAAATTCAGAGGATCTAACACTCAACGTTCCTTCCCGCCTGAAAAATGTCAAGATCAACAAGATAGGTTGGTGTGACTTCGCAAAGCTTTGGCTGGATTAACACTTTAATCACAACTTCAATAAATTATATTGTTTCACTCGGTCGACTTCCATAATGTGATTATTTGATCCTACTTGGCAAAGATAGAAAACATATGAAACGTTTATTGATAGTAAATGTCGGTTCAGCTTCCACACTGCTGGTCGAAAAATACGGAAACTTTGAACATTGGGCTAAGTCGGCTGTTGGTGAAACGAAACTCGTAGTGGAATTCCATGATGGTACTCATAAGCCGCTCCCTCCACTGAACTCACTCGCAGGTGTAATTATCATGGGCTCGCCCGCGATGGTAACCCAGCAATTGCCTTGGATGAAAAAACTTGAAGTGGATGTACTACGGCTGGCTGAAAATAGTATTCCCACACTCGGTATCTGCTTCGGTCATCAATTGATCGCCAAGGCATTTGGTGGCGATGTGGCAGAGAACCCGAAAGGTCTAGAGATAGGAACCGTGACAGTGAGGCGAACGTGTGAAAGTCATACTGACCCTATATTTTCCACTCTACCAATGCAGTTTGATGCTCATACAATACACTTTCAATCCGTTGTTTCAGCGCCAGATAATGCCACGATTCTTGCCCGCAATGATATGGAAAACCACCATGCTCTTCGTATTGGAGAAACAACATGGGGCGTCCAATTCCACCCAGAGTTTAGTACCAATGTGATGCGAACAATTTTGCACGACAATAGGCAACACCTTTCCCAATCAGAACTTGAGCAAAGGCTTAATCGAACTTCTGACACTGTCAATGCGCAGTCCATTTTGCCCAAATTTAATCAACTTGTCCTAAAATCGATATATTAAGTCGTACTATCATTAACAAAAACTGTCTGCCAGCGCCTAAAGTAATAGATTATTTGTCAATAAGAGAATTCAAGGTCTATGTACAAAGCTGGCATCATTTTCCTTGCTATCCTATCCCTTGTAGGATGCGATAGCGATAAAGCTCAAACTCCAAAAAATTCGCCAATCCAAGTCGATACCATTAGAGTAACTCAAGTCGAGCAAGCTTTATCGGTTGACCTTCCAGGCCGAACCAAAGCCTTTAGGGAAGCTGAAGTTCGCCCACAAGTCAACGGTATTATTACCAAACGAATCTTTACCGAAGGTAGTTTTGTTAAGCAAGGCGAATCTCTTTATCAAGTTGACCCAGCACCCTATCAAGCAAAATTAGTCAGTGCAAAGGCTGAGGTTGAAGCGAATAAAGCTAACTTATACGCCGCTGAAACACGACTCAAACGCACCCAGCGCCTCGTTTCACGTGGAGCACTCAGTCAGCAAGAGCTGGATGATACTCTAGCGACCTATAAAGTTTCTCGAGCCGCACTGCAAGTTTCTGAGGCAGCATTAAATCAAGCTGAAATTAATCTTGAGTACACCAAAGTTAAAGCACCTATTTCAGGTTTAATTGGCCGTTCTTTGGTCACCGAAGGTACGCTCGTCACTTCAGGGCAAGAACAAATGCTTGCGAGAATTCAGCAACTTGACCCCATTAATATCGACCTCTCTCGTTCGAGCGCTGAAATATTCAAAATTAAGAATGCTTATCGAAAAGGTGAGTTTCGAGAAGAATCAGAGCCCACCATTACGCTACTAATGGGAACGCAACAGTACCCAGCTCGCGCCAAAATCAAATTTACTGAGGTAAACGTGAATTCAGCCACTGATTCGGTGACAATTCGAGCAGAATTTCCAAATAAAAAAGCCATCCTACTACCGGGTATGTATGTGCGCGCACGTTTAAATATCGGAACCGACCCAAACGCAATTTTAATTCCACAAAAAGCGGTGACGAGAAACAGTAAAGGCCAAGCGATTGTTATGCTCGTTGACCCAGAAGGCACAGTCAAACAAAAAGTAATTGAAACAGCCGAAGTCATTGGTGATAAATGGCGCATCACATCAGGCCTAGAAGAAGGTGATCGTGTTGTCATCAGTAATCTGCAAAGGATCCACTCAGGAGATCATGTCGAAGCTATCGAACAAAATAGACCCAAGATAAAAGAAGTCACCCCTAGAAGAGGAGCAAGTGATTAATGTCCAGATACTTTATCGATAAGCCCATTTTTGCCTGGGTTATCGCTATCCTCATAATGCTATGTGGCGTTTTGGCTATATTCAAACTGCCTGTCTCGCAATACCCGAGTATTGCCCCATCAACAATAATTATTAGCACCCGCTATAACGGTGCAAATGCGAAGACAGTAGAGGATAGCGTAACCCAAGTCATAGAACAATCCTTAACAGGTATTGATCATTTAAGGTATTTTTCCTCAAGCAGCGACAATACGGGAAATGTTTCAATTACCGTCACCTTTAACTCTGATGTCGATCCGGACATCGCACAAGTACAAGTCCAAAACAAACTGCAATCGGTGCTACCTTTATTACCTCTAGAAGTTCAGCAGCAAGGGGTCAAAGTCAATAAATCGAGCGCTAATATCCTCCTTATCGCTGGTTTTTACTCCAAAGATGGCAGCTTGGATAAAAATGATATTTCAGATTTTATGATTTCAAATATCAGTGAACCGCTGAGCCGGGTCAATGGCGTGGGAGAGATTCAGATATTTGGTGCACCTTATGCGATGAGAATATGGCTTGATCCACTGAAACTTGTGAAGTACGGGCTCACCAGCAGTGATATCATCAAAGCACTTAAAGAACAAAATGCGCAGGTATCAGCAGGGCAACTTGGAGCTAACCCATCTAACGAGACTGAGCTAAATGCGAGCATTTCAGCGCAAAGCCGTCTAAAAACGGCTCATGAGTTTCAAGAGATCATCATTAAATCGGATCAAGTTGGTGCCAGTGTTTTCCTAAAGGATGTCGCACGCGTTGAACTGGGCGCTGATGATTACATCATGACCAATTTTTATAACCAGTACCCAAGTGCTGCATTGGGAGTGAAGCTCGCACCTGGCGCAAACGCGCTGCAAACCTCAGCAGCAGTAAAACAAAAGATAGATGAACTGAGGCCTTTTTTTCCAGATGGCTTGGATGTGGTATATCCATATGATACCTCTCCTTTCGTCGGTAAATCGATAGAAGGAGTGGTTCATACTCTATTTGAAGCAGTCATTTTAGTCTTTTTCATTATGTTTCTGTTTTTGCAAAATTTCAGGGCAACACTGATTCCAACCATTGCCATACCAGTTGTACTGCTCGGTACATTTGCCGTTCTCTTTGCTTTAGGGCTATCTGTCAACACGTTAACCATGTTTGCAATGGTGCTGGCAATTGGTTTACTGGTTGATGATGCCATTGTCGTGGTTGAAAATGTTGAACGTGTCATGCACGAAGATGGATTGAGTCCGAGAGAAGCCACACATAAATCCATGGGGCAAATCTCAAGCGCTCTAGTGGGTATCGCGCTCACACTCTCCGCAGTTTTTGTCCCTATGGCATTTATGTCCGGTTCAACTGGGGTTATTTACCGTCAGTTCTCTGTAACGATCATCACGGCAATGGCTTTATCTGCGGTCGTGGCCTTAGTCCTCACACCAGCATTATGTGCCACGATGCTCAAGCCTATAAAAAATGAGAAACAGGCCAATGGCATTTTCCGCCTATTCAATCGCTATTTTGATACCAGCGCTAAAGGCTATGAAAAGAGTGTTGCTTTGATGTTAAAGAGACCACTTCGTTTTATGTTTCTCTTCCTCATACTTACTGGTTTGGGAGCATGGTATGCAGCCACTTTACCCACCTCATTTTTACCTGATGAAGATCAGGGTATTTTGTTTGCACAAGTCATTCTCCCCACTAACTCAACCCAAAAACAGACCGAACAAGCGATGGAAAAACTCTCTAAGTATTTTAGAGAAGAAGAGTCTGAACTCGTCGAGAATGTCTTTATTGCTTCCGGATTTAGTTTTGCCGGTACCGGGAACAACATGGGCGTAGCATTTATTGGCCTCAAAGACTGGAAATACCGTCAAGGCGCAGGGCAAGATGTCAACTCTGTAGTCAAACGTTCTATGGCTTTCTTTGCTAGCATGCGTGAAGCCGTTGCCGTTTCCTTTGCCCCCCCAGCAGTACTCGAATTAGGCACATCAGGAGGCTTTGACTTCTACCTCCAAGACAGAGGGAATCACGGACATAGAGCACTGCTTAATGCTAGAGACAAGCTCATTCAACTAGCCAATAAAAACCCGAAACTCGTCGGTATGAGGGCGAATGGTCAAGAGGATGCTCCATCTTACCAACTTGATATAGATAACAGCAAAATAAGGGCATTCAACCTCTCCGTTGATGATGTTAACGGCATAATAAGCAGCGCATTCGGTAGCAATTATGTCAATGATTTTGTTGATCGTGGGCGTATTAAAAAAGTGTACATTCAAGGTGATGAAGATTACCGACTAACACCAAATAATATTGGCATGTGGTATGCCAAAAATACACACGGTGAAATGATTCCTCTTAATTCGTTCATTCAAGGACATTGGACTATCGAATCACCCAGGCTAGAACGTTTCAACGCTGTTTCTGCCGTTAATATTCAGGGAAATGTTGCACCGGGATACAGTACGGGTGAGGCCATGGAGTACATAGAAGGCTTGAAGAAATCGCTGCCAGAAGGATTCGATATCACTTGGAATGGTTTATCATATGAAGAACGTTTAGCTGGCAGTCAAGCACCTCTCTTATATGCCTTGTCTATATTAGTGGTTTTTCTTGTGCTTGCAGCACTCTATGAAAGTTGGTCAGTACCCCTAGCCGTTATTTTGGTCGTGCCACTTGGTATTCTTGGAACATTAATCGCCGTTGGTTTAAGGGGAATGTCGAATGATATTTTCTTCCAAGTAGGTCTACTAACCACCGTCGGACTTGCAACCAAAAACGCGATTCTCATCGTTGAATTTGCCAAAGAACAGTACACCCAAGGACTATCTCTCACCGACGCGACACTCAATGCGGTAAGGACAAGAATCAGACCCATCATTATGACATCGTTGGCTTTTGGTTTGGGCGTTTTGCCCTTAGCGATGAGTCATGGTGTAGGCTCTGGAGCAAAAACTGCGCTAGGCACTGCTGTGCTTGGTGGTATGTTGAGCTCGACGTTCCTAGGTATATTCTTTATCCCTGTATTTTTTATCGTCGTGATGACATTCGCCACTAGAAAAATTGGGCAAAAGAAATAACCTGAGGGAGCCAGCGGAAGCTAAACAGGACTGGCTTTTAGCTTCCCTCTTTCTGTGACAAAAAGTTAAGAGGCGTAACTCCTGTTTTCTGCCGAAAAAAATAGATAAAGGCGCTATCACTGGAAAACTCCAAGCGGTGCGCGACATCTGAGATGCTCATCCCATTTGATAATAGCTCAATGGCGCCCAAGAGACGCCATTGTTGACGCCAGCTCTGATAAGGCATACCTGTTTCACGATTAAAAATACGGGTTATAGTCTTGTCGCTGGCCCCTACCTGTTTACTCAACTCAGAAAGCGTAGGTGCCATAAATTCACTATTATTAATTCCGGCTAGCCATGATTGTAAACGATGATCTTTAGGAAGCGGCAAGTGAAGGTGTGCATCGGAGGCTTGATTTAACTCTTCAATAAAAAGGTTTAGCGTATTGAGCTGTTCAATGTCTGGTTTATCAAAAGGCCAAAAGGCCATACGTTCAATCAGTAAACGCATTAGAGGGCTGATATCCAGAATTTTCACCTTGCGTGGTAGACGGGGAATTAATGAGTTATCAAAGTAAAGAGAACGATAGTGAGCGAGGTAAGTAGATTGCGCGTTGTGTACTAAGCCAGCTGGAATCCATGCAGCCCGCATTGGTGGAAGCACATATTTAATGTTATCAAGCGTAATGACCATACAACCCTGCTGGGATGAGAGCAGCTGGTCTTTATTATGAAAGTGCAAACCAGAGTCATGGCCGGTTATCTCGGCAGCAACACCGGTAACTAATCCAAAATGTTCATCAGCACAAAAATGATCGCCAAACTGCAGAACCGCCATTCTCTCGTCCCTGTATAATCAATGACAACGGCACCATTATACCTGAGTCGCTTCCAGATGTTTGGATATATTGCAAAATCTCGATATTTCATACTCATAAGAATAATAAAGTGCCACCTTTTAGGTGGCACTTTACACACAAACCAACTATTGAGTAAGCAGCTTGAGGTCACTAGGAGCAGTGACTTACGATACTCAACTCACTATTTTATTAGTGGCTCAAGCTAGTAAATTTATAGTTAAAGTCAAATGCAATGCCATGATCAATAACATCCATTTTCATCTCTCCAACAACATCTCCTTCAAGAGTAGAAGTCAAATCACTAGGTAACACCTCTCCAGTCATTTCAGCAGCTTTGTTCGAGAACTCGAATAAGCGCTGACCATCCATGCTAAAGCTCATTAGGCCATCAGCGGAAAGCGGTTTGATCATAACACTCTCACTAGCACTCTTCGCTAATTCACCACTATAAAGCGCCAAATGACTTCCGTTCAAACGAGCATATAGATCCATTGGCATCCCAGTGTACTGAGTAAATAAAGGACCAATATTCACTGGTTTACTGTCCGCCTGAATTTGTATATTAGACAGTTCGGGAGTAAACATTTTTGCTGTTTGGAGAAGTGCTTCGGGATTGTCCGCAGAGACAGAAATCATAGCGTCAATTTGCTTCACTTCTGACCCATTCATGCCACTAGCTGCCACATCAATATCAAATAACTGGAAGCTTACCCCTTTCAATCCGTTCAGCATTCCTGCCCCCATACCTATCATAGGAGCTGGATTTTGCTGCATACTGAGCTGGGCATCAGCCAATATCGGGCACTGGTATTGTGTTGAGGTCAACTCCGTCCATATTGTACTCACAGCGGGTGCCAAGGCAGTAACATCGAGACCCAACGAGAGGCCAAATATACTCGGAGTTTCACCTGTGCTATTGAGAGCACCGCGAATAGATTTGAGAGCATCAATAATAACTTGGTTATTGGACTCAAAAACAAGACTACCTTTAACATTAAGCTCATCAGAATTATGTTCATAACGACCAAAACCAACCAATTGAGGCCAGTTATTGGCAATTTGCGTCAACTCTGTATTACACGATGAAATATGGAGTTGACCATACTCTGCATCGTTTTCGAAGACCTTCATCTGACGGGCAAGTAAGTTCCCATCTCTGGTTGTAAGGCCAGTAGCAACTTGGCGAAAATCGATAAAACTAAATGCTGTATTCTCTTTACCATAACGAGTTTCTAGTTTGGTTAAGCGATCAACATCCATCATACTTGAAGCGGGCTTTTCGAGCCCAAGAGCAAGTTTGAGTGGATTATCTTGACCAAAAGGGGTCACATCGAAAGTAACCGTCAATACATTATCGATGACCGCTATGACAAAACCTAAGCTATCGCCAACATTATTGATTTCATATCGACGATATTCTATAGCACCTTCTTTGACCAGTTCGTGCTTAAATCCAGACTTCCTTTCCTGCTTATCCAAGGTATCCCAAACAGCGGCTGGGTTTTCGACAGGAAGTTTCAACACTGGTACCGCACCAAGGGTGTAAAACACTGGATTAATTGTGTTTCCTAAACCTAAAAAATCTTTCAGTTCTTGCGGGTTCGTTGATGCCTGTAAGTAAGAATCAAAAAGATCAAGCATAAAGCTTGCACCTCTTGACAGATCCTCGTCAGCAAAAATTTCTCGAGTGCTAGTTGGCTGTGAACCAGATGTAGAGGCAACGAAGTCGCCCAAATCAATCGCTTCTGTCTGATAAGATAAGAACAGAGTATCTGAAGGCACTTGTGCGAGAATAGCGCCTGTTTTAGCCTCTTTACTCTGTTGATAAACGTAACTACCCACACCAAGCACTGCAACCACTGCTGCTGCTAATACTAATTTTTTCACGGCCGACTCCGATTAATAATGAACACGCCTCTATCAAGAGAAGCTAAAAAAATAAGAAAAAGTAAACATCCACTTATTATAGAGGCAATATAACCAAGTAATCTTGATCTATTGACTTTGCTACAGCTCACTCAGTGATGCTACTCCAAGAACGATACTTTTAAGTCACTTGAGCTTTGGAGTACATGATAAACGTCGCAAGCCCATTAGTAATTTTATAAATACTAATTTTATGAGATATCTAACAACTAAAAAGAAAAAACAGATAAAAAAGCTCTAAAAATCTATTACTTATAAACATATAAGCGAGAATAACTTACCTTAAAGACAAGGCAAAGATTTAAAGTGCTAGACAGTCGATCAAAACGTCTTAGCGGGTCAAGACACCTCATTCTAGAGGATTCAGGGGTGCAATTTATCCAAACTGTTTTTGGTAAATTTATTACAGAACGGTGAATTTGAGGAAGAATAGACAGTAAGCTTAACTTGTTGGTTTAGAGAAAGAGAAAAAGCTGGGCGGTTTACCCAGCTTTTAGGCGGTAGACTATAAGGCAGTAGACTAGCGTTCGCCCTGAACCTCAAATTCATCATAAGTCAGCTTAGCAGTGCCGTCCTCTTGAAGGGTCCATAGCTCTCTATGAACAACACCATAAGCTTTATTCATTGTCCATTTAGAAGTCAGAATGTAGCTTTTATCATCTACTTTTTCCCATTCAGGCTCAACATAATTAACGTCGTTAAAGCCTTGATCAATGATATTTTGCCAGAGAGCTTCGATCTCTCCACGACCTTTGAATTGTCCAAATGGCTTAGCAACCATGACACAATCTTCAGCATATTGCTCCGCACATCCCTTAGCATCTTGACGATTAAAAGCATTTGCCCACACTTCAAGGGCTGATTTACAAATATCCAATACCGATTCGTTCATTTTTGTTTTCTCCTCTAACAATATGGAGACACTTTAAAATGAAGATTGACATTTAAAAACAAAAATATTAGAAATTAATGTTCTTAAATGGAGAACAATAAATGAAAAAGCATCGCCAGATGACCTTGTTTATGCACATTGTAAACTGCGGTTCTATATCAAAAGCCGCAGAAAAACTCGATCTTTCAAAATCAGTATTGAGCAGTGCACTTAAACAACTTGAGTCCGATCTATCAACTGTACTTCTAAAACGTACAACTCGAAAACAGCATCTCACTCCACAAGGCGAGGCCTTTTATCAACACTGTTTAGCAATGAACGATATTGTTGATCGAGCATGGGATGAAATGCTTGAGCTACAAAATACTCCTTCAGGCAAAGTGACCATCACAGCTCCACATGCTTTAATGGAGGGAATCATCACAACAGCACTAGCGGAACAATTTAAGTTATATCCAGACGTCCAGCTCGAGCTTTTAGCTGACGATCACCAGTTAGATCTAATGCAGAGTAATATTGATATTGCAATTCGAGTTGGAGAATCTACAGACAGTAATTATAAGCAAAGAAAAATTGGTAGTTTTAGAGATGTACTTTGCTGCTCAGAGTCAAAACCAAGTGTACTGAGTCAGTCTGATTATATAGCTAACCATTGGCAGCCCAAAAAGATCACGCATAAATTTGAACATCTAACCAGTGGATCTACATTAGAGTATCAATTCACAGCATCACACACGGTGAACTCCGTCAATCAAGTCGCATCTATGATTCGCCTTGGGATGGGAATTGGACTGATTCCTGAGTTTATCTTAAAACGGTGCCCTCAACTATTCCCATGTCTTCCAGAACATCGTTTACCAAAAGTTTCTGTGTATGCCATTCATCCGTATCCAAGGACGCCACCTATTGCTGTTTCGCTTGCTATACAGGCTATAAGTAAAGAACTAAGCAATCTTTAGGCATCCAAGCAAATGATTTTATTGATAAAAATAAAAAATTAAATGCTATGGATATCTCATTGATCGCTCGCACAAAAATAACCATAAAATAGTTAATAATTATTCATTTCTATGTCCTATAATCTTCTAACCATGCAGAAAAACAACATAAGGAAGTGATTATGATTTCTGTGCATCGCGTTTACGAAATTAAAGATATTAGCCACAACCACGCTCACATTGAAATCAACCCGGTCGGTGTCATTGATATTGAGATTGTTGAGAAAAAAGAGCACCACTGGGCAGAGTTTAAAGATCTTTCTTTCAAATCCATAGAGGATCACACTCGCTTATGCGGAACACAAGAGCGCAAAAAGTGGACATTAGACTTGGACTCAAAAGATGCAGAAGAGGTGACACGTCTAATCGCTGAAGCCAGAGACGAGTTCGAAATATTAATGCGCGATTTATAGAGTGCTCAGACAGGAGTTAAAAGGCTCCTGTTTGTTTCTTCAAAAATAGCCTACAAATGCACTGCCCAACCTTTCTAGTATTGGCTCGCTTTTACTTGTAAAAAAGTAAATAATGGCAACGCAAACAATCGAGCCTAAAAGGTCAATGGGATGGTGCATCCCTAGCCACAGCCTTGAAAATGCGACTGATGACGCCCAAAACCCTAAAATTATGCACCAACCAAATCGTCGCTGTTCCCAAAAAATAGCGCCAAAAAAAGCTAAACAAATCGCAGCAAATAAAGTATGACCAGAAGGAAAAGAGTAATCTCTCTCCCCCTTCCAATTTTTTGTTCTCCAATCACTAACACTCTTTGAGAGCTCATCAATGGCAAAATCTTGTTGTGATTTACTCAACTTATAGAAATGTGCCGGGTTTGGTATCAGCAACTCATAAGAGAGTAGTTCGGTATAAGGGCGAGGACTTTCGGTCAACGCTTTTAAACCCGATTTTGCTGCAAAACCGATAACCAAAATGAGTAACAGCCGCAACATTTTAACCCAAAAAATTTGCCGACTGACTAATTGTTTACACGATAAGAAAATTAGAACAGGTAAAGTAATCCAAAAACCTTCATGGCCAGCTGAATGAGTAATTAGGTTAATAATTAATCCCACGCTCTCTGAGACGTTACTTTGTAAGTCTACTTTACCCACAAGAATTGATAGCATTAACACTACCAAAAAATATATGGTGAGTAGGGTAAGACCTTTACTGTTATTATTTGCAAAATTTTTCACGGCACATATTCACGGCACACTATTATTGACCAGCATAGTAGACCTAGGTGGGTAAGCTCTTCATCAGTAATGTGTCAATTTATTGAAAGTTGCGCCATAAATCTCTTCGAAATAATATAAGCACATGATTAAGCTTACATTTAAACTAAAAACTGATGAATAAATCGTCGATTAGTTCACTCGTTGAGCTTCTTGCTATCCCTTATTACCGAACATTTTCATGCCCGTAAAAGAAGTGCTCGACGGGCCCATAACCACTCCCAACCTCAAGTAAATCTGCACAAGCGATGGCTTGTGAAATATATTGTTTACCTAGAAAAACCGACTTGTGGATACAGTTGCCTTGGGCCAAGTAAGAAGCAATGGCTGCTGAAAGTGTACACCCAGTACCATGTGTATTTTTTGTTTGATGTCTTTTGCTGGTTAGAAACTCGTTCGAGTCAGGTTGGATCAGTAAATCACTGCTGTACTGACTCTCTTGCAAATGACCACCTTTTAGTAAAATGCTCTTAGCACCCAAAGCACGCATTGGCTCGATCATTTCCTCCATTTCATGTTCATTCCTGGGGCACGACCTTGAGGCTAATATTGCTCCCTCGTACAAATTCGGTGTCAGCAGATCAGCCATGGGGATAAGCTGTTTTTTAAGCTCGACTAAGGCATCTGAATTCAAAAGCCGAGAGCCACTGGTAGAAATAAGAACAGGATCAACCACAACATATTTGGGACGGTACTGTCGAAGTTTTTTTGCAACGATGTAAATAATGTCAGAACTGGCAAGCATCCCTACTTTTACCGCCACTACATTTAAATCTTGAAACACCGAGTCTAGTTGACTTTCAATATTCAGAGCAGGAATTGAGTGTATGTCCTGAACACCTAGGGTATTTTGAGAAGTCACCGCCGTAATCACAGAACACGCATAACTGCCTGTCGCCGATATTGTTTTGATATCGGCTTGGATACCCGCCCCGCCCCCACTGTCAGAGCCGGCAATGGTAAGAACAATGGGTTTTGGCATAGTATAAGATGGCATTTTAGCTCCTATGAAGAGGCATAAGAACTAGAAAATAAGTACACCGAACTTAATAGCTCGCAAAAATGCACACTAAAATCCATAGTTCCCTACGCCAGTATTAACTGAATCAGGTTCAACGGGTCTCTTGACGATCTCAGCCTGTATCTTTGAGGCTCCCCGACTATGACGAAAATCTTACCAATAAATTTACAACCAT
This sequence comes from Vibrio caribbeanicus ATCC BAA-2122, assembly GCF_000165125.1. GTDB lineage: Bacteria > Pseudomonadota > Gammaproteobacteria > Enterobacterales > Vibrionaceae > Vibrio > Vibrio caribbeanicus. The sequence goes on along the minus strand of NZ_AEIU01000052.1, from coordinate 10,976 downwards.
TACAGCTAAATATTTAAAGCTATGATTTTTAAATCTCCAAGTAATTACAAGACAAGTATTCTCGATTAGTTTGACATTAACTCCATATGATATCTAGCCACGTTCAATCGCCATACGTAACTCATGACGAGCTTCAGGTTCACTAACATTTTTATCTCTAGGCTTGACATCCATAAGCAAAAAAGTCGTTTGATTATCCTTGTTGTCCTGAATTCCACGTTCAACAACTACCAGTCCTTTATAAACTTGGTCAAGAATACATGGTCCAATAGCTGCTGTACCCTGAGGTAATTGACTTAAAGCAACCTTTTCAGCAGCAGACGCAGTCCCCTCTGGAACCTCAATCTCTTCAGGCGAAAAAGCACTTTTCCATCGCAATATTTGTTTTAATGCCGCAGGATGAGAAGCTATTTTTCTTATTCCTATATTGTTCTCAACATCTCGACGATTGCTCAATACACACATCTCAATTGGCATAGTGGTTTTTGCTATAACTTTTTCTATCTGATAGCTTTTTAATGCTTCAACAGTTGCTGGTACAAGTCGGCCGTCTATCGAGCTATTCTCTACCGCAGTAAACGCATAACCTCCATAAGTATGAGCATTCATAAAGGTATTGATGGGAGTACCAGAAAAGTTGAGCTCCGCTTGTAAATGTTTATCTCGCTCAAACAGCTGGTGAATAGCGGCATCATTAAAACTCCCTTTTGAAGCTTGAACATAAATGGTATCACTGCCACGTGAAAAGATTAAAAAACACAATGAAATAACAAAAGAAATAACAATAACCAGATGTTTCATATAAATTCCAGCTTGGACAAATAATAAAAAGAAGTGGGCAGGATCTATTGTTCCTCGAGCCCAGGATTACTCAAATCACATCCCCACCACTCCAGAGTATTTATCCATACTCCTTGATTTTACAATGTAAATCGACCGTCACTTTGTCTTTTGTTTGTCTTGTTTATGTGCGCCTTCTTTTACATAAAGATAATCAAACACTTTACGTATAAATGGTGCACCAACTTTTGCCCCACCGTCACCATGCTCGATAACAACCGTTGCAACATATTTAGGCTGCTCACATGGCATATACGCTGTATATAGTGCATGGTCTCTCAAGCTATAAGCGACATTCATATTTTTGTAAACTTGATCTTTTTTTAAACTAAATACTTGAGCTGTTCCTGATTTACCGCCGCTGCAGTACGGCGCATTTCTGAAAGCACGTCGCCCAGAACCTCTTGAGCCTGAGTTAACTAAGCGCATCGCATTTAAAGCAAGATCCCATGTACTCATCTTCACTCCCTCAATCTTGTCTAAAGTGACTGTCTGCTTGAGTGTGGCTGACGCTACTGGATTTCCATGATCAATGACAGTTTTAAGTAAGTGAGGGACTTTTACTGAGCCGTGGTTAACCAGGACTGATGTTGCTTTGGCTAATTGTAAAGGTGTTGCTGTCCAATATCCCTGTCCGATACCAACAGGAACCGTATCTCCCTTATACCAAGGTTGTCGATAGCGTCCTTCTTTCCACTCCCTGGTCGGCATATTCGCAGAACTTTCTTCTGGAATATCAACTCCAGAGGGACAACCAAAACCAAATTTTCTCATCCATGAAGAAATCCGGTCAATACCCAACTTATAAGCCATTTGATAGAAAAATGAGTCAACTGATTCTTCGATTGCCATAGTTACATCAACAGGCCCATGTCCCCAACGTTTCCAATCGCGCCACACTTTTGCATGACGACCACTACCAGGGATATGCCAAGTGCCATGATCATCACGTATCGTTGTCGGTGTTATGATATTTTCATTCAGCCCCGCCACAGCCATAAATGGCTTAATGGTTGAACCCGGTGGATAGACCCCCAACGTTGCTCTATTGACCAAAGGGTGAAAGGGATTGCTGAGTAATTTCTGATAATCCTTGCTAGAAATACCCTCGACAAAAAGGTTAGGGTCATAACTCGGGCTTGATGCCATTGCCAATATACTATTGTCTTTTGGATCCAGAACAACCGCGCTACCCTCACGGTGGTCCAAAGTTTCAAACACAAACCTTTGTAAGTTGATGTCTATATTTAGCATTAAGTCTTTCCCCGCAACTGGAGGAACATCTTTAATAACCCGAATTATGCGACCTCGACTATTAATCTCTACCTCTTGGAAACCCTCTTGGCCATGTAGTAATTTCTCATAATATTTTTCGATGCCAAGTTTACCGATTACCTTTGTCGCTCTATAGTTGGATATCTCATCAGCCTCTCTCAGTTTTTGAATATCTCTATCATTAATATGTGAGACGTAGCCGAGGACATGAGTAAGTATCTCACCATAGGGATAGTTACGCCGATACCTAACATCAATTGAAAAGCCCTCAAATTCATATTGATGAACGGAAAATCTTGCGACCTCTTCATCGGTTAAATCCGTCTTTATCGTCACCGGATTAAATTTTTTAGAGTGGGACTTACGTAATTTAGCTAAATCATCAGCCTCTATGTCTATGTACTTGTTCAATCTTGCCAAAGCTGATGCTAAGTCATCGACTTTCTCGGGAATCATTTGTAAAACATATATCGGCAGGTTTTCAGCAAGAACTTCACCATGCCTATCAAAAATTAAGCCTCTTGAGGGAGATAATGGAACCACTTTTATGCGGTTATCATTGGCACGAGTTGTGTAATAACTCTTTTCTTCAACCTCAAGATGATAGAGATTCAAAAAGAGCACTCCTATCAAAGTTAATATTCCAATGAAAGCCGCAAGTGCCCGCCTTCTAAATAGACTTATTTCTTGCTGATAATTACGAATTGTTTTGGAATGATAATGTCTAATCATATTTGGGAACTTGGGTTAAAAAACACCCACACAATTACATTTTGTTACATTATTACCAACACTAGCAGCTATGTCATCAAAATATGTACGAGCAGTGTAAACAACATAGAGAGATTGACTTGCCTGTGGTTAGTTTATTCGAGCCTACTTCTACAAGTATTGGAATTTGCGATCATTAGCAGGCAAATGTTGACACTTTTTTTTTGGCACTATAGAGCCAATGTACTAATCTTATTTCATATTAAAAATAAACAAAGAAAGTAGGTACTTATGAAGAAAGCTAGGAAAGCACAACTGCATCGTATTCGCATACAATATTGGAAAGACTCCAAAAGAAAAGAATCGAGCTGAACCAGAATTGATTAGAAGAAAGAAATGTGTAGTAAAAGAAGAAGCCACCGTAGGCTTCTTTTTCATTTGGTTTAAGCATTATCTTCGATATCATCTTCTTTCAGAAGAGAAGTCACATGAATTTTGTACTGATCAAATCTAAACGAACTTGGACCATGAGAACGTTTAGTCGTTACCTTTTCATCACCAAATTGCACAGTAACATGCGAAAAAACTTTAGTTTTAACCTCAATATAACTCTCATCTATAGCGATTTGCATCTCGCTCTCGTTAGTCTCTTTCAAGCTTTTAGCATCTTCTAGGTTGTCTTTTGCTAGCTTCTTATCCAATTCTAACTGTTGCTCTTTTTCTGGTTCTCGCTCACCTTTAGGTATCTTCTTAAACTCCAACTCCTCGCGTACAAGCTCTATAGTTCTCTCTTGAGCATCATTATATTCCTCTTGGAGTTTCACCTGACGATCTTTGAATCTTTGGTACAGAGCAAATGCTTGGACATAGGTTGCTGTATCTCCCTCTACACCAAGGTTTACGCAGCTAATTCTTCTTCCAATCACAGCATGCCCTCCACTCAATGTCCCTTGTTTTGATTCACTATCGCAGACAATTAAGTCTCTTCCACTACGAATATCGTTGTTCATACAGTGAATCGAAAGGATGATATCTTCACCTGCTTGAAGTTCGCTAAATTGCCCATAGCTTGCGGTAATGCTTCCTCCTGCCTTCACTACACAACTTCTTTTTTGATCTTCAGAAACATTATGACCAATGATCCCCTTCGCGACATTAATGTCACCCTGAGCCTGTACATCAGCGGACTCAATAAACCCACCAACGGTCAGAGAGCCAGTCGCTCTAACAATCATATCTGACTCAATATTATCGGTAACCACCACATGACCTTTGAACTTTACGTGCCCGGTAGCAACACCGATATTCGGTAGGCAAAGTGCATCCTCCACATCCATCCCTCTCTCCTGAAGAATCGGCATTCCACCTTCTTCTGCAATAAGTAAGTTCGGATCTTCCGGAGACACTTTTGTTCCGATACCAATATAAAAAGTGGATTCATTACCCGCGGTACAGGGAATAACGTTTCCTTGCACTGTCAAACCAGGCGTTCCTTTCGTTGCTGGAGTTCGCCTCATCAAAGGTTGTCCTTTAGCAACCGTTATAGTTTCACCAAGGTTTAGCATATCGACTTTCCCATCGTTATTAGTATCTCTGGGAGCCAAAACCTGCTTTGTTGGATCATCAACTAATGGGGTAAACTTGGTATCAGTTCCTTGAATAGGCGCTTTTCCTTTGGCGACAACTTGTGTAAAGGTTTCCCCGGCGCCAAGCTGATGACTCACAACAAGAACTTTCTTTAAAGCGAGTTTGTTTATTCCTTTGGTAACGAACGCCTTTGCGAGAGCATGTACAATTTGGGGCCCTTTAAGAGGCTTTCCTCGGTACGCTCCAGTAACGACCATGCTGGCAAGCATATTTTGATCAGAGAGTAGAACTTCAATACTGGCATCTCGCACCTCTGCAATCGTAATACCTTCATATGCCTCACTTTTCATTTCTTTAGCAGAATTGATAAATCGTGTGACTTCATCTTGTAATAAGCAATAATCTTTGGCGTCAATTAATTGCAGCGCGTTTTCTAAGTCTTCTGTATTGAAATCGCTATCAGTAACTTGTTCATCCGATAGCTTAGCAATAACGAACCGTTTATCATCAGAAAAAGTAATGAGCTTGTCCCACATGCCAAAACTCCCTATGCATACACTCTTCTGATATTACTTAACTTTTCCTCAATTCTGTATCATAAGTTAGACATTTTCTGGGTTACATCACTAGAATACAAGTTTACAGTGTAAATGTGCGCACATTGGCTAGAAGGTATCTAAACAAACTTACTTTTAAGCTTTACACTGTAAACTGTCTCCTAATTCAAAGATTTTAATAGTTTACCCAACTGTTCTCGAAACATTTTTTCTGTTTGTTTTTTCCCGGTAAGGCCAAACTCTCTTGCACAGTAAGACCAAGCTTTTCTCTGTACAACTCTCCGAATGAATAAATCTTCAACCTTAGTTATCAAGCTCGTTTCAGCTTGCCACCATTTATCCAATATGGCAGCAACGCTATCAAAGTTAGCTCCCCCTCCAGCGTAACGCTTTAATAAACTGTAAGGAATTGAGCTAGAGCTCAGCGGAGCTAACGTCCCCAATAACGCTCGAACAAGACATGTATCAATTTCAGACCACGTACTACTAACTCCGTAGCAAAGCGCATCACGAAAATACTGCTGCGCGTCATCAATCCAGCCATGCTGACCATGCACCATAACAACTGAGTATGTTCCGCTCGCTTGGTCTTTGTGGCTCCCTAGCTTAATCGGGACAAATTCATTATTGTGCCAAAAACGAATTAATTCCTCAGTAGCACCAAAACTTGATGAGTAATATTCATATTCATTAAGGCCTAAGAGCTTTGAAAGCATCTCACTACCAATGCCTCTAGAATGCAAATCAGGATGTACGGCAATCCTCATTATACGTAAGCTTCGTTGTTGTGCTGCTTCAGACAAACCAAGATGGTTAGAAAGCAAAACTGGCACTAGATGACCTTTAGGTCTTCGACTACCGTTCTGAATATCAGAGAGTATGTCATCATCAAGCTCTCCCTCCTCAACCGCTAAAATACATCCGACACATTGATTGTTAGTGAACGCGGCATAAACATGTACCGCCTCATCGCTTAATAAGAGTAACAAATCATTCGGTGTTGTTTGGTAATGAGCACTCACCAAAAGTGCAAAGCACGATTTTAATATGTGTGGTTGTTCGATTAATTGTTGTTGTGGGATCCGACAAAAGGTTGTTTTAGATAATGGCTCTGCGTAAGGTTCATTTTCAGCGTTGAGTAAAAACGTATCAAATAACCACTCCTCAAACGAATCGTTGTCAGCCCAGCGAATTGGCTGGCGAATATGAACCGTATTACCATTCGGACGAACCGTTTTCAACCAAGCTTGAAACTTGAGAGAAAAACCGCGTCCACTGCCCTCATATCCATGTATTGTCGAAGAAAACACGCAACGATTATAATGCAGAGCTATCTTTTGTAGTATAGGGATAGGTATAGCAGCAGCTTCATCCACAAAAAGGCAATCACAGTTTGGCAATCGCGTTAACAAATCATCAGGAGCAACAAATTCGATTGTAGCTTGTCCATATTGAAGCGAAGTCTTCTTTTCAACGACATTAACTAATTCACGTTTAGCATGCTCAAATACAGGTTGAACAGCTGCAATACTTGGCGCTGTTACTATAATATGACGTTGCTTTTTTATAATGAGTTTCGCTGCAGCAATACCCAACGCACTACTCTTACCCCGACCACGGTCTGCTGTCATAATAAGTGGTCTTTTTCTGTGTCCATCTGCAACACGGATAATTTTCTCGATCGCATTATGTTGCTCTTCAAAAGATTTTTTAGAAGCCTGCTCAGAAACGGATAAAGATGGTAGAAGCGAGTTTTGAGAGATCACATTAAGCTTTGAAAAAGCGCCATTTAACCACTTCTTAGCAATAGAGCCTTTGAAGGTGTCGGGGTTTTTGATAATGAGGACTATCCCACCACCAAGTACAGTGCCTGAGGCCGCGGTAAAAGCATTAGCATCAAAGCCGCTTCGCAAATCACAAATAAGAATACGGCACTCTTGTCCTAACAAAAAATGTCCTTGATTGTATCGAACACTTTTTTTCGACTCGTCTATCTGATTTCCGCCGAGCTGAAAAACGACGTTTTGAGAAAAAATTGGGGATAGAGCGGAACACTGTTGCTTTATCCAATTATCATCTCCCTCAAGAACCAAACCAAAGCGATGATTACTGAATAAGGCAGATTTTAAAAGTTCAACAAAAACGTGTCTGTACTTTGAGGGTTCATAACTTAATGCCAAGTTAAATAAAACACAGGTATTATAACCAAATTACCTAGGGATTACTTCTACAGCAAAGTGCCTTCGTTATGATAAAAAGCCGCCAGACGGCGGCTTTAGTGATTGGGTTAATAATATTTCTAACTTAACCTGCTAGAGATAAAGTCGAACAATTCCTGAGTAAATTGCTCATCCACCTTCTTCAGATTTAGTGTAAGGTTACTGCCTTTTCTGGTATAGGCAACTCTTCCTTTGATCAGTTCTTTTTTCATTGTGTTGCTCTTAGGGTTTGGAGCCAATTCAGAAATCCATGTTTCTATTGTCTCGGTTACCTCTTTGGTAATTCGAGCCACGCCTTGCGATTGACTCTTTTGCCAAATAAAACCATCACCTAAACGACACTTTTCCAATAATTTTTTTTGTCCAGATGGCTCTAATTGGTAATATTGCTTATGCAGTTTAACGATCGTCGGTCGTCCAAGCTCTGCAACACTAGGGTAGGCTTGAAGTAGCTCTAGCGGCAAATCAGCGGCTTTTAACGCACCACTCACAAGAGCTTCACTACATTGAAATATTTTCGCCAGCGCTTTCTGATCTTCAGCATCGCCACTTTCTAACTTGGCTAACATTTCTTTTCCCTTTTCGTATAAAGAAAGGGGCTTATGGGCATTAGCAACATCAGAAAGAAACTTTGCATGTTCCTTACTAATATCTTTCCCCACATAAATCAGAAACTCTTGATTGGCTAAAATACAAGACATTCTTCGCCGGCTACCATCAAGAACTTCTATTGTTCCATTTTCTAGCTTTCTTCCAACAGCAGGATATTGCTGGCCTCGTTCTTTGAGCGTAACCAAAACATCGGATAGAGCATGTTCGTTTAAAAAAGATTGCTCACGAGCATTTTCAGCAAAAACGACTGTTCTTTCACTCACAGCATCAGCAGGGATACGCACTAATTCAAACTGAACCGTTTTCTCTCCTGCGACAGCTAACTCGATTATTTGCGCTTGCTCTTTTGCAGCCTGCTGAGCTTCTTGAGGGGTAGATACATGTCGCTTGTTCGCTTTTCCGAATAGACGTGCATTTAAATCTGAAGTCTTAATAGCCATAATTTAATTACCCTTGATTTAATGATGACCAATTAGAATGAAGCACTCGTTCGAGCTCAAGCGCACTTTTTTGAACGGCATCTTGTGCAGTCGCCAGGGTTTTCTTCCCCCCCTCGAAATCATTCGTAGTCAAGTCAAATACTGTACTGTAGGTATCTGCACAAGTCTCAAATGCCCGACTACGCGGAATCGTCGCCATAGTCACTTGATCACCTAGTAAATAGTTCATTTCTGTCAGAACAGCCACTTGTTTTTTATTGTCATCTTCAAACATGGTTGGCATCAGACGTACAAATTCCAGGCCTTGCCAATCTTCAGGAAACATTTCATAAACCGTTGGGAGATGCTGGAAAAAGTTAACCGTCGACGCCCAATCTAAACGCTTGGCCGCACATGGTATAAGCAATGCGTTTGATGCATACATAGCATTCCACACTAAAGGATCAACGTGTGGGCCGGTATCAATCATGATGACATCAAAGTCATTTGCGATCTTATCTATGAGTTTTTCCTTTAATAGCTTAACAATATCAAGCGACTGGTTTTGGGATAATGACTGCCAAGCCTCAGCATTAAACATGGCATCTTCTGGAAACGCAGACACTGTCTTAAGGTTAGGATACTGGGTAGGAAGTAAAACATTTTTGTGCAGAAATTGACTGTCAACTTCTACTTCTTCTGGCACATTATCCAACATAACATCAACCGCAGAATAGATATTATCATGCTCGTTCAGGCTAATTTGAGGATTCAAAAATAAGCGCAAGGAGCCTTGTGGATCCAAGTCAATAAGACAGATGCGATAACGCTTATCTAAATTAAGGGCTAAACAGGCAGCAAGGTGAACAGCCGTCATAGACTTTCCTGTACCGCCTTTTTGATTTTGAACGTTGATAATCCAAGGCTTGTTGTTACCCGAGTTTTTCCTTTGATGGAATTTGGGAACGCCTGCAGCATCCATCAACATATGCGCTTCTTGTAATGATATTGAGTAATGATTAGCATTATTTTTTGTGAACTGATGTCCTGAAGACTCGAGTTTACTAATGGCGTCATCCAGCTTTCGACGCGTTAAACCAGAACGAGTTTCCATTAATGCTTTTGACATAGCAGGAAAATGTTCATCACTTCGCTCTTCTAAAACAATCTCAATTCTGTCTGCCTGAACTTGAGCAGTTTTTTCAGCTAATTGAATGAGATTATCAATTGTATTTTCTCGTTTCATTTACTGTTATCCATTACGATGACTTATTACTAATTGTACAGCAAAATTAAACATAAACAACAAAAAGCTGACCAAGCAATAATTGATTAAAATCACATTAAAGAGTAATTTAACACTAAATTTTACGAAATTCTGAAAGATAACGTTAAATAAGAGTCAAATATTTAGTTTCTCAAACAGGTTTGTAATCGCGATAAAAAATATTTTTAAAATATTACAGTGTCACTTATTTACATTGTAAAGGGTATAAATTTATGCCATTTATCGGAACGATTGAGAATAGCCGCTATTTTACGGCCTCTGATAAATCAACTTTCAGAAACCAAAAATCGACGAAAGAACAATCCATGTTTTGATATAACTTCAGGTATGAAAGCATGATCAAGGTTATATCCTTGATCATGCTTCTGGGAGTAAATAACACTATGGATCAATGATCAAGGAAATAAAAGCTATATCATATCAGGTTCAATACACAAGAATCACACGATCCATTACGGATCAATGATCAAGTAACTTAAGTTACCGGAAGCATGTAAAAAGGCAGACAAATTACGGAAGAATGCAGGCAGATATTGGATTTATGTTTAAAATGCAATTTTGATTGTACCAATCCAACAACATAACTCTTTAGAACGATATCAGCATGTATCTCTTGATCATGCTTTCGAGAAGTGGCGAAGAGGCTTTATAAAGGTTATTGCCGGGCTTAAAAGCTCCAAAGAAGATGTTCAACTCCACATTCTTTGCTTAATTGGTACATTTGTTAGAGAAAGGACTCACACCTTGATCATTGTTCCAATGAAACTGAACAGACAAATACTATAATTTCTTATTCAAGCCCACAACTTTCACTCCCGGTTGTGGATAAGATGTGTATGTTAGATGATCATGTTTCCATTTCTTAATGATCATCTTTACGAGAGAATGATGATCATTGTTTCATCGGAATTTGATCATTCTTTCAATAAGTTAATGATCATGCTTTCCTAAACTTATGATCATGCTTTCAAGAGCCATAAAAAAATACTCTTTAAAATCAATACAATAAAACCAGAAACCTAACTGGATCATTAGATCATATAATCATATTAGATCAAAATAATCACTATGATCAGTTATTTAAAAACAGCAAATTTTTCTTTATTTATGATCTAATATTCATTATTCTTTCGGAACTATGCCGCAACTACGGCAAATGTAACATGGAATTAACAATGAGTTTGAACGAAAAGTTACTAATCAAAGCGCCTAGAAGTCATAAAGATGGGCATTTATTTGAAGTCTCTGAACTTGCGGTAAATTGGATAGAGCAATATCAGCATTTCAAAGGTGTAACAAAGAGTATTGTTGAACTATTGAACTTAATATCGTTACAAGGCTTTAGTAGTAAGGACGGCTTAGTCTCCACCACTGAATTAATTAATGCTACAGATGGAGATATCACCAGAGCAGCAATACAACAACGACTCAGAGCCGCAGTCAATATTGGCCTCTTTCAGCAAGTGCC
>NZ_AEIU01000053.1 GCF_000165125.1 Vibrio caribbeanicus ATCC BAA-2122 | reverse complement strand
CTACCAAAAGATACCCAAGAGGCGGCGTTACGAGCCTTATTAACCGCATTGCTTCAAAGGCATGATGCGCTTAGATTGAGCTTTATTCAAACAGAGGGCCAGTGGCAGGGGCATTATGTTGAAGTAGATGAGGCCGTTTTACAGCAGACGCTGGTTTTATTGGAACATCAGGGCGAACCTGAAGCGGAAAGCCATATTCAATCGATGGCCAATCAGTTGCAAGCAAGCTTTGACCTTGCTCAGGCTCCTTTAATGCGTTGTCTATGGGTGCGTAACAGTGTGTCAGGTGCGCAAGAGCTGATTTGGATTATGCATCACTTGATTGTGGATGGCGTGTCATGGCGAATTCTTTTAGAGGATCTACAAGAAGGATTACCACAGTATCAGTCTCAAGAAGATGTCAGTATTCAACTGGGCTCGAAAACGCACAGTCTCCAATACTGGAGCGAACGTTAGAGGCATATTCAGCAACCGAAGCCTGTTTAAGTACGCTGCCCTATTGGCAAAAAACCGTCCAATCACCGAGCATAAACTTGCTTGAGCGTTCGTCAATTTTAACCTGCACCTCAGGCTTTGAAACAAGCACTCATACGGCTGATATCAGAACTCAAGCTTTCACTCACTCTGACAGTCAGGTAGAGCAAATTTGTCTCTCTGCCACACGCACGGAGCAATTATTACAGGGCATTCATGATTGTTATCACACGCAAATCAATGACATTTTATTAGCGACTTTAGTACTGGCAGTAGACGAGTGGGCGGCTGTCGATTCTGAAATGTCGAAACAAGGGTTGTGTCTGGATCTAGAGGGCCACGGTCGTGAGCCATTATTCGAGGATGTGGATCTGACTCAAACATTGGGGTGGTTTACTTCGGTCTTCCC
>NZ_AEIU01000054.1 GCF_000165125.1 Vibrio caribbeanicus ATCC BAA-2122 | reverse complement strand
GGTGCTTATGGAAGAGAAACACTCTTCGAAGCCTTGCCGTGTCAGCGAGGGGGCATTATAGAGATCGCGTTCACATTGGCAAGCTCTTTTTGGTATTTTTTTTGATTTTTAAGCTAAGCGAGCAAAAAAACATCAAAAGGGGCTAAAAACCATCTTTTTGTTACTCTTTTACCCGAAATTGAAGCGCGAAGTCTGTTACTTTTTTCCAGTTTGTGTATTCAACTTCTTTGCTTGTATCCGTTTCTCCACCAGTCATAGTCATAATCAGCTTTATCATAAAGCGATCGAACCAATTGTACCTGGGATAATACAAAGCGCCGGCAAACACACCGATTAATTCTGGCTTCCACGCTGATTGAATAAGAAAGCGCTGAACATAAGCATTTCCCTCTGGAGTATCTTTTCCTTGATCTTCTTTTCTTGCCGTGAGGTTAACGCAAAAAAATGCAGCTCGGCTATTTTCAAGCTCCAAGAGGTTTGTTTCAATGAACTGGTAGAGCTTTTTATTCAATCTTCCGTAACGAACTGAAGCACCGATCAAAACTTGTTCATACTGCGAAAAATCAACCCTATCTACAGTATGCAGATCGAACATTTCACATTCATCTTCCGGTAGAACTTTACTAATGTGATTAAAAATTTTTTTTGTTTGTCCTTCCCTAGAAGAGTACAGGAACAATATCTTTGCCATTTTAACCTCGTTAACTGCGCCAAAATGTTGGGGTTAATAATATCAGTAAGGTGAAAATTTCTAAGCGCCCGAAAAGCATGGATACAATAAGGACCCACTTTGCGGTATCGTTAATATCTGAAAAATGCACAGCAACATCACCTAAACCTGGTCCTAAATTATTTAAGGTTGCTGCAACAGCAGAGAATGAACTTAGCTCATCAATTCCCGTTGCCATAAGTGCCAACATACATACGACAAAAACTAAAGCGTAAGCAGAAAAAAAGCCCCAAACAGCATCTACAACTCGATGAGAGAGCGAACTCCCCCCCACTTTAACTATGTATACGGCCCTGGGGTGAACCAAACGCTTCAGTTCACGAGCTCCTTGTAGAGTAAGGAGTAAAATCCTGATGACTTTCATGCCTCCGCCCGTTGAACCAGCGCATCCACCAATAAAAGACGAAAACAGCAATAAAACAGGTAAGAACAATGGCCAATCAGCAAAACCCGTTGTAGTAAATCCAGCGGTGGTTGAAATAGACACGGTCTGGAACAACGCCTCATCAAAAGCAGAGTACAATGAATCATAAGTATGATGATTAAGCAGCACTAAGAAACAGATTAAAAACAGCACCAATTGTATAAATATAAAGGCTCTAAATTCCGGATCGCGCCAGTAATATTTGGGATGCACTCCCCCGGAAGCAAACGCTGCAAAGTGCAACGAATAATTACACGCAGAGATAAGAAGAAAAATCACTGTGATCAGGTTAATAGCGTAACTATCAAAATAACCTATGCTGGCATCATGAGTGGAAAAGCCACCAATCGCGATGGTCGAAAAACTGTGACTGATCGCATCAAATGGACTCATTCCAGCTAGCCAAAAAGCGGAAGCACAAGTGACCGTCAAACTGAGATAGATGTACCAAAGCGCCTTGGCTGTTTCTGCAATACGTGGTGTCATTTTAGAATCTTTAACTGGTCCCGGGATTTCTGCTCGATATAACTGCATGCCCCCAATGCCAAGTACAGGAAGAATGGCCACAGCTAGGACAATGATCCCCATTCCACCAAACCATTGTAGTATTTGCCGATAGAATAAAATCGCTTTGGGCATTTCATCTAACCCAACAATAACGGTCGCTCCAGTGGTCGTCAGGGCCGAAAATGATTCAAAAAAAGCATCGGTAATGGATACGTTGGGGTTATCTGCAATCAAAAATGGAATAGCCCCCGCACTACCCAATACAGTCCAAAACAAAACGACAATCAAAAAGCCGTCTCTAGACTTGAGTTCCTGCTTGCAACGACGATTTGGCCACCAACAGGCCGCACCACAAGCCAGTAAAACAAAAAACGTAGTAACGAAGGGTACCCCGGCACCATCTCTGTATATTAAAGCGACTAGCGCCGGCGCTAGCATCGCGAGACTAAATAATGCCAATAATAAGCCGACAATGCGGATGATCGATCGAAATTGCATGAGATAAATGAGCTGTGAAGCTTTGCTTCCTAATTATGGTTATTAATTGTCCAAGTGATTAATTTTCACTTTGGCGCCACTTTTATTTACAATAATCTGAGAGAAGCTTTCTACATAACGTTGCTCAATTTCCACAACCATTGAAACCCTCTCTTGGTAGTAAGTACTCACCTCAACACCTGAAAACTGCGACAATGATACCTGTACAACGGGAACCATAGCGTAATCGAGTTCAAGTGAAAGACGCGTCACTATCTTTTTTTCAAGCGTTAAAACCCCTTTAAGCGCCTGTTGAACACCACCACCATAAGCTTTCACTAGCCCACCCGTTCCAAGCCTAATTCCGCCATAGTAACGCGTCACAACAGCAGTAACCTCACCAATGCCAGAGCCCGATAACTGAGCCAATATAGGTTTTCCTGCTGTTCCTGATGGCTCTCCATCATCACTAAAACCAAATAGCATCGAGTCGCCAGGCCTGCCTGCCACAAATCCCCAGCAATGATGACGTGCACTTGGGTGTTCCCCTTTCACTCGCGATACAAAAGCTTTCGCCTGCTCTACACCATCAGTATGAGCAAGTTGTGTGATGAACAGACTTTTTTTTATCTCTTCTTCAAATGTATGTACTCTTGCTGGAATTAAGTATGGGAGGTTATTCATAACACACACTTTTTGCTAAACAGTCAACCAGTGTAGCATGAAGGTCAATTCAACGTCGCCCCAGATCTGTCCGAGCGCACAATGTTAAACACATGTTTAAAAAATGTATTGAATTTAACCACCAGCAAGTACAAACTAGAGCAACTGGTCAAACCAGAATTACAACTTACTTCCTTTTAGAGCGACTATTAGCAACGATAGACCATATGTCCGATTTTGGTCGCCGCTAAACACACAATCCAAGATTGTATGTCATGGAGATAGACAATGATTTACCAAGCCGAAACCCTACAGGTAAAGGAAATTCAAACTGGTATTGCTGAGCTGAGTTTCTGCTCACCCAACGCCGTTAATAAACTGGATCTAGCGACCCTAGAGTCTCTCGATAAAGCACTCGATGCATTGCTAGCCTCCCCATCCCTAAAAGGGCTGTTACTCACGTCAGACAAAGATGCTTTTATCGTTGGCGCAGATATTACCGAGTTTTTAGGCTTGTTTGCCAAACCCGAAGCACAATTGGACGAATGGCTAAAGTTTGCCAACAGTATTTTCAACAAACTGGAAGATCTTCCGGTTCCTACAGTATCTGTTCTGAAAGGACACACTTTAGGAGGTGGCTGCGAGTGCGTTCTGGCCACGGATTTTAGAATTGGCGATAAAACAACCAGCATTGGACTACCAGAGACCAAACTCGGCATTATGCCTGGTTTCGGTGGTTGTGTACGCTTACCCAGACTTGTCGGTGCTGATACTGCCATGGAAATCATCACCCAGGGTAAAGCATGTCGAGCAGAAGAGGCTTTGAACATTGGCTTAATCGATGCGATTGTCGATAATGATTCTCTCTACGAATCGGCAATAAAAACCCTTAATCAAGCCATAAACGAAAAAATTGACTGGCGATCTCGAAGAGCGCAAAAAACGTCACCATTAACCCTAAGTAAACTCGAAGCTATGATGAGCTTTACCATGGCAAAAGGTTTAGTCGCCCAAAAAGCAGGTCCGCATTATCCCGCCCCAATGACTGCCGTGTTAACCATCGAAGGCGGCGCCAAGCTTTCAAGAGATGAAGCACTGAACATCGAGCGCAATCATTTCATTAAGCTGGCAAAATCTGAAGAGGCGAAAGCACTGGTGGGCCTATTCCTTAATGACCAGTACATCAAAGGTATCGCCAAAAAGGCAGCAAAAGCAGCCAACAAAGACACCAAACGCGCAGCGGTACTCGGTGCTGGTATTATGGGGGGTGGTATTGCTTATCAATCAGCGCTTAAAGGCGTTCCTGTATTAATGAAGGATATTGCACAAGCGTCATTAGACCTTGGTATGAATGAAGCCTCAAAGCTTCTTAATAAACGCCTGTCACGAGGTCGAATTGATGGCTTTAAAATGGCAGGCATTCTTGCTTCCATTACACCAAGCCTCCACTATGCAGGAATAGAGGATACAGACGTCATCGTCGAAGCCGTCGTTGAAAATCCAAAAGTCAAAGCAGCCGTACTGAGCGAAGTTGAGCAACAAGTCAGTCAGGATACGGTCATCACCTCGAATACGTCAACCATACCAATTAACCATCTGGCAAAATCACTATCAAGGCCAGAAAATTTCTGTGGCATGCATTTTTTCAACCCAGTCCATCGAATGCCACTGGTTGAAATTATCCGTGGCGAACAAACTTCCCAAGAAACCATCAACCGTGTTGTGGCCTATGCCGCCAAAATGGGTAAGTCACCTATTGTCGTCAATGACTGCCCGGGGTTCTTTGTTAATCGTGTTCTCTTCCCTTACTTTGGCGGTTTTAGCATGCTATTACGTGATGGTGCTGACTTTACACAAATCGATAAAGTGATGGAACGCAAGTTTGGTTGGCCTATGGGCCCTGCTTACCTATTAGATGTAGTAGGTATTGATACTGCCCACCACGCCCAAGAAGTTATGGCGCAAGGCTTCCCTGAGAGGATGGGTAAACAAGATAAAGACGCAATTGATGCTTTATTTAGTGCCAATAAATATGGCCAAAAAAATGGCAGCGGTTTTTACAGCTATAGCGTCGATAAAAAAGGAAGACCCAAGAAAACCTTCAACGACGATGTGTTACCTTTACTTGCTGACGTATGCTCACAGGCAAAAGAGTTCGATGAGCAGAGTATTATACAGCGCACTATGATTCCAATGATCAATGAAGTCGTTCTTTGTCTTGAAGAAGGCATCATAGCGTCACCTCAAGAAGCAGATATGGCACTTATCTACGGCCTTGGCTTCCCTCCATTTAGGGGAGGTGTCTTCCGTTACTTGGATAGTATTGGGATTGCAGAATATGTGGCAATGGCCCAGCAATATAAGGAATTAGGCGCCATGTACCATGTTCCACAAATGTTGATTGATATGGCTGAAAGCGGTAAGACGTTTTATGGCGATCAGCAACTAGGTTCTATTTAAGGAGACTCACCAATGACTACCAATAATAGAAATGTTGTCGTTGTAGATTGTTTACGCACCCCTATGGGACGCTCGAAAGGTGGAGCTTTTCGCCATACACGAGCTGAAGATCTATCGGCACATTTGATGAAGGGACTACTCGCCAGAAACCCGCAAGTCAACCCAAATGAAATCGAAGATATTTATTGGGGCTGTGTGCAACAAACTCTCGAACAAGGTTTCAATGTTGCTCGTAATGCGGCACTGCTAGCGGGTTTACCTATAGAAATTGGCGCTGTCACAGTAAACCGCCTATGTGGCTCATCCATGCAAGCTCTACATGACGCCACTCGAGCCATCATGACAGGAGATGCTGAAATTTGCTTGATTGGTGGCGTCGAACACATGGGACACGTACCCATGACTCATGGAGTAGACTTTCATCCAGGTATGGCTAAAAATGTCGCCAAAGCCGCTGGTATGATGGGACTGACAGCCGAAATGCTGGGCAAATTACATGGTATTAGCAGAGAGCAACAAGATGAATTTGCTGCCCGCTCACACGCAAGGGCTCATGCAGCAACAGTAGAAGGTCGCTTTAAAAACGAGATTTTGCCAACAGAGGGACACGACTCAGACGGAACCTTGTTTACCCTAGAACACGATGAAGTAATTAGACCTGAAACCAATGTTGATGGCCTTTCTCAATTACGTCCAGTTTTTGACCCAGCTAATGGCACAGTCACTGCTGGTACATCCTCCGCACTATCAGACGGAGCCTCTGCCATGCTTATCATGAGCGAAGAAAAAGCCAAAGAGTTAGGTCTTAACATTCGCGCTAGGATCAGAGGTATGGCTATTGCAGGCTGCGATCCTTCGATCATGGGCTACGGTCCTGTCCCTGCCTCACAAAAAGCACTTAAACGCGCTGGACTGAACATAGAGGATATGGGTGTCATTGAGCTTAATGAAGCATTTGCTGCCCAATCTTTACCTTGTGCCAAAGACTTAGGTCTGCTTGAGGTGATGGACGAAAAAGTCAACCTTAATGGTGGCGCGATTGCGCTCGGACACCCTTTAGGCTGCTCGGGCTCACGTATTTCAACTACGCTGATCAACCTGATGGAAGCGAAAGATGCTAAATATGGATTAGCTACTATGTGTATCGGATTAGGTCAAGGAATTGCGACAGTCTTTGAAAGACCTTAATTCTTCCTCATCTATCAAAAAGCCAGCACTTGCTGGCTTTTTTAGGCTAGCCAATCTCGATGTAACTTCTGTGTATCCCCCAAATTATCGACCATCCACTCTATCAGTTTGCTATTGGACGTTCTTCTCCACACTAAACAGCATCGGCTGACTGGCTGAATCTCTGGTAAGTGCCTCTCTATTAATCCCCCCGAGTGCAGTAAATCCGCCACCATATGTCTTGGAGCGTAACCCACCCCCATTCCATTTTGTAGACATTCCAGTGCCGTATACCAATTGGGCAATAACAGACGCCGCTGGCTCAAGAAGTAACCTGAGTGCCTTTTCGGTAATTCAGTCGATGTATCATCAAGGCAAATAGCGGGAAACTGACAGACAAAGCTTTCACTGAGCTCACTCTGTAAAGCGCAGGGATGAGATGGAGACATAACGAAAGCCCAGTCGAGCAATCCCATATCACGTACCTCAAAATGACCACCGATCGGTATTGCAGACGTTGCGCCGATAACAATATCAGCGCGCTCTTGAGCGATAGCCTCCCATGAACCATTAAAAACTTCCATATTGACCTGAAGTTCCGCGAAGTCAAAAGTTTGATAAAAGCTCTCTATCAATGGCTTAAGGCTATCCAATCTCACCACATTATCCAGAGTCAGACGCAATGTTGTTTGCCAGCCCTGCGCCGCACGGCGAGTCTGAGCTTTAACCTCTTCCATCTGCCTGAGTAAACCTCGAGCCTCGGTAACAAAAATTTCACCAGCAGGCGTCAATTCCACTCTTCTTGGCAAGCGCCGAAATAAAACCACATCTAGCTCTTGCTCTATTTGACGAACACTATAGCTGATGGCTGATGGGACCTTATGAAGTAACGCCGCGGCTGCAGTAAAGCTACCCAGTCGTGCCACCGTATCAATAACCTCTAGAGAAGATTTTGAATACACCCAAAGACCTTTCAAATTTTTTGATTGATAACTACAAATTATACCGTTTTATTTATTACAAATCGAAAAATAGAATCAACACCAAGTAAAACCGGACTTAATCACTCTAAATATCGGTATTCCTTTACTAAAAAATTTAATGGATTATTCCCTATGTCAAAACTAAAACTCTTCTATCTGATCGCTTTATCTATGCTGGGCTTTGTTGCTACTGATATGTATTTGCCCGCATTTAAAGCCATGGAGAATGATTTTGTAACAGGTCCTGAGCCAATAGCGCTCTCATTAACCGTATTTCTGGTTGGTATGGCTGTTGGGCAGCTATTGTGGGGGCTGGCATCCGATCGCTTTGGGCTGCGCAATACCCTCGCAGTTGGACTATTCATTTTCGCCCTAGCATCATTGGGTCTGGTATGGAGTGGTCAGATCTGGCAACTGCTTGTGCTGAGATTTATTCAAGCTGTGGGAGTATGTGCTCCAGCAGTTATTTGGCAAGCGATGGTGATTAAGCGTCACTCATCTAATAGTCAGAGACTGTTTGCCACCATAATGCCACTGGTTGCCCTTTCACCTGCGCTAGCGCCTCAAGTGGGAGTGCTTCTTTTGGATTCGTTCGGCTGGCAGAGTATCTTCGTATTATTGACATTGATTGGTGTCATTTTATTACTCGCAACGTTGCAGCTTGATAAAGATAACGTAACGGTGCAGTCCAGCAACATATCTGCAGATATCAAATCCCTCATATCGTCAAAAGTCTATATGGGGAATGTGACTATGTTCGCTATGGCCTCTGCTGCCTTCTTTGCTTATTTGACAGGTATGCCAGAGATCATGGCTCAGCTAGGTTATAACGCAAAAGACATTGGTCTGAGCTTTATTCCTCAAACGATCGCATTTATGGTTGGAGGTATGGCAGGTAAGCATGCTGTGAGCCGATTTGGTGACAACAAAGTCCTCTGTGCACTGGTATTATTATTTAGTGTCTCTGCGATCTCCACTTTTATTACATGCCAAGTTTCCTTAGCTTCTATATGGCCGATACTGCTGCCTTTCTGTTTGCTAGCTGTTGCCAACGGAGCACTGTATCCTATCGTTGTGAATCGAGCGTTAGCAACTGCAAAACATTGCCCTGCCACAGGAGCTGGCTTACAAAATAGCTTGCAAATCTGTGTCAGCAGTATTTCTAGCGCTCTAGTTGCAGCCTATGCAAGTCAAGCCCAAACGATAACGGGTATCGCCATTTTAATTTGCCTATTGGGTTTGTGGATGGGTTATATAATGTCGAAAAAAGCAAGCACACCTCTATCAGAGCATGTTTAAGCCCCCAAAAGGGGCTTTTTTACAGACCTTTAATTCCCCATTTGATTGCCGTCTGTTTAAAGAAGCCCTGAGTCTTTTTCAACTCAATCCAATGGTTAACATAGTTAATCCATACTTGGTCATCTTGTGGCATCAACATCGCAATCGGTGTAGGCTTGCGTAGTTTTTGTACAGGAACCACAGCTAACTGTTTAAACTTAGCCACCAAAGTTGCTGCCTCAACATTGGACGTGACGGATACATCAGCTCTACGCGCCAGAAGTTCCTGAAAATCTCGTGCAGGAGCTTCAATGACAATATGCTGAGCCGATGGGAAAAAGCTTTTAACCATCTTTTCTTGAACGGTTCCTAGAGTCGCTGCAACTCTAACTTCTGGTTTATCAAAGTCACTCCAATCAGAAAAATTAGTAAGATCTTTCTTCTGTACTACGGGTACAAACGCGAGATAAAAGTATGCTTGACTATATCCAGCCACTTTCGCTCGCGACATGTTGAGTGACGCACTCCCCGAAATATCGTACTTATCAGCAGTAATACCGTTGACTAACGTCTTCCAGTCAGTCGCAACATACTCAACCTTAACCCCTAGGTCTTTAGCAAGCTCAGTAGTCACATCAATATCAAAACCTTTATAGCGATTTGTCGTGGGATCTTTCACCGACATTGGGTTCCAATCCCCGGTTGTTCCGACTCGCAAAACACCATTGTCTAAAATAGACTGTAGTCGACTCTGTGCGTGAGCTACCTGCATAATAGAAATTAAGCATAAGCCCAAAACAAATAATGATTTTCTCATTTTTATTCCTTTTATTATCATAGAGTGAGATATTGAGCTCTAATCATCAACAAGACCAATAACCTCGACATTAACATAGCAATATTTGACTTTTATTTAGTCATTTTGGAGAGTAAATGTGAACTACAAACATCTATGGCTTCTTTCTTTACTTTTCCTAACCGGTTGCAGCAACTATGAATGGGGCTGGTATGTTTTAGATCCTCGCCAAGAGCAAGGATTAGCGAACATGCTCTTTTTGCTCAAAGGCTTCAGCGATACAATTAAAATTTCACTTATTAGCATGCTATTCGCTATGCTGATCGGTCTACTAGTCGCCTTTCCAGCACTATCATCATCAGGCTTGATACGAGGAGTTAATCGAACCTATGTTGAGATCATCCGCTCCGTCCCAGTGCTTGTGCTGCTATTGTGGGTTTACTATGGGCTGCCCACGTTATTTGACGTTTCACTGAACCATTTTTGGGCTGGTGTGATTGCACTGAGTATTGCCGAAAGCGCGTTTATGGCCGAAGTGTTTCGAGGTGGTATTCAGGCTATACGCCGCGGTCAACATGAAGCTGCTCACTCTCTTGGTCTGGGCTATTGGCAAACTATGCGCCTCGTTATTTTACCTCAAGCCCTACGCCAAATCCTTCCACCATTAGGAAATCAGTTCGTTTACATATTAAAAATGAGCTCATTAGTGAGTGTCATAGGGCTAAGCGATCTAACAAGAAGAGCTAACGAATTGGTGGTCAATGAATATCTTCCATTAGAGATTTACACCTTTCTCGTCATCGAATATTTGGTGCTTATTTTGCTGGTATCACAAGCTGTTCGCTGGGTTGAAAAGCGAGTTGCTATTCCTAGTCATTAACTAAAAAGGCCACTTTAAGTGGCCTTTGCTGATAAAGCGCGTGTTATTTCTTTTTCACGGGTCGTTGCCAATTCGCAATCTTTCGTTCTTTGGCACGGGTAATCACAAGTTCACCCTCAGAGACATCATTGGTTAAGGTCGTTCCTGCACCTATCGTTGCACCGTTCGCTACAGTAACAGGCGCAACTAGCTGTGCATCAGAACCGACAAACACATCGTCTCCTATCACAGTTTTAAATTTGTTAGCACCATCGTAGTTACACGTTATAACACCAGCACCTACGTTAGTACGTTGGCCAACTTCAGCATCACCGAGGTAAGTTAAATGATTAGCTTTTGAGCCTTCACCAATACGGGTATTTTTTACTTCAACAAAATTGCCAACATGAGCATCATTCTTTAGTTCAGTGCCTGGGCGTAACCTTGTGAAGGGCCCTACGGTGCATTTCTCACCAAGGGTGGCTCCTTCAATAATGCTGTATGGCCGAATTAAGGTATTGTCATCTATCTCACAATCCTTTAATACACACCCTGCTCCCACCTTGACATTGTCACCGAGTGTCACACTTCCCTCAATCACCACATTTACGTCAATCTCACAATCGATACCACATTGCAATGTTCCTCGTAGATCAAAACGTGCTGGGTCAATAAGCATTACTCCTTGTTGAAGTAACGTAGCGGCTTGAGTTTGCTGAAACTCACGCTCCAACCTAGCCAGTTGAACTCGATCGTTCACGCCTTCAACTTCGATGGGGTTTTCAGGATGAACAGCCTCAATATTGCGGCCTTCATGGTGGGCAGCTGCAATAACATCTGTTAGGTAATACTCACCTTGGGCATTATCATTATCAAGCGCAGCCAACCAACGTTTAAGATCGTTTCCATTTGCAACCATCACGCCTGTATTGATTTCACAAATCGATTTTTGTTCTTGAGATGCGTCTTTTTGCTCAACAATCGCGACCACAGAGCCATTATGACGAACAATGCGTCCGTACCCTGAAGGATCGTCCAAAATCACAGTTAAAAGAGCAATTCCATTTTCTGGCTGAGCGTTTAAAAGACGATCTAAGGTTACTTGGCTTATTAGAGGAACATCCCCATATAAAATCAGCACCTTGTCACTATCATTGAAATGAGTAGCCGCTTGATTGACCGCATGGCCAGTACCTAATTGCTCAGCTTGAACCACCCAGTTCACAGACTCTTGTGCAAGCTCAGCTTTCATTTGCTCGCCACCATGCCCATAAACTAAGTGAATGCTATCAGCACCAATATCATAGCAAGTATCAATGACATGCTTAACCATAGGTTTCCCAGCAAGAGTGTGTAAAACCTTAGGCTTTTGGGAATGCATACGGGTACCTTTTCCCGCAGCAAGAATTACCGCACTAAATGTCATTAAAATACCTATTTAAATCCGAATAAAAATCGTCGATATTCTAGACATAAATAGACCAAAAGTTAATGCTAATTCTCTATTTTATCCCTCTAATAACGCAAAAAGGCGACCCTAAGGCCGCCTTTTGAGCACAACATCGAATTAACGACGATGCTTTGTTAGCTCAATCACTCGTAGCTGAGCAATGGCTTTAGCCAGTTCACTGGCCGCTTGAGCAAAGTCCATATCGCCATGCTGATTTTGGATCTTCTCCTCAGCACGACGTTTCGCTTCCTCTGCCTTGGCTGCGTCAAGCTCTTCAGCACGGATAGCAGTATCAGCCAGCACAGTTGCTGAACCGGGCTGAACCTCTACCATACCACCAGAAATGTAAACAATTTCTTCGTGGCCGTGCTGCTTAACAATACGCACCATACCAGGCTTAATAGCGGTCAGCAGCGGTGTGTGACCATGGAAAATACCAAGTTCACCCTCGCTACCGGTCACCTGAAACGTTTCTACTAGACCAGAAAAGATTCTCTTTTCTGCACTAACAACGTCTAGGTGAAAGGTTATTGCTGCCATATCGCCTCCTAGTTAGCCTTATAGCTTCTTCGCATTCTCAATAGCATCGTCAATTGCACCGCAGTACATGAACGCTTGCTCAGGAACGTCGTCATAGTCGCCAGCTAACAAGCCTTTAAAGCCACGCAGTGTTTCTTTTAGAGGTACATAAACACCTGGGTCACCAGTAAATACCTCTGCTACGTGGTAAGGCTGAGTCAAGAAACGCTCAATCTTACGTGCTCGAGATACGACTTGCTTATCTTCTTCAGAAAGCTCATCCATACCCAAGATAGCAATGATGTCTTTCAGCTCTTTATAACGCTGAAGCGTTTGCTGCACACCACGTGCAATATCGTAATGCTCTTGACCAACAACCAAAGGATCTAACTGACGAGAAGTAGAATCCAGAGGGTCAATCGCAGGGTAAAGACCCATGGCTGCGATATTACGGTTCAGTACAACCGTTGCATCTAAGTGAGCAAATGTGGTTGCTGGTGATGGGTCAGTCAAGTCATCTGCGGGAACGTAAACCGCCTGAACAGAGGTGATAGAACCTTGCTTAGTTGACGTAATTCGCTCCTGTAGAACACCCATTTCTTCAGCTAGAGTAGGCTGATAACCTACCGCTGAAGGCATACGACCAAGCAACGCTGAAACCTCTGTACCAGCCAACGTGTAGCGGTAGATGTTATCAACGAACAGAAGTACGTCACGACCTTCGTCACGGAAACGCTCAGCCATCGTTAGTCCTGTAAGTGCTACGCGAAGACGGTTTCCTGGTGGCTCATTCATCTGGCCATAAACCATCGCTACTTTTGATTCTTCAGGGTTTTCAACGTTTACAACGCCCGCTTCCTGCATCTCAAAGTAGAAGTCATTACCTTCACGAGTACGCTCACCAACACCAGCAAATACCGATAGACCTGAGTGCTGTAATGCAATGTTGTTGATAAGTTCCATCATGTTAACGGTCTTACCTACACCTGCACCACCGAATAGACCAATTTTACCACCTTTAGCGAATGGACAAACTAGGTCGATTACTTTAACACCCGTTTCTAAAAGTGCTGTTTCATTTGACTGCTCTTCATAGCTTGGTGCTTCACGGTGAATAGAGTAAGACTCCTCCGCACCGATTTCACCACGCTCATCAATCGCGTCACCCAAGACGTTCATGATACGCCCTAGCGTCTTAGTACCAACTGGCACTGAAATTGGAGCGCCTGTATTTACAACTTCTACTCCACGACGTAAACCATCAGAGCTTCCCATTACGATACAACGAACTACGCCACCGCCTAGCTGTTGCTGAACCTCAAGAACAAGACGTTCTTTTGCTTCAGTTACGTTAAGAGCATCGTACACACTTGGCACTGAACTCTGTGGGAACTCTACGTCGACTACCGCACCAATGATCTGTACGATCTTACCTGTAGCCATCGTTAATCCTCTAAACTATTTCGTTTAACCTATGCTTAAACCGCAGCTGCACCACCAACAATCTCAGAGAGCTCTTGTGTAATTGCTGCTTGACGCGCTTTGTTATACACAAGTTCTAAATCTTCGATTAAGTTAGTTGCATTATCTGTTGCAGCCTTCATTGCAATCATTCGGGCAGCTTGCTCACAAGCTAAGTTTTCTACCACACCCTGATAAACCTGAGATTCCACATAACGCACAAGAAGTGTGTCAAGCAGAGGCTTAGGCTCTGGTTCATAGATGTAGTCCCATGAATGCTGACGCTGCATCTCTTCGCTGTCTGATTTAGGCAAAGGAAGCAATTGATCGATCGTTGGCTCTTGAACCATGGTGTTTACAAATTTATTAAACACTACATACAAACGGTCCAATTCACCTTCATCATACTTTCTCAACATAACGCTCACAGAGCCAATCAAGTCTTCCAGACTTGGGCTATCGCCCAAACCAGACACTTGAGCGGCTACTGTTGCGCCACTGTTGTTAAAAAATGCTGTCGCTTTCGCGCCGACAACGGCAAGCTCAACTTCAGCACCTTTCTCTTTCCAAGCCTTCATATCTAGGATGGCTTTCTTGAACACATTGATGTTCAGACCACCACATAAGCCTCGGTCGGTAGAAACTATGATGTAACCAACTCGTTTCGCTTCACGCTCCTCTAAGTACGGATGACGGTACTCTAGATTCGCGTTCGCTACGTGACCGATCACTTTACGCATGGTTTCAGCGTATGGACGAGAAGCTTGCATTGCGTCCTGCGAGCGACGCATTTTTGAAGCTGCTACCATTTCCATCGCTTTCGTAATTTTCTGCGTGCTTTTAACACTACCGATTTTATTACGTATCTCTTTTGCGCCGGCCATCGTTACTCTCCATTAGTTGGTGGCAATTCTTGCCACCGACCTATTACCAAGTTTGGGTTGCCACAAAGTCATCAGCTAGCTTCTTGAGCTGAGCTTCAACTTCATTGTTATATGCACCCGTCTTGTCGATCTCAGCTGCAAAATCAGCATATTGACTACGAGCATACGATAGTAGAGCCGCTTCAAAATCTAGCAGTTTGTTGAGCGCAACATCCGCCAAGTAACCACGCTCAGCCGCAAAGATAACCAAAGCTTGATCAAAAACAGACATTGGAGCGTACTGTTTCTGTTTCATTAGCTCTGTCACTTTTTGACCATGGTCTAGCTGCTTCTTGGTTGCTTCATCAAGATCTGATGAGAACTGAGCAAACGCAGCAAGTTCACGGTATTGAGCAAGCGCGGTACGGATACCACCAGACAGCTTCTTAATGATTTTCGTCTGAGCAGAACCACCTACACGAGAAACTGAGATACCTGGGTCAACAGCAGGACGAACACCCGCATTGAACAGTTCAGTTTGAAGGAAGATCTGGCCATCAGTAATCGAGATTACGTTGGTCGGAACGAACGCTGAAACATCACCAGCTTGGGTCTCAATGATAGGTAATGCAGTCAAAGAACCCGTTTTACCTTTCACTTCACCATTAGTGAATTTCTCTACGTAGTCTTCGCTCACTCGAGCTGCACGCTCAAGAAGACGAGAGTGGAGGTAGAATACATCACCTGGGAATGCTTCACGGCCTGGTGGACGCTTAAGAAGTAGAGAGATCTGACGGTAAGCTACAGCCTGCTTAGATAAGTCATCATAAACAATCAGTGCATCTTCGCCGCGATCGCGGAAGTATTCACCCATCGCACAACCTGCGTATGGCGCTAAATATTGTAGCGCTGCAGATTCAGAAGCTGAAGCCACGACGACAATAGTATTTGCCAATGCGCCATGCTCTTCCAACTTGCGAACTACGTTGGCAATAGTCGATGCTTTTTGACCAATCGCAACATAGATAGAGAAAATACCTGAATCTTTTTGGTTAATAATTGCATCGATCGCCATTGCTGTTTTACCAGTCTGACGGTCACCAATCACAAGCTCACGCTGACCACGACCGATTGGGATCATTGAGTCAACGGATTTATAACCAGTTTGTACAGGCTGATCAACCGATTTACGATCGATTACGCCTGGTGCAATTACTTCAACAGGCGAGGTCATTTTTGCAGCAATAGGACCTTTGCCATCGATAGGCTCACCAAGCGTGTTAACCACACGACCCAGCATTTCAGGACCAACTGGTACTTCAAGGATACGACCTGTACCTGTAACTTTCATGCCTTCCTTAAGGTCAGCATATGGGCCCATTACCACGGCACCAACCGAGTCACGCTCAAGGTTAAGTGCTAGTGCATAACGGCTACCCGGTAATTCAATCATTTCACCTTGCATCACGTCTGCTAGACCGTGGATGCGGATGATACCATCGCTTACCGATACGATAGTACCTTCATTACGAGCTTCACTAACCACATCAAATGACTCGATGCGTTGTTTGATCAGATCGCTAATTTCAGTGGAATTAAGTTGCATGCTCCAATCCCCATTAAGACTGCAGTGCATCGCTCAGGCGGTTCAAACGACCACGTGCTGAGTTATCGATGACTAAGTCTCCGGCTCGAATTATAACCCCACCAAGTAGGGTCTCATCTACGCTGCAATTCAGCTTTACTTTGCGTTCTAGACGCTGCTCAAGTTTTCCGCCGATATTTGCCAGTTGCTCTTGCGAAAGTTCGCCTGCGGAAATCACATCCACATCGACTTCTTTCTCATGCTCTTTTTTAAGGGCAAAGAACTGCTCACAAACATCAGGAAGGGCCACCAAGCGGCCATTCTCAGCCATTACCTTAATCAGGTTCTGACCATAAGAATCAACTTGATCGCCACAAACAGCCACAAAGACTTCGACTAATTTCTCAGCAGAAACAGAGCCTGTTAAGAGCTCTTTCATTTGTGTGTTTTTGGCAACTTCAGCAGCAAAAGACAACATTTGACCCCATTGGTCGAGTTGGCTTTTTTCTACTGCAAAGTCAAAAGCTGCTTTAGCATAGGGGCGTGCGATTGTAGTCAAATCAGACATGTGCGCCCCCAGACTTAAAGTTTTGCAGTAATGTTGTCGAGAATATCTTTCTGAGCGTCTTTATCAATTGAACGCTCTAAGATTTTCTCAGCACCAGCTACAGCCAGAGTTGCAACTTGTTTACGCAGTTCATCGCGTGCACGGTTGCGCTCAGCTTCAATCTCAGCTTCAGCTTGTGTAAGAATGTTCTGACGTTCTGTCTGAGCTTCTTCACGTGCCTCATCTATGATTTGTGCCTTACGTTTATTCGCTTGATCGATGATCTCAGTTGCTGTGCGCTTCGCTTCTTTCAACTGATCAGAAGCGTTGGCTTGTGCTAGATCTAAGTCTTTTGCTGCTCGCTCAGCGGCTTGAAGACCATCAGCAATTTTCTTCTGACGTTCTTCAATTGCTTGCATAATTGGCGGCCACACGTATTTCATGCAGAACCACACAAAAAGTGCGAACGATATTGCTTGACCTAGCAGAGTTGCGTTCATATCCACAACAGCTACCCCTTCTATTTGGACTGTATGTTAATCAAAGACAAACTTCAGTTTGTCCACAATTTAAAAGAGATTAACCTAGTTGACCAACGAATGGGTTCGCGAATGTGAACAGAAGCGCGATTACGATACCGATCATTGGAACCGCGTCAAGTAGACCGGCAATGATAAACATCTTAACTTGTAGCATAGGAGCCATTTCTGGTTGACGTGCAGCACCTTCAAGGAATTTACCACCTAGAAGTGCGAAACCAATCGCTGTACCAAGAGAAGCAAGACCGACGATAAGACCTACGGCGATTGCAGAAAAGCTCAGTAAAGTTTCCATTACTATCTCCAATTTATAGTTGTTGGCTAGTTAGTGCCCAAATAAAAAAGCTTAAAAAATTAATGATCACTCTCTTCGTGTGCCATAGATAGATAGACAATTGTCAACATCATAAACACGAAGGCTTGAATCGTAATAACCAAGATATGGAAGATTGCCCAAGGTAGGGAACCCATCCATTGCAAGTACCATGGTAGCATTGCTGCACAAAGAATGAATACAACCTCACCTGCAAACATATTACCAAATAAACGCATACCAAGTGATAGTGGCTTCGCAAGCAACGAAACAACCTCAATCAGTAGGTTAAATGGAATCATGATTGGGTGATTAAATGGGTGTAACGCCAATTCTTTTGCAAACCCACCCAGACCTTTCACTTTAATGCTGTAGTAAATCATTAGAGCAAAAACGCCTAGAGCCATAGCCATGGTGATATTTACATCGGCCGAAGGTACAACCTTAAGATAAGGAATACCAAGCCATTCTTGTGCTGAGTATGGTAAGAAATCGACCGGAACTAAGTCCATCAAGTTCATTAAAAATACCCAACAAAAGATAGTCAGTGCAAGAGGTGCAATCAGTGGGTTGCGTCCATGAAACGTGTCTTTGACGTTTTCCGCGACAAATTCAACGATTATTTCCACAAAACACTGAAGCTTACCTGGTACACCTGCTGTTGTTTTCTTTGCTACCTTGTAAAAGATCCCGAGGAAAATTAAACCAGTAAACCAAGAAAAAAACAGGCTATCGATATGTACTGTCCAGAACGTAGCGCCACCCTGATGCAAACCCAACTCATAAGTGGAAAGGTTTGTTAAGTGGTGTGCAATGTATCCGGACGACGTTAGCGCTTCACCTGGCGCAGCCATAACTCATCCTATTTTTTGTTGTTAATGAATAGCACTGGCGCAAAGATATTAATACCCAGAGCCAGCAAATAGGTTAGCTTAAGGGGAACAAGTTCCACCTGCATATACACGTAGGCAACGGTAAACAAAGCTACCGTGATGAGGATTTTAAGCGCTTCACCTGTATAGAAAGAGACCGTAATCTTCTTAGCAGAACGTGCTCCACTATACATAAAAGCACACAACGCAAACACGGCATTGGCTACCACAAAAATACCACCACCGACGAGCGCTGAAAGCCCCCAATCAACATTCACAGCAAGTGCCATGATTGCCGCCAAAAATGTAACTGCGCCAAACTGGATCATCAACAATTGCTTTGCAAGCATTCGTCCTGGTCTAGCTAACGCAGCTACCATGTATTCGTACCTCTAGTAAAATCCACAGCTTTTCTACCTCAGGGCTGGGAAATTGGCGAAAATTATACGGTGAGCCCAACTGAATGCAATTAAAACACCGTAAAAAGTTACAATTTTGTTTACAAACCGACAACTTCCGCACAAAAATTCGTTTTTTACATAAATTGTTCGAGATTGATTATCTCATCTAGGCCTCTAGCTTGGCAACTAGTTGCTCGAATTTGTGAGGTTCATCAAGACTAATCGTAATTTTTGACTTGCCATTGTCCGAAC
Source organism: Vibrio caribbeanicus ATCC BAA-2122 (assembly GCF_000165125.1). Lineage (GTDB taxonomy): Bacteria > Pseudomonadota > Gammaproteobacteria > Enterobacterales > Vibrionaceae > Vibrio > Vibrio caribbeanicus. The sequence goes on along the minus strand of NZ_AEIU01000054.1, from coordinate 37,338 downwards.
GAACAATCGCAACCTTAGCTCCAAGCATTGAGCTCAATTTCTCCGAGATTTCTTGCGCTTCAGCGTCATTAGTCTCATTTTTTGTCTCAGATTGAGGCTGAAGGCATTTTTTGACAAGCTGCTCGGTTTGACGAACCGTCATACGCTTCTTAGCAACCAGCTCTGCGATATCGACCTGCTGCTCTCCTTCAAGGGCAAGCAAGGCTCTCGCATGTCCCATATCAATCATTTTTTCCGAAAGCAGGTATTTAACGTCCATTTCAAGCTGGTTCAGCCGCAACAGATTGGTCACCGTTGCTCTTGACTTACCAATGACCTCAGCGACTTGTTGATGTGTCAACTCAAATTCTTCCTGCAAACGCTCAAGGGCGAGCGCCTCTTCGATCACATTGAGATCTTCTCGTTGGATATTTTCGATCAATGCCATCGCGATCGCAGCACGATCTTCAACATTTTTTATGACACAAGGTACCTGTTTTAGGCCTGCTTTTCGCGCCGCTCTCCAACGCCGTTCCCCGGCGATGATTTCAAATTTATCGTTCTCAACCTGACGAACCACGATTGGCTGGATAATGCCCTGTGATTCAATTGAGGCCGCCAGTTCTTCTAGAGCCTCAGGTTCCATATCTTTCCTTGGCTGATACATGCCAGGTTTGAGGCTATTAATGTTGACGTCGGTCAATTGACCGTCGGATGACAATTCTTGGCTGTGTAGCGCACTTTGCTGCTTTTCACGCGCCAATGAACTGGTTGAAAGTAGAGCATCTAGCCCTTTACCCAAACCACGTTTAGACATAACACGGAATTCCTTAGGTTACCTGTTTTATGCGGGAAGCTCTTCACGACGTAACATTTCACCAGCCAATGCTAAATAAGCCTTGGCACCTGCCGAGTATTTATCGTAATACATAGCGGGCTTTCCATGACTTGGAGCTTCAGCAAGACGTACATTACGTGGAATCACAGTGCGATAGACTTTGTTACCAAAGTGCTTTTTCAGCTGGTCCGACACTTCATTAGAGAGGCGATTTCTTGGATCATACATGGTTCTTAAAAGCCCCTCGATCTTAAGGTTCTCATTTACCACAGCAGCAAGTTTACTGATGGTGTCCATTAATGCGGTTAACCCCTCTAACGCAAAATACTCACATTGCATAGGCACAAGTACTGAATCAGCCGCAGCCATCGCATTGATGGTCAGTAGGTTAAGCGAGGGTGGGCAGTCAATGAAAACAAAATCGTAATAATTACGAACATCAGACAGAGCTTGCTTGAGCCGAACTTCTCGAGCAAAGACTTCCATAAGTTTGATTTCTGCCGCAGTCACATCACCATTAGCAGCAATCAAATCATAATTACCCGATGTCTTGCGGCAAACTACCTCATCAAATGGCACATCTTCAACCAAGAGATCGTAAGCGGTTGCATCAATCTGGTACTTGTCGACACCGCTCGCCATGGTAGCATTGCCTTGCGGATCTAAATCTATCACCAAAACCTTACGCTTAGTGGCCGCCATCGAGGCTGCTAAGTTAATGCATGTTGTTGTTTTTCCAACCCCACCTTTCTGGTTGGCGATTGCTACGATTTTTCCCACAATGAACCTCGCTATTATCCCCTTCGCGATAAGACTACTAGATGCCGTTCACCTTCCAATTCAGGAACATGTAAAGATTTGATACTAGTCACAGAACACCAACTCGGTAATTGTTCCACCTCATCGTCAGGTCTTTGTCCTTTTAACGCAATAAATCGACCAATGCCGTCTTTTGGTAAATGCTGACACCACTCTACCATATCTGTCATTGAAGCAAACGCTCTGCTGAGTACGCCATCAAATTTATCATTTGTTTGGTACTCTTCAACTCGACTTTGAACAGGCGTCACATTTTTTATATCAAGCTCGTGGATAACTTGCTTAATAAAGCGAACTCGTTTGCCTAAGCTGTCTAGCAGTACAAACTCCTTATTCGGTTGCATAATGGCAAGAGGAATACCAGGTAAACCAGGGCCGGTACCGACATCAATAAATCGATCGCCTTCAAGATATTCACTTACAACAATACTGTCCATTATGTGCTTGATAACCATTTCACTCGGTTTCCTTACCGACGTTAAGTTGTAGGCCTTGTTCCATTTATCAAGCAGACTTACATAACCAAGTAACTTTTCTTTCTGAATCGTTGAAACCTCAAGGTTCGTTTGATCGATGAGATCGTCAAGCAATTGAGATAGGGTGCTCATACGACTTCCTCACCTTTTTTCAGCATTCCTTGTTTTTTCAGATGCACCAACAAAATAGAGATAGCAGCTGGTGTAACGCCGGAAATACGAGAAGCAATCCCCAACGACTCAGGCTTTGATTCGTTTAGCTTAGAGACAACTTCATTGGAAAGTCCTTTTACAAGCTGATAATCAAAATCTAGCGGTAACTTGGTGTGTTCATGACGCAGTGATTTCTCAATCTCATCTTGTTGGCGCTTAATATAGCCTTCATATTTGACCTGAATTTCAACTTGCTCTGCAGCTTGTTGGTCTTCTAATGCTGGTGAAAATGCTGCTAGTTTTGTTAACTGAAGATAATTTAATTCCGGTCTGCGCAGTAAATCCTCTCCGCTAGCCTCTCGAACCATAGGAGACTTAAGATACTGATTTAAATCAGCAATACCCTCTGATTTAGGGTTCATCCAAATATTTTTTAAACGTTGGCGCTCTAACTCAATATTTTCAATTTTTTGATTAAAGCGTTGCCAACGCTCATCATCGACCAGGCCTAATTCTCTTGCCTGTTCAGTTAGACGGATATCAGCGTTGTCCTCACGCAGCAGCAATCGATACTCGGCTCTTGAGGTGAACATTCTATATGGCTCTTTGGTACCCATTGTCGACAAATCATCAATTAAAACACCCATATAGGCTTGATCTCGTCTTGGATTCCATCCTTCTTTGCCTTGACTGTATAAACTTGCGTTGAGTCCAGCCATTAGACCCTGTGCAGCGGCCTCTTCATACCCTGTCGTTCCATTAATTTGTCCGGCAAAAAATAAGCCTTGAATAAATTTAGTCTCGTAAGTTTGCTTGAGATCTCGAGGATCAAAGAAATCATACTCGATCGCGTAGCCTGGACGGACAATATGTGCATTTTCAAATCCCTTCATGGAACGAACGATGTCGACTTGGACATCAAAAGGAAGACTCGTTGAAATACCATTTGGGTACAACTCGTGTGTATCGAGACCTTCCGGTTCAATAAATATTTGATGGCTACTTTTATCGGCGAAACGCATGACTTTGTCCTCGATCGAAGGACAATAACGTGGACCAATTCCCTCAATAACGCCTGCGTACATCGGACTTCTGTCGAGGTTGTTGCGAATAACGTCGTGTGTCGCTTCATTGGTATGAGTAATAAAGCATGGTATTTGCCTAGGATGCTGAGCACGATGGCCTAAAAATGAAAAGACCGGTGCAGGATCGTCACCATGCTGAACTTCGAGTCCAGAAAAGTCGACACTCCGAGCATCAATACGCGGCGGAGTTCCTGTTTTTAATCGATCAACTCGAAAAGGTAACTCTCGTAAACGATCAGCGAGAGCAATGGATGGGGGATCACCTGCTCGACCACCGGATGAACTCTCCATACCAATGTGAATCTTACCACCAAGGAAGGTTCCAACAGTGAGCACCACCGATTGAGCAAAAAATTTCAACCCCATTTGAGTAATAACACCAATGACACGATCTTGCTCAACAATAAGATCATCTACAGACTGTTGGAATAAGGTTAAATTGGCCGCATTCTCTAATGCATGGCGAATATAGGCCTTATACAAAGCTCGATCTGCTTGGGCTCGCGTTGCGCGTACTGCAGGCCCTTTCGATGCGTTCAGTGTTCGAAATTGTATACCTGAATGATCGATGGCTTTAGCCATTATCCCCCCCATAGCATCGACTTCTTTGACCAGATGACCTTTGCCTATACCACCTATCGCAGGGTTACAGGACATTTGGCCCAATGTATCAATATTGTGTGTCAGCAATAAGGTTTTCTGCCCTGTACGGGCAGAGGCAAGTGCGGCTTCCGTTCCAGCATGGCCACCGCCAACTACGATGACATCAAATTTTTCGTGATAAAGCATCAACCGACCTCAAAATACCATGGGAGATTTGAACAGATAAAAAGATCACTATTCTACCTGCTTTCAGCGTCAGTTGAAATCATTTTGCTCTTTTTCATGTTCGTCGTCAGATCTAATGAATTTTATGATCTTTATATATGATCTTTTATTAGATCTACTATTAGGATCCCCCTTTTCTGTGGATAACAAAGAAATGATCAACAAGATCATGGATCTTTAATAGATCATATCATGTGATCTTGTCTTGATCAGATCGAGGATTAGCTGGGATCAAAATAGCTAGTTATACACAGGCGAATGAGAGTTAAAAAGTTATTATCTGGATAACTATAGCTTAATCACCGGATACTTCTTGACTTATACACAGGCAAAAATTGATTTTTTGTAATTATTTTCAATAAATAAAGGAGGGAGTTATACACATTTGATTTGGAAAAGATAAAAGCGTGGCCGGATATGGGCCACGTTTGGCAGAGTTTAGAAGAGGTGAATATGATCTTTTAGCCAGATCTCTGCTGCTTCTTCAGGAACATCATGATCGAGAACATCGATTTTCAGGCAGTCTGTTATGGCGGTAGCGCCTATGTCTTCCAACAGGTGGAAAGCATGTTGGCCTGCAGCACAGAACGTATCGTAGCTCGAGTCACCTATGGCAATCGTAGCGAATTTTACTCGTGCCATATTGGGAGGAGTATTTTGTAAGTCATTAATAAAAGGCTGTATATTATCAGGGTATTCACCAGCACCATGTGTTGAGGTAATGATCAACCATGTACCAGATGCCTCTATCTCAGATAGTTCAGGCTGATTATGAATTTTTGTCTCGAAGCCTTTTTCAATAAGTAGATCGCTCAGGTGATCACCGACATATTCAGCGCCCCCTAATGTACTGCCTGTGATAATTTGAATCATAGTTCTGTCCTTTCTAATCGTACTTGACAGTGATAGTAACAGGGTTGATCACTCTGAGCTATGTTAGGGCTTAGATCGATGAGCGTAGAATAAGAATTTCCCTTTTTAATAAAGGTATAAACAAATTTACACATTGTTGTTTTATTGTAATACCGTATTCAATCGTTTTATTCTTCAGATAAGTATAGTCTCGCCCTAAAATAAGCTTAACGTTTCTAAGAACAAGGTTTTTGCTGATTGAAGCGGAGTATCGATTAGTATTCGCCACTTACTTGGAGAGCCTCAGCAACCCAGTTTTATGTTGCTGAAGCTCACTTATCATCAAATTTGAATCTAGTGCCAGCTTTATGAGGGTTAAGACACTTTTTGCTTTTGATAAGCTACCCATTGCTTAATGTGGAAATTCTGATTCCTTATCCGGCACGTATTCTAAAAGGTCTCCAGGCTGGCAATTTAAATGAGTACATATCGCTTCAAGTGTTGATAGTTTGACTGCTTTCGCGTGTCCGTTTTTTAGTACGGATAAATTTTGCTCTGTAATACCAATAAGTTTGGCAAGCTCATTTGAGCGCATTTTCCGTTTTGCCAACATGACATCCAAATTAATAATAATCGCCATATTAAATTGTCAACTTACTCTCTTCTTGTAGATGAACAGCTTTTTCCATCACAACGGCAATGACTTGCACAATAAAACCAATGATCATCGCAGTAATGGCGCTATCATCAATAGTAAACGACATGTTCCAATTTTCGCCATTGAAGGATAAAGCTAAACTAAGAAGTATATCGCTCATAATTTCAATAAATGGTGTAGCAATCAATAAATAGCTTATTTTTTTGAAACACAATGCATTTTGAAATTCAAAGATAATGCCTTCCTTGTACAAACGAAATAGTACTATGAGCTGCCAGAGTATTGCCACCGTAACTAGTGTCGAAATTATACTTGGAAAGTAACCGATCACAGAACGGGCGGTAGAAAGAGGAAGTGTAACTTCAATAGGAAAACTGGCGCTAAACCAAGGGGGATTAAAATTATACATTGTAGTGCTGAACCAGAACACGGTATCGAGAGAAATGATTAAGACGATAGAAAACCAAAATAAACCGACAAGATTACGACTAAAATGACTGATGGATTGTTGCTTCATTTAAACCTCTTTGCTAGATATTCTCTGCATGATATTAATCAGTCAATTAAAATAAGACAATATATATTTATCGTTTTACAATAATTACTTGTTGTTTTTAGGTGTTAAATGATTGATTTTTATTTTTAGATCATTAGCATGGGCGACCTTTGATTGATAAAGATGATTAATGGTAATGTTTATAATGAATAAGCATATTTTCTTGTCCTTTACGTTAGCTTTGACAGCAGAAACTAGTTCGGCCAATACGTTTTTGGATGACCTAAAGACCGGATACAGCAGTTTGGATGCAGGCTCATCACACAACGATTTTTACATCGATACTACCAAACCCAAATCGAATATTTCTATCCTAGATGAGAATCCATCGGAGTACTCTCTCTATGACATTGAACAGAGACACGAGTTACGCGCTTTTACTGGTGATAAGTGCAAACAGCAAAGTCTTGGTCAATGGGACATTGAGCTAGAATCGAAAGAAAATCAGCATGTAACATGTTATATCGGCCACTTCCCAGAGAGTGGCATCAAGACGTACATGCAGTCGAATGATGATGATTATAACGTTGGTTTCTCTTGGGAGTTTGAGTAAACCTTATCGGATACGTTTCTTAAATTTGATACTTTTATAAGATATATCGGCGATGCTCTTATTTACTATTTAGATTAATTAATGCCCTGCTACATTATTGTTGACGAAATTGTTAAAAACTATCTATTAAAAATATTTTACTTTTTCATTTAATAAAGTTAACGATATGAAAGAAGCAGTTATGGGTAAAAATAAATCGCTGAAATTAGCTATCATCATTACAGCACTTGCTGTGCCGTTACCAAGTTACGCAGTCAATATCTCGCCTTTTTTTGATTGGCTCTTAAACCTCGCCAACCCAAATCAAGATGATACTAACCCAGAATACGTTGATGGATGTTTCAATACATCCTGTGTGGATTCTCCATCAACTACAGGAAAATGGGGAGAGGTTTTTTCTATCCCCATTATCCCCATTCATATGTCTCTGGGGCCTGATGGTCGAGTATTAATGTACGGGTCTGGAAAAGATGGTAGTCAAGGAACGATGGAATACGTGGTATGGGATCGCCAGCCATCAGGTCATCACTTTACAGCACTGCCAAATACGATGCCGACAGATACCTTTTGCGCAGGTCAATCAAGACTCGCTAGTTCCGGCGACCTGATCATGATCGGGGGAGATAATGGAACAGGTGAAAATTTCGGTAACGCAAACACAACATTATTTTCTGCCAATAACTTAATTAAAAATGTCAATTATTCAATGGTTTACCCAAGGTGGTACCCTACGGTAACAACGCTTCCGGGCGATGAATATCTAGTCCAAGGAGGAAGTACTAATGGGGTGCTTGGTACGGGTGTAATCGTGCCAGAAATTTACAACCCGAGAATAGGCTATCGCTCCCTGATTAATGCCAGGAGTGAATTCGCCTATGGCGATGACTTTAATAGGTGGTGGTATCCGAGAACTTGGGTTCTGCCGAACCGAAAAATATTCACCATTTCAGGTCCAGCGATGTATTACACGGATGTAAAAAACTTCGGCCAAACTGTGCCAGCAGGTGAGTTGAGCACAGAGAACATTGGCGCAACTTCAACAGCAGTGATGTACCGTCCTGGTAAAATCCTTCAGGTTGGTGGGGGCGATAAAGCGAATCATGTCGGTGACTCTGTCATTGCTTCGAACGCGGCAAGTATTATCGATGTCAAAGGGGATTGGCCTTCTGTAAGGCAAATTTCTCCGATGAAAAACCGTCGACACTGGGCTAATTCTACGTTGTTACCAGATGGCAATGTTTTGGTCACTGGCGGCTCAGAAGCAAATGGAGCCGTGGGTGAAGTTCTTAGTCATCCAGTCGGTTATGAAGCGGAATTATGGGACGCAAGAACTGAACAATGGGCAACCATGACTTCTGAAAAACATCTTCGTCACTATCACTCTTCGGCGCTACTACTTCCTGATGGTTCGGTTCTTTCCGCTGGGACAGGTGCCCCTGGGCCGAAGAATAATTTAAACGGCCAGATTTTTTACCCTCCGTACTTATTTGATGGTGATAGCTGGGCGAAACGTCCGGTCGCGAACATCTTGGACAAAACACTCGCTTACGGTCAGAAGCTCACGATCAACGTGGATGACAGTAGTGCGATTAAGTCTATCACTATGGTGAAAAATGGTGTTGTCACACATTCATTCAACAATGAACAGCGTTTTCGCCACCTACCAATTACTCTAAAAAGTACCAAGTCGGTGACGGTAAAAATTCCATCGTCTCCATATCAGTTAACGCCAGGCCATTACATGCTCTTTGCCATTAATGAAAAGGGAACACCTTCAATAGGAACCATCGTTCATCTTCCCCCTAAATCAAAAAATCTAGGCTGGACGGAGCAAAAGCCGTTGGTAACAAATGGAAATTTTGAGAATGCAGGCATTATCGACGTCACTGATGTCTCCCCTGCGGTTCAGGCATTAGGAGCTGTCATCGGTGAGGGGGCTGCACGAGGTGCTATTCAATGGCAAGCCAATTTGGTTGGACTTTCTCTTAACAATAAAGACCAAATTGAGGTCGGATTTGGAGAGTATATGTCTGGAAAACGTTTCGGAGATTGGTACGTTCAAAACAATGGAGTTGAAGTGCAAGCATCCTCACATCAGCACATGGGGCAGGTACAAAATGGAAAGCAATTTCTGGACTTAAATGCTGATGGGAAAATATGGCAAGACATAAAAGGACTTATTGCCGGTCAAAGATACAAAATTAGCTTTGATTATGCTGTGCATGAAGCCTCCAAAGTGTGTCACCAATGGTTTTGGGGGTGGTGCTGGAATCAAGCTTCAGCGAAAATAGAGATCGGTTCTTTGAAACATCCTTGGACGGCGATTAATCGAGGAAAAGAGAGTTGGAAGAGTTATTCAAAAGAGTTCGTCGCATCAAGCCAAGTTGAGCGGTTGTCAATAACCGCCACTCAAGGATCAAAGACCGGAGGCATGTTAGTCGATAATGTTTTTATCACCCCTGTGTATTAGAAAGTATTAATTAAAACCAAAGGCACTTTGATTTGAAATCGCCCAAAGTTATACCCGGTCATTTGGCGTAATCCGCCAATCTACCGGTTATCATCGCTTTAGAACTGAGTGCATAATGAAAGCAAGCCTTTGTACTTGGCTCCACTTTTTACATCCGTGGAGCCAGTGCTTATTTACCAATACAGAAAGATGAAAAGATTCTACCCAGTAGATCATCGGAGCTAAATTCTCCGGTGATCTCGCTCAGGTGTTGCTGAGTGATACGCAGTTCTTCTGCTAAAATCTCTCCAGCCATATAGCTTTCGAGTTGTTGTTGGCCGATTTGTAAATGTTCGGCGGCTCGGTCTAAGGCTTCTAGGTGACGGCGGCGAGCCATGAAGCCACCCTCATTGCTACCAGAGAATCCCATACATTGTTTTAGATGAAGACGCAGAGATTCAACACCTTCTCCGGTTTTTGCCGATAGACGAATTAAGGTGGGATCGTTCACATGACAGATCCCAAGTGGCTCATCAGTTTGATCGGCTTTGTTGCGAATCACGGTGATCCCAATATTGTCTGGTAAACGATCAATGAAATCTGGCCAAATTTGTTTGGGGTCAGTTTCCTGGGTTGTGGTTCCATCAACCATGAATAAAACACGATCGGCTTGCGAGATTTCTTCCCAAGCACGCTCAATTCCAATTTTTTCGACTTCATCACTGGCATCACGTAGGCCGGCAGTATCAATAATGTGTAATGGCATACCATCGATATGAATGTGTTCTCTCAATACATCCCGGGTTGTGCCAGCGATATCGGTGACAATTGCCGATTCTTTACCTGATAGTGCATTGAGCAAACTCGATTTTCCGGCATTTGGCCGTCCAGCAATCACGACCTTCATCCCCTCGCGCATAATCGCACCTTGATTGGCTTCTTGGCGCACTGCAGCGAGATTATCTATGATACTTTGTAAGTCACCAGCCACTTTTCCATCGGCGAGAAAGTCGATTTCTTCTTCTGGGAAATCGATAGCCGCTTCGACATAGATCCTCAGATGAATTAACGATTCAACTAAGGTGTGAATACGGCCAGAAAAGGCTCCTTGTAATGACATCAAGGCTGATTTAGCGGCTTCTTCAGAACTGGCATCAATCAGGTCGGCAATAGCTTCTGCTTGTGCAAGGTCGAGCTTATCGTTAAGAAACGCGCGCTCAGAAAACTCTCCGGGCCTTGCGGTGCGAAGGCCTGGTATGGTGAGAATACGTTTAATCAGCATATCCATTACCACTGGACCACCGTGCCCTTGTAGTTCAAGAACGTCCTCCCCAGTAAAGGAGTGAGGATTGGGGAAGTATAATGCAATACCTTGGTCTATCTCAGTACCGTCTTGGGCTTTAAACGCTAAATATTCGGCATAACGTGGACGCAAATCCTTGCCGGTTATTTCTGACGCCACCTGTGTGGCTAAAGGTCCAGAGACTCGGATGATGCCAACGCCACCTCGACCAGGGGCGGTTGCTTGAGCGACTATGGTATCGGTTGTCATAAATTAGGCCTATTCTTGATGTTACTGTAGCTAGGAAGTTATGTGCTGAATTGTAATCAGGTCGATGAAAAAAGGCGACCCTTTGGTCGCCTTTTAATCGTAGAAATATTGCTTAGGCGGATTTGCTGTGCAGCCCTTTCTTCTCAAGTGATTTATAAATCAGCGTTTGCTGAATAAGCGTCACTATATTCGATACCAGCCAGTACAAAACAAGGCCAGATGGGAAGAAGATGAAGAAGAACGTAAACATTACTGGCATAAAGGTCATGATCTTCTGCTGCATTGGGTCCGTGACTGTTGTCGGGCTCATCTTCTGAATCATAAACATCGAAGCGCCCATCAATAGCGGTAAAATAAAGTATGGGTCTTTTGCCGACAAATCAGTAATCCAGCCAAAGAATGGAGAGTGGCGCAACTCGACCGACTCCATCAAGGCCCAGTAAAGGGCAATGAAAATCGGCATTTGCAGGAGTAACGGCAGACAACCACCAAGTGGATTCACTTTCTCTTTTTTGTAGAGCTCCATCATCTCTTGACTCATGCGCTGACGATCATCGCCAATACGCTCGCGCATGGCTTGCAGTTTTGGCTGCAACATACGCATTTTTGCCATTGAGGTATATTGTGCTTTCGTTAGTGGGTACATGGCTCCACGAACAATAAACGTCAAACAGATGATAGCGAAACCCCAGTTGCCGACAAAGTTATGAATGTAGGACAACAAAGAGTGTAAAGGTTTAGCGATAAACCACAGCCAGCCATAATCGACCACCAAATCTAAGTTATCGGCAACCTCAGCCATCTGATCTTGAAGTTTTGGACCGACCCACAGTGTGGCTAAAAATTGAGCTTTATCACCGTCTGCAATGGTTTTGTTTGGCATACGAATACCAATATCACCGACTGTATTATCTTGCGCAGGGTCAAAGGTGTTATCGTTGCTAACGACACGAGTGTAAATTTTAGTGTCGGGTTCATTTCTTGGTATCCAAGCGGTAGCAAAGTAGTGCTGGATCATGGCTACCCAACCTTTGCCATCAGGCAAGGTGATTGAGAGGCTTTTATCCTGCATGTCATCAAAACTGTACTTCTTATAGCGAGTGTCTTGATCTGAGTAGGCACCACCACGATAGGTTGGCATAGTAATGCTACCACCATCGTCAAGAAGAGTTTGACGAAGGTGTGCGTACGCCCCTATGGTAGCGTTGCTGCCAGAGTGGTTGACTACATCATATTTCACATCGATAGCATAACTGCCACGTTTGAAGATGAAGGTCTTGGTATATTCCAAGCCATTCGCCTTGTAGGTCATTGGGACGCTAAGTTCATCCTGACCGTCAGCAAGTACAAAACTGTCGCCATTAACTAGATACGCTGGACGCTGAGTCTTTAAATCGACACCCTGAGGACCAATAAGGCCGCTTTGCGCAATAAAAATATGGCTGGGTTTATCTTTGAGTAAAACGAACGGATCAGGTTTGTCCATTTGTTCTGCATATTGGTTGAGATCGGCATGAACCACATCACCCCCAACGGTATCAATCGATAGGGTTAAGACATCGGTTTTAACACTGATTGTCTTGGCAGAACTCGTTTGTACTGGAGCTGCATCTAGCTCGTCAGCAGAGTTTTGTACTGGAAGAGCACTGCTTGATTGAACCTGTTCAATCGGTTGCGAAGGTTTGTCCTGAAACTGTTGCCATTTAGTGAACAACAGAAAAGAAACCATTGCGAGCCCGATTAACAGGATGTTACGTTGAGAATCCATCGTTATTTATCTCTGTCTTGTATTGAAACTGGGGGTACAGGGTCATAGCCACCTTTATTACAGGGGTGGCATTTTAATAAACGTTTGCTTGTTAACCAACATCCTTTGATAAAACCGTGCAGCTTAAACGCTTCAATCGCGTATTCAGAGCAAGTTGGTGTAAAACGGCAACGCGGCCCAATCAGTGGACTGATGAGTCCTCGATAAAGACGGACTAACCCAATAGCTAACCACGTGAGGGGCGAGAAAGGCGATGCCATAGCTTATCAAACAACTTAAATATTTCCTCATTCGTTAAATCTTGCGCACTTTTCTTAGCAATAACAACAAAATCTTTATTAGGTAATTGATGTTGTTTATTGCGAAAACTTTCACGAGCAAGACGTTTAAAGCGATTGCGGGCTGGCGACGTTTTTATCTGCTTTTTCGGCACCGCTAGGCCTAATCTTGGATGAGAAAGTGAATTATTGCGAGCAATGATGGTGAAATGAGGTGAGCCAGCTCGATGAGCTTGCTGAAAGACATTTTGATAATGCTCGGGAGTTAACAAGCGTAACTCCCGATTGAACGCGTACGTATTCAAAATAAACTAGCGATTATTTTGATAGGCGCGCACGGCCTTTAGCACGACGTGCATTAATTACTTTACGACCGTTCTTAGTTGCCATGCGTGCACGGAAACCGTGAGAACGCTTGCGCTTTAGAACTGAAGGTTGAAAAGTGCGTTTCATGATAATTACCTTTACTGATCAGTAGTTTTAGGTCAATGTTAACCCGGCGTGGGTCGTTAATGTCTTCTTTGCATTCAAAGTAGACTAACCGACGCCTCTCAACAAAGAGGCGGAATTGTAATCACTGTCACACAAAGTGTCAATCTTTGTGCAAAGACACAATTCCGACCGAGCGATTATACGTAGTGTGAGTAAAATCTCAAGGATCCTTCGCCTTTAGTTTCGATCTTTACTCAACACCCACTTGGCGCAGGAACTTCTTGAGTCGATGATCTTGCGGGTTGTGAAAAATTTCTTGTGGAGAACCTTGTTCAACAATGTTTCCTTCGGCCATGAAAATAACCCGATCGGCGACTTCTTTGGCAAATTGCATCTCGTGAGTCACAACGAGCATGGTCTGTTGCTTACTTGCGAGCTCTTTCATTAGTGTGAGCACTTCTCCGACCCATTCAGGGTCAAGGGCCGACGTTGGTTCGTCAAACAACAACAGTTCAGGCTCTAGAGCCATTGCACGCCCGATACCTACTCGTTGTTGTTGTCCTCCCGATAAGCTTGCGGGGTAGTGATGTGCTTTATCACCGAGGCCAATGTCATTGAGAATACGTTGGGCATGTTCCAATGCTTGAGTTTTTTTCCAGCCGCGTACGGTGATCAGTCCTTCTGCAATATTTTGTTGTGCTGTCATGTGAGCGAATAAGGCATAGTTTTGAAAGACAAAACCTGTTTTTCGACGTAAAGCGAGTACGTCGGCTTGATTGGCGTTTTGACTATCTACGATGACATCATCAATTTTGATTGATCCCTTATCGGCCGTTTCTAAGAAATTAACGCAGCGCAACAAGGTCGATTTTCCGGTTCCACTGGATCCGATAATAACAATGATTTCACCTTGTTTTATCTCGATATCAATGCCTTTTAAAACAGCACTGTCGGCAAAAGATTTGTGAATGTTGGCCAATTTAATCATCTGGTGTACGCCTTATTTAAACGGTACTCTGCCCAGTTTTGTATTTGTGTCAGCAAAACAACGACTCCCCAATAGATCAGGGCAACGGCAAGAAATGCTTCAAAAAAACGGAAACTTGAAGAGGCTTCCATTTGTGCCTTAGCCATGATTTCAGCAACGCCTAGGGTAAAAGCTAATGACGTTGATTTGATCATATCGATGAAGTAATTCATCAAAGAGGGTAAAGCGACACGTGTTGCTTGAGGCAAGATGACTCGTTTCATTGCCTGAAGTTTGGTCATTCCGATTGATAGGCTGGCTTCCATTTGACTGCGATCAATACCGATAATGGCGGCACGAATACTTTCTGCCATGTAAGCGGCGAAATGTAAAGTAAGGCCTATCACAGCTGCGCTAAAGGCATTCAGCCCGACTAAAAACGGGAAAATTTGCGGTAAGCCGTAATACAGTAAAAACAACTGGACAAGCAGTGGTGTACCTCGAAAGAAACTGATGTATAGCTGGCAGAAAGGGCTCAATAATGGCACAGAAAAGACGCGAATATTCGCGATTAATAGCGCCAATATTAACGCGAAAACCACTCCCCAAGTTGCCATGGCCATCGTGGTACCCAAATACTTAAACAGTATTGGCAGTAGGCCCAACATATATTGAAAATCAAAGCCCATGATTCGCCCTTATTTTGTAATGGAAAAACCCACCGTCGTATGTCGGTGGGTTGTTTATCTGCGAGAAAGTCTACTCTGTGATATTGGCGTTAAACCACTTGCGTGAAATCTTTTCAAGAGTACCGTCAGCGCGCATAGCTTTTAGGGCTTGGTTGACTTCATTTCGTAGCTTCTGCCCTTGCTCATTATCAACGAATGGCCAAGCATTCTCTATGGTCTCAAAAGGTTGTCCTGCCAGTTCAAGAGGTAATCCGGTTTTTTTGATTAAAGCCAGTGCTGAAAGGCGATCCATAATGAAAGCATCCGATCTTCCCAGTGCCACATCATGTTCTATACCTGTGTCATAGGTCTTGATGTTGATCTTGCCTTCTTTGTCGTAGCTGCGCAGCAATTGTTCAAAATTGGATCCAAGGTTAACGGCAACACTTTTGCCCGCAAGGTCAGCAACACCTTTAATGTCTTTGTTACCTTTACGAACGGTAATTTGTGCACCATCGATAACATAAGGATCGGCGAACAAATATTTGGCTTGACGTGCTTCAGTAATGGTAATTTGGTTTGAAATCGTATCGATCCGGCCTGTTTCGAGTAAACCGAATAAACCAGAGAAGTTTGCTGTTACGTATTCCACTCTGTAGTCGTTACGTTTGGCGATTTCATCCCATAAATCCACTTCAAAACCCTGTAGTTTGTCTTGCTCTACAAAGGTGAAAGGGAAATAGCGTCCCGACATACCGACTTTGACATCAGTGGTTGCGTGTGCCAAAGAGGCAGCAAGTGATAGTGCTACGGTTAGCACCTTCATCCAGTTTTTCATATTACAACTCCAAATAATAGTGGTGATGAATATTACTGTGTCTTTGCTTAATTAGATAAATAACAAAGAGCAATATTGTATAGATTTGAGTCATAAGCTGATTGAGACGTTTTTCACTCGATATCAAGATCATGATCAATAACAATTCACAGAGTTATCACCAGATGAGAGATCAAGCATAAAATGTACGATTGTGGATCAATGTGTGAGTAAAAATGGGGCAGAATGTGAGGATCCGGTAATTTATCGCCAAAAGATTGTGAATAACTTAGATCTTATTCACTGGATCGTCGATCATTTACTGGCGATCTTGTTTATCAACAGGTAAAATCGACCTTCTTTTCAGATCAAATATTTCGAGTGGGGGCACTGTGTCATCTTCGCTATGGTTGCAATGTTTGCAACAGCTTCAAGAAGAGCTACCAGCAACTGAATTCAGTATGTGGGTTCGTCCGTTACAAGCTGAACTTAATGACAGTACTCTCACCCTATTCGCACCGAATCGTTTTGTTTTAGATTGGGTCAGAGATAAGTACCTCAATAGTATTAACCGATTGCTGCAAGAATATTGTGGCAATGATATTCCCAGCTTGCGTTTTGAAGTGGGAAGCCGTCCCGTCGCGGTTGCAAAAACAGCACCCAAACGCACACCAGCAGACGTGGCTGCAGAATCTTCCGCTCCTGCTCAATTGCAGGCACGTAAATCTGTTCACAAAACTTGGGAAAATGATCCTGAAACACTTGTCGATATTAATCATCGCTCCAATGTTAACCCCAAGCATATGTTCAACAATTTCGTTGAGGGTAAATCAAACCAACTTGGCTTAGCTGCGGCAAAACAGGTATCTGACAACCCAGGCTCGGCTTATAACCCACTATTTCTTTATGGTGGGACAGGTTTAGGTAAAACACACTTACTGCATGCAGTAGGGAATGCGATTGTCGACAATAAGCCCAATGCAAAAGTGGTTTATATGCACTCAGAGCGCTTTGTACAAGATATGGTGAAAGCCCTACAGAACAATGCCATTGAGGAATTTAAACGTTATTACCGCAGTGTTGATGCTTTGCTTATCGATGATATTCAATTTTTTGCTAATAAAGAGCGTTCGCAAGAGGAGTTCTTCCATACCTTTAATGCTTTACTGGAGGGTAATCAGCAGATCATTTTGACTTCTGACCGTTACCCAAAAGAAATCAGTGGAGTCGAAGATAGATTGAAGTCTCGTTTTGGCTGGGGTCTGACAGTTGCTATCGAACCGCCTGAATTGGAAACCCGAGTCGCTATTTTGATGAAAAAGGCTGAGGATCATCAAATACATTTAGCTGATGAAGTGGCGTTTTTTATCGCTAAGCGACTGCGCTCCAACGTTCGTGAGCTTGAAGGTGCACTTAATCGTGTTATTGCGAATGCCAATTTTACCGGACGTCCGATTACGATTGATTTCGTCAGAGAGGCGTTGCGTGATTTATTGGCACTGCAGGAAAAGTTGGTCACGATAGACAACATTCAGAAAACAGTCGCAGAGTACTACAAGATTAAAGTCGCTGACCTGCTGTCAAAGCGACGTTCTCGCTCTGTTGCTCGTCCGCGCCAGTTGGCGATGGCATTAGCAAAAGAATTGACTAACCATAGCCTGCCTGAAATTGGTGATGCTTTTGGTGGACGAGACCACACAACCGTGTTGCATGCCTGTAGAAAAATAGAGCAGCTTCGCGAAGAAAGTCATGATATAAAAGAAGACTACTCTAATTTGATACGTACTCTGTCTTCTTGATATAGAATATCAACCCGTTTGGCCGTCGGCTTATGGCCAAACCATTTTACCCATATTGATAAGAGCACTCTATGAAATTTTCCATTCAACGTAGCCATTTACTGAAGCCACTGCAGCAAGTTTCAGGAGCGCTTGGTGGTCGACCGACTTTACCCATTCTTGGGAATTTATTGCTTAAAGTTGCTGATGGGATGTTACTCATTACTGCGACTGATTTAGAAGTGGAGTTGATCAGTCGCGTCAATTTGGAAGGGGAGTTTGAAGCTGG
Organism: Vibrio caribbeanicus ATCC BAA-2122; assembly: GCF_000165125.1. GTDB lineage: Bacteria > Pseudomonadota > Gammaproteobacteria > Enterobacterales > Vibrionaceae > Vibrio > Vibrio caribbeanicus. The sequence goes on along the minus strand of NZ_AEIU01000054.1, from coordinate 19,543 downwards.
GACCATCACTGTACCATCAAGAAAATTCCTAGATATTTGTCGTGGTCTACCGGATGAGGCTGTGATTACCTTCGTACTTGAAGGGGATCGTGTCCAAATTCGCTCTGGTCGAAGTCGTTTTTCTCTCTCAACGCTTCCTGCACATGACTTTCCAAACATCGAAGATTGGCAAAGTGAAGTGGAAGTTTCGCTGACTCAGGCTGAACTGCGTACTTTGGTTGAAAAAACGCAATTTTCTATGGCCAATCAAGATGTCCGTTATTATCTCAATGGCATGCTATTTGAACTTGATGGGACAACGCTTAGTAGTGTTGCAACAGATGGACACCGTATGGCGATGGCACAAGTCAATTTAGAGGGAGAATTCGCACAGCAACAAATTATTGTACCACGTAAAGGTGTATTAGAGCTGGTGAAGTTGTTGGATGCTCCCGAGCAAAAGGTGGTGCTGCAAGTTGGTAGTTCGAATGTTAGGGCAGAGGTTAATAATTATGTGTTTACCTCAAAATTAGTCGATGGTCGTTTCCCAGATTATCGACGAGTTATGTCTCTGACTCCATCAAAAACCCTGCTTGCTGATTGCGATCAACTTAAACACGCTTTTTCTCGTGCCGCGATTTTATCCAATGAAAAGTTTCGTGGTGTGAGGGTGAATTTGACTGACTCAGAAATGAGAATAACAGCAAATAATCCAGAACAAGAGGAAGCAGAGGAGATTCTTGACGTGAATTACCAAGGAGAAGCAATCGAAATAGGCTTCAATGTTGGTTACGTATTGGATGTGCTTAATACCTTAAAATGTAATGAAGTGAGGGTATCGATGACTGATGCAACATCAAGCACTCTGATTGAAAACGCGCAAGATAACAGTGCGGTCTACGTGGTATCACCGATACGTTTATAAAATGCCTCTTTCTCGTCTTATTATTCAACAGTTTAGAAATATTAAAGCCTGTGATATAGAACTATCAGCAGGCTTTAACTTTCTTATCGGTGTCAATGGGAGCGGTAAAACCAGTGTTTTGGAAGCCATTTACTTGCTTGGTCATGGCCGCTCATTCAAGAGCAGTCTCACAGGACGCGTGATTCAAAATGGGTGCGACGAATTATTTGTACATGGTCGTTTTTTGAACTCGGATCAATTTGAGTTACCTATTGGCATTAATAAGCAGCGTGATGGCTCAACAGAGGTTAAAATAGGTGGTCAATCAGGGCAAAAGCTTGCTCAGTTGGCACAAGTGTTACCGTTACAGTTAATTCATCCAGAAGGTTTTGATTTGTTGACTGAGGGACCTAAGCACCGAAGAGCATTTATCGACTGGGGGGTCTTTCACACCGAGTCTGCATTTTATGATGCTTGGGGGCGATTTAAGCGCCTAAATAAACAAAGAAATGCTCTGCTGAAAACGGCCCGACATTATCACGAACTCAGTTATTGGGACAATGAAATGGCGGTATTGGCTGAAAATATCAGCCAGTGGAGAGAAGCTTATGTTGAACAGATGAAGAAAAAGGCGCAACAGATTTGTGGTGCCTTCTTACCCGAATTTGATATTCAACTAAGTTATTATCGTGGATGGGAGAAAGAAACGCCCTACCAAGAGATACTAAAGAACAATTTTGAACGTGATCAATCGCTAGGTTATACATTTAGTGGCCCTAATAAAGCGGATTTACGCATTAAGGTCAATGGTACACCGGTTGAAGATGTGCTTTCACGAGGGCAGTTAAAGCTCATGGTATGCGCATTGCGCGTTGCGCAAGGGCAGCACCTAACAGATGTTACAGGCAAGCAATGCATTTATTTGATTGATGACTTTGCTTCAGAATTAGATAGTCAACGTCGTAAGCGTCTTGCGGATTGCTTAAAAGAGACGGGGGCACAAGTTTTTGTCAGCTCTATCACTGACCAACAAATCGCCGATATGCGCGATGAAAATGGTAAGATGTTTCGTGTCGAACATGGCACAATAGAGCAAAATATATAGTGGAAGATAACTCATGTCTGAAAATTACGATTCATCGAGTATTAAGGTACTAAAAGGTCTGGATGCGGTTCGCAAGCGTCCTGGTATGTACATTGGCGACACAGACGATGGCACTGGTCTGCACCACATGGTTTTTGAGGTGGTGGATAACTCAATTGATGAAGCGTTGGCAGGTCATTGTAAAGATATTATTGTCACTATTCATGAAGATAACTCAGTGTCAGTGCGAGATGACGGTCGTGGTATTCCTACAGAAATGCACCCTGAAGAGAACGTTTCTGCTGCAGAAGTCATCATGACAGTACTTCACGCTGGTGGTAAGTTTGATGATAATTCCTACAAAGTTTCTGGTGGACTTCATGGCGTGGGTGTCTCGGTGGTTAATGCTTTGTCAGAGAAAGTGGTGTTAACGATTCATCGTGGTGGAAATATTCACTCTCAAACTTACCATCATGGTGAACCACAAGCACCGCTTGCTGTTTTGGGTGATACGCAAAATACCGGGACAGAAATACGCTTTTGGCCGAGCGCAGAAACTTTTTCAAATACGGAGTTTCACTACGATATTCTTGCTAAGCGATTACGTGAACTTTCTTTTCTTAACTCTGGTGTATCGATTAAGCTCATCGATGAGCGCGAAGATGATAAGAGCGATCACTTCATGTTTGAAGGAGGCATTCAAGCCTTCGTTGACCACCTAAATACCAATAAAACGCCAATAATTGACAAGATCTTCCATTTTGATTTTGAGCGTGAAGATGGCATTTCGGTAGAAGTCGCCATGCAATGGAATGATGGTTTCCAAGAGAACATTTATTGCTTTACCAATAATATTCCTCAGCGTGATGGTGGTACTCACCTCGCTGGTTTTCGTGCCGCATTGACTCGTACCTTGAATTCTTTCATGGACAAAGAAGGCTTTTCTAAAAAAGCGAAGACAGCGACGTCAGGCGATGATGCGAGAGAAGGATTGACCGCGGTTGTTTCCGTCAAAGTGCCTGATCCTAAGTTTTCTAGCCAAACCAAAGATAAATTAGTTTCTTCTGAGGTTAAATCGGCGGTTGAGTCAGCGATGGGTGAGAAATTAGCCGAGTTCTTAGTTGAAAACCCAAGCGAAGCCAAAATGGTGTGCAGCAAAATTATCGATGCTGCTCGCGCTCGTGAAGCGGCGCGTAAAGCGCGCGAGATGACTCGTCGCAAAGGAGCACTGGATTTGGCGGGCTTGCCTGGCAAACTTGCGGATTGCCAAGAGAAAGACCCTGCACTCTCTGAACTGTACATAGTGGAGGGAGATTCTGCGGGTGGTTCTGCTAAGCAGGGGCGTAACCGTAAGAACCAAGCCATTCTTCCTTTGAAAGGAAAAATCCTCAACGTTGAGAAAGCGCGCTTTGATAAAATGTTGTCTTCTCAGGAGGTCGCTACCCTGATCACGGCGTTAGGATGTGGTATTGGTCGTGATGAATATAACCCTGATAAGCTGCGTTACCATAATATCATTATTATGACCGATGCTGACGTTGATGGTTCTCACATCCGAACTCTGCTGTTGACGTTTTTCTATCGTCAAATGCCAGAGCTTATTGAACGTGGTTATGTCTATATTGCTCAACCACCTCTATACAAGGTGAAAAAGGGCAAACAGGAGCGTTACATCAAAGATGAAGACGCCATGAATGACTATCAGTTCTCTCTTGCCCTTGAGAATGCGACATTGCACGTCAATGCCCAAGCCCCAGCGATGTCAGGTGAAGCGCTAGAGAAACTGGTTAAGCAATATAACGCAGGGATTAAGCTGGTTGATCGAATGAGTCGCCGCTACCCTCGTGCATTGATGCATGAACTTATCTACTCACCGCGACTCACTGCTAACCAGTGTCACAGCGAGGATGACGTTCAAACTTGGACCAAACAATTAGTTGAGCAGCTAAATGCCAAAGAGGTTGGTGCGAGCCAGTATAGTTTTGAAGTTGAACAGCATGTAGAGCTTGGCTTAAACCTTCCGAAAATTATTGTACGCACGCATGGTGTTACCCATGAATACGCGTTAAGTATCGATTTGTTTAATTCCAAAGAGTACGCCAAACTTGCTGATCTGTCTGAGGCATTAAATGGATTGATCGAAGAAGATGCCTACATTAAACGAGGAGAGCGAACTCAACCGGTTGCAAGCTTTGTTGAAGCTCTTGAGTGGCTGATGAAGGAATCTCGTCGTGGTTTGAGCCTACAGCGTTATAAAGGTCTAGGCGAAATGAACCCTGACCAATTATGGGAAACAACAATGGATCCTGAAACTCGTCGTATGATGCAAGTAACCATTGAAGATGCGGTAGGTGCTGATCAACTCTTTACTACCTTGATGGGTGATCAAGTTGAACCACGAAGAAACTTTATTGAAGAAAATGCACTGAAAGTGGCCAATCTTGACGTTTAGCCACTGAATGTTTAAAAATACCGCCTTGTTTGGCGGTATTTTTATATTTAAAACAAAAGCTTATGATGTTTTTGCTAAATAATGACTGTCTACCCTTGAAATCGCCCCCTCGCGTACTCATATCTATTTATGAAAGGAAGACGAGCTTGCTCAAATGAGAAGTTTGGCTCTTTTCAAACGCGAAGTAGCTGTCGCCCTGACGGGGATAAGGTGTTCGCTTCACACGATTGTTGAGTTTACGTCTTTGTTAAGAGTAAACCCACATCACTAGCTAACAATGGCTTGGCCATTGACTCACGCTGGTACTATTGCTTAATTAAGAGGATAGCATTATGAGAACTGTAGATTTCACTCCTTTATACCGTAACGCCATTGGTTTTGATCGTCTTTTCAATATGATGGAAGCGAATACATCAAAAAATACCTCAGGCGGATACCCTCCATACAACATCGAACAGCAAGATGAAAATCACTATCGCATCACAATGGCGGTGGCAGGTTTTTCTGAAGACCAACTTGATTTGACGCAGAAAGAAAATACCTTGATCGTCAAAGGTGAGCGTCAGTCTGAAGATGAGAAACAATACGTTTATCAAGGTATTGCAGAACGTGACTTTGAACGTAAGTTTCAGCTGGCAGACTATGTGAAAGTTGTCGGTGCGAGTATGGAAAACGGTCTTTTGCACATCGACTTAGAGCGCGAAATTCCAGAAGCTATGCAGCCAAGAAAAATTGCTATCAATGGTAAGCAATTAATCGAAGGCTAACTGCGGGTAAAGAGTGAAGAGCGCCCAAGGCGCTCTTTTTTTAGCTTTGATAAGCTTTGGCCACTTCTTCTGCGATGACGTCTATACCACTTTTCATTAAATCGTCGCTTTGGACATAGTTCATTCTCAAGCATTGGCTCTTATGCGGCCAATTGTCTTTTTGACCAACAAAAAAATACTCGCCGGGTACTATTAATACGCCACGCGCTTTTAGGCGTCGGTAAAGTTCCATTGTTGTGATGGGAAGTTCATCAAACCATAACCAAAGGAACATGGCTCCTTCCGGTTTGTGGATGCGAAAACGAGTATCCGTAATGGCTTCTTGGAGTAACTCAACAGCACGAGCTGATTTTTGTTGGTAGAAAGGTTTAATGACATCACCACTAAGTTTCAGCAAATCATCGTTTTCTATCATGTGGTGACCCAATGCAGGGCCAAGACTCCCAGGCGCTAGGCTTATAATCCCGTTCATATTAGCCATGGCTTGTGTGATGGTTTCATTGGCGATAACGATGCCACAGCGCAGCCCAGGAAGCCCGAGCTTTGATAAGCTCATACACAGAATAGTATTCTCATTCCAAAAAGGTTTTACATCTTCAAAGATAATGTTGGGGAAGGGCAAACCATAGGCATTATCTAAGATCAGTGGAATATTGTTATCGCGCGCTAACTGATCTAGCTTACGAATTTCTTCATCGGTTAATACATTGCCCGTCGGGTTAGTTGGCCTTGAGGCACAGATAGCAGCAATAGAATCATCGATTGTTAATGTTTCGAAATCAACGTGATACTTAAATAATCGGTTTTCGAGTAGTGTGATTTCAGGTCGGTAGGAAACAAAGATATCCTCATTGATACCCGCGTCACCATAGCCGATGTATTCAGGAGCCAGTGGTAGTAGAATTTTTTTGTGCGAATGGTCTGCTTGCTCTCCAGCGAGGAGATTAAATAAGTAAAAGAAACCACTTTGACTGCCGTTGGTTAAACTAATGTTTTTTTCGCTAATGTTCCAACCGTAGGTGTCTTTGAGCAGCTTAGCGAGCGCTTTAACGAAGGCGTCTTTTCCTTGAGGGCCATCATAATTTGCCATTGCATTAATAAGTTGGCCATTTTGCAGCAATTCTTCACTGGCTTGTTGAAAGTAGTCGAGCATGGCGGGGATGGCGGCGGGGTTTCCACCTCCAAGCATAATCGCTCCCGGGGTTTGTAGTCCCTCGTTTAAATCGTCCATCAACTGAGTGATACCAGAATACTGATTAAATTTTTCACCAAACTTAGAGAACTGCATGTCTTTTCACACCTAATCCATTGTTATCGAGTCTTTTGTAATAAGTAACCAGAATGATTCTGGTCAATAAGGCAATGTTTGAACATACCGTAATGTTGATACGAGGCAAAGGATAAAATGTCGGCATTTGGAACTAAAAAGCCCAACTGGATTAAGTTGGGCTTTTTTATTTACGTGATGAGATCCATCGCTACTTTTGCAATAAGGAGATATCTGCAATTTGCAGGAACAGATTACGCAGCTGATTGAGTAGTGTTAGGCGGTTTTTCTTGAGGGCTTCATCGTCAGCCATCACCATGACGTTATCGAAGAACTTATCTACGGGCTCACGCAGCTCGGCAAGTTGCGTCAACTGCTGTTGGTAGCCACCGTTTTTCAACTCTATTGAAACCGCTGGAGTGGCAAGAGCTTGGTAAAGCGCTTGTTCAGGTTCTTCGGTTAGAAGGGTTTCATCTACACGCTCTGGTAAGTCACCTTCAAATTTCGCCAGTATGTTGCTGACACGTTTGTTCGCCGCAGCCAGTGGCTCTGCCGCGTCAAGAGTGCGGAAGTGCGAAACGGCTTTGACGCGTTGGTCAAAATCAGCCGGCTTGGTTGGACGCCTTGCCAATACAGCTTGAATAACATCAATGCTGAAGCCTTGATCTTGGTACCAAGCTCTAAAGCGTCCAAGCATGAAGTCAATCACTTCATGTTCAACTGACTCATTGGTTAATCGAGAGCCAAAGAGTGACTTGGCTTTCGCTATTAAGTCAACCAAGTCAAGGTCGTAACCGTATTCAACGATAATACGTAGTAAGCCCAAAGAGGCTCGACGTAGTGCAAATGGGTCAGAGCCTTTTGGTGCTTGCCCAATACCAAAAATACCCACGATGGTATCCAGTTTGTCTGCTAGGGCTACCGCTGTTGACACCCCATCTGATGGCAGTGTATCACCTGCAAAGCGTGGCATGTACTGCTCGTTTAGTGCCAGAGCGACTTCTTCGGCTTCACCATCGTGACGGGCATAATGCATCCCCATCACACCTTGAGTGTCGGTAAACTCAAACACCATAGAAGTCATCAGGTCACACTTGGCTAATAGGCCAGCACGCTCTGATTTCTCGACATCAGCACCAATTTTGTTGGCAATGTAACCCGCTAATTCGGTAATACGATCGGTTTTATCTTTGATGGTCCCGAGTTGTTTTTGGAAAATAGCGGAATCGAGCTCAGGCAGACGGTCTATTAGAGGGCGCTTGCGGTCTGTGTTGAAAAAGAACTCGGCATCGGCAAGGCGAGGGCGAACCACTTTTTCGTTGCCTTCGATAACTTGACGAGGGTCTTTGGATTCAATGTTTGAGACAAAGATAAAATTCGGTAGCAGTTTCTTGTCTTCTGTGTAAACAGGGAAATACTTCTGATCCCCCTTCATGGTGTAGACAAGGGCCTCTGATGGCACTTTGAGGAATTCTTCCTCAAATTTAGCTGTTAATACTACCGGCCACTCGACGAGGGAAGTGACCTCTTCGACGAGTTCATCTTCCAAATCGGCGAGACCACCAATGGCTGAGGCTGCCTTTTGTGCGTCCGCAAGGATAAGCGCTTTTCGCGCTTCGTAATCCGCCATAACTTTACCGCGTGTCTCAAGGATCTCAGGGTATTGTTCGGCTGACTCGATAGTAAATTCTTGCTCGCCCATAAATCGATGGCCGCGCAGGGTGCGAGAAGATTGAACACCGAGGATTTCTCCTTCAATGAGTTCGCTGCCCAGTAAGATGGTCAGTGTTTTGACTGGACGAATAAATTGTGTGGTCTTATCGCCCCAGCGCATTGGCTTAGCGATCGGCAGTTTGGCCAGTGCCTTTGCCGCAAGTTCAACAACGATAGCTGTGGTTGATTGACCTTTAACTTCTTGTTTGAAAAGCAGCCACTCACCTTTGTCTGTGACCATGCGTTCTGCTTGCTCAACAGCGATACCACAGCCTCGAGCCCACCCTTGAGCGGCTTTGGTTGGGTTCCCTTCTGCATCGAAGGCAGCAGACACTGCTGGACCGCGCTTTTCAACCACTTTATCCGCCTGACTCTCTGCAAGTTCAGTCACTTTCAATGCCAAGCGGCGAGGCGCTGCAAACCACTTGATGCCTTGGTGATCAAGCTCTGCTTCTTTAAGCTCGGTGGTAAAATTGCTGGCAAAGGCTTCGGCAAGTGTACGCAATTGGGTTGGCGGCAGCTCTTCAGTGCCCAGCTCAATTAAAAATTCTTTTGTCATTATCTTCTGCCCTTACGCCTGTTGTTTTTTACACATTGGGAAACCTAGCGCTTCGCGTGATGCGTAATATGCTTCTGCGACCGATTTGGTTAGGTTGCGGATCCTTAGGATATAACGTTGACGCTCAGTCACTGAGATGGCTTTGCGGGCATCGAGCAAGTTAAAAGCGTGGCCCGCTTTTAATATCCGCTCGTACGCTGGAAGTGGCAGTGGCTTGTCAAGCGCAAGCAACTCTTGACATTCTTTTTCACATTGCTCAAATAAGCCAAATAGAAAGTCGACATCTGCGTGTTCAAAGTTGTAGGTGGATTGTTCCACCTCATTTTGATGAAAAATATCACCATAGGTCACCTGACTTCCATCGGGTGCGATATTCCATACTAGATCGTATATAGAGTCGACCTCTTGAATATACATAGCCAGACGCTCAATACCATAGGTGATTTCACCCGTGACAGGCTTACATTCTAGGCCTCCTACTTGCTGGAAGTAGGTAAATTGAGAGATTTCCATACCATTGAGCCAGACTTCCCAACCAAGTCCCCAAGCTCCCAGTGTTGGGTTTTCCCAGTTGTCCTCTACAAAACGAATATCATGAACAAGCGGGTCAACGCCTAAGACTTCGAGAGAGCCAAGGTAAAGCTCTTGAATATTGTCTGGGGATGGCTTAAGCGCCACCTGAAATTGGTAATAATGCTGAAGTCGATTAGGGTTTTCACCGTAACGGCCATCAGTTGGGCGTCGTGATGGTTGAACATAAGCCGTAGACATGGGCTCTGGCCCAAGCGCACGCAAACAGGTCATGGGATGAGAGGTACCAGCTCCTACTTCCATATCGAGTGGCTGTACAATAGAGCAGCCGTTTTGTGCCCAATAATCCTGCAGCGCGAGGATCATTTCCTGGAAGGTTTTGATATCGTATTTTTGCATAAGTCAGGTTCGCGCGATTCTCATATTACTGATCAAGTCGTCTTATTTGCCAAAAGTACAAGCCCTAGCAATGGCGAGTTGAAGTAATGACGGTTGAATAAAATAACACTCAAGTATACCCAGATATTGTCCGTACGAGTAGGGGTAATTTTGATTAATTCATAAGCATTTTATGAATTCTATGGCCATATTATTTCGTGAGTGAGGTAGGTTTTGCTTTAACAATTGCCGTTATGTCAAGTTATCGCATTATCATCATGAGTGTACGACACTTTTTGGTGTCGATTGCATAGGGGGTGTTCATGCTCTCACGATATAAAGAAATAAGTCCAAATCATCAATTTTACCTGTTTACTCTCGGTCTAGTGTTATGCCTGTTGGCGATGGTATTGACAGATATGTGGCTGCCCATCGTGGCGGGAACCTATATTATGACAGGCCTCGTCGTCGAGGCATGGGTGCGCTTGGTACATATTCTTCCTTTGCAGGACGATATGGCGCGAATACAGCAAGAACTGACGAGATTGAATGAGCAATTGGATAAGTTGCAAGAGGTTGAACAGTCTTCAGCCCCTCACTCTTAGTCAAACTATCCCTTTTTTTATCAGAAATTGATACGGGATTTGCTCTGTTTGTGCTTGTAGCAATTCGTGATCCATAAAGCGACAAAAACTGGGTATATCGCGTGTAGTCGATGGATCATCTGCGGTGACCAGAAGTGTCTCACCTTGCTGCATGTTTCTTATTGTCTTCCTGACCATCATTACTGGCTCTGGACAGCGTAATCCTTGCGTCTCCAGTGTCATGTTTGCTTGCTTGAAATCGAACATCGTGGTCATTTCTTTTGTTTACTGATTCAGCCTAGATGATACTAGTGAAGAAAAAATATTCAATAACCTCTTGGCAAAGCGATCATTTTGTTTTAACTTATTTAACATCTTGGTAACAAAGTGGGATTTGTAGATGCTAACAGTGCTGGATCGGATCACTATCTACTCTGTGCTGTGTTTTATCTCGTTCGCTGCATTGGTGTTGCGTTCATCGAATGAAGCGACATCGTTTTTGCCGCTGCTCGGCGTTGTGGCGACTTTGTTTGGTATTTGGCTCGAGGTGTTCCGCGATACATCTCAAGAGCAAAGTGATTAAGTAGTCTCCTGCTTTAGGGTGGCAACCTTTACCTTATTCCGACACTATCCCCAGTTTTCTTGGGCTTCCCCGCTGAAAGGCGGGATTTTTTTTGCCTAAAAGTTACAATAGTGACTGCGTTTGTATGAAATTAAGTGAGTTGATTTTGGAACTGGAAGATATTTACCGTCGCGATCTTAATCTCTTTATTGCTTTGCGAGTGCTGATTGAAGAAGGCAGTGTCAGTCGCGCCGCTCAACGTTTGAGCCTTAGTCAATCAGCCATGAGTCGAGTGCTGGGACGTTTAAGAATCATGTTAGAGGACCCTTTGTTTACCCGACATGGCCAGCAGTTAATTGCTACTGAAAAGGCGTTGGCGATCGATAAAAATTTAAGTGAGCCATTGGATGCCCTAAGACATATTCTTTCACCGCAAGAGTTTGAACCACAGTATTGTGAGCAAACCTTTCATATTGCGATGACAGATTATGCCATGCAAACTGTGTTGCCGTTTATTTTAAAAAGGCTTTATCAAGCGGCACCTAAATTATCGTTAAATCTCATTCCGCTTCAGCACACAAGGCTTTTTGAACAATTAACCTACGAAAGTGTCGATTTGGCTATTTGTCGGCCAACTCAATCTATTCAAGGGTTATCCAATGTCAGACTTGGTAAGGTAGGGGTGCTGTGTTTGGTGACGAAAAACCATCCGTTGGCGGACAAAGTCATTGAACTTTCAGACTATCTTACGATGCCAAATGCTTTGATTGCCATCAGTGATGGGGTTAAGGCATTAATCGATCAATCGTTGCAATCCCATCCGGCACGAAAAACAGTGTTGAGAGCTTATCACTTAGAGGCGGCACTCGCGATCGCTGATATGATGCCGTTAATTATGACGGTACCGGCGGATTTGGCGTATATGATGGCTAAGCGCTATCAGTTGAAGGTCAAGCCGTTACCTTTTGAGTTTGCTCCTTTTGACTACTCAATGATTTGGCATCCAAGGTGCGAATATTCCAAGGCACATGAGTGGCTGCGATCTTTGGTGATTGAAGAGTGTCGTGAGCTGATTGGTCAAAGGCCGCCAAACTTTATTGAAAATTAGTGCCAATAGACATTGGCACTAATTTATCATCACAGTTTTACCACAACACGACCCGTGGTTTTACCTTGAGTAATGGCATGAGCATAATCGATCGCTTGATCAAGGGAGATTTCGCTGCAAGCTTGTTGGAAGAAGCGATTAGGTAGGATTTCAACCAGCTTTTCCCATGTCGCTTGGCGCTTCTCTGCTGGACACATAACGGAGTCTATTCCTTGCAATCGAACGTTACGTAAGATGAAGGGCATCACAGTGGTGGGCAGATCAAACCCTCCCGCTAAGCCACAAGCTGCGACGGCACTATTGTAGTCCATTTGCGCGAGGACTTTGGCAAGCACGCTGCTGCCGACGGTATCTATTGCACCAGCCCAGCATTGTTTCTCCAATGGTCTGGGCGGCTGCTCAAACTCTGAGCGGTCGATAATTCTGCCGGCCCCCAGTCTTTCTAGCAGTGGGCCATTTTGTTCTGAACGCCCTGTCACTGCCGCCACAGAATAACCGAGTTGGGATAAAAGCGTTACGGCGACGGAGCCGACACCACCACTTGCGCCAGTCACCAGTATTTCGCCTTTTGATGGGGTAACATCCGCCTCGATAAGAGCTTGCACACACAGCATAGCGGTGAATCCAGCTGTGCCTATCATCATGGCTTTTTTACTGGTTAAGCCCTCGGGCTGGTGAACCAGCCAATCACCTTTTACTCTGGCTTGCTGAGCCATTCCACCCCAGTGTTTTTCACCTACCCCCCAGCCAGTGAGAATGACATTATCCCCTTGCTGGTAGTTAGGGTTATCAGAATGAGCTACTTTACCAGCCATATCGATACCGGGAACCATAGGAAATTGCTGAACGACTTTTCCCTTACCTGTAATCGCGAGGCCATCTTTGTAATTGAGTGATGAGTATTCAACATCAATTAACACTTCACCTTCAGGAAGCTGGCTTTGGTCAATGTTTTCAATAGAAGCAAGGGTACGCTTTTCTTCTTGGTTTAGAATCAGGGCATTAAACATGTGCTCTCTCCAAAATCACGGGCGGCCAAAAACAGCTAAGAGTGTAGACGTATTTTTGCTATGACAAAAATGAAACTTAATCATGGTGGCTATGCAGGCAAAGCATAAACAGTTTAGCTGCAATACCTTGTTAATCGTATTTAGAGTGATGGTGAAATGAAATAAAGGGGCAGAAGATACCGCCCCTTTGTCCATATTACGAGGAAAGAAAAAATTTGTAAGATGGGTTGTCAGTTTCATCCTTACATTGATAGCCAAGCTCTCGCAAATGCGTCGAGAAGCGAGCAAGATCGGATTCGTCGAGTTCAAAGCCGCACAGCACTCGACCATAGTCAGCGCCATGGTTGCGGTAGTTAAACAAGCTGATATTCCAGTGCGTGCCAAGTGTACTGAGAAAATTAAGTAGTGCACCTGGATATTCTGGAAACTCAAAACTGTACAGGCGCTCTTTAAGTTGTTTCGATGGTCGGCCGCCAATCATATAGCGAATGTGTAACTTAGCCATTTCATCATCGGACAGATCAACCACGGGGTATCCTCCATCACGCAGGTCGTGAATAATATGGTCAAGCTCTTCTTGGCCACCTTGCAAACGAACGCCGACAAAAATATTGGCTAATGCATCATCGTTATAGCGGTAGTTGAATTCTGTCACCGCTCGCCCACCAATCAGGTTACAAAACTCAAAGAAAGCTCCTTGACGCTCAGGAATAGTCACCGCTAATAAGCCTTCTCGTTTTTCACCTAGCTCGCAGCGTTCCGATACATACCGCAGACCGTGGAAATTGGTGTTTGCACCAGATAGGACGGTACCAAGTTGATTGTCTTTTAACTGGTGTTTCTCAGCGTATTTTTTCAGCCCAGCAAGTGCTAACGCACCAGAAGGCTCGGCAATCGCACGAGTATCTTCGAAGATATCTTTAACGGCTGCGCAGATCTCATCACTTGATACACAAATATGTCCATCGAGATATTGTTGGCACAATCTAAAGGTTTCGTCACCGATACGTTTTACTGCAACACCATCAGCAAACAAACTGACTTGGTCAAGTGCAACGGGCTCACCAGCATCGAGCGCTGCTTTTAAACATGCGGAGTCTTCAGGTTCAACGGCAATGACCTTAATTTCAGGCATTAATTGTTTGACCAATACCGCCACACCAGCCGCTAGACCGCCGCCTCCAGCAGGGACAAAGATATAATCCAAGTGGCTGTTTTGCTGTAGCATTTCCATGCCAATCGTCCCTTGCCCAGCGATCACGAGAGGGTGATCAAAAGGGGGAACAAAGGTATAGCCATGTTGCGCTGATAGCCGTTCTGCTTCTGCCTTGGCTTCATCAAAATTGCTACCATGCAATATCACGTTACCACCAAACCCTCTTACCGCTTGTACCTTTATATCAGGAGTGGTTTGTGGCATAACGATGGTGGTTTTTATATCTAATTTACTGCCGGAAAGCGCTAATCCTTGTGCGTGATTACCCGCAGATGCGGTAATCACTCCAGCCGATTTTTGTGACTCTGATAAACTGGCCACCATATTGTAGGCACCGCGCAACTTAAACGAATGCACAGGTTGGCGATCTTCGCGTTTTATTTGGACATGATTGCCGATTCGCTGGGTTAGCCGGGGCATAGGTTGCAGAGGGGTGACCGCCGCAACCTCATACACTGGAGCTTTGAGTATCTGGCGCAGATAATCAGCGCCAGTTTGTAATGTACGACTCATAAGCTAGTCCTCTAGCTTAGTCTTATCTCGCACCGCGCCTTTATCGGCACTGGTTGCCATACTTGCATACGCTTTCAATGCAAACGAGACTTCCCGCTGTCGATTAGCAGGCTTCCAGCCTTTATCGTCTTGTTCTTGACGGCGCTGCGAGAGTTCTTGTTCAGAAACTTGCAATGAGATACTGCGGTTAGGAATGTCAATGGCAATGGTATCTCCAGGTCTTACAAGGCCAATTGTGCCTCCATCTGCTGCCTCAGGAGAGGCATGGCCAATTGACAGGCCCGATGTTCCACCCGAGAAACGTCCATCGGTGAGTAGTGCACATTCTTTTCCAAGTCCCATTGATTTCAGGTAAGTGGTGGGATAGAGCATTTCTTGCATACCAGGCCCGCCTTTGGGGCCTTCATAGCGGATCACTACTACATCACCTGCTTTGACTTTTCCTCCCAATATTCCTTCAACTGCGTCTTCTTGACTTTCAAATACGACGGCAGGTCCAGTAAAGGTTAAAATACTTTCGTCCACACCTGCTGTCTTAACGATACAGCCATCCAAGGCAATGTTACCTTTTAAAACGGCAAGACCACCTTCTTGACTAAAAGCATTGTCTTTGGTGCGTATACAGCCGTGCTCTCTGTCATCGTCTAGTCGATCCCAGCGGCAATCTTGTGAGAAAGCTTGGGTGGTACGTATGCCTGCAGGACCAGCACGGAAAAACTGCAAAACATCCGCATCGTCAGTTTGCATAATATCGTATTGAGCGAGCTGCTCTTTCATCGATAGTCCAAGTACAGTACGGGTATCATTGTGCAGCAAACCTGCCCGGTCTAGCTCACCTAAGATAGCCATAACGCCGCCTGCGCGATGGACATCTTCCATGTGATACTTTTCCGTCGAGGGGGCGACTTTACACAGGTGCGGCACTCGGCGGGATAGGCGATCGATATCGGCCATATCGAATTTTACCTCTCCTTCTTGAGCGGCAGCGAGTAAATGTAAAATCGTATTGGTTGATCCTCCCATCGCAATATCAAGTGCCATGGCATTTTCGAATGCATCGAATGTTGCGATGTTGCGTGGCAGAGCGGATTCATCGTCTTGCTCATAGTAACGACGAGTCAAGTCAACAATACGTCGACCTGCATTGAGAAACAGAGCCTCTCGGTCGGCGTGAGTGGCTAACATTGAACCATTACCGGGTTGCGATAACCCCAGAGCTTCGGTGAGGCAGTTCATTGAATTGGCGGTAAACATACCTGAGCAGGAGCCGCAAGTTGGACAAGCAGAGCGCTCGATCTGTTCGCTTTGTTCATCTGACACACTCGGATCAGCGCCTTGAATCATGGCGTCGACCAAATCGAGTTTGATGATTTGATCAGAAAGCTTGGTTTTACCCGCCTCCATTGGACCACCCGAAACAAAAATAGCCGGTATGTTGAGGCGCATCGAAGCCATTAACATTCCTGGAGTAATTTTATCACAGTTGGAGATGCACACCATGGCATCAGCACAGTGTGCATTGACCATATACTCGACGGAATCGGCGATAAGCTCACGAGAGGGAAGGGAATACAGCATGCCCCCGTGCCCCATTGCAATACCATCGTCCACGGCAATTGTGTTGAATTCTTTAGCGATGCCCCCTGCTTTCTCAATTTCTCGAGCGACAAGCTGGCCCATATCTTTGAGGTGTACATGCCCAGGAACGAACTGGGTAAAGGAATTTACGACGGCAATGATAGGTTTACCAAAGTCTTCATCTTTGACACCAGTGGCGCGCCATAAAGCGCGCGCACCTGCCATGTTTCGGCCGTGAGTTGTGGTTGCTGAACGGTATTTAGGCATCTTACTACTTCCTATTATTTTATTTTTACCGATAGTTATTTTTTATTAGGCTTGGTCTGGATAAACGTAGTCCAGCCAGCCCCATTTATCTTCAGTGGTGCCGTTGAAAAGGCCAAAGTAGGCAGCTTGCAGCTCTTTGGTTATCTGGCCACGTTTGCCACTGCCTATTTCAATTTTATCTATAGTTGCAACAGGAACGACCTCTGCTGCAGTACCTGTCATAAAGACCTCATCAGCTAAGTACAGGGCTTCACGAGCAATATTGGCTTCACGTACTTCATAGCCTCTGTCTCGCGCTAATGTCATCAAGGTGTCACGAGTAATACCTGGAAGAATAGCACTGGTCGCTGGTGGGGTGGTGAGCACACCATCTTTGATGACAAAGATATTTTCTCCAGCACCTTCTGATAAGTAACCATCAACACTTAATGCGATACCTTCATCGTAACCATGTCGTCGGGCTTCTCCACCAACGAGCAGAGACGACAAATAGTTTCCTCCTGCTTTGGCAGCAGTTGGGATGGTATTTGGGGCGGCACGATTCCAACTGGATATCATGGCGTCCACACCTTTCTCCAGTGCTTCATCGCCCAGATACGCTCCCCATGGGAAAGCAGCGATGATAAGATCCATTTCAGTACCGACAGGTGGGCAAACGCCAAGACCAACATTACCAACAAAGCCGAGTGGGCGAATGTAAGCGCTGTCGAGTTTATTTTGGCGCAGGGTTTCGCGGGTTGCTTCCATTATTTCTTCGACGCTGAATGGGATCGGGAAACGGTAGATTTTGGCAGAATCCTTAAGCCGTTTGGCATGCTCTTTATGGCGGAATACGATTGGACCTTTTGGTGTGTTATAGCAGCGCACACCCTCAAAGACGGAGGTGCCATAATGCATCGCATGGGTCAGTACATGTACGTTTGCTTCTGCCCAAGGTACCATCTTGCCGTTAAACCAAATGAAATCCGCTGTTTTTGTTGCCATTATTGTTTTCCTTATGCACAAATCTTTTGTTGAAGGTTATTGTTCGGTAATTCGTCAGTAGCGATTTCAGTGACATTAACACTTTTTACATCCCATAACTTCTCAATTTGGTTGGTTAAAAAGGAGATGGGCCTGTCGCTGTCGACGATGATCTCTACACTAGCAATTTTACTCTCATGATTCTGTGTTCCAGCAACTTGTTTGACAATAAAGCCCCGATGGCGAACCACGCGAAGAACACGCTCTAGTAAGACGGGTTTATCATCAGCTTTGATATCGATAAGGTATCTTTTCATATTAGGTGTTCTCCAACATATCGGTATTTGAGGCACCTGGTGGAACAAGGGGCCAGACGTTTTCTTCTTCATCGATAACTACGTGAAGTAAATAAGAGGTCTTACTTGCGAGCATTTCTTGTAATGCCGGTACAACTTCGCTTTTTCTTGAGATCACTTTACCAGGAATATCAAAGGCTTTGGCTAAGGTGACAAAATCTGGATTATCATCAAGGATAGTTTGACTGTGGCGACCATCAAAGAACAAAGATTGCCATTGGCGAACCATGCCCAAACGTTGGTTATCCAGCAGGACCACTTTTACCGGAATTTGGCGGCGTTTTAGAGTACCAAGTTCCTGAATATTCATCATAAATGAGCCATCCCCTGTGATGAGGATTGACTGGTCATCAGGACGAGCCACGGCCGCCCCCATTGCTGCAGGTAAACCGAAGCCCATAGTGCCAAGACCTGCTGAGGTTATGAAGTTCTGTGGATCTCTAGGCTGAATGTGCTGTGCTGCCCACATCTGGTGTTGGCCAACGTCGGTAGATACCATGGCACTATCGGGCATCATATCAGACAATTGTTTGAGTAAGCCCGGTGCATAGATGAGATCGCCTGGATGGTCATAGCGCCATTTGAAACCGCTACGTAAGCTTTCACAGTGCTTGAGCCACGGCGTGATGTCTTTCGATAGCTCTAATTGAGCAAGCGCTGGTTGAATAGTACTGCGTAATGGGGCATTGGCTTTACGTAATTTGTGTATCTCAGCTGCATCGATATCGATGTGAATTACTTTCGCATTGGGTGCAAATGAGTCCAGTTTGCCAGTGACTCTATCGTCAAATCGAGCACCTACGGCAATGAGTAAGTCGCATTCTTGAACAACCAAGTTGGCCGCTTTTGTGCCGTGCATACCGAGCATACCTAAATAATGCGGGTCGTGGCGTTCAATCGTCCCTAAACCTTTGAGAGTGCTTACTGAAGGCATAGGGTTGAGGCGTAGAAATTCTCTTACCGCTTGTGTGGCATTGCCCAACTGAACACCGCCTCCAACGTAGAACACGGGGCGAGAGCTGCTGTTGATCAAGTCTTGTGCGGCCAAAAAGGCTTGCTCATCGGCGGTGGGCTGAGCAGGTTGTGGCAAAGAGGGTAAAGTGCCAACGGGGGCATTTGCCAATTGAACATCTTTAGCGATATCAACAATAACAGGGCCTGGTCGTCCACTTTGAGCGACAATAAATGCTTCGGCTAAGGTGGGGGCCAACTCGTTAATATCCGTGACAAGATAACTGTGTTTGGTACAGGACAGTGACATACCAATCACGTCCATTTCTTGAAATGCGTCGGTACCGATATGTGAGCTGGCGACTTGACCTGTTATCGCGATCATAGGAATCGAGTCCATAAAGGCATCAGCAAGGCCAGTGACTAAGTTTGTCGCTCCCGGTCCAGAGGTTGCCATACAGACGGCAACTTTTTGCTCTGCACGTGCCATGCCGATGGCGGCCATTGCAGCGCCTTGCTCATGTCGGCACAGGATGTGCTCAACACCTCCGTCATAAAGCGCATCGTAGATGGGCATGATTGCCCCCCCTGGATAGCCAAAAACGGTGGTTATTCCCTGCTGTTTTAGGGCTTCTACGACTAGTTCAGCTCCTGTCATTGCGCTCTCCCGACGTATTTTTTATGTAATCTTGTGTTGTCTTGCACATCGTGTGCACTCCCATTCTTCCTGTTGCCTGTGCGTCTAAATTGTTAAGCGATAAATTACAAAAAACCCCGGCTTTCTAGTGCGGGGTTTTTGGT
>NZ_AEIU01000055.1 GCF_000165125.1 Vibrio caribbeanicus ATCC BAA-2122 | reverse complement strand
CTCAAAACGGATTGCCTGGTTAAAGTGTTGACTGGCCTCAACGGGCTGAGTGCTCAGAAAGTGATGCTGAATGGGCAGTAAAGATTGCACACCTTCGACCGGCGACTGCGGGATCTGAGCAGTTTTCGCATCGATATCTAGATGCAGGGCAAGTTCAGCAATGGTCTGATACTGAAACAACTGCTTAGTGGTGAGTGGTAACCCTTGCTTTTGCCCTCGAGAAGCGACCTGAATCGCTTTAATAGAATCACCACCTAGGCTAAAGAAGTTAGCGTGGATACTGATGTGCTCTACACCCAAAACATCTGACCAAAGCACACTAAGCTCAGTCTCTAAAGCGGTGCTTGGCAGCACACAATCTTTTGAGGTATCCGAATAGGTAGGGTCAGGTAGGGCCTTACGATCGACTTTACCGTTGGGTGTTAATGGCAACTGCTCCAACACCACAAAAGCCGAGGGCACCATGTGATCAGGCAATACGGCTTTGAGCCTTTGCCTGAGTAAATCCATCAGCGTTTCTTCTGTTCCGCCCAAATCCTCAGACGTCTCAGAGGCTGTGACATAGGCGACCAAACGCTTGTCACCACCGCGATCTTCACGAGCTACGACGACCGCCTCTTTCACGCTCGGTTCAAGCAGCAACTGAGACTCGATTTCTCCTAACTCAATCCTAAATCCCCGTATTTTGACCTGATGATCCAAACGCCCCAAAAAGGCGAGATTGCCATCGGGTAACCAGCGCACCAAATCTCCGGAGCGATATAAGCGCGCTTCTGGATCATCGCTAAAGGGGTGAGCAATAAACTTTTCAGCAGTGAGTTCAGGGTGATTGAGGTAGCCGCGGGCTAAACCCACACCGCCAATACAGAGTTCGCCTGGTACACCAATAGGCAGAAGCTGTTGCTCTGGCGAGAGGATATAGAACTCTGCATTCTCTACAGGTTTTCCTATAGGCAGCTCTGAACGCTCCTGATCATATTTAAAGATACTGCACACAATGGTGGTTTCTGTTGGGCCATAAGCATTGAAAAACTGACGGCCTTGAGCCCACCTTTCTGCTTCATGTATAGAGCATTGATCACCTGCTACAACTAAAGAATCAACTGAACGCCATTGGGATGGATCAAGATGTGGCAGCAATGCAGGGGTTATCAACGCATGCGTAATACCAAGCTCAGCGATGGATTTCGATAAATCCTCCGCACTCATGATAATGGTTTTAGGAAATAGATATAGCGAGCCTCCTTGAGTCAGCGTCATCGCCCACTCCCAAGCTCCCGCATCAAAGCTAGATGATGCAAACTGCAAGACGCGACTGTTTTTTGATATGCCAAAGGTTTTACTTTGAAAAAAGCCGACGTTAATAAACCCTTTATGTTCAACCAGTACGCCTTTGGGCTTACCCGTTGATCCAGACGTATAAATCACGTATGCCAGGTGCTTAGGGGTTAAACCTATCAGCGCTGGGTCAATATTCTCTTTGGCATAATTGCTCAGTTGCTGTTGCACCTCTGAACAATCCAAGGCGATGGAACGGTAAGATGCCTGTGCCGCGCCTCTAGGTAAATCATGGATAAGGTGCTGCTGGGTGATGATTAACTCCACACCACTGTCTTCGATCATATGACCAAGACGCTCACTTGGGTAGCTTGGGTCTAAAGGCACATAGGCGCCTCCCGCTTTTAATATACCCAAAAGCCCAATCATCATTTCAAAACTGCGGTCAGCGCAGAGGCCTACTAAGGTATCGGGGCGCACCCCCTGCTCTAATAAATAATGCGCTACCTGGTTGGCACGCTGATTGAGCTCGCCATAGCTCAGGCTCTCATGATTAAAGACTAAAGCTGTCGCTTCAGGGTGCTGAGCAGCTTGAGCTTCAACCAGTTGATGAATGCACAGCTCGTCTGGGAAGTCTTGTTGGGTGTCATTCCAATTTTGCAGCAGGCTTTGCTCTTTTGGACTTAAAATGGGTACGGTTGAAATAGCTGAACTCGGATTTTGAGAAAGATAGTTCAAAACAGAGAGAAGGCGTTCTATGTGTATATCTATTTCATCTTGATTAAAACATTCAGGTTTATAAGTCACTTTTAGAGTGAGTGACTCATTGTCGCCGTAATCACACCATCGAAATTGTAAAGGGACTGAGTCTTCCAAAGCTGAATAGTGATGATAATTGCTCTCTAGAGAACCCCATTTTAGCTCAAGGTCAAAAGGCTCATAATTCACTAATACATCGAATAGACTATTGTTGCCTGCAGACTGGTTTAATGCTCTCTTAAGATGTGTCAAAGGGTAGCGTCGATGACGATACTCTTGTTTTTGTCGCGCAGAGATCGAGCGAATAAAACCGCCAATCTCCTGCTCTTCATCTGAAATCTCAACCAAGCTTGGGATGATGTCAGTCATCATCCCTACTGTTTGCCTCTCTTGACGGTTATGACGATTCAGTAATGGAATACCAAAGCACAACCGCTTGGCTCCATTACTCTTGAAATAATAGATGGATAGAGCCGCCAAACTCATCTGCTGAATACTAACGTTTAAATCGCTACAACCATTCCGGATTAATTGTGTTAATTCTCTGGGCAGTGTCATTTTACGATGCTGAACCCTTGATAACCCGTGTTTGCTCGTGTGAATATCTAACAAAGGATCTGGTAGAGATTCGTAACGTTTGAACCAAAACGCTTTATCCTTATGGTACTGAGCTGACTCCGTATACGTCAGAGCATTCAAAGTTGCTTCTTGATAAGATGGCAGGTCATCCAGCCAGTCCAGTGATTCTCTATATAGTAAGCAGCTATAGGCTTTAGCTACCAGCCTTGCAAAATGTGCATAACCATAACCATCAACAATAATATGGTGTGCTTTTAATACCCACCAAAATTCGTCATGCTGAACTTTAAAGAGTTTATTTATATAAAGGCAATCTAATTCAAGACTAAGTGGTTCAGAAAATACCTGATTCAACTGCTCTAATGCTTGCTTAACTGGGTATTCTTCTCCAGACAGATCTGCAATATCTAAATCTTTTATCCGAACTTCTTTTGGTTTAACACACTGCTCTGAAATGGAATCATTACAGTCAAAACGAAGACCAAAGGCATCAAGACTATCAATTACTAGATGAAGCGCTTTCTCAAAAACGTCGACATCTAATATCCCATTTATTTTGATATACCCACCAATATTGTAAGCTGGAGACTCAGGCTTAATTAGCTGTTCAAAATAAATACCTTCCTGAGAAGGATGTAAGGGAAAATGGTCAGGCGTTTTATTCCTACAATTCTTAGTCATAGCGTTTATTCCTTTAAAGCACTTAATATAAGGTTCAGTTTTAGATGTGTTATTTTTATTACGGTTGACTTCTTTTCATTCAGGCATTGTTCCAAAAGTCAAGACGTTGTAGCAACAGCAAACCAAGGGCAATAATAAGTTATGGAATTCACTTATGAATAATAGGGGAATTTAATTAAGTAGCGAATAAATAAGTTCTGAGAAAACCTAGTAAAAAGTGCTTTACTTCACGTTTAAATTCAGTTTTAAATTCACAATACTGAATTAAGCAATATATGGTTGATATATATACAAAATATTTTAATTAGTGACTTATTAGACAGTCAGAAAAAATTATTTAGCATACATAATTTTAATAATAACAAGCTTATTTTTCTTAAATTATTATTCGTAAATTCATTAACAAAAAATTTATGAAAAATCATTTCTATTGATTAATATCATATATAAATTTTGGTTTTTATTGGTGTATGTACTTAATTATTCGTGTTTGTTAAGTTTGAATGTTGACATTATTAAGGATATAAAACTTTAATGAGTTTTTTATGATAAGTTGATGAGCACTCAGGTAGCCAGAAAAAAACATACTTGTTATTTATAATATTAAGGGTTTACGGAGATCACATGGACAGAAAAGTTGTTCCCTATACAAGCCAGTACAAAGATGCTTGTCTTAACATTTTTAAAAGTAATATCGGAAAATATTTCGCTGATAATGAGCTAAAAAAATTTGAAGAGTTTTTAGGTTCCCAAGTGTATTCAACAAAGTATTTCGTTGTACTTTCCGATAGCAAGGTTATCGGTTGTGGTGGCTACTATTTCAGAGATGGAGAAATCAGATTAGTGGATGGCATGATTGAAAAAACAAACCATAAAACAGGTGCTGGTTTATTATTACTTGAACATAGACTCAACGCAGCAAAATCCGAGTATCCTGATAAATCAATCGGTATTACGACATCTCAGCATACAGAGGGTTTTTTCAAAAAATATGGTTTCGAAACTACAGACGTAGTAAAAAATTTCTTCGGTGAAGGTATTGATAAGGTCTCTATGGTATACAAGCCCTAACAAGACTTTAGGTCGGATTGGTAACTATTGACTCAGATACCCCACTGACATCAAGATACAATATTCAGAGCGTTATTACTGCTCAAGGTTTATGTCAAACATTAAAACACTAAACACACTTACCCCAATCAAGTTCGTATGCTTATGAAATCCATAGCGAGTTAAATTTAGGTAATTTTAGTGCCTTCCATACAAATTAAAAGTCGGTAGATAAGATGAAAGATTGCAATGAAGATTACTATTTATTGTTTGCCAATCTAGACTGCGAGGAGTACGACATTGAGCCTGATGAGACCTCAGCAAAGCGGAACTATGACTCTACAGAGCTTGATTTTGGTCAAAAGCCTTTGATCTTTTTCACCGAAACACCCGATCTTAGCTTTGCGAGTAGCGAATATGAGATGTTTTTCCCGATAGTAAGTCAATATCGTTTGGGGATGGAGTTCATTTAGAGTTTTACTCTATTTTTATACCTCGCCCTTAACTACGGCTTCCTTTGGTTACTCATAACCCAGTTGCACACTCACACAAATCACAAAGGCCTACTATCGCGAATAGCCAAATTTCAGGCATGCTTGAGGGGCTCCTCGTGTGGTATATTACTGCGAGATTTCAATAGATAAATGTTAATGGAAGTTGGTATGAGCGAGAGAGCAACGATAGAAGGGCAAGCCATATACTCAAAAAAAGTTTTATCCATATATGACTTTTGGGTGTTAGGTGTTTCAAACCATTTCTTTTGGAAGTGTCCGACTAGAAATATCTCTAATTACTTTCTTGATAATGTCTCCTCTAACCACCTCGATGTAGGTGTCGGAACTGGCTATTACCTTAAAAATCATCTGCCCCAGAAAACAAAGCGTATCGCTTTGCTTGATATGAACAGCAACAGTCTTAGTGAAGCTTCAAATGCCATAAGCCATTTTCAGCCAGAAGTATATCAGGCCGATGTTCTCAATATGCATGATCTGGGAGTTGAAAAGTTCGACTCCATTAGCGTTAACTACTTACTTCATTGTTTACCGGGTAGTCTTGTAGAAAAAAGCATCCTATTTAAAAACCTAAAGACGCTTCTCAATGATGAAGGTGTTTTGTTTGGCAGTACAATTTTAGGAAAAGGTGTGAAAAAGAACTTTTTCGCACAAAAATTAATGGATGTTTATAATAAAAAGGGCATTTTTTGTAACTTTAATGATGATCTTGATTCACTATCCAACTCTTTAAACGAACACTTCTCTAACGTTGAAATTAAGATGATAGGTTGTGTGGCGTTATTTTCATGCAAGAATAAAACGTCGAATTTAACCTAACTTCACTTCATCTGTACATAAAACTCACAAGCTAGCGCAATCTCAGTCATCGCGCTAGCTTCCCAACGCTTCTTTTATAACAACAAATATTATTTGTGCGTTATGCAAACCATCTCTGCCCCTTCCCACCGTCTGAACTTTTAGATCTGGCACTTTATAGCTCTAGAGTGCTTCACTGTTCGATAAACCTTTCACTCGCTCACTTTTGTAATCAATTAGTTGCATAGATGTAACAAATAGTGCTGACTATAGGCGCTAAATAAATGCACCTAAATGCATACATAAACAAGATGAAAGTCAGCTTTGTTTAGATGTAGCGCAATATCGGTAAGGTAAATGCCAAATCTTTTTGATGTGTCTTAAGCTTCTGATTTTAAGATGTTAAATAATTTTAAGATCAATTTTGTTAGCACTTTTATCAACGAGAGGCATTTTCCTGAAACTCTATTTTTACTCATGAACGAGGTAAAGGTAATGCGTAAAAACAAAATAGTATTATTCCTATCTGTGTTGTATTCCAGCAGCTCATTGGCTGTGATTGATATCACTCCTAGTCATGTCGAAGTTCATGGCGCACAGTGTCAAAGTGGCTTTAGATTGCTCAAGTCAGCAGAGGCTAAACACCTATCTTCTGTGCTCTATGACAATGGTAAGATCGATATGTGGGGGCGATATTTTCTCGATAATGGCAAGACATTAGCTGTCACCCATGACAACAGTATTGGTGTTGTCCATGACGCTTTTGAATACATAGTGAATATCGAAGACAATGACCCGACTATTCCGACAGGCGAAAGTCTTTGTACCGAAAAACATGGAAATTTCTACGCAATTGATGCGAGCAGTGACACTAAATATCAAAAGATTACTTACAATGAGCTAGCCATCAATCAAGCGTTGGATAAGGGTATTTTACACACCACAACCACCGACCGAGTATCTCAAGCAAAGTACGGCAATAACTTGGTTAATCGTGTCAAAATCCTGATTAAAATCAATGACGACAGTAGTGCTCATTTCATGATAAGGGCTGTTGGCGAAGATTCAAACCCGGATGCAGAGGTATCCGTTGACCGAGGTAAAAATTGGGGTTACGTTGGTCTTGTCGGCGAAATCAAAGGACAGCGCCTTCGTATGAGATATAACAGCACAAGTGATCTCGCCCTAGGTCCTACGCCGCAGCTTTTAGACTCTTTTCTTTACACGGCCGGCTCCGGTACCCCCGTCATGAAATATTGGGACTTTAAGTTAAATCTCACCGAAAGTATTGGCAAAGGGTATGCCCTAGTTACATTGAATGTTTTTTCTGATAAAGCACAAAAGCAGCTCTTTGAAAAAACAAACTTATCCTTGGAGCTCAACAAAGCGGAGTATTTTCCTGATACCGGGGTTACGGTTACGGGTGATTCGCTGCTCAGTAGTCCAATTCACTTTCGAACCGATGCATATTCACAAAACCAGTGGTCTTCTTATCACCTTCTTTACAGCACAAGTGCGCAGGCCATCAATGATCAATACTTTAGCGGAAAGCATATTGGCGTCATTGCTAGTACAACTCAAAAAGATCCTTACGCCAGCGACGTAGACAACCTTATTTTAGCTCAGCAAACAGTCATTCCCTTGTCACTCCCAGCCGCGCGTCACCGACAAAAGCGATGTCTTGAAGATTTCCTTCAAGCGGTACAAAGTCTTGGCACTTGGGCAATCGCGAGAATGTTAGGAGAACCAAGTATCTGCGGCGTTCAGAACAATCAACCCATCGCTAATGTTCCTCCCCTCATTGTTGAAGAGCCTGAACCCATTGGTAATAGTGATAATGTAGTTTATGAGGTCATAGAGGTGCAGCCACACAGTGATAACCCAGATGCGTTTTATACTGCAATGAATGTCTTAGCTTGTGATGACAACTTGAATACTGACACAAATGAAGGGACATGTACCCCGGAACAAAATGAAGCCATTGGCCTAATGGGTAATCTTACGCTTGAAGAGCTTGGCGCTGTGATTAATGAGGTTCAAGAGTACCTCAATCTTTCCACACATGGCGCGCCTGGTACTGCACTATCGGTTGATACGGGTGACTCCCACCTCGATCACTTTATTAATCAGAATCCTGAAATCGCAATAGGCTTTCTAAATAGTGCAATGATCATTGCCAATGCGTCAGATGTAAAACCAAGTAAACCGGTTTCACGTCGGACGAAAATAGGTAAACCGCGTAATGATAATGTCTTGACAGGTTCTTGCGCCAGCAACGACAGAGAACTCGGAGATGACGATGGCTTTTGTATGCAAAATATACGAAAAAGAGCCAATAAAAAGCCGAGAGAAACCGCGGTTAGCCTACCTCCCCGAATGCAAACTGGAGGACAGTATTATCGCCGAGAAGCCGATTCTCGAGACTTTCATAATATGATCAGAACGTTTGGTAGTAGTGGTGTCAGCTCACGTATTGGTACGTATGAACTAGCCGCAAATACGTGGGCAATTGGCCGTGATGGTGCAGCCCCAGGAAACAATCAGAGATTTGTGGTTTTGTCTGATACTGATAATGGGCGTGGTGGAAGAGCCACCTTTGGGCTTAGACACATATGGACAAACAAAGAAGGTGGTCACCAAAATGACTTTATGAGGCTTGGTTTCCACAACCAAGAGATGTTAGCGCGGATGCTTATGGCGGCCTTAACCAGTATTGATAGTAATCCTCGTATTACTACCAGAAGAGGTTTAAATGGACAACGAAGAGATTATGCTGCTGTCAGGTTTGTGTACGGTCGTTACCATTACCTTTTAACCAATGTCACTATCGTGGTCGCCAGTGATGGTTACATCATTACCGCCTACCCAGCACCAAACGCCAAACTTGAGGTTCTTGAAGACGAATTTTAACGATTAAGGCTCTACATGCTAGAAACCTCATATATCGTTTGAGGTTTCTAGCCAAAAACCAAAAGGGGAAAGAATTTGGGAAGCACACTACAAGTACTTTTAACCAAAGCCGGCGATCATACCTTTAAATACTCATAAAATACCAAAATAAGCTTCAAACTTTGATGGGGAATTTGCCAATACCTTAAAGGTGTTTGCCGTGGATAACTCAAAAAGCTAAATATAGTTTGTCCTAAGTAAAAGAAAGAGAGTTTCTGGAAGGGATAAAGAAGGTAAAATTAAGGGCAAACACCAAAACAACTCGAGATTGGTATTTCGATATGAGCCCTTACTTATTTTCACAAGTTATGTATAACCATTTTAAATTTATAGATGGTTTTAATTGCTAGGGTAAGAGGACTAATTTGCCGCTACCACCAATAGCCATATGATAATTTATCGGGATCATTTGGTAGGTTCATGATTGATCTTTCGTCGACCAAATACCGCCTTTCAAAATTACGTCTTCTCGCACCAAACGGAGCCAGACTTTCTAAGGCATCAACTGAATCTCGAAGCATTTTATCTTTGAGAGTAAAACCCTGCTCTATAGCCATTTTGATCAATGGTACATTGGCCTTATAGAGTTTATCTGAGCTCTGCTTATTCTGAAACTCATTGTAGACCAAACTGATTAAGGTTGATAAGGGGCTGAACTGTTTCAAGTTCGCTAGTGACATTTCTTATTTCCTTTTAAGATTGTGAGGCTTGCACCTAAATCAATAAAAATTAGGATTATAAAGCCCCACCCCCAGATCGAAAATGCAGCTTGATCCCAATATTGATAGATAGGCACTACCCACGAATAGAATGAGACAGTGAAGTAAGCAAGAGATATTATTTTTTGTTGATAATCTTTAAGTAGGTTAGCATTTAAACTTTGGTTAAAGAGGGCTATGACCATAAGAATGAATACTACTGAAGAGATGCCAGCTATAATTGGTGGCGGCATATCTAAAGCCGAACCAGGATCGGCACTTGTTGTCCATGAACCTAAAAAGGCGATAGCTAAAAATGTAATAAAGTAGATTCTAGCAGCTAGCATAACTATATCTTCCAATACTTCAGATAGAATTGAATCATAGTTTTTTCTTTGGGTTCATACAATAGGTAACTTGTTTATTTTCCTATGCATTTTAACTGTATTTGATCACTAAGAAGATAGATGCATAATGCAGGACGCGCGCCAAACGAACTCAGGCCATCATAGCTATACAAGAAAAACTTCATTTGTACGCATTAGAGCAGTTGCCACTCCCAGTTTCTTAGAGATAAGTATTTAACAAAATTAAGGACACATACCTTTAAAAATAGAGCAGCGTGTGAATGCGCGTGAAGATCGCACATTAGCTGAAGTAAAGCATGGATATGAAAGAACACCGAAGCTTCTACCTTACGATATTCTAGTAGATACCACACAATGTGATTCGGAGTTAGTTGCTAGAGAGGTGATCAAGGCAATGACACTCAAAGTTTAAGACGCATAATTCCGGACACACGCCAAAAGAAATGACTTGCCATTATTCTAAAAGGTGTGTGTCCTGAATGATTTTTATATTTCTTAAATTTTATTTAGTAAAAGCCAAGCTAAAACTAGTTGCTTGACTTCCAATTATTAGATATAAAGCTAGTCGGATATTGACTTTATTAATTCATTTTTACCTAAAAAATCACCTTTCCAATTTTCTATTTTACTTACTAGATCCCCATCAAAACAACCAGAAACAGAGTGATGAACGAATATCCTAATGAAACATTTTATGGACTGGTATCTTGATAACTGTTCGTTTGAGTCCTTAAATGCTGTAATGGAATACTTTCCATCAAGTTGTTTTTTTAATAATTTAATCTCCGTCTTTGAGATATCTTTAAAAGCATTGTCGGTCATAATATCTATAGCAAATCTCGTTCCATCAATACCTTGCCTTTCAATCATTTCACTGATTGTCAACTCTAACTGTTTGACTATATCCCTATTAATGACATCTGTTATATTTTCGTTTTCGAGAAACAACTTTGATTCGTAGACTTTTCGCCATGGCTTTCGATGAACTATATCGTTAATCACTTTCTCAGCTACATCGTTCCCTTCAATAGCTTTGACTAAATGTGCGTTTAAGAAATAATCATCCGAATTTTTTTTATAGAAATCTGAAATTTGCTCTAAATAAGATTTTTTTTCGGTACCTGAAGGCGGCAGGAATTTAAACAAACTAGTATCTTGGCTAGCTTCCTTTGCTAAACTACACACTTTGCTCAACATACAAGAAAAAGAGCGATTAGTCTTGTGGTAGTAGACTTGTCCGAATAAATTCGCTCTAGAGTTAATAAACTCAACAATGGAGTCTAGACCGCTTTCTTTATAGGCTAGGTAAATAGCCCCATCACATTGAACAGGAACCATAGACATGAAGAGTCGGTTATGGTCATAGATTCCACATTTTACGCCTGAAAAATAGCTATCTCTCAGAAGGTAGTCCATTCGATCTGCGTCAATGGGACACGAGGAAATTATTGAAGTCAAAAGAGGCAGTATACTCAAAGTCTCAGCCTTGGTCTTTATGTCCAAGCAAACCTCGTCACTCTTGAAATCTTTCTCAATGATGGCGAGAACATTATCAATATTGATTTCTTTCTTATATTCATCTTTCAGACTATCAAAAATAGCTTTGATAAATAAAAGTGAAATATGTTCATGCTCTACGTTGCCTCCATCTTTGATAAGCTCCAATATTTGAGGGTAGTCATCTCCGAAGAACTTCTTAAAGTCTTCTTTGGAACACATAAATGAATCGAACTGGTGAGACATTGGACCATGACCGATATCGTGCAACAACGCTGCTAATCGTAACTCCTGAATAACACTATCAGGTAATTTAGTTATGCCCGTGTAAATGAGGTCATCTTTATACTTCTTTTTATAGCGATGTGAATTCATCCCCATGTTGTTAAGAATTTCATAAGATAGATGCATTACACCTAGTGAATGTTCGAAGCGACTATGCATAGCAGATGGAAAAACTTTATACAAAAATGTATTCTGTTTTATATTCCTAAGCCGTTGAAAAAGAGGATTATCAATAAAAGCTATCTCAATTTCTGTAAGTCGAATAATTCCATGTATTGGGTCAAGTATTTTACCCGTAAGTTTTGGTTCAAAGCTCATAGTATAGCTATTCTCCTAAAAATAAAAAAGCTCCTCGCCATATAGGCGCATTCTAACAAACTCAATAATAAACCTCTTTGCCACTTTAAATAGGCTATACTTCGTCAACAGTATTGGTGAAAAATTAGGTTTTCAGCGCTGCGTATACGCAGAGATATCAGTATAAAAATCTGACGTATCTACAAATTCACTCGAAAGTGTTAGTCAAAAATAAAAACCAACTATTAAAATTTTAATATGCATACCTACTAAAAAAATATATTAAAACTACTAATCTAGTCTCAAATTAATGGTGCGAAAACAGAACCCTGTTCAGGTGTAAATAACCTTTGGTACAACTTGCATGCCTCTATATCAGTCATAGAAGATATATAGTCAGCCACAACTCGCTCTAGACTAATTTCATCCGATACTTTTTCTTGGACAATACTAGGCAAAAGCATATAGGGCTTTGACTTAAGAGCCATAAAAATATCTGTAATTATTTTTTGGCCTTTGAACTCTAATGTTTGAACACTCGGTTGAGATATCACTTGTTCATAGACAAAATCTTGAAATGACTTAAGTATATCTAGATGCTCGTCACTCATAGTACATTGAAAATCCAATAGTGGGCTTTCAAACATCTTTTGTTTGGTAATCGTAGTACTTCTAACAAGCTCATTTATAATACTACTGATTGCTGCCTTAGTATCCTCTAGCTTACCCGACGCTAACTTCATTGCGAGGTAGCTTTTATTGGTGTTATTCCAGCGTTTAGTAACTAGTTTTGATAATTCCTCTAATTCATGGGTAAGCTTTTCACATACTTCATCTCGATGTAAAAGGCGCATAACTAGTGCATCTTCGAGATCATGAATTCCATATGCAATATCATCCGCACACTCCATAATACTTGTGTCAAAAGATTTGAATTGAGATTTTAATTTACCTTTAACCAATGTTGTTGAAGTAAATAGTTCTTTGTCTCTATCTGAAAATGGATTGAGAACCCATTCGAGTGCTTCATTTTCAGTGTCATGAATACATTTAGGCGGAGACCATTTACTAATATCTATTACTGTCGTTTGCTCTGGTGATGGATACACGTGATCCAGTTGTCGATGTAATACAGGATATTTGACGACCCCTAACAAAGTTCTACGAGTGAGGTTGTAACCAAAGTCACTTGAATATTCTCCCAGTTTGGTCAAAATACGAAATGTTTGACCATTTCCCTCAAAGCCACCATCTCGATGAAGAAAATAGTTTAGAGTCCTCTCACCATTGTGACCGAATGCCGGATGCCCTAAATCATGAGCTAAACAAATTGCTTCAATCAGAGGAATGGGAGCGATCCACTTTTCACTCTCACACTCCTTTTTTCCCGCTATAAAATTAAGCCTATGGGTAA
Organism: Vibrio caribbeanicus ATCC BAA-2122; assembly: GCF_000165125.1. GTDB lineage: Bacteria > Pseudomonadota > Gammaproteobacteria > Enterobacterales > Vibrionaceae > Vibrio > Vibrio caribbeanicus. The sequence goes on along the minus strand of NZ_AEIU01000055.1, from coordinate 9,246 downwards.
TTGATTTACCAATTTGTGCCACTTCCATTGAGTGGGTAAGTCGAGTTCTAAAAAAATCGCTTTCACCGACACCATGTACCTGAGTTTTAGACTGAAGACGACGAAAGGCGACTGAATTAACAACTCGACTTTGATCTATTCTGTAGAAGTAATCATGCTCAGTATCTGAATTACGTTTTCTATCACTCTGCCGTTCAATCCATTCATTCATCTTTTAATTCCTTATTTACTAAAAATAAAGATAATAGACAATATTTGATAATAACTTTAAACAAAAATTCCGTCATAAAGGTTACCAAAAATGACACGTCTAAAAATTTATTCTAAACACTATTCCATAAATTTGGAGTTCATAAGCTTACGAAGTAGATACCGGATAAATACAGTAATCTAAAATTTTTCAAATGACACTTTACTTATATTTTTCTCCCATTAATCTATCACAAATTGTACAAAAATCAGCCAAATATAATTTGTCCTAGATCAAAAGAAAGAGAGTTTCTAGAGAAGCTAGAAGCCCCCCTAAACCATAAAGTAAACCAATCACGTTAACCACACTTACTGAACTGCTGAAGAACTGGGTAAATACGCCTTCCACCAACGCTGCTTAAAATTGTCCATACTGCTTAGCGTTATGACATCGCCGAATATTGGGGTGATAAGCTCAACTTGATGCTGCTGCGCCTCTTGCTCTATCTTCTCTAGTGGCTCAAACCAAGCATGATTACTCAAGTTAAAGGTCGCGTTATGGATTGGCACCAAATAGTGCCCCTTTAGATCAAGGTGGGCTTGTACCGTTTCTTTAGGGAATAAGTGCACAAACTGCCATAAACTGTTGTAGGCACCATTTTCCATCAGGGTCACATCAAAAGGGCCGTATTTGTCACCGATGGCTTTAAAACCCGAGAAATAACCAGAGTCACCACTAAAAAATAAACGCAAATCATCATGCGCGATCACCCAAGAAACCCAAAGTGTTTCATTTTTATCGGTCAGTGAGCGGCCCGAGAAGTGTTGAGATGGCGTGGCAGCGATAAGCGACTGTCCAAGTTGTGCCTCTTGCCACCATCCAAGCTCGGTAACTTTTTCTTCAGGGACACCCCAATCAATCATCAGAGCTTTAACGCCAAGCGGCACATAGTAATGATCGGTGCGTTTAATCAAAGCCTTGATGGTGTGCTCATCGAGATGGTCAAAATGATTATGTGAGATCACGATGGCATCAAGTTTAGGTAGAGCATCAATAGTGATAGCGGGCGGGGTAAAGCGTTTAGGCCCAGCCCAACTCACAGGTGAAGCACGCTCAGAAAACATAGGGTCAAATAGGATGTATTGCTCATCAAGGCGAAGTAACACGCTAGAGTGCCCTAATTTGACTAACGAAGGTTCAGCACTTGATTCCATGATGTTTAATAATACCGGCTTAACTGGTAGCGGCTCAGAAGGGAGAGGATAGTCACTGCCGTTGAAATAGATGGAATTGATCGCACCAAAAGGGCCGACATCATTCGGCTGCTGTTCTGGGTTATAAAACTTGCCAGCTTGATAATTTGTTTCGCCGTGGTAGTTTGATTCGGAACTGCATCCGATTAGGGCAAGGCTGGTTAACATCAGCAAACAAAACTTCATGACTATCCTTATCTCAGTGATTGTCGCTTTTCACCCCAGAAAAACAGGTTTGGTGCAGAGATTCAAGCATAACTATGAATCCATCTGCTTGGAATGAGACACAATATGAAATAAGGACACAACAGAGCACTACCTAGACTAGATCGTATATACACTCAGTTCAGGAATTCGTTTTATCAGCGGCTTGCTGTGTGCTTGACCACCAAAAATGGCGTAAAGCTTTGATTGCCCCATCACGGACGTTATGACGTTTTTCCATTCATCATTGGCAGTGCCCGTGCGCCACCTAATCACTTTAAAAGCTTTACCCTGCCCTGGGCCTAAATTGGCTATCGAGCTTGGCATGGGTGAATCAATTCCATGTACTCGCATTTGCAGCTGACGGGCTCGTTTGAGTAGCTCGGCATAAAATATCGGGAGGTTGTGAAGGCCTGTGGTGGACGTGGGATGAACGAAGTTTCGATTATTCAAATACTGATTGATGTCATCAATACTCAGCTCTCTTTTTAACATATCCGTGTCTTGGTGATAAAAAGCTTCTAGGAAAATATCTCGGATGCCCGCGCCCTTTAACACGCTCAGTGTCGCTGTCAATTTAGCCAATCTCGATAGATCACTGTGGTTATCGCCAATAAAGAATGGGCCATTCAAGTTTGTTGCTAAATCAGGCATATCAACTCTCTTTACTACTTTTAAAAAGAAATAAAATTCAGGATGCACGGTTCAAAAACCAAAAGAATACACCCAAAAACAGTATCTTAAACCCGATTCTATAAAATTGCTATTAGTAAGCTTGTAAAATAGAGCGCATAAAAAATGTGCTCTAAGGTATCTTCTGCAAAACCAGTCAGGACACACCAACCAAAGGTCTGTGTCCTGTATGGTCTAATCTCTGAGCAAGTACCTTAGTTTTTCAATAATGACTTTACCAAATCTCCCATTACCCATTACACCACACATGCCTACCCTGTCTTCTTTCACCAGCAAATCACAGACAAACTGACCATTAAATCGGTCTGGGTCGTCTAGGTTTATTTTCAAATCAAGCGGCTGGGTTTTTACCTCACGATTTTCTAGTTTTTTCTCGTAACCAATAATATGAAGCTCAACCGCCTCTTTTGGAAACATCACATCATAACTTTGTTCCCAATCCACAACGGCATCATGCCAACGAAGCGTACCCAAGGTGTCTATCTGGTTACATGGCTGACCTGAAAAGAGAAAGCACTGTGGCGACTCTGGTTCAAAGCAATGGCTCCAGCGGTATGTACTGGCGCAGTTCATGCGCATCTCTTGATAATGCTGGCGAGTCAGAGAACACAAAGATTTCACATCGCGATACTGACACAGTTCTGGATGCTTAAATGTCATAAATTGATGCCATTTTATCATTGTGGATCTGGCTGGACGATAGTCCTTAAAAGCTTGCCAATATTCCATTTGCTCTGGTATTTGGTAAGCCGATGTTTGATAGCTAAGAATACTGTCGTGCTTATCTGAGTTCTGTTCAAATGCTTTCAATTTCTCAGCAAAATTTAATAGATTGGTATCAGAGAGCGTAACTGGTTCGCCCGAAACATACGCTTTTATCACCACATCATAATCTTGTTGGTACTGCCGATATTTCTCCACGCTCTCGTGATCTAGGCTTCCAGAGACGAGCGCCATGTAATTTGCAGATATCTCTGCTGCGGTTTTTTCCGTATCCTCTCTGCGCTGAGTTTTGGATTGAATTTGCAGTAGCAAAGAGATCTCACGGCCATATTGCACCCCGTCGATAAACTCATCACCGCAAAGAGCTCTAAAGTTACTTTTACTGACGTCGGTATTAGTATCCAAAAGTGTCTGTGCTCTTGGGTCAATCGTGGGCCAGGCATCACTGATCCGCCTCTTTGTTCTCTCCTGAATAATAAAGGCCACCGTATTGTTTTGTTCCAGATTTTGAAAGCTATTGGAGACATCACGTTGAAAACGGCTCGAAGCAGAGACACCCCCATAACGTCCTTCTGCATTCATAGAAAGCGCAGAAGAAAAAAACTCATCCACCTCAGATTTACTCGACACGATTCGCCCATCAACGTATCGGCTGAAGTTATCGACGGTTTGATATTGGCGGTTAAGAATACAGCGATTTCTTGTCGGCTGCCCCGAGATAAGGTTAAACCCATAACCCAGCAGATTGGCTTCAGAAATAGAATAAAAGTCTTGAGTATCAGAACGAACAGAACGCGCAAAGCGACGGTTAATATCAAAACTCAAATTATCGATTTCAGTTTGCGTTAATAGAACATCAGCCGCTTTTTCCCATAAAGCGGCTTCAGACATTGGAGTCTGCGCATTGGCCTGTGTGATGATGAAAAAAGCGCACAATACAATGTACCTTAGAACATTAAACATTTGGATACCTTTATCATAAAAATGCAGAATTATTTAATAAGATAGAGATGGACTTTGCACTTAGAAAGACGATAGATTGTGAACTATAAGGGATTATTTAAGGCGCTATCGAATATACTCAAAGAAGCTGATTTGAGTGATTTTTCATTTATACTGAAGATATTTGTAAAAAGCCATACTTTGATAGATATTAAAAATAGCCGAACCAATGCATCGGCTACTGTAAAATTCTTATAAGCTACTTTTCTCGAGAGTTCATTATTATATGTGCACAGGATACCATTGCAGCGTCAGCAATGTCCGTTGCCTTCATTGGACCAGAATCACCCATTGGAAGATTAGTTCGAGCTAAAATCTCATTAGCTAACATCAGTCTTATTTCAGGAAGCCTACGACCTCGTGAGTCCAGGAGTTCCATCGCTTTTGTAAAGCCATCCACTCTATCGTATGCGCAATATGATAAGCGATTCATCGCTTCCTCATCGACGTAATCCGCAAAAGTACTACCCGAGCAAGCAACCAAAGAAGCCAACAATAAAAACTTTAATTTCATAGTTCATTTCCCTATAGGTTTAATTGAGATAACCAAAGTACATAAATAGTATTATTTTGGAAGTGTTAAAGAATAAAAATAAATTGAATTGTGATTTAAACATTATATAAATGAAATGATAAAAATATATAATTCATATATTCTTGACCTAAATCTTATAGTGTTAAATAAATAATAAAACCAATAAAATTATTTTTAAATATTTAAACACTCTATAGTTAAGATAAATACAATAGGTTTATCTATAATCAAAAAAGTTGATAAAATTTATGAATAATAGCTGTATAAAAATAAGAGAACCGGTCTTAATATTGCTTTTTTATACAGAATACATGTGTACTTTTTCTATAGACAGCATGGTGAAGGTATCAGATGACAGAGGCAACGGCGTTTTATAGTAACCAACAACATAACAGAGCCAACGTATATTTAGTTCAGATAACGGTAACGAACAGAGAGAGGATTTAAGACACACCAAAAGAAACGAATTACCAAACCCTTAAATCTATGAGTCATTGCAGGCACACGCTCATAGGAGATATCACCTACATTTTTATCATAAATGCGTTTTGCTTTTTCGTAAGAAGAGAACATCACCAAACCTTGTTGCAACAGCAAAGATATCGAGGCACAGCAGTAAAATCACCATGGGATAAGACGAAGCTACGACGCCATAAGATCAACATAATGTTTAATAAAGCTTGATTTAAACTCATTTATTCAACATTATGTTTAAAAAATGAGTGTGGATAGTGATGTTATGCCAAGTTTAGAAGTGATCGATGAGCATATTGTGCTCGATATACTGTCTTCAACAGTGCGCCTTGTAGGTAGCCTCCTTCCTAACAATATTGAGGTTGTGCTGCACGATCTTAGAAATCCCGAATGTTCAGTGGTTGAGATTTCTTCACCCTCAATCACTGGTAGAAAAAAAGGAGATTCGGTGATCTCAGGAGCACGTCGAGACCCGGCATTTGCAAATCTCATGGAGTTTAGCTCTGAGCCAATTACCTACGTGCTAAATTATGAAACGCAAGACAACGCAGGAAATCCCCTACGCAGCAGTTCTGCAATCTATAGGAATGCTCAAGGCATGCCATTCGCCGCCTTGTGTATTAATGCGGATTACCAACAAATCGATAAGGCGATTGCGCTTATTCAGCAATTGACTGCATCTGAGCTCAACCCCACGTTCAAAAAAGAGCAGCAGGTCATCATAAGTGAACCAACTCCAGACAATATTGACGCTTTGTTGCAAGAGATCATTGATATCGCAATGGAGCAAAATCCGGGTTCTAACCGTCCTGCAATCAAAAAAGCCAACTTAGTTGCCGTTCAACGCATGCAAGAGCGCGGTATTTTTATTATCAAGGGTGGTGTTGAGAAGGCTGCAAAAGCGCTCGGTGTTTCTCGCTATACCGTATACAACTATCTCGATGAACTGAAAGCGCAAAATGAAGGTGAGTAAAAGATGAAACACTACAAAACCTCCATGCCCTTCCCTCTTTCTAAAGCAGTAGAGGCTAATGGGTTCCTGTTTTTGTCTGGGCAAGTATCAATGACACCACAAGGTGAACCAGCATATGGAACTGTTGAGCAGCAAGTCGCTGTGATTTTTGAGCGCATATCTACCACGTTGGCAGAGTGTGGATCGTCCATGGATAAAATAGTGAAGACAACGGTTTGGTTATCTGATATGGGGCATTTTCAAGAATTTAATACTGCCTATCAACATTATTTTGAACACGCTTTCCCAGCGAGAACGACAACGGTCAGTGCATTGGCCTTTGGTCTTGATGTTGAAATTGAAGTACAAGCATTAGTCTAATTAGCAAGGAAAACCCATGACTTTAAGTATCGTTACCCCGTTAATCGAATCACTAACACTAGGCTCCAAAAATGACGTCAATGTCTGGTTAAAGATGGAAGCCATGCAGCCATCAGGATCCTTTAAGATCCGTGGTGTGGGCTATGCATGTGAGCATCACGCGACGAAGGGTGCAAAACGATTTATTTCATCGTCAGGGGGTAACGCTGGATTAGCCGTTGCTTATGCAGGTAGAAAACTCAGCATCCCTGTTGTCGTCGTGGTGCCAAATACTACCTCTGAAAGAGCAAAATATTTGCTGGGATTAGAAGGCGCGAGTGTTGTCACCCACGGCAGGTCTTGGGTCGAAGCCAACCAGTATGCCCTTTCGATATGTACCGAGCATGACGCTTTCATCCACCCTTTTGACGACCCTCTGCTGTGGCACGGACACGCAGCAATGATTGATGAAGTCGTGGCAAGTGGTATGACTCCCGATGCCGTACTTCTCTCTGTGGGCGGGGGCGGATTATTGGCTGGTGTGGATGAAGGCTTATACCGTAATGGTTTAACAGAAACACCCATTTTTGTGGCAGAAACCGAAGGAACAGCATCGTACAAATCGGCTTTACAAAAAGGGACACTGGTAGAACTGGATGAGATACTTGGTATTGCTACAACGCTAGGTGCAAAAAAAGTTTGTGAAAGAGCGTTAGAGCTTTCGAATGAGCGTAAAGTGATTCCGTTTACCGTCAGCGATGAAGAGGCAGTTAGCGCATGCCGAGCATTTTTAAATGATCACAGAACATTGGTAGAGCCAGCATGTGGCGCGACTTTGGCCCTGTTGTACGGGAAGAAAATTGATCTTAAGCCATACAAAAATATCTTAGTCATCGTATGTGGTGGCTCAACCGTGACGGTTGAGTCTTTACAAAGTTTATAGAGTGAGTTGTACCTTATGACCGAGCAAGCCTATTTTTACCATGATGACTTAGAGATGGGATCTGAGGTGGTCAGTTGCACTGAGCAAGATGACCAAACTTTTCATGTGATCTTATCATCAACAATTTTTCATCCCAGAGGTGGAGGACAAGCCAGTGATCAAGGAATGATTGGTGACAGTATTATGCTGGGTGCTTTTATCGATGAACAGGGATTCGTACACGTAACTGACCGCGCTATTGCAGTGGGGCCAGTTAAGCTGAGTGTCGATCCCACAATTCGGCATCTTCACTCACGTTACCATTCTGCAGGTCACCTTCTCGCATATGTTGGAGAAAAATACGGTTTGGTTGGTATCAAAGGAAGCCACCTTCCCAATCAAGCAAGAGTAGTTTTTCAACCGACAACATCAGCCATTGAGGTTACTAAGGAGCAAATCCAAGCTGATTTAGAAAAACTTATCTTAGACAACCTACCCCGCAAACAGAAAATCGAAGCCAAAACTCGCTTTGTTAGTTGGGGGGACTTCCCTTATTCTGCATGTGGCGGTACTCATGTACTTTCCACTCAAGATATCGGCAAGGTAAACATTACTAAAATCAAACATAAAAAAGGTTTACTCTCTGTAAGCTATTCAATTGAAGAAGAAAAACAACAGAGCTTAAGGACGCGTTAAAGATTAAACTTCAATACATTGAATGGATTAACCAAGCGAAAATAGCCCCACAAATGGAAAAAGTGTAGACATGGATGTTACTGATTCGATGTAGGCTTAGCAGAAGGCGTAGCGACATACACCATAGTAAGAATAATAAAACATATAAACGAGTATGCTTTCATTTGGCCATTCCATTTGTTCGCCCACATCTGAAACCACTCCGCTCCGATAACAGCAAAGCCAAAATACCAAATCAATAAAGCTACTGTCCCGCCAATTAAGTACAAGGATTGTCCAAGTTCAAACTGAGATTTACGCATATTTCTCAGCATAATCAATGCTCCCCCAGTGCAAAAAATACCTGCGATCAACTCTCCGGCAATAATGAGCCAATAACAAAGTTGTATTAGTATTTCACTATTAATTGAACGACTTTTTAATAAGTCGCCTTGGAACCACGGCTGCATTGAATCCATTTTAAGAACATGTTGAACGAACTGAAAATTGGTATTGTAGTCAACAATGTTATTATAGCCGACTAATAAACAAAAAATTCCAACCATTAAGCCAACAGATGCTTTTGATAATTGATGAGTTGTATGTAATGTCATAATTATTTCCTTGTCTCTTAAATTTATATTGATTTTAATGTCATTATATAATTGTCAAAAATAGTCAATCAGAAATAGTTTACGGGTAATTTCACACATCATAAAACTGTGAATAATTACAGTGGTTTTACAAGATAATGTGAGGTAAATAATAAAAAATTAAAAGATAAATTAATTAGTTAATATAAACTTCATTAATGATATTCGTACCTCCTTAATGTTGCTCCATCAAGTAACCACAAAATGATAAACTGAGCCTGACAGAATGACCTTGCAAACAAGGTAAAATTAGAATTATGCATCTTAATATCAATTGGAAATCGATATGAATTTACTATCTCGCTTCAACGTTGCCATACTGACACTGTCCCTCAGTGTGTTTTCGAACCTTGCGATCGCAGAAAAATCCATACAAGATATTCGCTTTAAAAAAGGCGCAACTAGTGGTGAATACGTAGGGACAGTCAATGGTTATGATTACAATGATTATGTTTTTTACGCAAAGAAAGGCCAATCATTAACCGCAACGCTAGATACAACAAGTACAAAATTATGGATGAGATTGTTTAATCAACATTTGCCGGATTCTATAGATATAGATGAGTATTCATCATCTCTGAATGACCAAGGCGCTTATATTCTACCTTAT
>NZ_AEIU01000056.1 GCF_000165125.1 Vibrio caribbeanicus ATCC BAA-2122 | reverse complement strand
ACTTGGGTATATATCAGAGTTCTGCACTCATCGCTGCACGATTGATGACTTGATTGAAAATTTCATAAAACTCTTCCTCGTTGTTAAAAAAGTGTGCAATCTTTTCACTAGACATCAATCTAGTTTTGATACTGCTGATTTCACTCTCAGTAATTTCAGAAAAATTCAAACCAACACTGATTAGCTCTGCTTCAATCAAATTCTGAACAATATCTTTTAAAGTATGTTGCGGATAACGCCCTTGCCAATGCTCGGAAACTTTCACCTTGGATTGGTTTATTGAAGAAAGCTGTTTCTTCACGTCTTTAAGCTCTTCGATTATATAATCTTCTTTCGTTACTTCTTTGCTATCAAGCTTAGCGACGGTGAAAGTGCCAAAATGTTTTAGAAAAGCTGTATAGTTAACTTCCGTCTGTGATTTATGTAGGGTCGCCTGAATCTTCTTTGTCAATTCCCCCTTGAACTCTACGATTTTTGAAAAACGAAGGTCTCTGGGGTACTCAAGGTGCTCAATTGGAGATGTATCAAACGAATACGAAGTTTTATCGTCTTTCACAATAATTGTCGGTTTATCGAATGCCAACCTCATCCCCAGTTCAAACATAACATTTGGGTTTTTACCACTGACATCACAAACTACAATAGGATTGCAATATAGGTTTTGAATTATACGTTTTTGGATTATCCCGACATCATCAGCGTTACTCACAAGATTAGCCCAGCACCCTGCCCCCTCAACTGCTTCAGTAAGAATACTCTTTACGTCCAGCCAGTGTTGCTCATTACAGCCATCCAATGCTGAGATTGGCATCACTAATCCACAGCAAAGCTTATCTACTTTATTGTCACTCATTTTATTTCCCCTTGAAGTGCTGACACGAAAGTAATGCATCTAATGGTTCATCACTTTATATGCGTATTAGCAAACAACTAAGTTACAAATTACGAGCGTATGTACCAAGATACACGCAATACTGTATATGCATACAGTATTGCGTGTAAAGAAGATTTTTACGAAATAAATCTGTCAGATTAAGCTAAGCCAAGTTGATCCCAAAGTATTTCAACAACAAAGAAATTAACCAAAAACATGCCACGGAAATAAGTCCACTGCACAGTAGAGTAACCCAAAAAGAAAAACGGCCTAACAAGTATGGGAAAATCAGAAACATTGGAAGCGTTGGAAGCACATACCAAAATGTGTAGAAAGCATGACTGGCCAAACGTCGGTTCCCTTGCCCCTCTATATACATCCAAACTAAAGCAAGTATCGTCACTGTAGGAAGAGCCGCAACAAGTGCTCCAAGCCTATCGCTTCGTTTGGCAATTTCAGAAATGGTGACAATAATAGCTGCAGTCGTAAGGTATTTAATAATGATCCAAAGCATGATGACTCTCCTGTTTACTCAAGTAGTAAGATTCAACGTGAATAGCCTACCTTGTAAACAAAGTTTATTCAGTTCGTTACTCTCGTCACTTCATAGTTTCCATTCCGATAAATGACGGCGTAACTACTATAAGAAGTCCCGGTTGATACATAAGGCCTTGCCTCAACATTTCCATCATCAGTGGCAACCACAGCGGTAATTTTTGTTACAAGGCAGATACCCCGCTCATCATCAGTCCAAGTTTGTCCGACGTGAGTAACATAGGTACTTTGAAAGCAGGCGGCAAATTCAACTCTTCCTGAGACATTGTGTTGAGTTGAATTTGAGATGCTTACAAATGGGTATCCCCAACTTGAATCGCGTTCATTAAAAACTAGAGCTCCTTCTTCAGCAGCAGAAATACTAGAAGAAAATATAAAAATCAGCATGATGGGTAATATATTAAATTTAAACATAAAGCCTCTTATTAAGTTAATTTTTTGCGAACATATCATCAATTTAAAGTATTAAAAGACTTTATTTTTTACATATTTAAATTATTTCCAAAATAATGACAAGCATCAAAATAAAAATATATATTAGTGATGTAAAGTTCAGTTGAAAATTAAATGAACTGACAATATAAACTTTAAGTTGATTATTTTTTGAGACAATAGATAGAATGAAATAGTTTGTATTAAAAATTTCACATGTTAGATTCAATCTTCGACTTTAATTAATAAAACAGAGTGACTTAACAGTGATAAAATTTAATAAAGGTATTGTCTTTTCAATTATATTATCATCACCATTTGCACAAGCAGGAATAATAGCTACATATGGAACAGCAACTCAAAACGCATGTGTAAATCTTCTAGAGCCCGCAAATGATGATATGTTGGTTCAAGTAAAACAGACGATTTGGGACACTGTGGATGTTCTGACCAAAGACTCATTTTTCATCATAGATAAAGGGCAATCTGGCCTACATTGTGACAGTGAAACTATTTCTGATGACATTTATGTTAACGGAAAGGTCATTGTCAATTGGACAGTAAAGAACGTTCATAACGGTACAATTCTCGCCACTTTTAATACCGCTTCCGAGTTTAATGGAGAAGGAGCAAACAATGACTGGAATATTCAGGAAAAAGGTCAATGTGGCAGCGAAGAAACACCTGGGGTATATTTAATTGCCGAGAATACTCACTCATGCGGTCAGATCATAGATGTACCTGATGAAACAACTGTCTCTGCCGTTTTTGTTCCCACCTTAGAGAAGGCAGATAGTTCGACAAAACTTATCGATGTTTCTGGAGGACTTGTAGGCAGTGCTATCGAAGGAAGTGGAGGTGGTGTTATCAACGGTGTAGCCCACAAGTATTATGCTCGATTAGAAAGCGATAGCCAGGCCATTACTCCTTATTATTTCAGTGGCATAGGTCTTTCTCCCGATAAGCTCAGCCCTGGGACAGATTACAACATTAATGTTGCGACAGGCTTATGGTTAGGCAAAAAAACCAATAGATCGTGCCAACGACATAACAAAAGTGGCGTATGTGGAGAACAAGAGTTTAACATTGGCTTAATACCAGAAGCCAGTACCGTGAGATATTCAATTACCTATCTTGGGAGCTGCGCAAGTACACTAGAAAATGGTAAGCGATACGGGACACCACTCTTCAGTCAAGCAACACTCCTCTCGAACAACATGAACAATGGACTTCCGAGGGCAAGAAATGTGAGAGTAAATCGATATAACAGTCCAATCGCAAATAATTCCTTCCACGGAGATAAAGGAGACTGTGATATCAATGAAGAAGGTTACCCCGTTGATTTAGATGGTAATGCTATCATAGGTTGTGGAGAAATGAATCAACATCATAAATGGCCACAGTGTGTAAAAATGGTCGATTTAAATGACTGGTTTGAATAAGAGTTTAACACGATAAGTCTAGCAATATATTAGTGTAAGGGGCTGAAATATCCAATAAAGCCCCTCTACTTGAAAGTGAGTTGACGATTTTGGATTTAGGTGACTAGATCTTAAAATCGTTGTCTTACCGACGAGATTAGCCAATGTCACCTCAACCTAATATATTGAGGTGACTTGGGTATATTTGCTAGATACTTAAATGACTAATTTTGAAAACTCCATCTATTGATAGTCTATCCAATTCTTCCTGTATAAATAATATTTTTATTGCACTAGGCTTATCAGAAATTTTTACTGACATCTTTTTCTTTGATGCACTATCAATATCAGTAATTACTATTGATGTCTTACCATCAACAACAAATGTTAACTCGTCACCACTGTGTTGAACAACTATTTGCTCAGAGCTAAAAGTAGATAAGTCTATTACTGAAGAATAACTGCCTTCATCTACTATAATTTTTAAGTATTCACCTATTAGGTTATTAAAATTATAGTTATTTTCTCGGCCAAATGATGAAAGAACTAAACTGTCCGTATCTTTTATCCCTGAAAAATTCAAATCTTGCGATAACAGTTCGTCAGAAATTAAAGTCAACACACCTTTGGTTCTCACGACATCTTCATAATAGCCTAGTGCAGTAATAATATTACCATTGGCCCCCGAAATAAAAAGTTGTTTAGACCTTGGGCGATAAAATATCTGTTCAAAACCTTGCGATGATTCTCCAATCCAAATCATATTATCTTGAAAATCAAAGGAGAGTACCTGTCCTGTTTCAACAACAATCCAGCGTTGGTCAGTCTCACCGAATTGCACAACTTTTTGTGTGGCGTAGCGGTCTAATAAGCCATTAATATCTTGATGGTTATTTTCGAGCCAGCGATCCAAAACAGCGGTTAGCACTGGAGTCGAGCTCTGACCAAGATTAAAAACCAATCCTGACAAGGTCTCTGCCTTAAATCCATCATGACTCGGGCTAAAGTTTTTCAAGGGCTGATCAAACGTAGTGTCGACAAGAGGACGCTGTAATAACCCATCAGTAATGAACTTAAAGTCAGGAGTAAAGCTGTACATTTGATCAATATCAAACATTTGTAACGTGGCAAGGTTGCCTGAAGTTACATTGAATAACCAAGCCGTACTTTCATCTTTAGAACCAACAAGTTTATATTTATCACTTCCCCACTCTGTTGATAGCAAGACAAACTTCTCTTCATCAGGTAGATACCAGACTGTCAATGGAGCGCCATTATAATCGGTAAGACCGTACAACATTATCTGATGCTTTGTTCCTTTCAGTTTAGAAACAATTTCTGACTGCCAAGAATTTGAAAAATGCTGTAACCATGTTTTATTTAAACCAACAAGGCTAAACTGACCATCTTCCAAAACAAGGTTGATCTCTCCATTTGAACGGACAACATATACATGATCGTGTGCCGATATCTGCTCATCTTTTTGTAATGCCACCCTCTTTATTGAATTTTGATGTTGAATATATAACTCATGTTCATTTTTACTATAAAAGTATTGCGTTTCATCATCGACAAGGATGAGGTTAAGATCTTCAATTGGCCGTTCAAAGCCGATGCTCAGCGGATGGGACTTTCCTTTGACCAACCATACTGGCGTGTAGCGTTGCATCCCAATCTCAATGATATCAGCTATCTGCGGTCGACCTCTCTTATCATTAGGTAAATCAACTAATGGGACATCCATCCATGCGAGATAAGAAGGCGACAATTGACTAGCTTGATTGATACTCTGACTAGATACGGCCTCAAAGAGTTCTCTATCTCCATGTATATCGGTAAGCATAAGACCATTCTCAGTAAGTCTGTACAAATATCTTATTGTTGACTGGTCAGGCATTTTATAGCTTGCCCCGACAAGTATGCTGCCCGCCTCTATCCATGCATCAAAGTCTGCTGAAATTGCCTGTATGACTGGCTTGTGTACAGGGTAAAAAGCAACCAACTTTCCTGTAGATAATTCTGTACGCCAAAGCTGTCCATATTGTTTATTGAAAAATAGCGCTGTTTGCGTTTGTACATCGATTAATTCTGCGTGTTGCGTTAATTCAATAGAAACGTCATTTGTGGCGATAAATCTGTCCTTTGTAACGTCATAGTAGGCTCTACCAACCAGTTCACCTGCATGTTCGAAGTTGTCGACAACGACATAATTACCCAAAATTTGGTGATCTTTGACCATTTGCTGTAAATGATGTTGAATCCCCTCAGCATGTTCCGACAGGTTGTATTCGGTTTCGACAAGTGAAAGACCAGAGTCATTTAAATGCCAAACCTCGCCATTTGATAGGAAGATATTGGCTTCTCGCGATGTCGATAAGCTGAGATCAATTTTTGTATCTCCGAGCACTAGAATGTCTTCTTGGAAACGAGGTTTACCAACATTCACTTCTCTAGCATCAATATTCCAACTCGTTGAATGAAGGTCAGAAACTTGATAGTGAGCCTGAGGTTGAACGAACAGTTCATGACTTCCACCTTGTGAGATTAAATGGTAACTGAGCTTACGCGCTCCAAAACCCCCGACTTTTGGCGTATAGATTGTTCTATTTTGTGTACCAAGATCAATCTCAACTGTGCGATCCACAAATTCTTCTTTCATAGTTCTTATAATGAATTCAGATGGGAAAACATAAAAGTCAAAATCAAAATCACCTTGAGTTTCTAATTTTCTCAATACATCAAAACCCAGGTCTTGGCGGGTTGTTGAACCTGGTAAGATTTGATAATCATAATCAATAAATGACTCACCAGTTGCTGGTAACATAATGTTCGATGAATTTGTCTCGATTGAATGAGAGCCTGAATACCCTAGTCGCTCTCGTATAGAAATGGCTTTACTTTTATCATTTTGAGCGTGTGGTAAATCTCCCGCCCAGAAGAAGTAGTTAAGATTACCGGATCCTGTCTTTCCATGTTTTGATGAGTAAAGCTTCTGGCTCCCAATTTCAATAACACCTTGGCTTAAATCAATCTTTTCTATGACTGCACCGGGGATAGGCAGCAAAATATCGTTCTCAATATCGTAGCGATACCCTCCTTTTTTATAAGCCTGATCAACCGCATGAAAATATCGACCCACTTGTTCTGCATCAAGAGCTATTTTCCCGAAAGCCTCAGCCAACGCAGTAAAACCAACCGCAAGGCCGCCGACAATTGCTCCCGCTTCTCCTAGTACAACGGCTGTCGTAGAAGCACCGACCAAACCTGCACCAATCGCTGCCCCACCAAGCGCTGTGCCTACTGTATTAAAGCCCAATTGAGTGGCAAACACTGCCTCTTGTTGAGTATTTTGCGCATTTGCTAACTCATAAGAGTTCAGGCCTATGTTAACGGCACCAAAAGCAATGCCAATACCTTGGTTGGCTAAACCGGCAATACCACTTAACGTAGTACTCACAACTTCCGTATCCGCTGTCATAGCCGTTTTAAATAGATTGACCATATGCTGAGCATCATTTAACACTCCATGGGTTATCTGTGCAGCCATGACATAACTGTGGATTTCTAATGCACGTCTCAAACTTTCAGAAGCTGGATCAGACACCTGATTCCTCTGCTTCTCTTGAAACCAAGTAATAATTGATTGAACAGCGAAAGCGGCATTCAAACCATCAACACCCTCTGCGTCTTCAAATTGAAATGAATTTAATCGCTCTCCAGAGGCTACATTATGGCTGGTTTTCATACTAGAAAACTGCTCACTCAGATAGTCCCTAACTTTGACCAACTCTGTTCCTGCAACCTCAACTCTTTTTTCTTCAATACCATCAGGAGAAACGAAGGTAATCGCTGATCGCACGGAAGAGACTTCCTCGATACTTGCAACAACAGGAATCCATTCTGGAGGGAGCTGGTGTTCTGCTACAATACTGGCTATGGTTTTGCTTAGGATTCTGGCGTGTTTGTCCGCACTTACCTTGGTCAAGCTTGCCCTTAGTGATAAATCTTGCCTGGACTGTTCTTCAGTCTGATCAAGAACAATAATCGACTCGTCATCTTCGATAGGTGCCAAAGGCTCATCCGTCGTTAAGTTGACGACTTGTTGTCCAGGTAAGATTTCAATGTCTGCCATTACCGATGTATCAATAGAAACCACGCTAAGCTCTGGTCTTCCTGACGTCCCATCGGCTGAATAAAATTCAGCCATGTTGGCAACAATTAAATGAGATTCTAAGGCTTTTTTGAGGGACTTTAACGAGGAAAACTCAACAATAGAAAAGTTAGGATCATAGAAATAATAGCGTTTAGTGCCCATATCATTAATGGCATATAAACCCATAGAATGGCTAGCAGTATTCAGTGCAAAAGATACTTTACCATAGGCTGCTAATTCTCTTTTCACTGCCGTAATAACGCTATCAATATCGAGCCGGCCGAAAAGGTAGCTGCTTTCTTTCGCATCGGAGTTAGTGTGCAAATTTTGCAGGCCATCTAACAATAACTGACTCTCAACCGCTTGCGGATTTGCCGCTCCTATAAACAGTTTATCGGAAAAATTCCGTATCGCCTGCTCACCTCTTGCTGAAGCAACTGACATCGCTCTTACTAATGGGTAACATCGACCACTTCCATCACCCAGTAATGCAAGAACAAAGTCTTGTGGGATACTCGCAACCACCCTACCGCCAATTCGGCTCATTTCTCGGTTAAATTTACTTGTATAGTCGAGAACTTTTGCTGTTTTCTCACTATCCATATGAACGTTGATATATTTAGTCAGAGCACCCTTTTGGCGAGCATTTAATCCATTATCTCCCAGTAAGATTAACTGCTTCTGGGTAATACTCATTAACTTTTCAAACCCAGGTATTTCGACCTCTTGATAATGCTCATACCCATCATCAAACTCTATTTTTTTACTACCGATTAAATTACCAAAATCTCGTTCTGCCGCCAGAAATCTTTGGTGAATCTGATTTTTATTTACATTACCCGTTCGTAAACTGTCGTCGGTAACAATAAGTTGGTCGATCCCTTGTTCAAGTTTCTGCTGGTAGTTAAGCCACATCACATCAATATCCCGAGATAAGTTGACTAAACCAAACGCATTATTATCAAGCTCTACAAGGCTCTTCCTGAGTAAAGCTAATTTCTCATGAGCTTGTTCTTTGTTAGGGTAACCAGGTGTTTTCACTTTACCCAATTCAACAAGCCTTTGACGTGCCAAACTTTTACGCTGCGCAGTAAGCTTTTGTTTTATTTTTGCTCTTAATTCATTCCATTGGGACAAACTAGAGTGAGTATCGACTGACTTCACTTCGACAGGATCGTATGGGAGATCCTCAATATTATCAGTCGAAATACCTAATCTTTGAGCAAGTTTTTTTAATTGATTCTGAGTATCGCTACGACTTTGTTCAAAAATAGGAGATAGATTTTCACCATTGAGCATCACAGGCACGGCTGTCGTTGACGCTGTTCTGCGTACTTCTAAGTCACTAAAACTATTAAATGATTGCTTTTGAACAACACTTTGCCATCCCAACTCGGTATAAACCAAGAAAGTAACATCCATTCCGTGGTCAAATTTAACCGAATCCTCCACTCTATAACCAGAGCTTAAATCGCGCATAGCCACGACATTATCATAAAGCACATACGCATGTGGACGTTTATCAAAATACACTCGATATCGGCTTTGAGAATGATCAACGACAACAATGGTTCCCCCTTCTGTTGTCGCTGAGACAACCATTTGCCCGAGATCTGCTGATTTTTTAATATCAACATAGGTTGGCGTATTGTCTAATATTGGTGACCGCAATACTCTAAGGTCTTTGCTCGCTCTTCCATGCTCTCGTTGAATATTGAGTTGATAGCCATCTGTTCCTCCGCTTATCACAGGCTTACCTTTTGAGGGGCCTTTTTCGGTTAGAAGAGGAGTAACATCAAGCGTATATTTTTTCAAAAATTGTTGTGGTGAGGAAGCAAGTTCATGTGCCGCTTCCAAAGAACGAACAAACTCAGAGCGATAATCAAACGCTTTATCAACTAAAGCAATTTTGCCCTTCTGGTAACCATGCTGCTCTAATTGCTCAGGCAAAAGGATTGCGAGTGATTCATTTTCAATCAAATTATCTAGTATTGCACTTGTTGCGACCGTCGCTCTAGATCCACCATGACTAGAGAATGCCAACCTTGAGCTTTCAGAGTAATTTCTACCTTTGGCCAAAGTAACCATTCCCAGTGGCTGATGTTCAATCCAAGCTTCTTCAGGAATGTACTGGTTGAGAAAATTAAGCACCTTCTGTGCGTTATCAATTTCGGCTCCCTCTAGATATAGCACTGCCTGATCGGTTAGAACTGCGAACTTTGAAGGCGCCATGACTTTCGCTTGTCTAACAATTCCCTCTAACTCACCAGTAAATAGTTTAGAAAGAGCTTCAGTAACTTGAGGAAGGTATTTTTTAGAGAAGTTAAGTGTAATTCTGGATGTAAATAAAGATTCGTTCAAAGTGTCTTGATAAAAACTCGCCGGAACAAAACGCGCAGATATTGCCTGACTAACAAAGAAAGCAGCCGATATTTCGCTAATGGAACGATCGCTAAAACCTTGAATATTGATTTCAAGCTTCGGATCATTTCTGTTTATCTCTCTTAATTGAGTAAACATATTCGTTGCTTCATCAACAGTGAGCTCTTCCAAACCTTGTGGTTTCGTACCTGAATAAGAGTCGTAAAAATCTTGGTGGACTTTATCTCTCAAGATCGCGTATTTTTGACGCGTTTCAATGGACCAACCCTGATCTTGTTTGATGCGCTGCTTTATCTCTTTAACTAGATTTGCGTTGTCACGATTTGATTTAACACTATCTCGCGATTCGCGCATTGCTTGTAAAAAGGTGTTATACCCATTTAAGAATTGTTGTTCTTCAACACCCGTAATTACATTGATTGAGTTTGAATATGAGGGGATATCATTTTCACTGGCTGCAAAAACAAAACACGGCGTAAAGAATATTGATGCTAATGTTGTTGATATAATTGTTTTTTTCATTTTTTAATTAACTACTTCTAATAAAAATATAGAAGTATCAAATTAAACTACTCTGATCAAATATTTCTAGACTATATTTATCAAGAGATTTTTAATTAAAATTAAAAATTTAAATTAAAAAAATATAAATACATGGAGGTTTATAATGCGCAATGCATTAACAATAGTTCACATAATCACACTGCTGTTCATATCTTTTAACCTACACGCAAACACAAATATATACATTCTTAATAATACTGATAAAAAAATAAATATGTTTTTAAATGACTTCCATGAAATATCTACACAATACAACAGCGAAATAGAGCCATATCAATTATCCAAAGTAATGAATATCAGTCGTTACTCTGGCCTTGAAACAGATAGAAAGTACAATATAATTGCATTTTTCGGCTACGAATATGCAGCATTAAATGTTGAAATTTTGGGTACAGTATGGGGTTCGGATATGTCATTTAATCTCATTGATCCCGAAACGACACACATAGGGTTGCTGTATTCAGACAGAACCATTCACCACTATGAGAAAGGTAACTATGAGTATTATATAAAAGCAAGCTACACCGGAGGCTATGACGATATTACCGTCGTCGTAAATGATAAAAATAGCTCGGTTGAATCACAAGAAAATACCATAGATATTATAAGCTACAACACGTGGATGCTCAGTCATATCGGACAAAAGATGGAGACGAGAGATTCACTGATAGCGAAAGAAGTCCGAAATCATGATGTCGTCTTTATGCAAGAAGTTTTCCGTAGTGAAAACGAAAAAGAAATAAAATCTACTATGGGAGATTATTTTAACTATACAAGTGATAAACTCAATGGAGGTGGCAGCAATACCTATGATGGCGGCGTAATTACTTTCAGCAAATACCCAATTGTTGAACAAAATCAACATGTTTTTGATAACTGTAAAGGGACAGATTGCGCCGCAGATAAAGGAGTACTTTACACTAAAATTGTCAAAGATAATCAAAACTACCATCTCTTTAATCTACATTTGGGTTCTTGGGACACCCAACAACATAGGGATGTGCGCATACTCCAGCTAGGAGAAATATTTGTGTTTATGCAGAGCTTAAATTTACCTGATGATGAGCCTATTATCATTGGCGGTGACTTTAACATCAATAAACATAAATTTCCCTTGGATTATATGCAAATGCTAAGAATATTAGGCGTGAGTGATCCCGAACTAATTGGTGAGCTAATTTATAGCTATGACCCTTTATTAAATAACTTTTTTACCCCTAGCGAAGAAGGAAGAGAAAGGTTTGACTACTTATTATATGTAGACAATGGTGCTATTTTAGATAGCAATAGCCAAATAAAAGCACTTCGCAGTTTTGATCAAAGTATTTGGGGCACTTGGGATCTATCAGACCATTTTGCTATAAACGCTAATTTTACTATAAAACACCAAGAGTAAATAAAATATAAAGATAGTTTTATCTTCATGAAGTAACTTATATTGGGCCATCAATCAAATAAAGATACAAGTCTATATTTTTTTGTTGAAAATATATTTCTTAAGTGTTCATATTCACGAGAATTATAGAGGAAAAATAATGAAGAATATAAAAATAGCACAGTGTTTTTGTCTCACCCTCTTTGCCTCAACACTGACTTTTGCTTCTGATAATTTTAATATTAAGGAAATACTATCAGGAGAAAATGTCGAACAATTTGCTTTGGGTGATACTGATGGTGATGGTAGAGATGAAATCATCTATCTTAATAGTTATGGGCAGATGAAAATTGCAGAGAACTACACAAACTCTCGTGATATAACAGATTTATCAGACTCTACTTGGTTTTTAACCAATAATTGGAAACTGGAGTTTCAAGATATTCGCTTCCCCGGTGAAGAAATTAGAACCATATTTAGCTATATTCAGAATGGGCAAGTTTATAAATCTGGAGTGGGTTTAGCCTCAGTAAAAGATGGAAAAATTGAAGTTAATATTAATGGATACTCTGGTAACCCTGCAGTTACGATTCACTATTTATCTATAGCAAATGGGAAAATGGAGGGTTTCTTTAAAGATATTGTCTATTCAAATTCTAGGGTCTACACATTTACTGCAACCAAACAGTAGTGAACCTATCAACGATATACCAAAGTAACCTCAAGATGCTAGGTTAGAACGCAGACTTAATATGGCTAAATATATGATTTAGCCATATTTATCTGCCCCTGGAAACACACTATCTAGTATGTGGAATAGAAAAAATAAACGGTGAGGGAAATACTGGTAATGATGATCCCTACCCTTACATAAGTGGCATCTATGCGACGGGATATTCTCGCTGCGATAAAACCACCGATCAAAGTTCCCAGCATAACGGCCGCCCCGCTCGACCAATCAATTAGGCCATCATAAATAAAAATGACAATTGCCGTCATCGAAACAATTGCCGATATGAGTAGTTTCAGGCCATTCATCTGATGAACATCAGAAAAACCTGTAAGAACCAGATAACCAAGAATAACTATTCCCAGACCAGCATTAAAAAAACCACCGTAAAGAGCGATTAAAAAGAGTAAGAAAACTGAAAGATAACGAAACCAAGGTTCTTCTTTCAGTCTACGAGAAATAAGATCATTAAGGGCTCGGTTAACACGTTCACCCAAAATAAATAGACTTGTAGCGAATAACATTAACCAAGGTATCAATGCTTCAAAATGAGCAGAGGGTATAAACAAAAGGCTGATTGCCCCCAATGCTCCACCCAAAGTACTAAATAAAACAACCGTGGGCAGAAAATGACGAATTTCTTTCAGCTCCTGATAAAAGCCAGCCGCCCCGCTAACGTATCCTGCGCATGAAGAAAACGTATTAGTTGCATTCGCTACAACAGGTGGTAGGCCAACAAATAGCAAAGCAGGAAAAGTAATAAAGCTTCCACCTCCCGCGATACTATTGAGAACACCTGCTAATAAACCGGAGAAAAATAGCAACACCCATTCCATGACGTTTACTCAATAAAAAGTCGTATGAGCTTTAGCCTATTGCTCAAAGACCAAATTAGAAATACCCATATTTCAATATTGTGGACTGCTTAGAGTAACTCTATGAATTTTTCACGCCAAGAGTGAAGACTTTCACGGAAGTTTCTGACTTGCCTATTGTTCATTTTTGACAAAATCATAACGATATATTGATTTGATACCTCACGGTTGTACTCAGTTTTAACTCGTAGCTCCGGAGAATATAATTGCCTAGGTTCAACTAACAATCGATACAGTTGAGCACGCGACACGGCCTCATTTGAACATCTCGCTAGTATAGACTGGATCTCCAGTCTTATTTTTGTTTGGTGTGACACCCAATCCGGAACCGTAATTTTGAGGTCACGACTCCATTGTTGGACACCATCACGTTGATCTTTGGTCAAAGATCCCATCCATTTCTCAATATTATTCTGAATACGCTCACGATACCGTTCACGTATTTCTATATCCGATAACCCCTCAAACTTTTCTTTATATGATGTATGCCTTACACGTATATTATCTAGAAGCTCTTCTTTCTGTTGTATTGAAAGACTACAAGCTAATGAATACAAACTTGGTGCTAGTCTTGCCATCAAACGTCGATAATGATTCCTCAGCGCAGCTTCTTCTGCGCCTATCATAGACGTATTTAACTGTTCAAAATTTAGCTCTGATAATACATCGAGGTGATGAATATAATTTGGTAGTTCTTCTTTGCGATGCCATTCACTTAATACCGCTAATTGATTAACTATGAGCTCCTTTTGAGTTTCATCAAGATCAACATAGTCATCAATATACTCTAATACGAACCAATCCATGTGGTTATAGACAAATTTTGTCCCGCACCCAAAAAGAAAGAAACTTAGAATAATCAGAGTAATTAATCGCTTCATTTTGTCACCCTAGACTCATACCCCACCTCAAAACGCAACGAGTTACTTATATTTCTACTCAAGTAACCTCAAGATGGTAGGTTCAGCTAAAATGGCTCGCTTTACAGACAAGACAACGATTTGAAAATCTAGTCATCTAAGTACATCTGTAAAGACGCGTGTAAAGCAAGACAACTCGCCTTTGGGGACGTGCATTTTGAAGTCACTTGGATATATCATAGTTCTGTCACCGATTAGTGCGCTATTAAATGTCTAAATTTACGCTAAAAGTGTTAAGTAACAATTCTTCAGCTTCCCTAGAGACATGTAAAACTTCTATCCAAATAATGAGATCATACAATAACCGCGAAAACAGGGGCTGGATGTTAGTGCAATCCTTCACTCCTAATAAAGCGAGGCCATAAGAGGCTACTTATATTTCACTGAACTCTGACGCAAAAGATTGAGCGTACGGTAGACTTAATCGACTTCGTGATACTCTTTACAAACGAGTTAGCCTAACTCAATAGCAACTCCAAGTTACGTAAGGTATATACCCAAGTCACCTCAAGATGCGAAGTTCAGCGAGAATGACTTATTTTACAGGCAAGGCAACTCGCCCTTTGGAGGCGTGCCACAACGCCGATTTCATCGTCAAACAACTTGGCAAGAGCCCACTATTCCGCTGCGTTATTTTCCTTGAACTCAACGCTGTGGCATCGCTCTGAAGCCTGCATTTTGAGGTGACTTGGGTATACAATAGTTAGATAGTGTTCCATACACCGAATAAAAGGTTACTCTATACAATGAAAACTTCAGTTATTATTTCAATAATAGCGTCAGCAACGCTATTTGGTTGCAGTAATGCAGCAACCAGCATTTCTAACCAAAAAGAGCAATCCTATATATGTCAGAATAAAGCACTTGCTGGTGGTTGGTCAGCATCTGATGTGACACCTGAGGCAAAGCAAGCCATCGCACTTGTTATTGAGAAAATGGGAGATGACGCAGAATTAAAGCGTATCGATCTAGTGAGAATACAGATTGTAAGTGGAATGAATTATGCGGTTCAATTTACGCTAAAAAATGGGGAACAATGGCATGCCATCGTTTACCGAAACTTAAGTAATGAATACTCAATAGTCGAACCTGCAAAACTCGGTATCTTGTGCCAATAACCTGCAGGTATCTTATATACCCAAGTAACCTAGCATCTTAAAGCTACTTGGGTATAATAGAGCGTCAATAAAAATACTAGGTAAAAACATGAAAATCTGTGGTGTAGAACTCAAAGGTAACGACGCTGTTATCTGTCTTCTCTCTAATTCTGAAGGCGTTATTCACTTACCTGACTGTCGCGTCACAAAACTCAGCATTGGCAATGCAAATGACACACAAGAAGTGCGCAAGTTTCAGTTTTCATTTGCAAAACTCATACAAGATTACCAAATCGAAAAAGTCGTTATTCGCCAAAGGCAAGCAAAGGGTAAATTTGCAGGCGGCGCAGTGGGTTTCAAACTTGAGGCAGCGATTCAATTGATCGATGATTTAAACGTAGAAATCGTTTCTCCAACCCAAATCAAAGAGAGCCTAAAAAGAAATCCACTCGCAGTGACGTTTAAAGACACTGGCCTTAAACAATTTCAAGAGCAAGCATTTACTACCGCATACGCTTGTTCGATGATGCGTAATTAATCATCCTCATACCCACTTTAACTTCAAAGTAGAAACATCCCAGCTCAAGCTTTGCTTGAGCTTACCTAACTGCCGAACTCCTCATTCGGCTCTTTATCAATAAATTTCATGTTTCACGCACCCATTGTTATGTTATAACATAACAATGGGTGCGGCGTGAGCCCACCCTCGTTTAAAATATCTTATAGAGGTAATCATAAAAATGTTGAGAAGAAACCCAAGTGGACACATGCCAACAGTATCGAAAAAATCCTTTGTCGACCCGACAGCAATAATCTGTGGCAAAGTTATTGTTGAAGAAAATGTGTTTATTGGGCCTTATGCGGTTATTAGAGCAGATGAAGTGAACGAACAAGGTCAAATGGAAGCCATCACAATTAAAAAAGACACCAATATCCAAGACGGTGTTGTAATACACTCCAAAGCTGGAGCCGCGGTGACAATTGGAGAACGCTCATCAATTGCACATCGTTCCATAGTCCATGGTCCCTGCACTATTGGTGATGATGTCTTTATCGGTTTTAATTCAGTGGTGTTTAATACTCAAATTGGCGACGGTTGTGTAATTCGACACAACTGCGTAGTCGATGGTATCAATCTTCCGAACCTTTTTCATATCCCACCTATGACTAATATTGGCTCAGAAGAGGATTTGGGTAATATCTTACCCGTTACTCCAGATTTTGTTGCTTTTTCCGCGTCGGTCGTCTCAGCGAATCATGCTTTAGTCAAGGGCTATCAAAAGATGACTAATGAGCTTTAACTTTACGGCTTAACTTAAAGTTAATGCCTATACCCAAGTAACTTCAAGATGCTAGGTTCAGCGAGAATGGCTTGCTTTACAGGCAAGGCAACGATTTGAAAATCTAGTCATCTAAATTGAAAATCGGTAACAAAGTATGTAAAGCAAGACAACTCGCCCTTTGGGAGCATGCCACAGTGCCGATTTCATCGTCAAATAACTTGGTAAGAGTCGACTATTACGCTGCGTTATTTTCCTTGAACTCAACACTTTGGCATTGCTCTGAATCCTGCATTTTGAAGTCACTTGGGTATATCTTTGTATTTAAATTATGGGCAGTTGAATAAATAACCAAATGCCCATAATGCAGAGTTGATTTTCTTAACTAAACATAGCATTCAGCTATGCTACCTCTCTATTTTTAAATTTCCCCAACAATGCGTCATAGAGCTCATGGTCTGTCAAAAGCCCAATGAAATCCTCTTCTTCTACAAGTAGCAAAGGCTGTTTACTACGCTGTTTAAGCTCGATTGCTTCTCTCATTCCAATCTCTGGGCTGACTTTTACTACAGTCATAGTATCGATATCATCAAGACATGTTTGACCATTACTCCAATCCACCAAAGTTTTATTTGAGTCAACTAACTGCAAGCCTGTTTGCCCCTGTTCTACCCATAAAGACTCAGAAGGGTTAATTTCCCACTGATCTTTTCGACAAGCCAACTCATTTTTCGCTTTCATCAACGAACGCCCTTTCAATACGTTGAGAGGATTAGTATGAGCGACAAAATCACGAACATATTCAGTTTTTGGAGACAGAATAATTTCTTCTGGCTGACCATGCTGTATCAATTGCCCCGACTCCATGATAGCAATATTGTTGCCGATCTTAAGTGCTTCGTCCAAATCATGACTGACAAAGAGTATAGTTTTATTTAACTTATTCTGAAGCACAATTAATTCATCTTGTAACTGGGCTCTTATCAAAGGGTCTAGTGCTGAAAAAGGTTCATCCATCAATAAGATATCAGTATCCATAGCGAATGCTCTCGCTAGTCCAACTCGCTGTTGCATTCCACCTGAAAGCTCGTGTGGGAATTTGTCCTCCCATTGCCCTAAGCCCACCATCGAAAGTTGCTCTCTAGCTTTATTACGTCGTTCGGCTTTCCCCACTCCGCGCATTTCAAGCCCAAAAGCGACATTATCTAAAACCGTAAGCCACGGCATTAAACCGAACTTCTGGAAAACCATAGATACACGATGGGTGCGGAGATGCCTTAACGTTGCATCATCACATTGGGCAAGATTAACAACATTTTCTCCATCTTTGATCTCGAGCGAGCCACGGCTTATTTCATTCAGCCCATTAACCGCTCTCAACAAACTCGATTTTCCAGAGCCAGAAAGTCCCATTAACACACAGATCTCTCCTTCTTTCACTGTCAATGAAACATCATTGACACCTACGATCTGCCCTGTTTCATCAATAATTTCTTGACGAGACTTCCCTTGATCAAGTAATTCAAGAGCGCTAGCTGGTTTGTCACCAAAGACAACATCTAAGTGCTTTATTGTAATAGCGTCCATAACTAAACCTCTTTTTGGTTTGGTGTCTTACACAACCTGTCTAAAATGATCGCCACCAAAACTATGGCAAGCCCAGCTTCAAAACCTTGAGATATATTGACCGTGTTTAAAGCTCTAATAACGGGTTTTCCCAACCCATCAGCGCCAACAAGTGCAGCAATAACAACCATAGAAAGAGACAGCATAATGCACTGGGTGACACCAGCCATTATACTCGGCATGGCTGCAGGTAATTCGACTTTAAACAGCAGTTTCATTCGGCTTGCCCCAAATGCTTTTCCCGCTTCTATGAGTTCTTCCGGTACTTTTGTCATACCCAAATACGTGAGTCGGATTGGAGCAGCGATGGCAAAAATAATGGTCGAAATCAAACCAGGTACAATTCCCAGACCAAACAGAACCAAGGTTGGAATAAGATAAACAAACGTTGGTACGGTTTGCATGAGATCTAAAACCGGCCGAAGAATGGTATATAGCCAAGGACGATGGGCAGCCATGATGCCAACAGGCACACCGATCAGTACAGACATAGTTGTTGCCGCAAAGACCAAAACAAAGGTTTCCAACATTTCCTGCCAATAACCCAAATTTAGAATGGTAAGAAGTGCCGCGACAACAAAAACCACCAAAGGGATACTGCGGTGCAAATACCAAGCGATAGCTGCCGTCAATAATATGGGTAAAGCTGGCGGCATCCATTTAAACACATCAACAACAAAATGGATGATGGTCTCCAAGAAAATAGAAATAGCATCGAAAAAACCAGCGCCGTTTAACGTTAGCCAATCTACACCAGCCTCAATCCATTCACCCACAGGGATTTTATTATTTGTAATAAAGTTCACTATAAAGCCTTCATGTTAGGGCGATAGAACAATACCTACCCCCCATCTACTTATACATTTGATTTTATGTAGCTACTAACAGCCTTTGCTGCGTCTTTTCCGTCCAACGTTTTGATACCTTTTAGCCAAATTTCCACTTGACTTGGATTGTTATGTAACCACTGCTGGGCAGCTTTAGCTGGTTTCATGTTCTGATTCAAAATCGCTTCCATCAGTTCATTTTCCATCTCTAAGCTAAACTCTAAATTTTTCAGCATTTGACCGACATTTTGACATTCAGATAAATAATTACTGCGCACATTTGTATAGACATTGGCGCCACCATAGTTCGGACCAAAGAAGTCATCACCACCAGATAGATAGGTCATTTCAACATTACTATTCATTGGGTGTGGAGCCCACCCAAGGTAGACAATCCATTGATTTCTTCGAGCAGCACGACTCACCTGAGAAACCATTCCAGCTTCACTTGATTCGACCAACTTAAAATCTTTTAAGCCAAACGCATTTTTGTCTATCATAGATTGGATAAGACGATTCCCATCATTACCGGGCTCAATACCATAGATGCGGCCTTTGAACTTGTCGGAATGCTTAACTAAATCTGAGAAATTCTTTACTCCAGCATCATAAACATACTTGGGTACGGCCAATGTATATTTGGCACCCTCCAAATTTGCTCTTACTGTCTCCACCGTACCTTCATCGCGATATTTTGCGATGTCAGCCTCCATCGTCGGCATCCAGTTGCCCAAAAACACATCAATATCACCATTCGCCATCGACGAGTATGTTACCGGAACCGATAGGAGATCTGTCTCTGTCTGATAGCCCATTCCTTTAAGTAATTCAGATGTCACCGCTGTCGTAGCAGTGATATCTGTCCAACCAACATCAGCAAAACGTACCGTATCACACTGGTTTGCATTGACATTCAGAGCCACGGCCAATATTGCCGAAGTGGCTATTGTCCTTTTGATTTTTAACATAATCATTTCCTTGTATTTATTACTGATCGTTTTATTTAAATCTGTTCAGCAAGCCTTTTAGGAGAGTTGAGACGCTGTTTCTCCCTCCAATTAGGATCTATCCAGACTTCTATTTGCTCACTTTTTAGTAACGGTTTGGATAGAATCATATCGGCCACTCGCTCGGCTACCATAATAGTAGGGGCATTTAAGTTTCCATTAGGAATCGTGGGAAATACTGATGAATCCACAACCCTTAAATTCTCAACTCCCCGAACTCGACATGATGAGTCTAATACCGCCAAGGGGTCATTCTCCGCCCCCATTTTACATGTGCAGGAAGGGTGATAAGCGCTCTCAACATTTTGTTTAACCCAAGCATCAATATCTTCATCGCTTGTTATGCTGATACCCGGCTGAATTTCATCCCCACGGAAT
Source organism: Vibrio caribbeanicus ATCC BAA-2122 (assembly GCF_000165125.1). Lineage (GTDB taxonomy): Bacteria > Pseudomonadota > Gammaproteobacteria > Enterobacterales > Vibrionaceae > Vibrio > Vibrio caribbeanicus. Next base: position 20,997 of record NZ_AEIU01000056.1, on the reverse strand, counting down.
TTATCCATTGCTGGCTGCTGGAGAATTTCGCGTGTTAGTCTGATACAGTCTCGCCAATCTTGGCGATCTTGCTCTGTAGAAATGTAATTGAATGTGATATTTGGTTTTACACGAGGATCACTCGACACAACCTCCACTTGACCACGACTTTCAGGCTTATTAGGCCCAACATGAACTTGAAAGCCGTGCCCATCAAATGCAGCTCGACCATCGTAGCGCATTGCCGCTGGCAAAAAATGGTACTGAATATTTGGCCACTTTAATCCCTCGCGCGAGCGAATAAATGCACACGACTCAAAGTGATTTGTCGCACCAAGCCCTTTGCGAGTCAATATCCACTCTGTACCAATTTTCGCCTTACTCAAGAGCCCTAGTTTGCTATTAAGAGTGATTGGTTGTTTGCAATGATATTGAAAATAAACTTCTAAATGATCTTGGAGGTTGCGTCCAACTCCGGGCAAATCGATAACTTGTTCAATTTTTGCTTTGGATAAAACGTCTTGAGGCCCTATACCAGAAAGTTGTAGAAGCTGTGGCGAACCGATAGAACCAGCACTAGAAATCACTTCTTTTAAAGCATTTACATCGTGAGTTTTACCATTTTTTTCATATTCAACCCCAGTTGCTCTGTGGCCATCAATATGTACTTTATGAACCACAACACCTTTAACTAAAGTCAAATTTTTACGCTTGAGGGCGCGCCTTAAGTAGGCGTTAGAGGTAGATGCACGTACCCCCTTATCCACCGTCATATGCATTGAACCGAAGCCTTCTTGCTGATAACCGTTATAGTCATCCGTTTCTGGATAGCCGGCGTCTTTTCCTGCCTCAATAAATGCCTTGTAGAGAGGGTTAAGCTTCATATTATTTCCAGCACAGGTTCCAACGGGTCCCTGTCCCCCTCGGTATGAATCTCCCCCCTTAAACCAAGATTCTGCACGCTTAAAATACGGTAAGCAGGATAAGTAACTCCACCCAGTGGCTCCGTTTTCCTCCCACTCATCAAAGTCACAAGCATGACCGCGAACATAAACCATTCCATTAATAGAAGAACTACCTCCCAAAACTCTCCCTCGCGGGCAATGAAGCCTTCTTCCATCTAGACCCATTTCCTCAGACGTTTCAAACTGCCAAGCATATCGCTCAGTATTCATCGGATAAGAGAGTGCTGTGGGCATTTGAATAAAAATACTTTTATCCGTACCTCCCGCCTCCAAAAGTAAAACGCGATATTCACCACTTGCTGATAATCTGTCTGCCAAGACGCAACCGGCAGAACCTGCGCCGACAATAATAAAATCGTAGCTGTTTTCCATCACTATTTTTCCCTGAATCGTTTTTTACGCGTAAGGACTCTCATATCGACCCAATTCGATTAAAATGCTCTTCGTCTGTGTATAGTGAAGTAGAGTTTCTGGACCATTCTCACGCCCAATTCCCGACTGCTTATAACCTCCAACGGGCATCTCTGCTGGCGAGTCACCCCAAGTATTTACCCAACAAATTCCAGCTTGAAGCTGATGGATAACACGATGGGCTCTTTGTACGTTATTGGTAAAAACACCAGCAGCTAAACCAAAATCGGTACTATTTGCTCTTCGAATGACTTCAGATTCATCATTAAATTTGAGCACTGACATCACTGGACCAAAGATCTCATTTTGGACATGTGGCATGTCATCAGTACAATCAACAAATACCGTTGGTACAACAAAGTTCCCACTCTCTAGTCCGTGATCTTTTAGTTGGTAGCCACCCGTCAAAAGCGTCGCCCCGCAATCCTTAGCACTATCAATTGCTGACAGAACCTTACCCAAGTGCTCTTTTGAAATGAGTGCTCCTATTTGAGTCTCCATTTCCATTGGATTCCCAGTGATAAGCTTTTCAGTACGATTTTTTAACTGGTCAATAAATTCGTCATAGATAGATTCATGCACAAAGACGCGTGTCCCATTTGTGCAAACCTCGCCTTGGGTATAAAAATTCGCCACCATGGCTGCAGAAACTGCATCATCTAAGTTTGCATCGTCAAATATAACCAGCGGCGATTTTCCACCGAGTTCCATAGTCACAGGCTTTAATGTTCTCGCACAATCAGACATGACCTGTTTACCCGTACCACACTCACCAGTAAAAGAAACCTTCGCAATATCATTGTGTGCTGTTAACATTTGACCGACTCTATAGTCACCTTGCACAACATTAAAAACGCCAGCAGGCATCCCAGCCTCACTAAAGATTTCTGCTAACTTCAAAGCTGACAAAGGCGTCTCTTCTGAGGGTTTAAAAATCATGACATTTCCTGCGGCAAGTGCTGGCGCAGATTTCCACATCGCGATTTGTATCGGGTAATTCCAAGCCCCTATGCCAGCGCAAATCCCCAATGGTTCGCGACGCGTGTAAAAAAATTGAGATGTGCCCAGCGGTTGCTGCTCTCCCTGTAGTGTCGGCGCAAGCCCTGCAAAATATTCGATTACGTCAGCACCGGTTTGAATATCAACACAGATTGCCTCTTGTAATGGTTTGCCAGTGTCAGAGACTTCGAGCTTTGCGAGCTCATCATTTCTCTCCCGTAAAATAGCAACCGCTTTTAGTAGAATTCGGCTCCTTTCCACTGCTGTCATTTCTGACCAAACCTCAAAGCCCTTTTTCGCCGACTCCACTGCAAGGTCAACATCATGTTGACTCGCTTGCCCTAATGTTGCTAGAGGTTCACCATTCGCTGGATTATAAGTGGTGAAGTATTCATTGGAACTTGCCGAGCAAAGGGTGCCATTGATATATAAAGATTTCATTTCCATGTGAACTTATGACTCATATGTTTGTTTTTGAGAATAAAAGGTAAGTTGTTTATCAAGATAATCATTGATAATAAGTCTCGCTTTTCCTACATCGATACCCTCAGGGCTTAGAGTACCCCTCAGCCATAAACCATCGATAAGAGAAGCAATACCCATAACAATAATGTCTGCTTGCTCTGGCTCGAACATAGCTTTCAATTCAATCTTAAGGTGCGAAATTAGCCGTTTTTCATTGACTTTTTGTAGTCTTTTCAACTCAGTGTCGTGTGCCGAATAACACCAAAATGCTAGCCATGTATTCGCCACCTTTCTTCGAGCTTGGTAACCAACAAAGTTCCCATCAATAATCGCGTTTATACGTTGCACGTGCGCCGTTTTGGGTAAATCGTTCAGCTTAGCAGTGACCGTTGATGACAATTGCCTGAGTATCTCACGCATCGTTTCTTGTAAAAGCTCGTGCTTACCACCGAAATAATGATTAATGATTCCTGAAGACACGCCAGCTTCTCGACTAATCAACGAAATGCTCGCAGAGTGCAAACCAACTCTATCTATGACCGTCATTGTCGCTTGAACAAGTTGAGGCTTTCGAATATTTGGCATTCCTACCTTTGGCATTCAAGGTTTCCTTCGTTTTTAATTGAACGATCAATTAAATATAAAATGCACGAAAATTACTTTGTACTCAAATGATATTTTTATGAACCCCTGCACTTTGTCACAAAAAAATAACAATAAAAACCTCAAACATGTAACAGTAATTTGGACTAGTCTTCTCTCTCTATTTATTTAAAGCCTCTAATAATTTGAGTAAAATTAGGTAACGTTGCCATTAATAGTCGTTATTCATTCCCTTGCCTCGCTAGACTGGGAAGGCCCTAGCCGTAACACCACACTCTATTAATAAATTAATTAATTTATTAGTGTACTAAAAATAATAACATCATCTAATCGTCACCTTATCTTGAATCAAGACCACTGATTTATCGATAAATTTAAGAAATAGTAACTTACAAAAAATCACATAAATTAACATATGAAACAATTTGATCACATTCAAAATCCAGAGCACAGTTTTTATTTTCCAGAATTGCAATCGGTTGCTTATGCGGAGTAGGTTACTTTTAAACCAACATGTAAAATAAAAACAAGGAAGAAAAATGACAAGAAAGTTAATTATGGTGGCACTGTTGTGGTTGATGGCATTTCAGTCGATGGCAACATCTGCTTACTATATCAATCGTACCGACTCCCCCATTCGGGTAAGTTTAATAACTGACACGACAGCACCTGTCGAAGAAGGCAACCAATATCATTTACCTGAACATAACCCTCAGGGTGTATTAGTCATTCAACCCTACCAAAAAGTAAAACTCGCGACATTTAATCGCTACTACGGAATTGAGAATGGGGCCATCTACAATTATTACTTTCATGTGTCGAGACAAAATGAAGAAGGTGAATGGTATTGGACATCCGAAACACCTCTTGCTCAGCTCAAATTTGAAGGGCATGGGGCTGGTACCCATTTATCATACGGCTATAAAGATATGAATTTAAAGACAGACTACGACCCATATGTCGTGAAGCTACACGATCAAAATGGTAATCATACTGAATATGGGATGAAAGCAATATACACATCAGGTTTTGATGATGTTGAATTTGTGATTGCCGAACATCACGTACCCATGCCTGAAGAACGCAGCAATGCAATATCTGTTGGAACTTATAATCTTTGGATGATCCCTGCCGTATCTTCCGATATCACAGAACGAGCAAACCTTATGGAGCACAGCCTATCAGGTTATGATGTGCTAGCACTCCAAGAGGCCTTCGCATCAGACAGAGATGCGTTATTTGACTCTTTATCAAGGGAGTACCCATATAAAACCGACGTCGTTGGTGGAGACAGTATGGCCATGTACGATGGAGGCGTAGTCACCCTAAGCCGGTACCCCATTCTTGAAACAGACGCGATCATTTTTAACCATTGTTCTGGGACAGACTGCCATGCAGATAAAGGGATCGTATACACAAAAATCGATAAGAATGGGCAAATCTATAATATTTTTAATACCCATTTGGCCTCTTTCAGCACACCAGAAGCCAAAAGACTGCGTCGTTTACAACTCGGTCTTCTTCGAACTTTTATGCTGACAAAACAGATACCGAGCAATGAAGTCGTCATCTTTGCAGGTGATTTTAATATTGATAAAAATAGCGACTTTTTAGAATACCTGCTGATGCTCGCAACATTGGAGGTTGATCCCCCTGCCTATGACGGTCATAGAGAGGCCACTTTCGACCCCACTATTAACCGCTATGCCAGAGCGAATTACTCCGGTGGAGAGACGGTAGAATATTTGGACTACGTTCTTGTAAGTTCAGAACACCTTAGGGCGAGAAAAAATATTAATACAGTCCAACTCAAACAAAGAGTCAGCTATGCGACGTGGGATGATTGGCATTTATCGGATCATTTCGCAGTCAACGGTGAGTTTGAGTTCGATCCAATTGAAACTGAATAAGTCGCAAAAATTTTCCTATGGCGGACAATAGTCAATGTCCGTCATTTAAGATAGCGAATAGAAGGTTATCAAGCTCTTTAGATACAGGCTCAAAGTCAACTCAAGATCTACGATACCCTCAGTATCCCGTTAACTCCATATAACCAAAGCCCTGATGGGAACCACTTATAACAGTGGGTCCCTCCCAGTAAGAAATGGTTAGAGGCATTCTGGCAAGAGGGTTCAATGCGCTTATCTCAAGATCAACATCTAACGATGGAATGATAAGTTGCCAGAGAGTCGGGTAACTTTGATCACCTATCTCTGTCATTGCCTTAGACTTTATTTTTATGTCTTTTTGTTCAACACGCGTATGGGAGCCATCTCTTTTCATTAACCGGGCGTAAGTGTATTCAGGAGCTCCCTTTTCTCGTAGTTGGAATACGACTAACGCAGTATCTTCACTGAGCCGTAGAGCAAACCAATCCCAGCCTTGCTGTGTTTCGAGCAAAAATTGAGAACTCCACTCTCTGTCTAACCAGCCCGTCCCTGTGACTTGATGCCGCTGCCCTTCAACAATGACCTCTCCACTCACCTTTATAAAAGGCTGACTAAAATAATATGATGCAACCTTACCATTGATACTCTTTTTGCTAAAACCAAGATTTCCTTGTTTTTGATAAGGGGCAGATGCCTCTAACAAGAGCTTGTATGACATGTCCTTTGTTTTCACGTTTACAACAGCTGGAAAAGGCTCAACACTCTCTGCACGCCAATGCCAATCATCAATATAGACAGAAAAGGGGTTGGCGTTTACTCCTGCAACATTTGGATGTGAGCGCGACCAGCGTTCATCAGCAACATGTTGTTCTTTTGTTGTGATAGCACTATGAGCCATAAACATTTGTTGAGTTTTCCACTGAGTTGAGGCTCCGTCCTGATTTGGTACTTTGGGAGAAAGTGCAACTCTAAATTGTGTCCACTGAACACCAAGAGACTGCCCTTTTTCATCAACCAGATTGGCAGTGAAATACCACCACTCATGTTTGAACGCATCATGGCTAGCATGGTCACTTGGCAGGTTAACCTCTTTGTCGGGGACAACTTGTGCAAAATTAGAGTTAGTCTGACTCATCCAATTGCTATCACTGGGTTCATTATTTTCACCGCAGGCAGTCAAAATGAGTGTTGCAGCAATAAACGCTGCCAATCTCATGAGCATTTATAATACCTCACTCTGTAAACTTACCATCAATGGTCTATTCACCAGCCGCCAAATAGGAAGGAGAGTTGCAGTTATCGACACAACTAGCGTCATAAACACAATAAAGAAGATATTAGACCAACTCAATATAAACTCTAAGCTCCAACCAAAAGCCCGTAGTGTGATAACTTCTGTCAGTACGTAGCCCACAAAGATACCAATAGGAAGCGCAATGAGTAATGTAAATAATACCAAAAACAAAATCTGACCGACCATCAGCGCCATCAAGCTTTCACGTCCAACTCCTAAAGCAAATAAACGTGCTATAGCAGCTCTTCGAGCATCAATAAGCATCAAGCAAGTCGTGAACAGACCCACGACAGCAACCATCAAGGTAATTACATTTAGAGCTCGCGTAATACTGAATGTTTGCGCAAAAATCATCAAAGCAATCGATTTAATCTCTGCCTGATCGAACATTTGATTGGGGTTTAGGTCAAGTCGTTTGATCAAGTCATCTTTCAGCTCATTTATGTTGCTAGAAGTACTCAATCCTAAACTGTCGGGCCGCTGATTAAAGCCATTTTCAAACCAAATCTTTGGAGCTATCATCACTTCTCCGTTGGGTGAGCCATAGTCATAAAAAATGGCACCAACCTTGACGTTGCTCTGTTTGAGCGCATCAATGGTAATCGTACTATTGAGGTTCAAACCCAATTTAATCGCTGTAGGCTCACTAATCGCAACCATATCACCAGAGTAAAAGTGGCTCCAAAACTGACGGGCTCTTTCTTTAAACACCGTCGTTGCTTCTAAACTAGCCTTGTCTTTACTCGTTATAATAATCGGTAAACCCAGCAGAGTGGCTTCAGCAGAATATTGCTTATAAACCTTTTCAACGCCGTCAACGCGCAATAGCTGCTGCTCCAGTTGGGAAATAGTCTCGGCAGGTGCACTAATATACATATCAGCATGAAGCTTTTGATCTAGCCAGCTTTTAAGTGTCGATTCAAAACTCCCAACCAAAGTACTCATACCAATACTGGCCGTGACCGCCAACAGCAAAGCCATCATGGCGTGAGACATGGGACTGATAAGTTCTCTTAACTCATTAAACAAATACTGCCAAAGCCCTACCCTTACTCTTTTCTCACATAGCGAGGTCAAAAATAACAGCGAATATGGGATATAAAGAGGAATAGCAACGATAAGTACACCCAACCAAGCCATAGTCCAACGGTGGTGTTCACTTTGCCACAAACCAGCAACCCCAATTCCAGTAAGCAACAAAGCACAGATAACTAATTGGTGACTGCTCATTGAGGCTGGCTTTTGATAAAAACCGGTATGAGATGACAAAGGTTGATTTATCGCTTGCCTAAAATGTTGCCAGCTGGCCACAAGAAGAGTGATGGATGTGAAGGCTAAAGCTTGGAAAAACCAAATCCCCTGCCACTCACCAGGAAGCAACGTTGCACCATAGAGCTGCTCGAGTGTCATCGCCACAGTAGGGTAAAGTACATGACTTAGCTGGATGCCCAGAACAAACCCTAAGATTGTGCCGATCGCAACCAAAATTGCCAATTCAGAAAGCAAGGCATAAACCAATGCCGTTGGCGTTACTCCTACTTGCTGGAGCTGAACCATAAGTTTTTGTCGTTTGATTAAACTGTATTTAATCCCATTGTAGGTAATAAAAAGTCCAACAATGAAAGCGAGTAAGCTCATTGCAGTTAAATTTAAATGAAAGCTATCTGTCAGCGTGCCCAATTCGGCCGCTTGATTGTTCATGATCCACTGGCCGTCATCTCCGACGATACCTGCCACGTGTTTTACATCTTTTTCAAAAATAGCGATATAACTGAGCTTGCCGGACGCATTAAGTAGTGTCTGACCAAAACTTAGGTCTGTTAGCATTCGACTGCCCAGTCCCACCTCGTCTGGAACACGAACGATGTCAACCGAAATATCATTGAAGACCGAGCTCTCTAATCCACCCATTGAGCTTACTTGAGCAGAACTCATCAACACAATGGGTTCACCGCTTAAAAGATCACCTAGCGGCATACCTGTAGAAAAAAGAGAAGAGTCATAGCCACTTTGCGAGGAGCGGCTTTGGGATAGTTGTTGACTATTTATCGCGGCCACCAAGTCAACCGATTGAAGTCCCCAACGCCTGCCTGTTTCATCACGAACTTTGCCTTCCAAAACCGGGAGTAAATTGGAGATGCCTGCTTTGCGCAATGTGAAATAAACCTCTTCTGAAAAGTATTCCCGACCAACCGCTGGAATGATCAAACTTTCCGCACGTGCGCTAAGCGGCTCTGTTGATTGAGCATAACTTCGCTTAGCATTATCGTTAATAGCCTGAACCGAAACAAATAAGGTCACAGCTAAAATGATGCCAAGGAGAATGGCTATCGCTTGCACAGGAGCATAGCGATAATGCGAACAGAAAACTTTCAATACTTGTTTAAGATGGATAGCATCAACACGCATCATCGAGTCGTCCACTTTCCTTTGTCCTGATTTCAAGACTGCCATTTTGAATGTGATAATGGGCATCCATAAATTCCGCCCAATCTTGACTGTGGGTGACAAGTAACAATGTGGTCTTGTTTTGCTCGGCAAGTTCAGTGAGCAATTTCATAACTTCCTGCCCTGCGTTTTGGTCCAAGTTTCCAGCTGGTTCATCGGCTAAAAGAAGCATAGGTTTGTGTGCAAGCGCTCTGGCTATAGCAACACGTTGTTGTTGGCCACCAGACAAGGTAGCTACATGCCGTTCAAGGATCTCCCCCAACTCGAGAGCTTCAACTAGGTGATCGCACCAATCGTTCCAACCTAGGTCGTTTAAGGCCAAAGGAAATTCAATATTGCTTCTAACATTGAGTGGTGTAAGGAGATTAAACTGTTGAAACACCACACCTAAATGAGCGCGACGAAATTGACTCCACTGAGCCATTTTCCAATTGTCCGTTTGCTCACCATTTAGCAAAAGTTTCCCAGCAGTAAGCGGTTCAAAACCAGCAATGACATTAAGAAGAGTGCTTTTACCACTTCCACTAACGCCTGTTAAAGCAACTTTAGCCCCTGCTTGTACTGAAAAATCTATATTTTTGAAAACAGTCAGAATTTCTTTTCCATCTTGAAACTGTTTTTCCGCATCTTTCAGTGCGACATGCGGTGTATCCATTTGGTCATCCTAGCGCTGTTAATTTTATTTAATCGATGAAGCCTTCACTTTTCAAATTGTAGACAACAAATTGAATATTGGTATTTCCTCTACCCCCATTAAATACGTTACATAGATCCCAGAAATCTGTTCTCTCTTGATTAACGAACAAAAGAGAAACGCTACATTTATGTTCATCAAATACTACAAGTTTCTAAGATTTCATTTTATTTGGTTATACTTTTAATACGCACAAAATATAGAAGTGTGAAAAAATGAATAGCAAAAATATATATAAAATCCACCTAGACAAATATCTATCTGCGCGCAGTCCCTTAGAGAGAGAGCAACTACTAGGGCAACTAACAGACTTTGAGCGTTACCAGGTCGAGAGTGAACTTCAAAGGCACATCGGCGTGGGCGAGGATTTTTTCAGTTTTGAATCTGCCAAACGTCAAAAAGATCCCATCTATGATAATCTTCTGAACCAAGACATTCCATTGTGGCAAAGAGAGTGCTCGCCATTCTCTACACCCAGTTACACAAAAGCTCATCTGAAAAACATTAATTTGAAAGCACCAGCTGAATATACAAACCAGTATATGGGAGAGCCAATAAAGCTTTATTATCAATCCTCTCTGGTTTATGGCCATTTATATTCCGCCGTTCACTACATCCTTCACGCCGTCATGCAAAACGTAAAAGCTTGGGGGGATGCAAAATATTGTCACGCTATTAATAATGAGTTAAACGACATACATGCGAAACGTAAGCACAATTTAATATCAATGGGTACTGTAAATACTGATGACTACAGCCAGCTAAAGGCCTATTTTCAGAACCATTATTCAGAGTGGTTTAGTTTGCACTACATGGATTGGTTCTTAGAAGTTAATGAAAACCTAAATCATCAAACACCCAGTACTTTTGTGCGGGAGTTTAGGGATTCTCAGAACCTACCGCACGTTGAATTCATCTGCAAAAACCAAGGTTCTTTAAGAATGGTGAGACCTCATCATTTCGTTCAAGATGTAACAAAAATGCTGTCCCCCAATCAGTATTTAGATTATGAGATTGATAAGTTAACAGGGAAAGTAGTGAAACAATGCCTTAAAAAGGGCTGGTAGTCACATTCAATGTTAGACAGAATCGAACATTAAATGTATCTGACCTAGACTCAAAACACACAGTCCACTAACTCTGACGAGATCTATGCTCTCGATAAAGCAATTATCCTACGCGTTAGCCGTTTCTAAAACCCTTCACTTTCGCAAGGCGGCTGAACTGTGTCATGTCAGACAGTCAACACTGAGCTCAGGGATTAGCGAACTTGAAAATCAGCTCGGCATTAAAATATTTGAACGTGATAATAAAAAGGTACTGATAACACCTCTAGGTCAAGTTGTACTCGATAAAGCAACAGCCATTATGCTCCAACTTGATGATCTACAACATTTAAATCACAGCCATCGAAAACCCTTATCTTTTCCATTAACGGTAGGAATGATCCCAACCATTGCACCTTATTTGCTACCTAGGTTATTGCCTGAATTAAAGAAAAGCTACCCCAATGCAAAAATCGACATAGTGGAGGAGCAATCGCATATTCTCTTAGACCTAGTCCAGAGTGGCAAAATTGATACTGCAATCATCGCCACCCCATTTCCTTGCGACGGTTTACTTACTCTCGAGTTTTGGCAAGAGGATTTTTACTGGGTTAGTTTAGAAAAAAATAAGCCAAATAAGGCAGTTGAAATTGCTGCAAAAGAGTTACTTGATAAAGATTTAATGTTACTCAAAGAAGGTCATTGTCTAAAAGATCATATCCTTGATGTGTGTCAGCTTTCTGAACAAATGTCTAATCAAGAGTTTCGTGCCACGAGCCTCAACACTCTTATTCAGATGGTCATGAATGACATGGGAACTACACTTATTCCAGAAATGGCACTATCTCAATTAGTAACTCACTACCCTGTCCTCTCTGCAATTCATCTTAATGAACCCAGCCCTCATCGACGCATTGTTTTTGCCTTCCGTCCCAATTATGTCGACATTTCTAGTCTACAAGCCTTAGCCAAGATTGCTCGACAATCTCTAATGCATACGCATTAACGGGATCAGTCAATGTACTAACGTCCATCTCGTCAATCGATTTTTTCGAACGTTATATTCATTTTTATCATTTGTACAAATTGGGAACTCTCTCCAATACTTCAATGAGAAAAATGTATCCTTTGAATGCATCTTCAATTGGTAACAGATCTGCATTTGAGTGAGTGATTTGTCCGTTGTAAACGAAAGTGCTCATCGGTGCCATCCGCATGAAGAGATACAAGATCAACACTGAGCAAGTAAATGGAGAGTTACCATGGCACAAGACAAAGCGCAAACTGCCGGCAAATGCCCAGTTATGCATGGTTCAATGACGACAACCGAACGGGCAGTTAAGCAGTGGTGGCCCAAATCACTCAACCTTGATATTCTTCACCAACACGACGCTAGAATCAATCCAATGGCACCCGACTTCGACTATAAGGAAGAAGTCAAAAAGCTCGATTTTGTGGCACTCAAAAAAGATCTCATCGCTCTTATGACTGACAGCCAAGATTGGTGGCCTGCCGATTGGGGTCATTACGGTGGTCTGATGATACGCATGACTTGGCATGCAGCAGGAACATACCGAACTACAGATGGCCGCGGAGGCGCAGGTACGGGCAATCTACGTTTCGCTCCCCTGAACTCCTGGCCAGATAACACTAACCTAGACAAAGCTCGACGCTTGCTATGGCCAATAAAAAGAAAGTACGGCAACAAACTCAGCTGGGCAGACCTAATTGCCTACGCTGGAACCATCGCGTACGAGTCTATGGGGCTGAAAACGTTTGGTTTCGGTTTTGGCCGCGAAGATATATGGAATCCAGAAAAGGATATTTATTGGGGTTCAGAGAAAGAATTTTTGGCTCCCTCCAATAACCCAAATAGCCGATACTCAGGGGTCCGTGATCTAGAAAACCCATTAGCAGCGGTAACACTAGGATTAATTTACGTAAACCCACAAGGCGTTGATGGGCAACCTGACCCAGTCCGAACTGCCCACGACGTAAGGACAACATTCGCGCGCATGGCGATGAATGATGAAGAAACGGTAGCGCTCACCGCTGGCGGACATACTGTCGGTAAGGCTCATGGTAACGGTAACGATGCTCACCTCGGCCCCGAGCCCGAAGGTGGAGAGGTTCACGACCAAGGCCTAGGGTGGCTTAACAAACGAACTCGAGGCGTTGGTAATGAAGCGGTGACAAGTGGCCTTGAAGGAGCTTGGACCACTGAACCCACTAAATGGGACAACGGCTATTTTCACCTACTTCTCAACTACGAGTGGGAATTGAAAAAAAGTCCTGCTGGTGCTTGGCAATGGGAACCCATTAACATCAAAGAAGAAGACAAGCCTGTCGATGCAGAAAATTCTGGGGTTAAACAAAACCCGATTATGACCGATGCCGATATGGCGATGAAAATGGATCCAGAATATCGTAAAATTTCCGAGCGCTTTTATAAAGATCCCGATTATTTCTCAGAAACTTTCGCAAGAGCTTGGTTTAAGCTCACCCACCGTGACATGGGCCCCAAAGCACGCTATATCGGTCCAGAGGTGCCAAGCGAAGATTTGATTTGGCAAGATCCCGTTCCTTCGGGAAGCACAAGCTACGACGTTAATGCGGTGAAAAAGAAAATAGCAGACAGCGGACTGTCAGTCAGTGAACTGGTAACAACAGCATGGGACAGTGCTCGAACCTATCGAGATTCTGACAAACGTGGTGGCGCCAACGGTGCGCGCATCCGTCTTGCACCGCAAAGGTCTTGGGCTGGTAATGAAACTAACCGACTCAATAAGGTGCTTGGAATACTAGAGGGAATAGCAAGTCAGACAGGAGCCAGTGTGGCTGATGTAATTGTACTTGCAGGTAACGTCGGTGTAGAACAAGCAGCATCAGCAGCAGGTGTTGACATAACCGTTCCATTTTCACCAGGACGCGGCGATGCATCCCAAGATATGACAGACGTAGAATCATTTGATGTCCTTGAGCCGGTGCACGATGGCTTTAGAAATTGGCTAAAACAAAGTTACGCCGTCACGGCAGAAGAGATGATGCTTGATAGAGCTCAGCTCATGGGCCTCACCGCCTCTGAGATGACGGTACTGGTTGGTGGGATGCGTGTAATGGGAACAAACCATGGAGGCACCTCGCACGGTGTGTTCACCGATCGTGTAGGACAGCTTACCAATGACTTTTTCATTAATCTAACTGATATGAATTATTCTTGGGATCCCATTGATGACAACCTGTATGAAATTCGTGACCGTCAATCAGGAGACACAGTATGGACCGCGACCCGTGCAGATCTTGTGTTTGGCTCTAACTCAATTCTGCGGGCGTTTGCTGAGCTCTATGCTCAAGATGACAATCATGAGAAATTTGTACATGATTTCGTCTCCGTTTGGACCAAAGTCATGAATGCAGATCGATATGATCTAGCATAGGCCTAAAATAGAAACGTCAGAGAGAACCTCTGACGTTTTTTTTTATACTAGCTCTCGGTGTCGTCACAAGTGCTTCAGCTTTACAGTTGAATCGTTGAGCGTTACTAGGACACTATTATCTAGTGACTCAGTGTATTACCCTATAATTCTTAAAGTTAATGGGTTTTATGTACTGTAAAGTGAGTTGGATAGATTAGCTTACCATTCTCCCAACTTTTCTAGGCTGAGCACTTCCATGGTTTGCTCGGGCGTAGTGTATTTACGATTGATGAACTGAACAGTGATCTTGTCACAACTTGAACCTAAAGAACCTTGCGGAATGCTCTCACAAACTCTCAGATTGTAGGTGTCGTTACCTAGGTTATCGATGATATCGTATCGAATAAGCTCTTGATCCCCGTTAAAATAAGGCTCATTGGCATCAATACAACCTCTAAAAGAGTTTCGAGTGAGAAAAACACTCGCTACAGCATTATCACCATTGAGTTTAGTCATTAAGCTACCAATGCATCCAACTGGAACGACTCCCTCTTTGGTAACAAATTGACCTTTATCGACAAAATACGATTTCTTTTGCTGTGCACACCCCGATAGGGCAAGTACACCAATGACAAGCGCTAACCAAGACTTCTTAATCACGATATTCCCCAATTCAACAATATCTCCAAAAATCAGACCCACAATTGTTCAATTGGTTTCACTCATTATAGAAAAGAACGGATCCCAAACATAAATGCAATGTCAGTTGAATTATCCGCAAGCCCCATGTTTTCGACTGTTGCAAGCTCTAACACCGTATTGCCAAGATTTAGACGATAGCCAAGAACCACCTCTGTTGAGGGCTTGGAAAACGCGCTGTCATCGCTCAAAAAACCCTCATACCAGTAATATTCCAAGTGAACTTCATGAATACCGCCAAATTTGAAACCATAGCCAATCGCCAAGGTCGTCGTGGTGTCTTTGACATGCGCATCAATAAGTATCGTGTCATCATCACGATGAACAAGCCCTGCTGTGGTGAAGATAGAATGGGGCCCTGCCGAGTAGGAATAGTTAATTTGTGCGCCCTGTTCAAAAGCAGAATCTTTGAAGGGCCCATCATCGACATTTTTGTAGTAGAGGCTACCACCCACTGCAAGCGCATGTGGACCTGACATAAATAAATGGTACTGCATATAGCCATGCAGCGCTCGGACAAGCGTTTCTCCCTTAAAATCGTGAATTTCGTTACCATAAATACTCGAAATATTAAATTGGTGCTTAGGAACCTTATCTCTGCCATTTTGATCGATACTGAACATATCGTGAAAATCGATCGTGAGCGTATCGAGACGGTTATCGGCAGCATAGGTGTATTGAAACTTCAGCTCTGCTTGTAGGTTTTGTGTAACATGCCAATTCATCCCGGCAAAAACATGATTTTGGTAGTAATCCAAATCAGCCACGGCGCTATTAGCCCAAATGCTTGCAATGGTTCCCGAAGCAAATAACTCAACGCCATTGTTACTGATAGGAAACGCAGATCTCAATTGATTTTCAAGACTGATGGATTGTTCTGGAGACTGCGCGTAGATACGTAATGGCATTGGGCTGTCTGCCGCAGCCACTTCGTTTGAGAGTAAAATGCTAAAGGGAACAAACAAAGAGAATCTATAACTCATCATATTTTGTCACCGCCCATTCTTCGCTTTTCTTAACGTTTGGTCGCCCTAATTCTTAATCTAGGTAAAAGTTAAAAAGGTGATTTTTTAGATCATCATCACCTTTTAAACATGGCACAAGCATAACTTTTCGCGGTGCAAAGTATGTAAATATGTGATGTTAATAGAATATATAATGCAAACTTATGAAAATGACATGAATTAAATTTTTTTGTGCTCAACACCAACACGGAATACAAGACTGGAGAAAAACAAAATGTTTCGATTAAACAGGGTTTTACTTAGGTCTACAAACTCGGTAGGATTTCTCCATGTCAAACCTCATGAAATAACAGCCATGCAATTTAAACAACTCAGTATCACTGCGCTACTTTTAGCGTGTAGTCCACTCGTGATAGCCAAGCCCGTCGCCCTTTGCCAAGACCTTTCAGGTATTTGGCAAGCACCTGATCAGAGCCATAGTTATGTAATGAATATCTCCCCAACTGGAGAGGTTTGTGGTGAAAACTGTGTCGTTTTCAATGTTAGCTATACCCTTGATAAGCAACAAACTAACCAGCTTATCTGTCATGAAGGCCAAGCAGGAGAGAGTGGCAAAGTACCTATGGTTCTCTCCTTTGAAGGCAAATATGGTGGTCACTCTATTGGTACCTATAATAGAGAGCTAAATTTGTTATGGACAGGCGTGCTCGCTAAAGATGCACAAAAAAATTGGCAGCCAAATATGAAAAGCTACTGGTTTAAAAAGGTAAAATAGTCAATTTCATCAAGGCTTAACGCTGATGAGTTAGAGACTCCCACAAATAGTGGAAGTACCCTTCGGGCCGTAATTCAATATTATGGTCCATCCAGAACTTAACATTTGGCATCGCAATATTGTGATCTTTAGTGTAGTGCTCATAAGCAATCAACAAGGTCCCCGTTAAGCCCCCTTTCCTTTCGACGCTTTTTCCACACACAAGATCTAATTGACTGTCTGGTTGATCTAATGATGCTTGAAACTCGAGTGCAGTAATGAACCTCTCTTGGCTTTGTACAAATAAATCTCTTTGTTGGATATGCGCCGTTTGAGCAGTATTAACATAGCCTGCAATACCATAAGCGGTATGCTCTAAGTCGCGACAAGTTTCCTGTGTGTGCCCGGAGACCAATGGTGTGTATTTGCTTTGAATATTCCAATACGTTTTTAGTCTCGCTTGTTTGGCTGCGTATTGGCACTTATTTAACGCAAAAGGCAGTTGACCATCCTTCTCTAAATAAAAATACAAAGGAAAATATGTTTGGTAACGGATAATTGCAGATTCAAATAACTCGCTATCTTCTAAAAATACGGCAGCGCTAATTTTCGCCTCTGTAATAACGGCTTGCCAATTACCAAAATAACAGTCGGTATTATACTCATCGATATCGGCAAGGTAGCGATCTCTAATCATGTTCTCAAACTGGACAACTTGTCTGTTGGGCCATGGGTAAGAATAACGAATGATCTCGGCAGCGCGAGTCCAAACAGCAAGAGCCCAAGCTGCCTGCAGTGCTTGATTATATCCGCCGTGTTGACCAGTAAAATCATCAGACCAAGCGTTTAAGATCTGAATTGCATTCTCAGCATAGCGTGTATCTTCACTGTAGTACCATAGCAAAGCCTGAGTGTACGCAGCCCTCGCATCGTTAATTTCATGTCGGCATCGATCGTGTTTACCTGCACCATCAGGACCACCACAATTCAACCCCTCCCACTTGGCATTTGGCTGATGATCCAGAGCAGCTAAAGCATGATTTTTCATCACCAAATAACGACTGAGCCATGGCTCCTTATTGGCATTTATCTTGTGCTTGACGTAATCAAGCTGTGACTTATCAAGCAATATTCCGGGATGAATAAACGCTTTGGCGAAACCTTGTGGGCAAACAAGAAGCGCCAGTAAATACAACACAACTCGCAACATTGTTTTAACCCCTTAGGCTTGGTTAACTTTGACCGATACACTCACAATTTGACGGCTTTAATATAGCTGTGTAGAGAAAGTGACTATGGCATTTTTAGGCTGACTCTAAAGAGTACAAGCAGAGCCTACGCCATCATACAAAATGCCAAAAGTCTCGTGTCAAAAAAAAAGCAATTGGTTCAATAATAAAATATCAGGAGTCACGATGGCTAAAGCACACTTACTTGAATGCGAAAAATCCAGTTCTCTCTATGAAGGAATTATCTCATCCGTTACACGCTACAAAGGCAAAGTACCTAAAGACTATCTCCGAAACAGAATCAAACAAATTCAAGCCTGCAACCCATGGATTAAAGCAAAGTTAGTCTCAGATCAAGAACAGAGTATGATGTTTGAACTTCCTGAAATAGAGCAAAGTGATGTTGAGATATTAACCGTAATCGATATTCCAACACTGCTTGGTAGCGATAAAGGCGTCGATGATCTTCTTGAGGAAATATCTCAGGCAAAAAATAGCCAGAAGTTTCGCGCCTTTTTTGCCAGTTCAGGGCTCTGCGCCCTTGACCACAATCTCGACCTATTTAAAGTTTTGCTTTGCGAAGCCCCCCAAGACGATGAATTTGCTGTAATTGTTTCTATGAGTCATGTTTTGGGTGATGGCGCTACCTATTATCAGATTCTGAATATGCTTAATATTGATGCAGAGGTTAGTTCCCTTCCTTTTGCAAGGCAGCAAGATTTTATTCGCTTTGTACCAGACCAAACTGAGCCGAGTTGTCCAGATGAATTACAAAGCCATCATTTTTGCAAAACCATAAATCGAAACTATCTTGAGCAAATCAAACAAGAGGTAAATCAGAGAGTCGCACCTGATTGGGTCTCCACTCACGATGTATTCACATCGCTCTATTTTAATAGCCTGAATGTTGAGCTGGCCGTTATCCCTGTCAATGTTAGGCGCTATATCGATTACCTCAGTGACACGCAAGTTGGTAACTACCTTAAACCTCTGCATATTCGTAGCCAAATAGGATTCGACCCATCAGATATTCGAGAAGCACTTAGCGATTTAGCTAAGCAACCTCACGAACTACATAGTGGCTTTTGCGACCTCACAAACAATCAATGGCAAGACGAAGAGCGGCTGCAACTCTGTAGCAAAGGTTTGCTTGCTAGTTGGATTCAGTTTTATCGACCACTTAACCTAGGTAGCGAGTTTAAGCACATCGAACATGGCCCCTTCTACCCACCATTTTATACATCACAGGTCACAGGGTTATTTGATCACCACGCAATATTATTTCAATCGGATATCAATACGTGGAAAGTCAGTATGCGTAGCCGACTGGCAGAATTACCTGACTTTGGTGACTTGTTTCTACAAGATTAGGTGATATGCAGGTGAAATATATTCAATATTTCACCTGTTCAATGATCGCCAAATATCAAGAAATAACTTGGGTATCGAAGATTATACCCAAGTAACCTTAAGATGCTAGGTTCAGCGAGAATGGTTTGCTTTACAGGCAAGGCAACGATTTTCAATCTAGTCATCTAAATTGAAAATCGGTAACGACGTATGTAAAGCAAGACAACTCGCCCTTCGGGAGCGTGCCACAGCGCCGATTTCATCGTCAAACAACTTGGTAAGAGCTCACTATTCCGCTGCGTTATTTTCCTTGAACTCAACACTGTGGTACCGCTCTGAATCCTGCATTTTGAAGTCACTTGGGTATAGTATTATTGCTTAAATTGCGATTTCAGACCAATTAGCATCGCTTTGATATCCGCTTTTAGGCCGACCGCGTACTGCCCATCATTGACGATAAGAGGAACGACGTCCGTCGAGTCAACAATTTCTCCCCCTATAGCCATTTTGAGTTTAATGACTGCATAAGCCGCACTCTCATTCTCTTTTACTATGCCGATAAATTGGTACTGTGATTGTTCTAATATATCTCGCATTTGTGGCTGACTCATAACCCCTTTTAAAAGCTGAGCGAAAACTGACTGGGGATTCGCAGCTTTTAGGTTTTCTAAAGTCTTGAATTGTGGAAATAGATGTTTCGCCACCTGATCATATTGATTCTTGTCTTTCGTCAATTGGCCTATTTCTACGATAGAGTGCTTAAAGTCTTGGAGTGTTTTTTTATCGAGGAATGAGGCAGCTTTGTTATAATCACTGGCAATTAGCGCCTGCATATATTGGTCAACAACAGCTTTGCCATCGTTTGCAAACACGCACTGTGAGAAAAAAATCAGTAGCGTCATCACGCCCATTCTTATTACATTCATTTAGTTATATTCCAGATTAAAGTTAATAGCCTGCCATCAGGTGGACAAGCTCGATATTTTTACCCAAACCTTGTAAAAGATAACAATATAACACATTGATTATTAGTATGTATTTATATTATCACACATCGCATAAAAGGTGTTTTAGAGCATTCCATAAGCCAATAAAGTCAACAAACTATAGAAACTTTGCAACAGGCAGCCCACTAGGGCAAGACCGACATCACTGGCCACAGTTTCAATAAAACACCCTTAATTTAAAGCCGCCTTATGCGGCTTTTTTAGCCTTAGTGCCTTTTGTGTAAATATAAACCATTATATTTGCAGCCTATCTCAAAGCTTTGATGATTCAATCATTTACCGCCTTTTCAATACCCCTTCGTTATTTATAATTCACCGAAGCTATCAGTAGTAACTCTCTGATTTATGGGCAATATGCCCTTTCTCTGTTTCAGCATAAGGACCGCAATGAAGACCCTTCAATCTCTCGGGTGGAGCACTTTACTTCTCGCTACCTCCGCCGCCGCACAAGACACGGTGAAATGTCTTGATAAACCCATCAACAGCACCTTCAACCATCAGGGTGACACCTATCTGGTTGTTAACGATACAGGCATTAAAAACCAAGCCCAGCTCGATAAACTGGAACAAGGTCAAATCCGCTTTTGTACTTCTCATGTAACTAATATGAATGGCCTCTTTAAAGGAAGGGAGCACTTTAATACTAATATCAGTGACTGGGATACCTCCAAGGTAAGGTATATGCATGAAATGTTTAAAGGCGCCTCCGCCTTTAACCAACCCATCGGGAACTGGGATACCTCCAAGGTTAAACATATGTGGAGTATGTTTTTAGGTGCCACAA
>NZ_AEIU01000057.1 GCF_000165125.1 Vibrio caribbeanicus ATCC BAA-2122 | reverse complement strand
GCATGTAAAGCAAGACAACTCGCCCTTTGGGAGCGTGCCACAGTGTCGATTTCATCGTCAAACAACTTGATAAGAGTCGACTATTACGCTGCGTTATTTTCCTTGAACTCAACACGGTGGCATCGCTCTGAATCCTGCATTTTGAAGTCACTTGGGTATATACTCGTTAATGCTGAGGTTAGCGATTAAGGAAAGTCATATGCAAAAAATAGCTGAGGTTGTGTCAACATTAACTGGCACTGTCTCCCCACTCGCATTTGGCGAGAAAAGCGCCATAGATAAAACTATTCAAACTCAACGACAAAAAGTTGTTTCTCTCGGAATGATTAATGATGAGCAGGCTGACAAGCGTTTCCATGGAGGAAAAGAAAAAGCATTGCACATCTACCCGATAGAACACTATTCTGATTGGTTCAATCGTATCGGCTCAAACCCAGTACTGAATAATATTGGTGCATTCGGTGAAAATATCAGTTCTAAAGGAATTACTGAACATGATGTGTGTATAAAAGATAAGATCCGAATAGGAACGACTCTACTCGAAGTATCACAAGGCAGAATGCCATGCTGGAAACTTAATGTAAGGTTTAACCAAAACAACATGGCACAAATGCTTCAAGACACATTGAAGACAGGCTGGTATTTTAGAGTCCTTGAAGGTGGTGATATTGGCCAAGGCGATGATATCATTCTTTGTGAAAGACCCCATCCAAACTGGTCGATCGCAAGAATCATGGCTGCGGTGTTTAGTGGTTGCCTCGACCCTGCTCTGCTGAGACAACTACAAGGACTGCCTCTAGTAGAGTCATGGTCAAAACTGGTAGACAACCGTCTTACAACCCAGCAGTTAGAGGATTGGTCGCCAAGGTTATTCGGACCGACTGGCAAACCCTAATCATCGATATACCCAAATAGCCTCAAGGCGCTGGCTTAAACGAGAATGGATTGCGTTGCGGGCATCGCTCTGAACCCTGCAGTATGGAGCCACTTAGGTACAAAGACTTGTTATTTAATGGTAAGCGCTGTTAATTTTATAGCGAGTCTGTTCAGTCAGATCACTAGAATATAAAACCAAAGCGCTTACCACTATGTCACGAATTTAAACTCAATGTTTAATCGAGCGTATTAAAGATTACTTCAGCACTTACCACCCCACCGGAGATGGAAAGACTATTAAACGGAACCATATCGTCAGGAGAAGATGGCTTCTTGACCAATAGTTCTGGATAAACCGTTGCTTGGTTCATGAGCATAGCTTTCAATTCAACAGCGGATAAGTCTGGGTAACGCGACCATACCAGTGCAGCAACACCAGACACTACTGGAGCAGCCATGCTAGTACCACTGAATGCCGCATAGTTATTATCTGGTGTAGTAGACAATACCCGATAACCCGGAGCAAAGACATCTACCGTTTCTTGACCAAAGTTGCTGAAGCTCGCGACTAATGTCTCATCAGCGTATTTAGCTGATGCACCAACGTCCATCCATGTAGGAATGGGTTCAGAGGCGTAATGAGCGGCGAAACGATTTGGATAGCTTGGCTTAATATCGTTGTCATTGCGGCTGTTACCTGCTGAATGAACAATTAGCACACCTTTCCGAGCAGCGTAGCGAAATGCATGGTCAACAATGTATTTACGTGGGGAGTAACTTTTGCCAAAACTCATATTAATAATTTTAGCCCCATTATCAACAGCATAACGAACTGCATTTGCGATATCTTTATCCCGCTCATCTCCATTAGGTACTACTCGAACAGCCATAATCTCTGCATAATCGGCAATACCATCAATACCAATACCATTGCGCCTTTCAGCAGCGATAATTCCCGCAACGTGGGTACCATGCCTACCGACAGGTCCTTTAACATCATTATTGCCATATCCCTTTTCCCAAGGGTTAGTCATATCGTCCATGACGATATCTTTGCGTGGATCAAAATCTAGGTTGTAATGGTAGTTGAGAGAATCTTGATAACGACTCAAACGAGATTCAAGATAATCAAATGAACGCCATTTCTCGAAAACATCGAGAAGCCCTTGCGCAGCAATGACAACACTGGGCTCAGAATGGGATAAAAGTGTTTCAAGACCTACTTTTGAGAAATCTTTATGATCGACCAGATCTAAAATCGCTATCTTATACTGGTTCGCCATTTCAATTGCTTCATTCACCTGATCTAAAGCATTTGTGTAATAATTAAAGGATTCTAAGTAAGCCTTTTTGACTCCTTCGTAATAGTCTCTTTTCTCGTTAGGGATCCATTGCCCTTCTGACTCTAACGCTAAATATTTTTTGTATTCTCTGGTCACTTCTAAAGTATCGTGGTCCATATTAACACCCAAGGAGTTTCCTAAGAAATTCCAACCATGAACATCATCAATGTAACCGTTACCATCATCATCAATACCGTTATCCGGTATTTCCCCAGCATTAGTCCAAAGCTTGTTTTTCAGGTCTTCATGAGCAATGTCCACACCAGAATCGAGCACAGCAACAATAATAGGTTGAGGCTTTAATGGCGGCATCAAGTGATCGTAAACATAGTCGACGCCAGATCCTTGGAGGTTTGAGTAATTTGCCGAAGCATTAAACCAATCACCACGCTCATCTGATGGATTATTTAACATACGGCTTAGCGAAAAAAACGCTGGACGAACTGGCTTGGGTGAATGATCTTCAACAATTGTTCCTTTAACATCCGTGATGAACGGAGAATTTACAGGTTCAATTTCGACGTTGGCAAATACTGAAAAGCTTACACTTGCAGCAATTGAAGCGGCAAGAGCTGAGAGTTTATATCCATTATTCATTCTGTAACATCCTTTTTATCTTGTGCTCAAAAAGCGAATTGAAGATAAAATGAGCAGAATTGAATATCATTCTCAGCAGTAATAATTGAGTTTAAGATCTCACTATATATTATGTTTTATCAAAAAATTTTGATTTATGTCTTATTGACAAAAATATCTAAATATCATTGGGTTACAGTAGTAAATTAAAAATTTACAGTGTAATTTTAGCCTATATTTCTTGTGATTCAGACCTGAAAGCAAAGTGGTCAGCCTCATGACTGACCACTCTAAAAGCCGTTTAAAAACTATAGCGTACACCAAACTGATACGCAGTTTCTTTTAAGCCATTGTTGGCTCTATCTGAGGTATAGTTACGGTGCACTAGGTTACCCTCTAAGCTAACGTGCTCATTCAACCCAACAATATTCCCCAGACGGTATTCATACATATTATCGTCATAATTTGCCATACGAACTGCAGGTTCGATAGTCCACAGACTCATTACTTGATAGCGAGCACCAACTTCTCCGGTAAATCCTGTCTCTCTATAATTTATATTACCATTTGAAATCAAATTAAGCTCAACTTCAGCACTCGATCCACCAAGTAAGCCATAGACGGTAAACGCATCATTTACTGGGTAAAAATAACCCAAGCCAAGCAATCCTGTTGAGATAGTCAAGTCATTCTTTGAAACTGCATCTCCGCGTGTCTCTAAAAAGAAATTATCAGTAAAATTCCAGCTTCCACGCAAATATGCGCCTGTCATTGTGTCAGACGGTGAATGATCGGCACTATTCACTTCTGTGGGCAGCTTGTGATTATACTTCGACACTTGCAGTCCACCAGAAAGATAGGAGAAATTTTGTGTTGAACTCTTACTTGATGCAGCACTAGCATTAAAAGCCGTTGCGATTAAAACGGGTGTCGTGATTAGGAGTAGTTTTTTCATATTCATTCTCTTAAGCTTCTGCTTTTTATATATTTATGTATGACATTACTAAATTTTGAACAGTGTTCAAAAAAAACATTGCGCGCATAGTAACACATAAAAAACAGTGTGCAATTGTTTTTTATCATTATATAAAGCAACTAACCTGAAACCCTCCGTTAATGCCCCACATGGGGATACATAGAGCTTGCCACCCTTACAAGAAATTGTTTGGCGGTTAGGCAGAGCAAAAATAGACAGTTCTAGAAGGCGATATAGAACAAGATATAAAGCTTGGGTCGGTAATCTATAAGTTACACGATGAGCCCCTAATGAGCTCAAAGAATCCAATTTATAAGCGGTTGATCTTATTGCTGCTTAGCTAGCCAAGCACAACTTGATCAAATAAATACCTTTCAGCTTCAGCTTGTTCTATTTCCATCGGAAAGAAAGAAACAGATGTACCTGGTGCTCTTTGTGCCAATCGACTAGCGCCCAATGCACTCAAACACCCAAGCTTAGGATAACCACCAATAGTCTGACGATCTTTCATTAATATGATTGGCTGTCCATCTTGTGGAACCTGAATAGACCCATAAGCGATACCTTCTGAGATGATTCCATTCAAAGCGCCACTAATGGGAGTACCCGTGAGGCGATACCCCATTCTATCGATATTTTGTGAAACCTCATACTGAGTAGAAAAAAAAGTATCTAATGCAGTTTTAGAAAAAGAGTCTTGCTGATACCCGAGCATGACTCCCAAAGAGAGGGGCGCTCCGTAATCAGGTATTGCCCATTTTGGTACCCGTTTTAAATGATTCTCTGAAGATGGGGAAAAGGGAATAAGGTCTCCTTCTTTAAGAGGCTCCCCATTTGCCAGGCCACCAATATGCTCACGAACAATAGTCGCGATACTGCCCAAAGAATCTTTAACATTAAACCCGCCTAACACCGCCAAGTAGGCCCTTAAGCCTTGAACAGGAGAATCAAAAGATAATATATCTCCTTTGCTGATATTATATGTTGTCCAAGGGCTAATGTATTGATCGTTTAACTTGGCTTTTAAGTCGGCTCCTGTGAGCGCGATTATCGTCGGCTCATGTGCCTTAAGAATGAGCTTTCCCCAAGTAATCTCAATTTGAGCCATGTTCATTTCATTCTCTAACAACCAGTTTGCCCAACAAAATGCATGCTCATCCATGGGGCCCCCCGTTGTCAAACCAATGTGCTGATAACCATATCGTCCCCAATCTTGTAGAGTACTGAGTATACCAGGCTTAATAACTTCAAAACTCATCCCAGTATGCCTCCAAGTTCTAAATATTGTTGTTTTGATATTGAATTGAAGCGCACCTTGTCACCTACCGAAACTTTGGTTAAGCTCTCGCTTTGAAAATCCATCATCTTTATTGGTGTACGACCAATAATTTGCCAACCTCCGGGAGTTGAACTGGGGTAAACGGCGGTTTGATCATCTGCGATCCCGACACTTCCCATGGGAACACTCAGTCGTGGAGTCGGTTTTCTCGATATCTTAATCTTGTCATCAACAGAACCTAAGTAAGCAAAACCGGGACTAAAACCTATCGCGTAAACGTTGTACGCCTTTTGGCAATGAAGCTCAATAACTTGCTCGACACTCAAACCCTTGCTTTTACATATATATGCCATATCCAATGCAACTTCATCACCATAATAAGTCGGAATATCAATGACTCGATTGGAGTGATTAATTCCGGAGTGTTGGGACAAAAGAGTTAAACAATCAGTCAACCGCGTAATGCAAGCCCGTTGCTTCACTTTTCTAAAATCGTAAATGACCAAGATCGAAGTATAAGACGGGATAATATCGACTAAAATATCAGCTAAAGATTCTTTTATCAGCGGTATTGCGCATCTAATCGTATCCGCATTCTCATCATTGATGCTTTCTCCAAAATAGATGATACAACTGGTTTCGTTTACAGGTTCAATTTTCATTCTGCAAACCTTTACATTGCATCGCAGCTTTAGCAATGCTGAGCGCATGATCTCCATCACCATGAATACAAATTGTATCTGCATCAATCTTGAGAGTTTTACCACTAATACTGGTAACGGATGACTCCATAATGATCTGTGTCACCTGATCAGTAACTAACTCTAAGCTATTATGAACAGCCCCTTGAACGCTCCTAGGAACCAAGAACCCCTCATCATCGTAGGAACGGTCAGAAAATGCTTCGAACCATACATTGATTCCTGTCTGTTCGGCAAATTCTCGAACGACATCATTTCTGGGGGTTGCCATGACAACAAGTGGATACTGAGGTGAAAGAGTCGCCACTGCTCGCATAATGGTTTTCAACATGGCCTCGTCTTTCATCATTTGGTTATACATAGCACCGTGAGGTTTTATGTAACTGACTGTTGTTTGATATTTACGACAAAACGACTCCAAAGCACCTACCTGATAAATCAGCATTGCCTCTAAATCCTGTGCAGAAACATTCATCTCTCTACGCCCAAAGCCAATAAGGTCTGGATATCCCGGATGAGCACCAATTTTTACCTGATTATCCACGGCACATCGCACTGTCTCATCCATAGTGCTAGGGTCAGAGGCATGAAATCCACATGCAATATTCGCCATATCAATATAAGGCATAACTTCAGCATCATTTCCCTTGACCCAGCTCCCGAAAGATTCACCCATATCACAATTTATCTTCATAGTATTACCTCAGAGAATATTCCTAGCGCTGAACCATAGTGGTTGGTAAATACGTGACTATCTGGGGGAAAAGAGTTATCAGCACCAGCCCCAGTACGATTAGAAAAAAGAAAGGCAGTGATGCACGAGCAACATACAAAATACTCTTTCCTGTAAGGGATTGAATTACAAACAAGTTAAAGCCGACTGGTGGGGTAATTTGGGACATCTCGACCACAAGTACAATAAAAATACCAAACCAAAGTAGATCGATACCCGCTTGCTGAACCATAGGCAGAACAACAGCAACGGTTAGTACAACAACAGAAATACCATCTAAAAAACAGCCTAAAACAACGAAAAGAAGAGTCAAATAAAACAACAACTCGAAAGGCGACAATGTCAGCGCCGCAATCCACTCAGCAAGTGCTTTTGGTATCCCCAAAAATCCCATCGCCAAAGTCAAAAAGTGGGCACCAACTAATATCAAACCTATCATACAAGCACTTTTAACAGCACCCAATAAACTGGCAAAAAAGTTATCAACAGAGAGTGTCCCCGTCATCTTTGCCAGTACAATAGCACCAAACACTCCAAGCGCAGCTGCTTCTGTCGGGGTGGTTAACCCCCCATATATTGACCCAAGTACAAATAAAATAAGGCTAACAATAGGGAGTAATTTCTTGAGCGCCTGAGCTTTATCTCCCCATGAAGATTTTATCGACACTGTCTGTGGCAGCTCGTTTTTGTTCATAAGTGACCAAATGGCGGTATAAGACATAAATAATGCGACCAGCATCAGTCCAGGTAAGGCACCCGCAATGAACAAACGTCCAATCGAAACCTCAGCAGCGACTCCATAGACAATAAGAATAATGGAAGGTGGAATCAACAGACCGAGTGTACCAGAGCCCGCTAGTGTTCCCACGGCCATTTTGTCGCTGTATCCCTGCTTTTTTAACTCAGGTAACGTCATCCGACCTATGGTTGCCGCTGTGGCTGCCGAGGACCCAGAAACAGCAGCAAAAATACCACAACTAAGAATATTCACATGAAATAGCTTTCCCGGTGCATGGTTAAGGAAAGGAGCAAGTCCCTCAAATAGATCTTTTGAAAGGCGAGTTCGAAATAAAAGCTCACCCATCCAAATAAACATTGGAAGAGCGGTTAAAGACCAGCTTGTGCTCCCTCCCCAACTTGATGTAGCAAACAATAGTCCTACTTGCTCATTTCCAGTGATATATAACCCTAAAGCCCCAACGCCAACCAGTGCCAAAGAAACCCACAAGCCTGCGCCAAGCATCAGCAACATGCTAAACGCAAGCACAACGGAAAGTGTGGAAACATCCATTTTAATCTACCTCTCTTTCACGGATTTTATAAATCGGCTCTTTGCCGGATAACGCTAAGATCAAGTTATCGATGATCGCAAGGTTGAGTCCAACCAAACCCAGTGCCACGGGAAGTTGCGGCACCCACAAAGGAATAGGAATATAGCCATGTGTTATTTCCTCAAAGAGGTATGATTCCCACACCATATGGGCACAATAGAACCCCATAAAAGCAGCAATAAATAATGCTACAAATAACAGAAAAACTTCATGAAAGAGTTGAACACTTGCTGGTAAACGTTGCAGTAATATATTGACTCTTATATGCCCACCTTCTTTGAAAGAATAAGCTAAACCAAAAAATGTAGATGCAGCGAGCAAGTAACCAGAAAAATCCTCTGCAGAAGGAACGATAAAACCAAATAACCTTCCAATTACCTGCGCAAGAATGATGAGCATAATGAAAACAATGCACACACCAGAGGAATATCCCGACAACAAATACAAACTATTTTTTAATCCACTCATCAACGAAACCTTCCTCTGGATGACATTACTAACTGATATTAAACACTATTATTGATATTTAGCCAAAACCGCTTTCACTTCTTTTGGTGCCTCTTGCTGCCATTCTTCTGTCATAACTTGCCCCACCTTCTTGAGCTCAGACAAAAGCTGTGAGGAGGGTTTAGCTACTTTGATTCCATTGCTAGCGAGAATCCCGGTATCTCTTGCTTCACGCTCAACAACTTGATTCCACGCTGATTGTTCCGCTTTTTGTGCAGCATCCAATACAGCTTGACGTGATTCAGGACTCAAACGTTTAAACGTTCTCTTATTGATAAGCACAAAGTTTTTTGGAATCCAAGCTTTGACCTCAGTAAAGTGGCTAAGATAATCCCAAGCTTGACCATTGGCTCCCGTTGACGGTGATGTAATCATTGCATCAATGATGCCAGTACTAAACGCTTGAGGAATATCAGGAAGCTGTACAGTCGTTGGGGTAGTATTCATTAAATCTGCAAGACGTGATGTTGATGGGCTATAAGCTCTCATCTTGCTTCCCTTTAAATCATCTAATGAGTTGACCTCGTGTTTGGTATAAAGACTTTGAGCTGGCCATGGCACTGTATACAAAAGAATCATGCCCTCTTTATTCAATTGAGCTTCTACTTCTTGCTTAGCCGCCTGCCACAACTTTTTAGCTTGAGCGTAGTCCGTCGCTAAAAATGGAATATTGTCGTGTTTAAAAATTGGATGAGTGTTACCCATAATTCCGATAAACACTTCACCAAGCTGAACTTGCCCAGTCCTGACGGCTCTGGGAATTTCCGGGTGCTTCATCAAGGAGGCACCAGAGTGGACTACAATGTCAATTTCTCCACTCGTCGCTGCGCTAATATCCTTGGCAAACTGATAAGCGATCTGTGTGGGAAGGTGGCTGTCACCGTAAGGGGTGGGCATATGCCATTTGGCGGCTTGCAAACCAAAAGACAAAAGGCCAGTTGATAGTAAAAGTGATATTTTTGATGTCCATTTCATAGATTTTTCTCCATTAAAAGATGATAAGCGCTCAGAACTCCAACATGTCGTCGATAAGCCAATCAGTAAGTAACATTTTTCCTGGAACATGAGTAATAGCAATCGGAGGCTTCGCATTTTCGATCGCGACTTGTGGCGTCACACCACAGGCCCAAAATACTGGCAGCTCGTCAGGATAAATAGTCACTGCATCACCATAGTCCGGTTGAGTAATATTATTGATACCAATCAATGCCGGATCCCCTAGATGGATAGGAGCCCCATGTGCTTTTGGTAACCGAGCAGTAATCTGAATCGCGCGAATAGCGTCGCTGGCAGTAAATGGGCGCATAGAAACAACGGTATTGCCGTAAAAACGATGGCTTTGTTTTGTCTCGATATTGGTTCGATACATAGATACATTCTTCTTCTCTTCGATATTGCGAAGGCCAAGACCCGAGCGTTGTAAAAGTTGTTCAAAAGAGAACGAACATCCCAAGGCAAACGTGACCCAATCCTCCTGCCATAAAGAAGAAATATCGGAAGTTGTATCAGACAGTGAGCCATCACGGTATATATTGTATTCTGGGATATCTGAGCGAATATCAATATTCGCCCCAAGCTGCTCTAACAGGCATGAACCGGGCTTTGAAACAGCAAGTAATGGGCATGATATCGGGTTGTTTTGACAATAGATCAAAAAATCATCTGCCCATTCTTTGGGCAAAATAACCACATTCGCTTGCATTACGCCATTACCCACACCACTGGTGGCCTCACGCCATTCACCAGCGCGGATCTTCATTCTAAGCTCTTGGACTTCAGCCAATGCATCTTTTCTATCGTCTGATGATAAAGTCGAATTGCGGGACATCACAAAACCAATGTTAAAAAGTTGTAATCATGGTTTTATTCTTGTTGCCGCTTTATGTCAAGTTATGGTTATTTACTGTTATTGATAAATTTTATTTATCGCTTTTAAATTCACTTGATACTTTCATCGCAATCTCTGTGGCAATTTTAGCGGTACTATTGAGCGGCCCAGACGAATATGACGCAGTGAAATGAAGCGCAGATGGTAGCCACTCGGTATTTAGTTGTATAAGCCGCCCAGACTGCAAATCTGCCGAAACAACATCACTCGGGAGTGCAGAAACACCAACTCCATCGCACGTCAGTTTTCGACATGCCGATAATGAACTGGATGAAAAAAAACGTACTGGTAGGCCATCAACCTGCATAAAACGATCACTAATTTCCCTAAAAGGTTTAGTATTTCTCGAATAAGTAATGATTGGGTAATGAACTAATTCTTCCAGTGTTAACGTTCGTTCAGGAAGGCCAAGGCTTGGGCTAGCAATCCAAACAAGAGGAAAGTCACACAAGTCCACATTAACAATACCAGGGTCAGAAATAGGCCCCATCAGAAATGTCAGATCAAAAGTCTTATCCAGTAAACCTGTGCGTAAATGACTGGTCACATCGACCGTCATATCCACATCCAAATTAGGCAACTGATCATGTAACTCTTTTAGAAACGTCGGCAGCCATGTGTGAACAATGGTTTCTGAAACCCCAAGTCGTAATGTGCCCGAGAATTGACGACTTATATCGGCTCGCTGTCGCAATTGATCTGCCATAAAAACAACTTTTTCTGCAAAGGGTAAGAGCTCTTTACCATCCGCAGTTAACACAATAGGAGTTGAGTCCCTATCGAATAACATTACACCGAGCTCTTGTTCTAAAGCTGCAATTCGACTCGAAATTGCGGGTTGCGTGGTATATTGTTGTTCCGCTGCTTTTCGAAAGCTTCCCAATGTTGCCACTAAGACAAAAGTCTCAATACGTTTAAAGTTCATTGCCGTCCCAAACACCGATATGCATAACAATTCAAACTAATCGATCATCAGCAGGCAGGCAGGCAAGCGGATAGAGCAAAGAAAAGAGTGTCAAAGGTAATAACGCAAGAGCGAAAAATTACGTTTTTTGCATAATGATAGTAAAATCATAGTCCAAATAATTATCAATCAATACAACCTCTTCACACCAATGATGACATAGTCTGACAACATCTTCCGGAAAATACGATTGAAGTAATCCATCTGGTTTACAATAGTTCCTATCTAACAAATTAAAACCAAAAGTTTTTCTGCTTTTACGGTATCCCAACTCAATCATTGACGCTAAATAATTGGGATCATCACTGCGGTAGTTAAGTGAGCCAGAAGCAATAACAATGTCGTGCATCTCAAGCATCAATTCAGCAAAGTTCCCATGAACAAAGTGGCTGTTTTCTCCCGCTTTTTTCCGTGCTTGCTTGACAAAATTTTTATGAAAGTCAATTCCAGTATACTTACCTATAGATGCCGTTTGCTGAAGATAATGATAAAAGTCGCCATAACCGCAGCCTAAATCTAAAACAGATTTCGAACAAAAATCGATGTTTTGCTCGAATATGGCAAACCGTATTTCTTGACTATTTGTATTTCTCCACCCTTGAATCCTGGCACTATCTTGTGGCCATAATTTTTCTCGTTTAAGGTGATAAAAATAAACATTAAAACGATCAATAAAATTCACAGAATCCCGGTCTAATATAAAATGGATGAATTAAGTGTAACAAGAATAGAGAGAAATAATGCTAGAAATTGAACGCCTAACGCCACATATCGGTGCTTATGTAAGAAATGTTGATCTGGCACGCTGCAGCCAATCCGACTTTGACCAAGTCTACCAAGCATTTTTAAATCACCAAGTTATCTTTGTCGATCAACAAAACTTGTCACCAAGCGAACACCTTCTTCTGGCAGAAAGATTTGGGCAACTTGAGCCTGTCCATCCATTTTTTCCAAATGTAAAATCTCATCCGCAAATCTGTATCATAGAAACAACAAGGGGAAATCAACCATTAGAGAGTATTTGGCATACCGATCTAACCTGGAGGAAAACGCCTTCCAAATGTTCTTTATTACATGCGCAGCATGTTCCCAGTGTTGGTGGAGATACCATCTGGTGCTCTATGACCGCAGTGTTTGATTCTTTAGAACCTGATTTACAGCAACAACTTAGAGATATGTCAGCCATTCACTCTTTAACAGCATTTGAAAATATTGAAGAGCATGACGTTACGCTTGATTGGCAAAAAAAAGTTATCGAAACTTCTCAAAAATACCCCCCTGTCACACACCCGATGGTTCACGTCCATCCAGAGACACAGAAAGAGACACTTTTCATTAATGAGCAATTTACTCGTCAGATAGAAAATATGTCGCCAGATTCCAGCCAAAAGCTCTTAGATCAGCTATTCGCTCACGCTCGTCGTCCTGAATTCCAAGTGAGACTTAAATGGAAAAAAGGAACATTAGCTATTTGGGATAACCGTGTTACACAACATTACGCTGTCATTGACTATAAAGATACACCGAGAAAGTTGCACCGTGTAACAGTCAGTGACTCCACGCCCAATTAACATCACGGCACCAAACTGAAACCCAAAAAGAATTATACCCAAGTAACCTCAAGATGCTAGATTCAGCGAGAATGACTTGCTTTACAGGCAAGGCAACGATTTGAAAATCTAGTCATCTAAATTGAAAATCGGTAACGACGCATGTAAAGCAAGACAACTCGCCCCTTGTGAGCGTGCCACAGCGCCGATTTCATCGTCAAATAACTTGGTAAGAGTCGACTATTTCGCTGCGTTATTTTCCTTGAACTCAACACGGTGGCATCGCTCTGAATACTGCATTTTGAAGTCACTTGGGTATACATTAAGCTTCGTGAAATTAAGAATCCCAAAAAATATGTAAAGACTGAACCAGACGTACACGTCTATGATAGTTTCAGTGGCGAAGAAGTGACCCCCATAAATCGTGTCCATTTCCTCTGCTTATAGATCTAGACAAAAAGGCGGTCCTAGTGCCGCTTCGAATCAAGTGGTAATCCGCCAAGACTAAGCGTTTTCGCAATATTCATGGCCACAAATTCTGTATTGTATTTTGCCAGTTGATAGGCATCTTCTAACGAGCAAGCACTATTAATAACACTGTAAACAGCATCGATACCATACTGATAAACTCTCTCAACATCCACACCCGTACTGCCTGCAATTACAATCACAGGGATACCATGTTTCTTTGCTGCTCTCGCTACGCCAATCGGAGCCTTACCACAAACAGTTTGCGCATCGATACATCCCTCTCCGGTAATAACAAGCGTTGAGTCAGCAAGATTTTTATCAAAGCCGACTGATTCCATAATTACTTCAACACCAGGCAAGAGACGTTGTTTTAGTATTCCTAAAAACGCAGCTCCCATTCCACCAGCAGCCCCTGCCCCCTTAGTATCCAGTATATCAATACCTGTTGTCTGATGAACGATCTGGGCATAATGTGCGAGGTTGTTATCCAAGGACTCAAACATATCTTGTGTTGCCCCCTTCTGAGGACCAAAAAAGTAGGATGCACCCTGAGGGCCACAAAGAGGATTATCGACATCACATATGACTTGAAATCGAGTGTCTTTAAGACGCTCATCGCAACAGGACAAGTCAATACGTGCCAATTTACCTAGTTCACCCCCACCCTGCTTCAGTTCAATACCTTCCAAGTCGAGAAACTTGACACCCAGAGCTTGTAGCATACCCATTCCACCATCGTTCGTTGCACTCCCACCAAGACCAATAATGATATGTCTTATGCCAAGATCTAATGCGGCTTTAATCAGCTCTCCCGTACCATAAGTTGTTGTGAGCCAAGGATTACGGTCACGGCTTTTTATAAGATTCAAACCTGAAGCAGCTGCCATTTCAATCACCGCTGTGGTCTGATTTGATAACACCCCAAAGAAGCTGTCTGTTTCAGAGCCTAGTGGGCCTGTCACACTGTGAAAGATACGACGCCCCCCCACATTAGAGATAAAACTATCAACCGTACCCTCTCCACCGTCCGCAAGTGGTACTTTGATAATGTTAGCATCAGGAAAAACGCGTAAAAAACCTTTCTCAATTGCACTAGCAACCTCTTCTGCGCTTAAACTTTCCTTGTAAGAATCTGGAGCAATCACAATCTTCATTTGTTACTTCCTTTAATTGAGCGAATTCCATCATGTTTTGCGATATTTAGCGGGAAATAGGTGGGTCTTGATTCGACATACAATGTAGATGAAAAAATGAGGATATTGCAAACGTTTCCCTTGTTGTCTGAGAAACGATATTCAAGTCTAGGCTTACAATCGCTGCTAATCAATGGAATGTGAGCGTTTTGTTCCTGTCTTGTCGAGAGTCATGTATTTGACCCAATTATCTATGGTAAGGGGCTCAGCAAAAGCATAGCCCTGTGCGTAGCGACAACCAATTTTGCGAAGCGTAGCGACATGAGATTTGGTTTCGACTCCTTCAGCAATCACAGAAAACTCCAGTATCCGCGCAAGTTTTAGCACGGCTCTGGTGATCTCAAAATCAACTTTTGAGGAACTCACATCCTCGATAAAACTGCGATCCAATTTAATACTGTCGGCAGGTAAATGCTTAAGCACCGACAGAGAAGAATACCCTTTGCCAAAGTCATCAATTGCTATTTTGTAGCCTCTCTCATGAAGCTTAGCGACGTTTTTAACGCAAGTTTCAAAGTCTCTCATCATGTCTCTCTCGCTAATTTCTAACAAGAGCTGCTTTGGATGGCACCCTGTTCTGTCCAAAATCACTTGTAACTGGTCAGCGAGGTCGCTCATGTAAAACATTCGGGCAGAGAAGTTTATCGAAAAAACAAGCCCCGTGATATCTAGTCCGCTTTCACGCCATTTCGAGATCAATTCAACGACTTGAGTGAACACCCACTTATCAATGTCAATGATGAGGTCAGTTTTCTCGGCCACTTCAAGAAATTCAGTGGGCGGTAACAATCCTAATTTGGGGTGATTCCATCGGACCAAGGCTTCTGCACCGACCACACTATCCGTTTCAAGGTCAATTTTAGGCTGGAAATAGACAACAAGCTCTTCATTTTGTATCGCCTGCCTTAAACCGATATTAGTTTCAATCAGATCAGTAACCTCATGGGTCATTTTATCCGCGTAGACTCGATACTGATCTCGCCCGTGACGCTTAGCGTGATACATCGCTGTATCTGCATTACGCACTAATGTTTCCGGATCACGCCCATGCTCTGGGAACTGACAAACACCAATACTCACTGAAACAAAAATTAAATTATCATCGATATAATAAGGTCTTCTTAACGCTTTATTAATTTGAGCTGCCAATACCTCGCCTTCTTTTAGCGAAATATCGGTGACCAATACCAAGAATTCGTCACCTCCCATACGCGCGACAAATCCAGATTTTCCAATGATTTCTTTTAACACTTCCGATATGGTGATCAACAAGTTGTCACCCGCTGCATGGCCTAAAGAGTCGTTTATTGTCTTAAATTCATCGGTATCAAGATAGAGAATTAAGAATGTTGAGTCATTCTCTGTTGCTTGGCGTATCGCCTCTTCCAACTGTTCACTGGCATAGAGACGATTTGAAAGTCCTGTTAGTGGATCATGGTGGGCAAGAAAATCGAAGTTCTTTTTCTCTTCGTTGATCTTTGCATAAGCCTCAGAAAGGCGATTAGCCATATTATTGTATGCACTCTCCAAGTGACTCCACTCGTCATCTCTGCCCAAGTCGATTGGTTTTTTCAAGCTGTTAGATTCCAGCCGATCAAAACCGTTCTTAAGATCATCGAGAGGTTTACGTATATGCATTCTCACAACATAAATGGCGAGTAATACGGAAAACAAAAATGCAGATAAGCTAATAACAACTGCGTTAAAACGAGACTGAGCGATCTCTTTTTCTAATTGCTCCGTTAACATCAAGGTCTGCTGCTGAATCCTTGCTTCTGAAATTTCAACCATATCAAGCAACTCAACTTGTGAGTTCACCAAAAGGTCCATCACAACCCATCTTTGATCAAGGTTGGCTCTAATACGTCTCAAGGCAGAATTGTAAGCTTGTACCGTTTTTTTGATTCGCTTTTTCTGCTCAAAAACATCATCCGAGTTTACGGCTATATTTTCTAAGTGAAGTAAGAATATATCAAACTCTTTACTGACTTCTATAAGCAGAACTTTCTCAGTCTCAGGCGTAATACGGCTGTGAATATCCCCAACCATTTTTCCTGCTGAGAGAAACGCTTCACGCAGCATATTGATTATATCAAGCTCATTATTGTGACTAATAAATTCCTCTTGTCTGAGGTGTTTCAGCTTGCTATCGGCGATAGCTAACTCGAGTAAATCTAACTGTTCAGCCAGTTCTGCATCAATTTCACCTGTTTGCTTTAGTATCCGATTTAAGGCGAGCGAGCTCCCTAAAAAGCGATGGAAGTTTTCTATAAATGTATCGATTTTTTCTGAAAAGTCTTGATTAGTCGATAGGTTTCTTAGCCTTTGCAGCTGAACATCTATGTTAGAAGCTTCCTCTGAAAGCGCAGTTTCGCTGAACAAAAAAGTTTGTTCCAGCAACTTTACTCTAGACGTTAAAGCAAAGACTCTGCGACTGATTTCCGAGTTTACAGTCAACTGAGCGACATGCACTGATGTATCTGTTTTGAGGGTCGATTCAATGTAATAAAGTGAGCGAATAACCAAAATCACTGCAAAACTAACGATAAGCAGTGAGAGTAAATTTGTCGTTACAAGACGCTGGGTAATGCTGACAGATTTAAACTTCATTATGGTTTCCAAATTTTCATATACGCTTTCCGATAACCATTTTTCGGGTCATAAATACCTGT
Organism: Vibrio caribbeanicus ATCC BAA-2122; assembly: GCF_000165125.1. Taxonomy (GTDB): domain Bacteria; phylum Pseudomonadota; class Gammaproteobacteria; order Enterobacterales; family Vibrionaceae; genus Vibrio; species Vibrio caribbeanicus. The sequence goes on along the minus strand of NZ_AEIU01000057.1, from coordinate 13,923 downwards.
GTGATCATGACTAAGCAAACCCTCAACATTTTCTGGTGTTACGATGTGGACAGGGCCAGAGTACCCACTTGGAGCCTGTGCATTGAAAGCCCTATTTAACTCGTCAACAATTTGCCATCCATGCTGATAAAGGGGTTCTGGAACCGTGGCTAGTTGAAACAGTGCGTTATTTATCCTCTTGTAGGCTGCTTTACTTCCATCTCCCGCTGAAATATTTATCGGTATTGGCTCATTTTTTACCAGTAGGGATTCAAAAGACGGGATGGCAAAATCAATGTATAAGTCATTAATAGCAAGAATATGAGTAACCTGATCTGCATATTGGCGCCAAAGGCGTTTTATAGTCATAGGCATCTCTTGCGCGATTTTATCAAGCGGTAACGATTCAATTCTAAGTACTTCTGAGCCTCGACAATGCTGAATTGCTTCAGCCATCGCATTTGCTTTCTCCACTGCAATTTTATAGTTAGGGTCGGTAAATATGATTACCTTAGCAGACCCCTCTGCGCTTACTACCGCTAGCAGTGCAGCCACTTCAGCCACGGCTAAAGGATCGGTCGTAATATTCGTGTACAGCCCAATTTCAGGGCTTCCACCGGCAAATGCCGTAGCGTGCCAACCAACAATAACAATCCCCAAACGTTCGGCGAGCTTTAGGACTTCTTTGTGCCTATTTGCATCGATGCCACCCAGAACGATCGCATCAGGTTCGAACCCAATTGCTTTTCTTATCGAGGCTCCTTGGCGTACTTCTGAACCTAGTCCATCAATAAACCTTAGCTTCCAGTCTAAGTTAGAAATAGCCTCAGACATTCCTCTCGCGACCCCATAGACTCCGCCATTTCGCAGGTCCGATGCAACAAAGATAATACTTTTTTCAAGAACTGCCTCGGGTCCATCGCTCGGCCCATCCCATTTGTGTGGCGTCTCAATGGCATTGTTTACTTTTTCCTGAGCATAAGGCATACAGCTCTCAGCCAAGCAAGAGCGGCTTGAAAGTATCCCTACAGTAAACGCTAAAGCTACAAATTTGAAGTTCATATTCATAATGACTTACAAAACTATAATTGATAATTTTTATACATTTATAATAATGTTAATACACAAGCAAACATTTGGTAACAGGTATGTTGTCTCACACAGATAAAACTTTCATCAAGCTCTCAATATTTACGATGATCCTTTTACTTTTTTCACCTTTATCATTTTCTTATATGTTAGATGATAAAAAGGAACTAGAGAAACTATCTTTGTTCCAGGACACTGTCAGTTCCTCTCCGGTACCAACCGAAGTTGGGTTAGAAAAGCCGATAAAAATTGCAATTATTTATCCTAGTGCAGATATCTCTGACTTTTGGGTACGCAACTTTGTTGCCTTAACTAAAAGACTAACAGATTTAAAAATACCTTTTGAAGTCGATCAGTTTACCTCCAGACAAATAGAGCATTCTCTTCAAACACATTACACAGAACAGGTTTTAAAGAATGCAAACTCTTATGATTTCGTAATCTTTGGTCCATCCGAACTGAGTATTCAAGCAAATAATATCCAAAGTTTGTCGAAATCCGAACTTTTTAAAACATTTATCTGGGCTTTTCATACCCCAGATCCAGAATGGTCCTACCAACCTGATGGATGGTTTGACTTTTCGAGTGCGATGGGTGCTCGTGTTCTGTGCCAACATGTTATCAATCATCTCGGTACAGAAGTGAATTTTGCAGCCAACAGAGGTATACCCGGTATAACTGATACTTTACGTTCACAAGGGTTTATTGACTGTGTTGAAGAGAATGGTAATTGGTCTAATATGTATGAACATTTTGGGCAATATCAGAAACTTGGTGGGGCTGATGGTGCTAAACTCGTGCTACAAAATTTCCCCGAAGTCAAAATGCTCCACAACGCAAATACAGCCATGACAATGGGGGCATTGGATACACTAACAAACGCTGGAAAACACTCTGATATCTATCTCACTGGATGGGGCGGAACAGCCAAAGAAATTGACAAAATCCGTACTCAAGAACTAGATGCAACGCCGATGCGAATGAGTGATGACCTAGGAGTGGCAACAGCAGAGGCGATGAAGTATTTTGTGGAGAAAAGAGAAAAAGCAGTGCCATTGGTCTACCTTGGAAGAATATCCGTCGTTCATAGTGGAATGAGCGAAGAAGAATTAGCAAAACTTACCCAAGAAGCCTTTCGTTACTCTGGTTTATAGGCAAAGTCCCTACGCTTGGCCTAATCTTTAGGCCAAGCTTTACACTGTAAATAAAACACATTTTTCTATTTCATTGCTTCAGCATCATGTATAAGGCGGTCAACAAGAATACTCAGGGCCTGAGGTTGGTACCTTCTTTTTTGATAGATCAAATAGGCTTGCCTAGGCTTACGTTGGTATTGGGGTAAAACTCGCACCAAATTCATATTCTCATCCATGTGCATGAGCGGTAACGAAGCCACTCCAAGCCCTCGCTCAGCGGCATCAAAAACAGCCATAACATCGTTTATCACAAGCTTAGGCTTGATCTCAATACGCCCAACTAAAGCATTTCCCTCACAAATCGAAATGTCACGCACATGATCAACACTCAGCCAGTCTAACTCTGCTAATCGATCGATTGTTTTTACCTTGCCTACTTTTTTTATATACTCTGGGCTAGCAAAAAACGCATGATGAGCACGAAATAAAGGCCTAGCCACCATATCCTCCGCTCCAGTGAGATCAAAACTTATTAAGAGATCTCTTTGGGTAAGTGGAAATGATTGCTCTTGACTCAAAACAAGTTCAATAGAAACTTTTGGGTAGTCAATAAGAAATTGCTCTACTATTCGACTTACTCTAGAGCGATAGAGTTTATGTGGGATAACCAGCTTTATATTGCCTGCAACATCCTGATTGTCTGCTCTAACCTTCGCAAAGTTAGATTCAAGGTCTTCCAATCCACAACGCAGTAAATCAAAGATTCTCTGTCCATCCTCAGTAGCAACAAGCTCTCTGCCTTGTTTTTGAACTAAGTTGGTACTGAGTCGTTTTTCTAATGCAGTAAGACGTCGCGACATCGTGGACATTGGGACATTGAGCTTTTTAGCGGCTGCGGCAAGTGAGCCTTCTTCAACAACATTATAAAATAGATAAAGGTCGTCTATGCTACCATATATGGAATCCAAACTTTACATCCTGCCTATTTTTTCCAAATTCGGATGTGTTTATTCTATATATTATTTACTTAATACACAAACAGAGTAATTATGAACAAACGCTATTTTTGGATCTCCGGCGTGCTTTCTTCATTAACGATGGCTTTTGTTATGTCAGGAATCATGTCTGGTTATCAAATAGGCTTTGGATCCCATTGGTTCTCAGCTTGGTTTCATGGTTTTACACTATCCTGGCCAACGGCATTCATTTTAAACGTGACGGTGCTGCCACAGATTAGAAAATTGGCAAATAGACTTTCTCAGACTACTTTAAAGTATGATAAGGAAAGCCGAACTGGATAGTTCGGCCTTAACATGAGGCATTACCTAGATTTCAGCGTTATGATAAACCTGCTGAACATCATCACATTCATCAAGCATGTCCAAAAACTTTTGGAATTTTTCCGCATCATCACCCGCGATCGGTGTATGATTTTGCGGTACAAAAGTGATTTCCTCAACATCTAGTGTAAGGTCAGGATATTCTGCGTTGAGCGCTGTCTTTGCCTTGAAAAATTCGGTATGTGGCGCAAACACGGTGATCGTCTCACCTTCGAGTTCAATATCGGTCACGTCAACATCAGCCATCATAAGAGCTTCCAGCACAGCTTCCTCATCTTGGCCTTTAAATTGAAATACAGCTTGATGGTCGAACATATGTGCTGTTGTTCCCGGAGATCCTATTTTGGCACCGGTTTTAACAAAGCATTGACGAACGTCTTGAAATGTACGGTTTCCGTTATCCGTTAAACAATCGACAATAACACTAGCGCCGCCTGGAGCGAAGCCCTCATAACGCGCAGGATGATAATCTTCACCCCCACCACCTGTTGCCTTATCAATTGCTTTGTCAATGACATGTGCAGGAACTTGATCTTTTTTTGCTTTGGCAATGAGATGCTTTAGGGATAAATTCATATCAGGGTCTGCACCACCGTTTTTGGCGCACATGTAGATTTCTTTACCGTACTTCGAATATACCTTTATCTTGGCACCTTGCGTCTTAGCCATAGACGCTTTACGAACTTCAAAACTTCTTCCCATCAGGGTTTCTCTCTAAATCAAACGAACGCGAGAATTTTAGCAAAAAGAGAGGACATTTCAATTTAATGAGTGCATGCCCTATCTATTTTAGGCAACGTTCATTATTTGCTTGTATTTGGTGATAAAATCGAGAAAGGCTTCTCTCTCACGACTATCAGAAATCTTATTGGCCTGAGTTTCAATATGCTCTGGCATCGCTTTTGACTCACGAATTTGCCAAACCAAAAAGGCAGCTTGCTTCTCCAGCTCGATGATATTTTTTTCTTCGACCGGCAAGTTTGAAAGATTTACAGACATTTTAAGAGCCTATCTCTGTGTAGTTGGAGCGCAACTATACCACGAATAATAACGGGAAGTGATAGGGAGATAGCAAATCTCCCTCAGCATATGCTAAACACAAGTGAGTCTATTCCCAAATACCGAGTTCTTTAGCCTCCTCTAAGGTTAACCCACTTTCTCGAATCTCCTTTAGTGCCTCAATGCGACGTCTTACTTGGACAGACTTTGCCCCTTTTGTTGGCTTTTGAGGATTAATATCATCGTTAAAATCCCAATCCTCTGACTTTTTTAACATCTCATCATGGTCGATAGAATTAATGGACATAGTTACCTCCAAAAAAAAACTCTATGCCAAAGTGTGTGCGACGATGAATTTTCCACCACCCACACTTTTATTGTAGATGCTTTAATCAATATCGCTATAGAGTCGGTTCCTACTTAGCTTACATTGGTAAGCTACAGTAGCTATCAGGAGTTCCTGCTCCTCTAATCACTTCTAAGTGTTCAACATAACCAAGATCCAAGTCCTCATCTAATATCGCTTGAATTCCCCGCTCGTTTGCAAGATCTTCTGCATATTTACCAATTATAAATACGTTTTCTTCAGCGATCCCTGCATCTAGAAAGGCATAAGCATCCGTTTTTGCATTACCGTAAGCTCGATATAGAGAGGCACCATGCCGCGAGAATTGTTTAAGTAACGACTCTTTATATCCCTTCGTATCGTCTGTTAACGCTTTTCTTGTGCGTAGTGTAAAATGTGGAACACCAAGGTTTTGTGATAGCCACTGGCGAGAAATGTTAGCATCCCAATAAGGCCTTGCTGTGACATAAACGATGTGATAGCCCTTCTCTTTGTATAATTTAACTAAATCATCGGCAGCAACACGAGGTTTAATACGGCTTGTGTCTCCCTCATCGAGATAAGCTCTAAATTGTTCAAAGTTGCTCAAAGTTAGTGTCTCATCAATATCAAAAACAACCACTTTTACTCCATTTTTAATAACTGTTACATATCCGAAAGCATCAGTAACATAATTATAATCTTTAGCGGGATCATTAATTAATGACATCTTAAATTTATAACTCCCTTCTTTTAACGAAGGTGGTAATTTAACAAATATTTTTCCATCATTATTTGTTTTATAATTACCCGAGTATGGACCATTTTTTAATGGAATCCATTCAGAAAAACCTGTACCAATATAAAAAACTTCAACATATTTTTCTTTTACATCAGCGTGAATAGCCGAGCCCCTATCAAACTTTGCTTCTAATGTGGCATCGCCAATCATCTCTTCGTTGACAATCTCATCATGAACCATGTAGTAAGGTTTCATCCATAGATCCCAAATTTTAAAGCTTTCATCATTGAAAACTCTGTCATTCGTATTAACGGCTTGATAATCAGGACATAAATTTTGATCAGCAAACAAACTAAAGGGAAAAAATATAATAGTAACCACAAATAATATATGATTTTTTTTCATAATTCATCTTCCTAATTTAATTATAATAAAGTGATTAATCATGTTACATATTTGCACTAACTAGTAATTTAATTCATGGATAAAAATCACAACTTAATATTTGTTTATGATTTAAATTTCCTATTGACAATATTTTAGTCATAAGTTTTGACCTGGTCGTTTTTTAATAAACTTTACGAGCAGCTTCAATTTTTTGTTTCAAATATCTTCCAAGAACTAGCCGAAGAGTTAATCATCATTACAAGCCCGACTTGCATTGGAAACGATATGGACTCCCTTACATCAAAACACGCCTACCACTCAGAAATACTTCTCGAAATTAGGGAACTTAGCATCACTTTTTTAGGTGATGACGAAGAGTTTCACGCCGTACGGTCGGTAAGTTTTGACATAAAACGGGGAGAGATATTCGGATTGGCGGGAGAATCAGGATGCGGGAAAAGCACCACTGCCCTCGCTATAAATAGACTTCTTAAATCACCAGCTTATATCTCAGGGGGAGAAATATGGTTTGATAGAAGAAACTTATTAGCTCTCTCTGATAAAGAAATGAATCAACTTCGTTGGAGCCAAATAGCAATGGTTTTCCAGAGTGCAATGAACTCTCTCAACCCGGTAATTACGGTTCTAGAGCAATTTTCTGACGTATTGCGCCATCATGAGAGAATGACAAGAAATGAAGCTCAACAACGAGCTAGAGAATTACTTAAATTAGTGAATATTCCTGAAGAGAGACTCTGCCAATACCCACACCAGTTCAGTGGTGGTATGCGCCAGCGCCTTGTCATTGCAATCGCACTTTCATTGAGACCAAAATTAATTATTATGGATGAACCAACGACGGCATTAGACGTCGTTGTACAACGAGACATCCTTCAAAGGATCTATCAATTAAGAGCTGAGCTGGGATTTTCTATACTTTTTATAACCCACGATCTTGCTCTTATGAGTCAATTTTGTGATCGAATTGCGATCATGCGTCATGGCAGAATTGTTGAAATAAATCAGGCAAATCAAATTCGACAAGCCCCTCAGCATCCATACACCAAACAACTTTGGGCTTCATTTCCAAATATTCACCAACTCAAACATGCTCGTTGAGGAAAATACGAATGATAGAACCAATTATCCAGCTCATTGATGTTACCAAAGATTTTAGATACAGGGGGCGCTTTGCTCACCCCAAAGCACTCCAAGTACTTAAGGGGATCAATTTTAGCTTGTATCCAGGACGTACACTTGCGCTCGTCGGTGAATCAGGCAGTGGAAAAAGCACTTGCGCGCAATTAATTGTAAAAATGCAATCTGTGACTGATGGAAAGATTTTATTCAAAGGCAAAGATATCGCTGGTATGAAGAGTAGAAAAGAAATAAAAGAATATCGCAGCAGTGTGCAGATGGTGTTTCAAGACCCTTTTTCCTCATTGAACCCGGCTCATAGCATTAGACATCACTTAACAAGACCACTTAAAATTCATCACCCCAAGACCAACAAATTCGTATCAGTCGATCAATTAGAATCCCTTTTGAAAATGGTTGGTTTACCTAATGATACTTTGCAGAAGTTCCCTCACCAACTCAGCGGAGGACAAAAACAAAGAGTCAACCTAGCGAGAGCGATAGCGGTAGGGTCTGAAGTTATTCTAGCCGACGAGCCGACATCTATGCTTGACGTCTCCGTTAGGTTGGAAATTTTGAATCTAATGCAAGAGATGAAAAAAAAACTGGGGATTGGTTTTTTGTATATTACTCATGATTTAGTAACTGCACATACCATTGCTGACGAAACAGCAGTAATGTTTCAAGGACAGATTGTAGAATGGGGAGACACTCATTCAATTATTGCCAATCCTCAACATCCTTATACCCGGCTATTAATTGACGCGATCCCAGATCCAGATTCACCCTTTTCTGAACTTAGCAAAAATAATGTCATCTTTGGTGAAACCGCGGAAAAAATTCGGCTAATCAGTACAGAAAAACAAAGCCAGTGCCTGCAAGCCGGACCAAACCATTTTGTTAGAAAGTGGCAAACTGCAGCATAGTAAACTTTACCTTGATCATTGTTACGGAACAATGATCAAGGATTGGAAGGTGTCTACGAAAAGCTGCCTGTTTTTAGAGACTTGAGGCATATTGTCTTGACTTCTTGAATATAACTGGAGTCTTTAAATTGAGCGAGTAACGTGCTTCCTTCTAGTGCGGAAAAATACACCTTAGCAATATCTTTGGGGCTATTCTGAGTACTAAACTCTCCTGAATCGACACCAAGTTTTACGACTTTCTCTATCCAAGCTTCGTTTATTTCAACAAAGCGATTTAAGGTAAAACTCAGTTCGCTATCTAATGAGCGATAGTCAGATGCATACATTCCGCAAAGACACAATTTGTCATCGTCTCGGGTTAAGATAAATAGATTGGCAAGTGCATCGAGACGGGCCTCTGCGCTCTCTTGGTCTTGCTCTATCTTATCCAATATCAACTTATAACGAACTAGGTACCTTTCAAAAACCGCTTTAGCCAAATCTTGTTTTGTTTTGAAATGATAGTGAATACTGGCGGTTTTAATACCTAATGCATCCTGTATATCACGAAAACTAAAGCCATTATAGCCACGGCTTTGAATAAAGTGCTCTGCAATATCGGCGATTTTTGCAGCAGTAGGGCTAAGTTCTTTCATCATACTCCTCGTAGTTTTCCACATCTTAACATAAAACTAGAATTGTTAAGCAGCAAAATCCAACCAACATTAGCAAACAAAAGTCGAGCCACTTGGTAAATCTCAAGGTCCGAAAGCGGGCTTGATCAACGATTCAAGGTTTTGAGGGGATAAGGATGTTGAGTAAAGGCCAGTTTGATTTTTGGTTACGTCGTGATGAGCCAAAGCTGAAGGTGCAGGAGAGATCCACCTTCCTCAATGAACTCTTCAATATCTTCGGAATTTACGCATAAAAAGAGGTGCTCAGATAAGCACCTCAGAAACATCTTCAGTTTTTGTAACAAGCCCATTTTATTTATTTGTAATCACAAATTCATGAAAGCCTTCGGTCTCAGATGGTTCAACTTTCAATACATTCTCAATCGGTAATTTCGCAAAAATTCTGTCCCAAAACTTTAATGCTTCGCGGTCTTTTTTATAAACGGCTACATGCCAATTTGATGAGCTATTTAACATTAACTGGCGAACAGCATGCACAGCGATCCCTTTTGAACGATACTTAGGTAGGATAAAAATATCAGACAGCTCAGGCATTTCACGCTCTAATATTTCTGTGGGCTCCACAGTCACGAAACCGGCGAGATTGTTTTCAACAACAATTAAGTAAGCGTCACAGTCTTCGTCACCCGCAGCGACACCTCTGAGGTATTCTTCATCAATATCAAATCTGCCTGAACTATCGATATCTTCGTTATCAAAATTACTTTGATGGTATTGATAAAATTGCCAAAGCATTGAAAATGCCGGTAAATATTTTTTAGTTAATTTTCGGAGGGCTATGTTCATTTTTATCTCTAACGTTTTAGTACTTATGCGACACGCTGTTTGTGTTGCATAATCGCTTGTTGGACTGAGCCGCTACCTGCTCGATATGACAAAGTTGGTGTTGTTTATGCGATGGGAATTTGCTTTTAGAGGCTCTAACTAAATTGGCTAATTTAATAAGCTTACCTATTATAATTTGAGCTTTCCCTGCATTGCTCAGCGTTTGTTATCTATTCATTAAACCTAATGTTTAACCGTTAAGCAAGGATGTTTTTCTCACGCACAGCCGCTATTAGCCTGAGCAATTAAACAGATTCACTCATTGATTCTATGCAGCAAGTAGGGCTGCTAACTCGTTCGCGTTATTTTATTTTTCGCTATATCTTAATTCATCATCCCGATAAACCGTCAGATGCTCGCCTTCTATGAAGGATTATTACTTTGAGCTCCCGACTGTCTCCACTTTATTAATAATATCTATAAATTCATAATGTTATAAATATTTAATAAAGATTTGATTTTTTGTGATGGGTATTTATAATTCGCACCCAACCAAGGAAGTTTAGGTTATTTATATGCGATATGCGAAATTGACTTCGTCTGTTATGAAAATATTTCCAATATTCCTAAACCTCCTGACCTTTATTTTTTATAGAATTATTGATCTAGTCTGTAGCTACACATAGATTATTAATAATTCGTTTTCCAATTTTATTATTTTATTCACCGTACTTGAGAACGGTGTGGGGCGGAATTGTGAACAAGGTAGCGATGCTGCGCATCGAGCTAGGGCGCTGTAGGTCACCACATCTAAATTAAATTTGATTTGGACACGTAATCCCCATCCTCCACCTTCAGGCATTGCCGCATATTAATAATGTGGCAACCCCCAAAACCGTATTAATTCCGTTTAATTTTTCACACTATCATCAAACGCCCCCTAGGGTGAGCACCGAATGTCTGGGCTTAATTTGCCTTTTAGGGGCACGCTTTGATAAGGTCATCATTATTCAAACATATTTACTTCACCTTTTATATTGTACGTTTTAAGTCAAAAATGCGTCATAGGCAGGTCAACACCTCACCTCCCTCCCAGCATTATTGATTTCCTGTCGTTTAAATTACATTTCTCTTTTCTGTTTAGGCCTTCCATTGACTCACTATTCCAATCTTAAGCATCGCCAGCGTATGCAAAAAGAGTTCGTCCCTCGCGCCACAAAGCTCCTGTTTGAAAAAGACAACGCTTGGGAAAAGGTTCTGTGGAAATATGCCCATACCTTCAGTCTTTGGCAAATCACATGCGTAGAACGCATGTTGGCTTGCGGTACTAACCTGATGGGCGCCAAACACTACGATTGCCGCACACCAAACTGTCCACACACTAGAGTCATCTGCCAAAGCTGCAAGACAAAGGCTTGCAGCTCTTGTGGCAACACATCACGTTCACCATGCCGAGCGAGCTGTGGCCCATTTTCGAAGCCAATCCGACACTGCTCAATGATTTGTTCTCTCTTGCAGCAGACACACTACTGAAGTGGGCCAAAAAGCATGGCCTTGAGGTGGGGATATTCGGTGCCCTTCATACTTATGGTCGAGCACTTAACTGGCATCCACATATCCATTTATCGGTTACCCGAGGAGGGTTAGATAAGCACAATACCTGGAAGCCCATCTATCTTAAAAAGAAGCACATAGAATATCACTAGCGACGCAGTCTCATCAGACTTCTTAGACAAAAGTATGATGACCTCAATTTATCAACACCGAGCACGGGCCACATTCAGGATGCTCGGCAATGGCACTGCTTCTTAGAGCGTCAATATCAACGTTACTGGAACATTCACTTTGCCAAAAAAACGAAAGTACTTAAGCAAACCGTCAATTATCTTGGACGTTACCTGAAGCGTCCACCGATATCGGCATCGAGGCTGCGTCATTATAGCGGTGGTACGGTTGTCTTTAAGTATCTAGACCATCGAGACGGAGTCCATAAAACGAAGACGTTGTCACAGGAAGAGATGATATTGCGGTACGTGAGTCATCTCCCTCAGTACCATTTTAAAATGGTGCGTTACTACGGTTTTCTGTCCAACAGAAAACGGGGCCGCCTCCTTCCACTGGTGTATTTGGCACTCGAAAAGACGAGTATGAAAAAGGCAGAGCCCCTCACGTATGGCAAGCAATACAAAGGGCTTACAGGTAAGGTAATGACCCGTACCAGTGTGTTCTGTGCGGAGGAAGAATGGAGTTTACAGGTTTTCTAAAAGGTCCGAAAAATGATGAGCTGCTGGATAACCGTCGAATGAGCATGCGCGAATCAAGGCGACTTCGGTCCGTGGCCTAGGATAAGTCTATCTAAATTCGGCCAATTGGGTGAGAAAGCAATCAGGTCGCCTGTTAAATAACCAAACTCCTACCGTCCTGTTGAAATAAGCGCCTCTGAAAGCCTCATTGTCTTCGATTAAGCCCTTGATGGTTAAGATTGAAATTCCTAACCATGAAACTTATCCCTTGATCATCGTTCCTAGTCAGAAAAAAATGCAAAAAAAAACGAGTCCAATAATGAACTCGCAAAATATTCAGAATGAATGTAACAATATGAGCCAATCTATCAGAGATTAAAAATCCCAGAGTTAGAAAGGACAAAAGGTTGTCTATTCGTCTTTAATGATATGTATAAGAGGGCCTTTCTGTGTCATCAAAATGTCAGTGTAACGTAGTATCATTGTGGGTAAACTCATCATAATTAGATTGCCACTTCATCTAAAGCTCGAAAAACTGATTCATCGAGATGATCTTCAAATACCTGTTTACAGACTTTGCGTCTTACTGCAAGGCCTGAAATAAGCCGTTCAATGGATAAATGCTTATTTTGATTCTGGCTATTATAAAGCTCAATAAGTTTGCTGAGCGTTTCATAAGGCACGACCTCATCACCGACCCGAAGGTAATCTAGCTTCTCCATTAACTCTAAGCACTCTTCTTCGATAATTGTATGGGAATGACCAGTCATCGCTGAAAGTGCGGTTATGGAGCGCTCTAGGGCTTCTGGTGAGGTATATTTGGTTAATGTTATCGTAATTTCATCAGCATTGATCTCAACGAGATGCTTTCTTTGTTTTACCCGCCGACCAAGTTTACCTCTTGTAGAGCGTTCTTTACGTTTTATCGGCTCAAACTCCCCATCTATGATTTGAGACATCTCCTCTAATTGTTGTCTGGTAATCATTTCGTTTCGAAGAGGGTTAGGTAATGTGGGAGCCATATTACGTTTACCAGCGTTCGTTGTTCTAGCTCGTGAATATCTCAAAACCTCTTCAACATCACATTTGATATCAACCTGATAATCTCTGATCTTTTCATCTTGTTCAATTTCGCTGATCGTAAGGTGATACCCCCATAAATTTACAACGAAACCTTCTTCGTTTCCTTGTTCAGCTGAGATTTTACGAAGTTCTCGAATAAGATCCATAGAGAAACGGCGCCACTCGATGTTCCGAGCCAATTTTTGATTTAATTCGGTTAATAGCATGGTATCCGAATTTCTTCGAGACATTCTACTGCGGAAGTAACTGTATAATTGGAAAACTAACGTATGCTGTCTAAGAATCTCAGGTGGAAACAAAAAGAAATAATCTCTCGTAAGGAGCTCTTCATAAAAAGATGGTTCCCAAACTAAAATGTAGAGGTTGGGTTTGATTCTTATTTCGCCATCCGCGCCCTCTGTTGGAGCTTCTTCTGACGCCGTGATAGTCCTAGCAATAAAACGAAAACGATCACTCTTGAATCCTTCTGGCATATTTTCGCTTAACCATCGACCAGTAAGTTCATGTAACTGAAAATCTGTAAACTCTATGCGATCAATACTATCGCGAATAGAATCTCTTGCTGGGCCACTGTCTTTCTTGCCACGCAAAGAAAGTATATCTGTAATATACAGCGGTGTCTTATTCGGTACATGAGTCGCATCGAGTTGATATTGATGTTGATGATGATCATGATACTGAACAGTGAGAGTAAACAAAGCAAACAGAGTCATAAGATCATCTACAGTCATAATATTTTTTGATGATCTAGTTTCAATAACCGCCTTTGTTCCCGATATGGATACTAGGCTCTTTTGATAATTTTTCCGGGTACGAGGAGGAGCAAGTGCCTGATCGATAATTCCGGCCCAATTTGTAGGAGAAACAACGAACTGATCGGCCTCATCTTTCATTGCAGGAGGAGTGTTTAAACCGTGTTCATTAAGTAGGCGCTTATTCACTTGAGTTTGCGCTAAAGCTTTGGATCTTTTTTGCTTTTCTGTTTGTTTAACGGATTCCGTAACAAGGCTCGTTGCCCCTAGAGCTGATATTAGCTTATTAGGGTTAACAAAACGATGAAGCATTGTTTTACCAGCCAATCCTTCTTCAAAACGCACA
>NZ_AEIU01000058.1 GCF_000165125.1 Vibrio caribbeanicus ATCC BAA-2122 | reverse complement strand
CGAGAAGTAAAGTGCTCCACCCGAGAGATTGAAGGGTCTTCATTACAGTCCTTATGCTGAAACAGAGAAAGGGCATATTGCCGATAAATCCGAGAGTTACTACTGATAGCTTTGGTGAATTATAAATAACGAAGGGGTATTGAAAAGACGCTAAATGATTGAATCATCGAAGCTTTGAGATAGGCTGCAAATATAATGGTTTATATTTACACAAAAGGCACTAAGGCTAAAAAAGCCGCACAAGGCGGCTTTAAATTAAGGGTGTTTTATTGAAACTGTGGCCAGTGATGCAGGTCTTGGCCTAGT